>JALHPF010000001.1 GCA_022842595.1 Rubrivivax sp.
CTGCGCTCACTCCGCTCAAACACCTGCGGCGAGTCAGAGGTTGATTCGCGCTGCGCGCGAGGGCCGCGGGCCCTGCGCTCCTCGGCGCCTCCCATGCGCGCCACAGCCAGCCCCAGCCCGCCTTTGCAACCACCGTGACTTGCTCTTCACCGTTGCGCGCCGACACGGTGGCGGGCTGGGTGAGTCGGGTGGCCCCCGCAGCGAAGTAAAGGAGGAGCCCACGGACCGTCAGGTGCCTCAGGCACCTGGCGGGCCGTGGGCGGGGGACATGAGCGGAGGGGGCCACCCGGCTCGCCCAGCCCAAGGGACCCGCGTCGACAGCCGAAGGGGTCCGAGCGAACGACCGCAACGGGCCGAATGCAGCCACCTGCAAAGCAGCCATCACGCGCCCTTCCCGAACAGGCCGGCCGGCCGCAGCACCAGCACGATGGCCATGATGACGAAGACGACGATGCTCGAGGCTTCGGGGTAGAAAACCTTGGTCAGGCCTTCGACCAGGCCGAGCAGCACGCCGGTGATGATCGAACCCAGGATGGAGCCCATGCCGCCGATCACCACGACCGCGAACACGACGATGATCAGGTTGCTGCCCATCAGCGGCGTGATCTGGATGATCGGCGCGGCCAGCACGCCCGCCAAGGCCGCCAGGGCTGCGCCACCCGCGTAAGTCAGAGTCACGAGCCGCGGCACGTTGATGCCGAAGGCCTGAACCAGGGCCGGGTTCTCGGTGCCGGCGCGCAGCGTGGCGCCCAGGCTTGTCTTCTCGATCAGGAACCAGGTGCCCAGGCAGACCGTGAGCGAAGCCACCACCACCCATGCGCGGTAGTTCGGCAGGATCATGAAGCCCAGGTTGGTGGCGCCCTGCAGCAGATCGGGCACGGAATACTGCTGGCCCGACACGCCGAACTGGTCGCGGAACACGCCTTCGGCGATCAACGCCAGGCCGAAGGTGAGCAGCAGACCGTAGATCGGGTCGATCTTGTACAGCTGCTTGAGCAGGGTGCGTTCGATCAGCGCGCCCAGCGCGCCCACGACAAGGGGCGCGACGATCAGCGCGACCCAGTAATTCAGGCCGAACTTCTCGAGCCCGACCCAGGCCACGTAGGCACCGATCATGTACAGCGCGCCATGCGCGAAGTTGACGATGCCCAGCAGGCCGAAGATGACCGCCAGGCCCAGGCTGAGCATGGCGTAGAAGGACCCGTTGACCAGGCCCAGCAACAACTGGCCGGCGAAGGCCTGCACCGGGATGCCGAAAATTTCAGTCATGTCGCAGTCGTTCGCCGGCCGTCTTCATCATCGCTTCCGATTCACTTCCAGGCCGCGCACTTCGATTCGGCCTTGGTCGTCCAGGCGGTTTCGCCCTTGAAGGTCTCGACCACGTTGTAGTAGTCCCACGGCTCGGTGCTCTTGTCCGGTGCCTTCACCTGCATCAGGTACATGTCGTGGACCATGCGGCCGTCGCCGCGGATGAAGCCGCCCTTGGCGAAGATGTCGTTGATCGGCGTCTTGCGCATGTGGGCCAGCACCTTGTCGCTGTCGTCGCTGCCGGTGGCCTTGACGGCGTTCAGGAACTGCAGCGTGGCCGAATAGTCGCCGGCCTGGATGCTGGACGGCATGCGCTTCATCTTCTCGAAGAACTTGCGGCTCCAGGCGCGGGCTTCAGGGTCGCGGTTCCAGTACCAGCTGTCGGTGAGGTACAGGCCCTGCGTGGTCTTCAGGCCCAGGCTGTGGATGTCGTTGATGAACACCAGCAGGCCGGCCAGCTTCATCGTCTTCGTGATGCCGAACTCGTTCGCGGCCTTGATGCTGTTGATGGTGTCGCCACCGGCATTGGCCAGGCCCAGGATCTGCGCCTTGCTGCCCTGCGCCTGCAGCAGGAAGCTGCTGAAGTCGCTGGCCGACAAGGGGTGCTTCACCGAGCCGACGATCGTGCCGCCGGCGGCCTTGACGACGTTGGAGGTGTCGTTCTGCAATTGCGCGCCGAAGGCGTAGTCGGCCGTCAGGAAGTACCAGCTCTTGCCGCCGGCCTTAACCACCGCATTGCCCGTGCCCTTGGCCAGCGCCACGGTGTCGTAGGCCCAGTGCACGGTGTACGGGTTGCACTGGTCGTTGGTCAGCGCCGCGGTGGCCGCACCGATGGCGATGAACAGCTTCTTCTTCTCGGCTGCCACCTTGGCCATGGCCAGTGCGGTGCCCGAATTGGTGCCGCCGATGAGCATGTCCACGCCCTGCGTGTCGAACCATTCCCGCGCCTTCGAGGCAGCGACGTCGGCCTTGTTCTGGTGGTCGGCGAACAGCACTTCGATCTTCTTGCCGTTGATGGCGCCCCCCATGTCGGCCACGGCCATCTTGATGGCCTCGACGCCACCCTGGCCGTCGATGTCGGAGTACAGGCCCGACATGTCGGTGATGATGCCCACGCGGATCACGTCGCCGGACACCTGCGCTTGCGCCGGGGCGATGGCAGTCGCAGCGGCGAGTGCTGCGGCGCCGGCGATCTTCTTGAACTTCAACATATGACTTTCTCCAATGGGGTGGGGGTGGGCTGCGTGGCGAGCGCATCGGACAAAACCAAGCTTCCCGCCGCGGAACCGGCTTCGCCGGTCCGCTGGCGGACGGCCCCCTCGGGGGGTAGCGAGCGCCAGCGAGCTTGGGGGCAACATTTCATACGCCCAGGTATTCGTGAAGTCGGTCGATCTGCCCGGGCAACTGCGCCTGGGTGAACTCCTGAAGCACCTGGCCATGCTCGATGAGGAAGAAGCGGTCGGCCAGCGGCGCGGCGAATCGGAAGTTCTGCTCCACCATGACGATGGTGTAGCCCTGCTTGCGCAGGGCCAGCACGGCTTCGGCCAGCTTCTGCACGATGACCGGGGCCAGGCCTTCGGAAATTTCGTCCAGCAGCAGGAGCCGCGCGCCTGTGCGCAGGATGCGGGCCACCGCCAGCATCTGCTGTTCACCCCCTGAAAGCCGCGTGCCGGGGCTGCTGGCACGTTCCTTCAGGTTCGGGAACATCGTGTAGATCTGGTCCACCGTCATGCCGCCCTCGGCCAGCACCGGCGGCAGCAGCAGGTTCTCCTCGGCCGTCAGGCTGCTGAAGATGCCCCGCTCCTCGGGGCAGTAGCCGATGCCCAGGCGCGCGATGCGGTGCGAGGCCATCGCGATGGCCTCGGTGCCACGCACCTTCACCGACCCCTTGCGTGAACCGATCAGGCCCATGATGGCCCGCAGCGTGCTGGTGCGGCCGGCGCCGTTGCGGCCGAGCAGGGTGACGACTTCGCCTTCCTGCACGTCGAAATTCACGCCGTGCAGCACATGGCTTTCGCCGTACCAGCCGTGCAGATCGTGGACTTCCAGCATCGGGGTGGCCATCAACGGCCCCCTCGGCGAGTGGCGAACGCAGTGAGCCTGGCGATCAACATCAGTGCGCGCCTTTCAGCTCGACGTTGGCCGTGCCCATGTAGGCTTCGATCACTGCCGGATTCTTCGAGACTTCGGCATACGGCCCCTCGGCCAGCGTGGCGCCACGCTGCAGCACCGTGATGGTGTCGGCAATGCTCGCTACCACGCTCATGTTGTGCTCCACCATCAGCACGGTGCGGTCGGCGGCCACCTTCTTGATGAGCTGGCGGATGCGGTCCACGTCTTCCAGGCCCATGCCCTGGGTGGGCTCGTCGAGCAGCATCAGTTCGGGGTCCATCGCCAGCGTGGTGGCGATCTCCAGCGCACGCTTGCGGCCATAGCTGAGTTCGACCGTCGGTGTCTGGGCGTATTCCTCCAGGTCGACGGCGCGCAGCAGCTCGACCACACGCGCGTCCAGCGGCTTCAGGCTAGATTCCGAGCGCCAGAAATGGAACGAGGTCCCCAGCTTGCGCTGCAGGGCCACACGCACGTTTTCCAGCACGCTCAGGTGCGGGAACACGGCCGAGATCTGGAACGAACGGATGATGCCGCGGCGCGCAATGTGGGCCGGCGCTTCGCGCGTGATGTCCTGGCCCTTGAACAGGATCTGGCCCGAGGTCGGCGCCAGAAACTTCGTCAGCAGATTGAAACAGGTGGTCTTGCCGGCACCGTTCGGGCCGATCAGCGCGTGGATGGTGCCGCGCTTGACTTTCAGGTCGACATGGTCAACGGCAACGAAGCCCTTGAATTCCTTGGTCAACGCCTTCGTTTCGAGGATCGTGTCGTCGCTCATGCCTGCTGGGGGCTACCTTCGAAATCTGTCCCGGGTCGATGGCCACCGGCTCTTTTTGCCGCGCTGCCGCAATTTCGCAGTCTAAGGGCAGTGGCATGACTTTCCTGCGCCCGTCGCAGCAGGGCGAACCCGCATTGCCAGCCCTTTGGCCCGGACTGCGCCAGCCACTGGCGTTCAGAAGTCCAGCAGCACCGACACCCCGTGCCGGGGGCCAGCCGCCACGGGCGAACCGCTGTCGTTGAACACCCGCATCACGAACACCTGAATCGGACCAGCGCTCCAACTCAGCCCCAGGCTGCCAGCCGGGCGGCCGCCATCCAGGACCGGGCCGGACGGGCGCGGTGGGAACGTCTCAGTTCGTGAAATCCTGGTCGGGTGGGCTTGACCGACACGCAAAGTGCGGCCGGTCTCCTTGAGTGCCAGGAATGGCCCGGGTGGTCGCCCGGCCCGCAGCTACGACAGTGCGCGCACGACCTCGGGCGGGGCCTGCACCAGTTCGATGAGCACACCTTCACCACCCACCGGGAACTCGTCGCTGGCCTTGGGGTGGATGAAACAGATGTCGTGGCCCGCAGCACCCTTGCGGATGCCGCCGGGCGCAAACCGCACGCCGTGGGCCGTCATCCATTCGACCGCCTTCGGCAGGTCGTCCACCCACAGCCCCACGTGGTTCAGCGGCGTCGTGTGCACGGCGGGCTTCTTGTCGGGGTCCAGTGGCTGCATCAGGTCGACTTCCACCGCATGCGCGCCCTGCCCCATTTCGCAGATGTCCTCGTCGACGTTCTCGCGCTCGCTGACGAACGTGCTCTTCACCTGCAGGCCCAGCATGTCGACCCACAGCGCGCGCAGTCGCGCCTTGTCGGGGCCGCCGATGGCCACCTGCTGCAGGCCCAGGATGCGGAAGGGTTTGTCGTTCATGTCGAGGCTCCGGTCACGGGCAGGTCCAGGCGTTGCAGCAGGGCGCGGTCGGCGTCGACATCGGGGTTGCCGGTGACGAGCAGCTTGTCGCCATAGAAGATGCTGTTGGCGCCGGACATGAAGCACAGCGCCTGGATGCCGTCACCGAGCTCGCGCCGCCCCGCCGACAGGCGCACCCGCGCGCGCGGCATGGTGATGCGTGCCACCGCCACCATGCGCACCATCTCGAACGGGTCCACCGGCGGGCTGTCGGCCAGCGGCGTGCCGGGCACGCGCACCAGGTTGTTGACGGGCACCGATTCCGGCGCGGGCTGCAGGCTGGCCAGTTCGGCAATGAGCCCGGCGCGTTGTTCGCGCGTTTCGCCCATGCCGATGATGCCGCCGCAGCAGACCTTCACGCCGGCGTCACGCACGTTCTGCAGCGTTGCCAGGCGTTCGTCGTAAACCCGAGTGCCGACGATCTGCGGGTAGAAGTCGGGCGCGCTGTCGAGGTTGTGGTTGTAGTAGTCCAGCCCGGCCTCGGCCAGGGTCCGGGCCTGCGCGGGGGCCAGCATGCCCAGCGTGGCGCAGGTCTGCAGGCCGAGTGCGCGCACGCCGGCCACCAGTTCGGCCACCTTGGCGATGTCGCGGTCGGTCGGGCTGCGCCAGGCTGCGCCCATGCAGAAGCGCGTGGCGCCGGCGGCCTGCGCGGCACGCGCTGCGGCCAGCACCGCGTCGGGCGCCATCAGCTTGCTGGCGTCGACGCCGGTGTCGTAGTGCACGCTCTGCGGGCAGTAGCTGCAGTCCTCGGGGCAGCCGCCGGTCTTCACGCTGAGCAGTGAAGCCAGTTCGATGTCGCCCTGCGGGAACTGCGCGCGGTGCACCGCGTGCGCCTGCTGCACCAGCTGCATGAAGGGCTGGGCCATCAGGGCCAGCACGGCCTGGCGCGTCCAGGGGCCGCTGGGCAAAGCCCTCGGCGCAGGCTTGTGCAGGGTGAGCGGATGGGTGGTGACAGCGTTCATTTGGATGCTCGGGCGGATGCTCAGGCGAAGCTCAGGATGGGTTGGTCGACGGCCAGGCTCTCGCCCTGCCGCGCCAGCAGTTCACCGACCACGCCGTCGGCATGGGCCAGCAGGATGTTCTCCATCTTCATCGCCTCGATCACCGCCAGGCGTTCACCGGCCATCACCTTCTGCCCGGGCTGCACGGCCACCTGAACCAGCAGGCCGGGCATCGGCGACAGCAGGAACTTGCTCATGTCGGGCGGGGCCTTGAAAGGCATCAGCCGAAGAAGTTCGGCGGCGCGCCGGCCCAGCATCTGCACTTCGATGCGCCGGCCGTCGTGCGCCACCTGCAGCCACAGGCCCTGGCGCTCGATCTGCGCGGTGTAGGGCCTGCCGTTGCTGCGGCCGGTGGCGCGGATGCGGCCGAACACCCAGTCCTGCGCCACCGCATAGGTCTGGCCGCCCACTTCGATGTTCAGCAGCGCGGCGGTGTTGCCGGCCGCCGGCTGGCGCAGGTCGATGGTGACCGGCAGGTACTGGTGCTGGCCGGCCACGCCCTTGACGACGGCCACGAACTCGCGGCCCATCACGACACCATGGCCGTCGAGCTGGCCGCTGATGCCGCCGGCACGTTCCAGCAGCCGCCGCTGCGCGGCGGCCGCCAGCGCCACCAGCAGCATCGGGTCGTCGTGCGGCACGTCCTCCGACCGGAAACCCTGCGCATAGTGTTCGGCGATGAAGCCGGTGTTGAAGTCGCCCGACTGGAACTTCGGATGGGCCAGCAGCGCCGCCTGGAAAGGAATGTTGCTGGACACGCCGCGAATGACGAAGCCGTTGAGCGCCTCGCGCATGCGGGCGATGGCTTCGCCGCGGGTGGGCGCATGCACGATGAGCTTGGCGATCATCGAGTCGTAGAACATCGGGATCGCGCCGCCCTCGGCCACGCCGGTGTCCACACGCACGCCGCCGCCTTCCGGCACGGCCTCAGCCGCGAACATCGTCTGCGTGGGCGGCTGGAAGCGCACCAGGCGGCCGGTCGAAGGCAGGAAGTTGCGGAAAGGGTCTTCGGCATTGATGCGGCATTCGATGGCCCAACCCCGACGCGGAATGTCGGCCTGCGTGAAGCCGAGCCGCTCACCGGCGGCCACGCGCAGCATCTGTTCGACGATGTCGATGCCGGTGATGCTCTCCGTCACCGGGTGCTCGACCTGCAGTCGCGTGTTCATTTCCAGGAAGTAGAAGCCCTGGTCCTTGCCGACGACGAACTCCACCGTGCCCGCGCTCTGGTACTGCACGGCCTTGGCCAGCTGCACCGCCTGCTCGCCCATGGCCTTGCGCGTGGCCTCGCTGATGAAAGGCGAAGGCGCTTCCTCGATCACCTTCTGATGGCGGCGCTGGATGCTGCATTCACGTTCGTGCAGATAGACGACGTTGCCATGGGCGTCACCGAGCACCTGGATTTCGATGTGGCGCGGGCTTTCGACGAATTTCTCGATGAAGATGCGGTCGTCGCCGAAGCTCGCCTTCGCCTCATTGCGGCAGCTGCTGAAACCTTCGAACGCTTCCTTGTCGTTGAAAGCCACGCGCAGGCCCTTGCCGCCGCCGCCGGCGCTGGCCTTGATCATCACCGGGTAGCCGATATCGCGCGCGATCTCCACCGCACGTTCCGGCGACTCGATCGCCTCGTTCCAGCCCGGGATGGTGTTGACCTTCGCCGCCAGCGCCAGCTTCTTCGAAGCGATCTTGTCGCCCATCGCGGCGATGCTGTGGTGCTTCGGGCCGATGAAGACGACACCGGCTTCCTCGACACGGCGGGCGAAGTCTTCGTTCTCGCTCAGGAAGCCGTAGCCCGGGTGAACGGCTTCGGCGCCAGTGGAAAGGCAGGCTTCGATGATCCTGTCGGCCAGCAGGTAGCTTTCGCGCGACGGCGCCGGCCCCAACCGCACCGACTCGTCGGCCAGGGCGACGTGGCGTGCGTCGCGGTCGGCGTCGGAATACACCGCCACCGTGGCGATGCCGAGCTTGCGGGCGGTGGTGATGACGCGGCAGGCGATTTCACCGCGGTTGGCAATCAGTATCTTCTTAAACATCGTTGATCTCCGCGGTGAAATCGCCGGCGTGCGCTGCGCGCACCAGGCACTTTGGCCGCGCCGCAACGGCTTGGCGGCCGTTGTCGCCACGGTTGGCAATCAGGATCTTCTTGAACATGGCAGGGCTTTCAATTGCGCCGCGGGGGCGGGCGCACGATGTGGTCGACGACGAGGACTTCAGGCTGGGCCAGGCGCACGGCCAGCCAGGCGGAAAGGCGTTCACGCTCAGGGGCGCTCAGCGGGCGCTCGACGCTGACGACGAGCATTGCTGGCGCGGCTGGCGCTGAAGCCGCAGCAGCCGGCGCCAGCACCTGGCCGAGCCAGGCGGCACGCACCTGCGGCAACTGAGCGCGGATCTCGGCGTCCAGCCCCGTGGTCTCCGGCCCGCGCTGGGCCGTGGCGGCCAGGGCCTGGCTGACATCGGCCTGCAGCTGGCGCACACGGGCGTCATTGGCCTGCACCTGTGCGACCAGGCTGCGCTGGAGTTCCTCGGTGAGGTCCTTGCGCAGGGCGTTGACGTCCAGTGAACGTTCACCGGCGCGGCGCAGCGAGACCTGGCCGTCCTTCGCCCCGGCTTCGGCCAGCAGTTCCTGCGCACGGGCAAGCAGCTGCTCGTGGTCGCGGTCACCGAGCGCGGTCAGGCGCAGCTGGCGGGACTTGGCGTCGACGTCGTAGGACAGCACCCGGTTGTCGGCCAGCATCGCCCGGCCCACCTTGCCTGCGGCGTTGGCAAAGACCTCGTGCTCGACAAAGCGCACACCCAGCCAGACGCTGGGCACCAGAACCGCCAGCAGGCCCAAGGTGATGAAGGCGCGGTGGCGACGGCGTGTCGCGGCGTCGACCACGCCCCGTGCCGGCAGGCGCAGCAGCTTGGCCATCGCCAGCGTGGCCGCGGCAATGAAGACGCCGTTGATCAGGAACAGGTAGAACGCGCCGGCAAACATGTCCCAGCGGCCGTTCGCCAGGCCGAACCCGGCCGTGCACAGGGGCGGCATCAAGGCCGTGGCAATGGCCACGCCGGGCACGATGTTCGAAAAGCTCCTGCGCGTGACGGCCACCATGCCAGCCGCGCCGCCGAAGGCTGCGATCAACACGTCCCACAGCGTCGGGCTGGTGCGCGCCAGCAGTTCCGACTGTGGCTCGTCGAGCGGGCTCAGGGTGAAATACACCACCGAGGTCAGCAGGCTCAGCCCGGTGAACAAGAGCAGGTTGCGCGCCGCGGTGCGGATGAGCGGGAAGTCAGCCACCGCCGCGGCATACCCGATACCGACGATCGGGCCCATCAGCGGCGAGATCAGCATCGCACCGATGATCACCGCGGTGGAATTGACGTTCAGCCCCACCGATGCAATCAGGATCGCGAAGAACAGCACCCACAGGTTGGTGCCCACGGCTTCGGCGCCGGTGCGCAGCGTGTCGTCGATGACGTCGGCGTCCTGCTGGTCGCGCCGCAGGTTGAACATGCGGTAGATGCTGGTGTTCACGCGGACTGCCGCAAGCTCAGAGCGGGATGTTGCCGTGCTTGCGCCACGGGTTGCTCAGCGCCTTGTCCTTCAGCATGGCCAGGCTGCGGCAGATGCGCTTGCGCGTTTCGTGTGGCTGGATCACGTCGTCGATGTAGCCACGCGCGCCGGCCACGAAAGGGTTGGCGAAGCGCGCCTTGTATTCAGCTTCCTTGGCGGCGAGTTTGGCCGGATCGCCCTTGTCCTCGCGGAAGATGATCTCGACGGCGCCCTTTGCACCCATCACCGCGATCTCGGCGTTCGGCCAGGCGAAGTTGACGTCGCCGCGCAGGTGCTTGCTGCTCATCACGTCGTAGGCGCCGCCATAGGCCTTGCGCGTGATCACCGTGACCTTGGGAACGGTGCACTCGGCATAGGCGTACAGCAGCTTGGCGCCATGCTTGATGATGCCGCCGTATTCCTGGCTGGTGCCGGGCATGAAACCCGGCACATCGACGAAGGTGACGACGGGGATGCCGAAGGCGTCGCAGAAGCGCACGAAGCGCGCGGCCTTGATGCTGCTCTTGATGTCCAGGCAGCCGGCCAGCACCTGCGGGTTGTTGGCGACGATGCCCACGGGCCGGCCGTCCATGCGCGCCAGGCCGATGATGATGTTGCGCGCGTTGTCAGGCTGCAGCTCGAAGAAGTCGCCGTCGTCCACCACCTTCAGGATCAGCTCGCCCATGTCGTAGGGCTGGTTCGGGTTGTCGGGGATCAGGGTGTCGAGCGAGTGGTCGAGCCGCTCGGCAGCGTCGCCGCTGGGGCGCACAGGCGGCTTGTCGCGGTTGTTCAGCGGCAGGTAGTTGAAGAAACGCCGCGTCATCAGGATGGCCTCGACGTCGTTGTCGAAAGCCAGGTCGGCGACACCGCTGCGGCCGGTGTGGGTGGTGGCCCCGCCCAGCTGCTCGGCCGTCACTTCTTCATGCGTCACCGTCTTCACGACCTCGGGGCCGGTGACGAACATGTAGCTGCTGTCCTTGACCATGAAGATGAAGTCGGTCATGGCCGGTGAATACACCGCGCCACCCGCGCAGGGCCCCATGATCAGGCTGATCTGCGGCACGACACCGCTGGCCATGACGTTGCGCTGGAAGACTTCGGCGTAACCCCCCAGTGAGGCGACACCTTCCTGGATGCGGGCGCCGCCGCTGTCGTTGATGCCGATGACGGGTGCGCCCACCTTCATGGCCTGGTCCATCACCTTGCAGATCTTCTCGGCATGGGCCTCGCTCAGCGCGCCGCCGAAGACCGTGAAGTCCTGGCTGAAGACGAACACCAGCCGGCCGTTGATCATGCCGTAGCCGGTGACGACGCCGTCGCCCGGCACCTTGTTGTCCTGCATGCCGAAATCGCTGCAGCGATGCTCGACGAACATGTCCCATTCCTCGAAGCTGCCGGGGTCGAGCAGGATCTCGAGCCGTTCGCGGGCGCTGAGCTTGCCCTTGGCATGCTGGGCGGCAATGCGCTTTTCACCACCGCCCTGCCGCGCGGCGCGGCGTTTGGCTTCCAGCTGTTCCAGGATGTCTTGCATGGGTGGGTCCTCGTTCGGAGATGGGGTCAGGCTGTTCGGAATTTCAGTCCAGCAGGTCCAGCAGCCGCCGTGCGGCGACCGATGCTGCCAGCGTGCCGGCCTGCAGCTCGGCCAGCACCTGCGGCAGGGCCTGGCGAACGGCAGGGTGCTGGCGAAACCGTTGGCGCAAGCCGGCTTCGATGCGTTCCCACATCCACGCCTGGTCCTGCTGGCGGCGCCGCGCGGCCAGCTCGCCACTGGCCTGGCGGCGCGCATGGAATTCGTTCACCACACGCCAGAAGTCGGCCAGCCCCGTGCCCTGCAGTGCGCTCAGCTGCAGCACCTGCGTGCCTGCATGGGCATGCGGGCCCAGGAAGCGCAACGCGCTGGTGATCTGGGCCTGCGCACGCATGGCGGCGGCGGGGTCGATGTCGGCCTTGTTGATAACGACCAGGTCGGCCAGCTCCATCACGCCTTTCTTGATGGCCTGCAGGTCGTCACCGGCATTGGGCAGCTGCAGCAGCACGAACAGGTCGGTCATGCCGGCCACGGCGGTCTCGCTCTGGCCGACACCCACGGTCTCGACGATCACGATGTCGTAGGCCGCGGCCTCGCACACCAGCATCGCCTCGCGCGTCTTCTCGGCCACACCGCCCAGGTTGCCGCTGGCCGGACTGGGCCGGATGAAGGCCCGGGTGTCGACCGACAGCCTCTCCATGCGCGTCTTGTCGCCCAGGATGCTGCCGCCGCTGACGCTGCTGCTCGGGTCGACGGCCAGCACGGCGACACGGTGGCCTTTCCCGACGAGAAACAGGCCCAGCGCCTCGATGAAGGTGCTCTTGCCAACACCGGGCACACCACTGATGCCCAGGCGCAGCGACTGGCCCGCGTGCGGCAGCAAGGCGTTCAGCAACTCGTCGGCCTGCGCCCGGTGGTCGGCGCGTGTGCTCTCCAGCAAGGTGATGGCCTTGGCCAGGGCGCGGCGCTGCACGGGGCCGGGTGGGGCCAGCAGTTGCTCGATCAGGGCAGGCTGAGTAGGCATTGATTCGTCCAGCGCAGGCTGGCTGCTATCGGCCCGTTGCGGTCGTTCGTTTCTTGCCGGCTTGGTCCCTCTGCAAAGGCGGGCTGGGGCTGGCTGTGGCGCTTATCCTCGGCGGTCTCCGCTTCGCTCCGACTTCCCTGCGGTGCTCGGTCCCGCGGCCCCGCCGCCGAACTCGCTGCGTTCGCTGCGCTCACTGCGCTCAAACACCTGCGGCGAGTCAGAGGTTGATCCGCGCTGCGCGCGGGGGCCGCGGGCCCTGCGCTCCTCGGCGCCTCCCATGCGCGCCACAGCCAGCCCCAGCCCACCTTTGCAACCACCGTGTCTTCGCTCCACCGTGGCGCGCCGAGATGGTGTCTGGGCTGGGTGAGTCGGGTGGCCCCCGCAGCGAAGTAAAGGAGGAGCCCGCGGTCCGCCAGGTGCCCCAGGCACCTGGCGGGCCGTGGGCGGGGGACATGAGCGGAGGGGGCCATCCGGCTCGCCCAGCCCAAGGGACCCGCATCGACAGCCGAAGGGGTCCGAGCGAACGACCACAACGGGCCGATTGCTGCCACCCTCACACGGCCACCGCAGCCTTGATCTGTTCGAGCACGTCCTTGGCGCTCACCGGGATCGGCGTGCCCGGGCCATAGATGCCCTTGACGCCGGCGTCGTAGAGGAAACCGTAGTCCTGCTTCGGGATGACGCCGCCGACGAAGACGATGATGTCGTCGGCGCCCTGCTTCTTCAGTTCCGCCAGGATGGCAGGCACCAGGGTCTTGTGGCCGGCAGCCAGGGTGCTGACACCCACGGCATGCACGTCGTTCTCGATCGCCTGGCGCGCGCATTCCTCGGGCGTCTGGAACAGCGGGCCGATGTCGACGTCGTAGCCCAGGTCGGCAAAGGCCGTGGCCACCACCTTGGCGCCGCGGTCGTGCCCGTCCTGGCCCAGCTTGGCGATCATCACCCGCGGGCGGCGGCCGTATTCGTCACCGAAGGCCGCGATCTCGCCTTGCAGCTTGGCCCAGCCTTCGGCGCTGTCGTAGGCCGCGGCATACACGCCCGTCACCTTCTGGATGTCGGCGCGGTGGCGGCCGAACACCTTCTCCAGCGCATCGCTGACCTCGCCCACCGTGGCGCGCAGACGCATGGCGTCGATGCTCAATGCCAGCAGATTGCCCTGCCCCGACTCAGCCGCTGTCGTCAACGCATCCAGCGCAGCCTGGACCATGGCGCTGTCGCGGGTGGCGCGGATCTGCTGCAGGCGTGCGATCTGGCCTTCACGCACCATGACGTTGTCGACCTCGCGCACCTCGATCGCGTCTTCCTTCGGCAGCCGGTACTTGTTGACGCCGACGATGACGTCCTTGCCGGCATCGATGCGCGCCTGCTTCTCGGCCGCGCTGGCCTCGATCTTCAGCTTGGCCCAGCCGCTGTCCACGGCCTGGGTCATGCCGCCTTGGGCGTTCACTTCCTCGATGATGGCCCAGGCCTTGTCGGCCATCTGCTGGGTCAGGGTCTCCATCATGTAGCTGCCGGCCCAGGGGTCGACGACGCTGGTGATGTGGGTTTCTTCCTGCAGGATCAGCTGGGTATTGCGGGCGATACGGCTGCTGGTCTCGGTGGGCAGGGCAATCGCCTCGTCGAAGCTGTTGGTGTGCAGGCTTTGCGTGCCGCCGAACACCGCGGCCATCGCCTCGATGGTGGTGCGCACGATGTTGTTGTATGGGTCCTGCTCGGCCAGGCTCCAGCCGCTCGTCTGGCAATGGGTGCGCAGCATCAGGCTCTTCGGGTTCTTTGCGCCGAAGCCCTGCATGATGCGTGTCCAGAGCAGCCGCGCCGCGCGCATCTTGGCGATCTCGAGATAGAAGTTCATCCCGATCGCCCAGAAGAAGCTCAGGCGTGGCGCGAAGTCGTCGACGTCCAGCCCGCGCGCGGTGGCCACCTTGACGTACTCGGCACCGTCGGCCAGCGTGAACGCCAGTTCCAGCGCCTGGTTGGCGCCGGCTTCCTGCATGTGGTAGCCGCTGATGCTGATCGAATTGAACTTCGGCATGCAGCGCGCGGTGTAGTCGATGATGTCGGCGACGATGCGCATGCTCGGCGCCGGCGGGTAGATGTAGGTGTTGCGGACCATGAACTCCTTGAGGATGTCGTTCTGGATGGTCCCGCTCAACTGGTCCTGCCGCACGCCCTGCTCTTCGGCGGCCACCACGTAGCCGGCCAGCACCGGCAGCACGGCGCCGTTCATCGTCATGCTCACGCTCACCTTGTCGAGCGGAATGCCGTCGAACAGGATCTTCATGTCCTCGACGCTGTCGATGGCCACACCGGCCTTGCCGACGTCGCCCGTCACGCGCGGATGGTCGCTGTCGTAGCCGCGATGCGTGGCCAGGTCGAAGGCCACGCTCACGCCCTGCCCGCCGGCGGCCAGAGCCTGGCGGTAGAAGGCGTTGCTGTCTTCGGCAGTGGAGAAGCCCGCGTACTGGCGGATCGTCCAGGGCCGCACAGCGTACATGGTGGCCTGCGGGCCGCGGATGAAGGGCGCAAAGCCGGGCAAGGTGTCGGCCAGGGCCGGGTCGGGCAGGCCGGCCACGTCGGCTGCGGTGTAGAGCGGCTTGACCGTCAGGCCCTCGGGCGTCACCCAGTTCAGGGCGGCAACATCACCGCCGGGGGCAGACTTGGCGGCGGCGCGTTGCCACGCCTCGAGTCCGGGGGTAACTTGGCTGAGGGGTGCGGACGGGGTGGCGTTCATGCAGGGACTCCTCGACGCGCCGGGCTGGGCCGGGCCCTGGCTCGGTCTCGAGGGTCCTGGGTGGCGCGCTGTTGTCCGTAATTATAAATTCAGAATCGCGACACCGAACTGACAAGGCCGTTCCCCGCGCCCGGCTGCCCGTTCAGGCGGCGGCCAGTGCCTGCAGCGGGCGCCACTGCGCCAGAAGGACCGCCGCATCGAGCAGTTCGATGATGGCTTCGCCGCCTTCGGCGTCGTTCTTCAGCACCCGCACCATCCCCGCCAGCCAGGGGGCTCGCCCACGCAGGCCTTCGGGAGCTGGCTGGATATGCGCAGTGTCGACGTCGAGCACGCTGATGATGTCGTCGACACGAAAGCCCATCAGCGGCTGGCCGGCCCGGGCCGGGTCGGCCAGCACGAGCACGGTGCCGTCGGTCAGCCGCGCCGGGTAGCTCACGCCGAACAGGCTGCGCGCGCACAGCACCGGCAGCAGGCCGCTGGCCGTGCCAGGCTGCACGTCGAGCAGGCCCGCCATGTGGGCGCCGGCCTTGGCCACACGCACCAGGCCGACCTGCGGTCGCGCTTCCAGCACGGCGCGCACGGGCAAGGCATAGCGGGCCGCGCCCACCTGGAACAGCGCCAGCTCCTCCACCTGGCGTGGCTGGCAGTTGGCAGCCTCGTTCCGGGCCGCGGAGCGGCGGTGCGGCAAAGGGCGCAGGCTGCAGTCGAACAAGGACTGGCGGCGGCGCTCCAGGGTGCCCAGGCGCAACGCCACGAGGGCTCGCACGCGGTTGTCATAGCCGTCCTGCTGCTTGAACTCGCGGTATCCACCGGCCTGCAGGCAGGCCACGGCATAGTGGGCACCCTCGTGTTCCACGACACCGTCCCGCAACGGGAACGGCAGGGTCGCGCCGGGCGCCCACGTGGCGTCGCTGCAGGACACCACGCGCCCCTTGCCGTCGACGAAGGCGGCCACGCCGGCGCGGCCATCGAGCACGTCGCCCAGCATGGCGCTGAACTCACGCTGGGCGTTGAAGACGATGGCGATGCCGCCGCTCAACCGGCCGCCGGCGGCTGCGCTTTCGCGCACGGCCGCCAGATAGGTGTAGGTGGGCACGCCTTCGCTGGCAGCGCAACCCTCGAATTCGCTGACGGCGTAGCGCTGGGCGTCCGTCAGCGCCCGCGTCGCCTGCAACCAGGAAGCCGGTACCGTGGTGCCGATCAGGCTGCGTTCGGCGTTGTCGTTCGACACGCCACACACCACGCCCGCAGCGTCGTAGACGACGAGCCGGGTGTAGACGGTATACAGGCCGTTGATGGTTGCAAGCACGGCATTCAGCTGTTCCGTGCCACTGGCGTCGACCGGGCCGGCCAGCACCCGCTGCAGCACGGGCGACAGCGCCCACCAGCGGCAGTCGTTCGCACGCTCGTAGAGGTTGCGGTCCATGATGTCTGCGGCCAGCCGTGCGAGTTCGCCCGATTGCTGCTGCGCCCGGCCCAGCGACGTGCGGTACAGGTCGCGGATGGCCAGCCCGGTGCGGTCGCGCATGCGCATGCCGGTATCGTTCACCTGCTGCAGCACGGCCTTCAGGTTGTGGCGGGCCTGCTGATTCGCGTCGGCCACGAGCCGGCCGTTCCAGACGACGCGGCGCAGGTTGCGGTTGATCACGTCCACTTCGCGCTGGATGCGGCGAAGTTCGTCGTTGTCCAACGAAACACCCTCCTGCATGTCTGCCAGTTCGTGCCGGGCACGGAAGGCGGTGCTCAGCGACACCAGTGCCATGGCCTGCCAGCCGGGCCCCATGTAGCCCTGGTAGCCGCGTGTGGGGCAGCGCATGGCCAGGTATTCGCGGCCGGCGAAGGCGATCAGTTCCACCTTGCCGGGTTCGGCCACTTCCAGCAGGGTGCCCAGCGGTACATGGGCTTCGTCGTGGCTGACGACGACGCGCTGCTGCGTGTCCAGCAGCACCAGCGCAATCTGCCGGTGCGCCCGATTCAGGTCGCTGAAGATGCGTTGAAGCTCGTCGGCCAGGCGAAAGCGCAGCACCAGCACACCCAGGCGCTGCCCGCGCGCGCTTTCGATGCGGTGGGCGTACAGCAAGGTGGACGTGGCGGAGGCCGCCAGGTCGCTGCTGCCATGACGTTCAACGTAACCCGGCGCTGCCAGGGCCTCGGCCACCACCGGGTCGCAGCTGACCAGAGCTTGGCCGCTGCCATCCAGTCGGGCCAGCACCTGGCCGTCGGGGGCCAGGGCCACGATGTCGTCGTAGACCGTGTACTTTTCGCGGTAGGCCGCCAGACGCGCCACCATGGCCGGTTGCAGTGCGGCACGGTCGTCGGCCGAGGCGGCACAGAAGTCGCGCAAGACATCGTCGGTGGCCAGGAAGCCGACATCGGCGGTGCGCTCGAACAGGTTGCGCACCAGGATGTCGATGCCGCACTGGGCGGTCGAGGCCAGCTCGTCGCCCAGTTCGGCCAGCGCTTCATGGCCCAGCTGCCGCACCAGCCGGCCCTGCAGGTCGGCAAAACGTTCGCGCGTTTCCGACAGGGTGGGCAGGATGGCCTCGGCGTCGACCGGGCAGCTGATCGAGGAGCTGGCCTCGATCATCGACCAGAGCAAGCCCAGGTCCTTCAGGTCGCGGTCGGCCGACTGGACACGGCGCATGTTGGGCAGGAGCTCTTCGACCAGGTTCATGGCAATTCCAGATGGCGGGAATGCGTCGAAGAATAGGTAGCCAACGGGCCGGCAAGCGCCAGATAAGCAGGCGCGGGCCAAGCCATCTCGCGCCCATGCACACGAGTGGTGCAGCAGCCATCAGAAACTGCACTCACCGGGTTCATAATTAAGAATTAGAAACCCCATCCCATCCTGCAGCATAGCCCGCATGCCTGCCCGAGCCTCGAGCCCCGCCACACCACCCGCCCGGTCGCTGGCGCCACGCGCGCTGTACCTGGATGTGGCCGAGCGGCTGCGCCAGCAGATCTACACCCGCGATCTGGCCCCGGGCTGCTGGATCGACGAACAGGCCCTGGCGGCCAACTACGGCATCAGCCGCACGCCTCTGCGCGAGGCGTTGAAGGTGCTGGCCGCCGAAGGGCTGGTGACGATGAAACTGCGGCGCGGCGCCTACGTGACCGAGGTGTCTGCCGATGACGTGACCCAGGTCTACCACCTGCTGGCGCTGCTGGAAAGCGACGCGGCGCGCACCGTGGCGGCCCGCGGCCAGCCCGAAGCCTTGACCGCCCTGGTGGCGCTGCACGAAAGGCTGGAAAAACAGGTGCGCCAGCGCGACGCCTTCTTCGCCACCAACGAGGCCTTTCATCTGGCACTGCTGGAAGCGGCGGGCAACCGCTGGGCGCTGCAGTTGGTGAACGACCTGCGCAAGGTGATGAAGCTCAACCGCCACCACTCGCTGCTGCAGCGCGGCCGGCTCGTCGATTCGCTGGCCGAACACCGGGCGCTGATGCAGGCGCTGCTGCTGGGGCAGGCCGACGAGGCGGCGCGCCTGATGCAGGCCCACTTTGCCAGCGGCTTGAAGGCAGCGCTTTAGCTCGCAAGGGCCTGCATGCACGGGCCCATGACGCGCTTGTCAGGGCCGGCGCCAGCCGTTACAACCGTGGCAGGCAACCCGGGGCGAGGCCTTGAACGACGTCTTCATCAGCTATGCGCGGGCCGACAGGGCGCTGGCAAGCCGCCTGGCCAACACGCTCGAAGGACAGGGGCTGAAGGTCTGGTGGGACCACGATCTGGCACCGGGCCAGAAGTTTGCGGCCGTCATTTCCGAGGAACTGGCCACCGCGCGCTGCGTGGTCGTGCTGTGGTCGCAGGCTTCGGTGGCTTCGCACTGGGTCAGCGATGAGGCGTCGGAGGGCCTGCGCCGTGGCGTTCTGGTGCCGGCCGTGCTCGAACAGGGAGCCCAGCCCCCGCTGGGCTTTCGGGGCCTGCAGACGGCCGATCTGTCGGCCTGGGCCGCAGGCCGCGACAGCGACGAACTGCAGCGTCTTTGCGCAGCAGTGGCAGCCCTGGTGCAGGGCCTGAGGCCACCACCTCCGCCCCCGCCTCCTCCACCGCCACCCCCACCACCCCCGCCTCCTCCACCAGGCACGAGCCGCCTGAAGCGCAACATCGGTATCGGGCTGGCCGTGCTCGTGGGCGTGGCCGCCTACCAGTCCTGGCAACAGGGGGAGTTCGACCAGCTGACCGGCGAGAACATGCCGATGGCAGCAGCCCCGATACAGGGGCCCCTGAACTGGAGAGACCACATCCTGAACTACAACGGCCACATCCAGTGGGACGGCCAGAGTCCGGTGGCCAATCTGTCGGCGACGATGTTCGACGCACCCACCGGCCGCAACCTGGGCATCCGCCAGGTCTCTGCCAGTGCCACCCCGTACGGGCCTCGACAGGTTGAATTCATCGCGGTCTTCGACGTGCCTTTCGACAGCGAAAACCCCGCCCGGCACATGCACCGCGTGGCACTGCGCTTCGCCCACGATGGCGCCCGCTGGAACTTCATGGGCAACTGCACCCCCTGGCCCGGCAAGCCGCAAGAGTGCATGTGACAGCGTGGCCGGCCCACTGCAGCAGCGGGCCGGCCTGCGCCGTAATCAGCGCTGCGCGATGGGCTGGACGTCGCGGTGCTTGGCGCCGACGAACAGCTGGCGCGGACGGCCGATCTTGTATTCCGGGTCGCCGATCATCTCGTTGAGCTGGGCGATCCAGCCCACCGTGCGCGCCAGTGCAAACACCGCGGTGAACAGGCTCACCGGAATGCCGATGGCGCGCTGCACGATGCCGCTGTAGAAGTCGACGTTCGGGTAGAGCTTGCGGCTGACGAAGTAGTCATCTTCCAGCGCGATCTTCTCCAGCGCCATGGCCAGCTTGAACAGCGGGTCGTCGCCCAGGCCGGTGGCGGCCAGCACTTCATGGCAGGTTTCGCGCATGAGCTTGGCGCGCGGGTCGTAGTTCTTGTAGACGCGGTGGCCGAAGCCCATCAACTTGACGTTGCTGTTCTTGTCCTTCACGTTCTTGATGAACTCGCCGATCTTCTCGACCCCGCCGTTGCGCTGGATCTCTTCCAGCATGTTCAGCGCGGCTTCGTTGGCGCCGCCGTGGGCCGGGCCCCACAGGCAGGCGACGCCGGCGGCGATGGCCGCGAACGGGTTGGTGCCGCTGCTGCCGCACAGGCGAACGGTGCTGGTGCTGGCGTTCTGCTCGTGGTCGGCGTGGAGGATGAAGATGCGGTCCATCGCGCGCACGAGCACATCGTTGGGCACGTAGTCTTCGCAGGGCGTGCCGAACATCATGCGCATGAAGTTGGCGCTGTACGACAGGTTGTTCTGCGGGTAGATGTAGGGCTGGCCGATGCCGTACTTGTAGGCCATGGCCACCAGCGTGGGCATCTTGGCGATCAGCCGGATGGCGCTGATGTCGCGGTGCACCGGGTTGTTGATGTCGGTACTGTCGTGATAGAAAGCCGACAACCCCCCCACCAGGCCCGTCATCACGGCCATCGGGTGCGCGTCGCGGCGGAAACCACGCAGGAAGAACTGCATCTGCTCGTTCACCATCGTGTGGGTGCTGACGAGCCGGTCGAAGTCCTTCTTCTGCTGCGGGTTCGGCAGTTCGCCCTTCAGCAGCAGATAGCAGGTTTCCAGGAAGTCGCAGTTCGTGGCCAGTTGCTCGATGGGGTAGCCGCGGTACAGCAGTTCACCCTTGTCACCGTCGATGTAGGTGATGGTGCTGTTGCACGAGGCCGTCGACAGGAAACCCGGGTCGTAGGTGAACTTGCCCGTTTGCGCGTACAGCTTGCGGATGTCGATGACGTCCGGACCGATGGTGCCCTTGTACAGGGGCAGTTCCATGCTGGGGCTGCCGTCGGAAAACGACAGGGTGGCTTTGACGTCGGAAGAGATCATCGCAAGTGCCTTTCTAGAGGGTGCGTGCAGGTCAGTTCGGCGGTTGCCGCAAGAGCGTCAGCACTTCGCGTACAGCCGGTGAGTCGCTCAGTTCGGCGAGGTCCTGCGCTTCCTTGCGCCGCAGCAGCAGGTCGAGCAGGTCGTTGTCCGCCAGGTCCATCAGGGCTTCCAGACCCCGGGCTTGGTGGACGGTCAGCGTCTCCTGGTGCCGGCTGAAGAAGCGTTCGATGAACAGGTCGTTCTCGAGCAGGCCGCGCCGGCAGCGCCAGCGCAGCTTGCTGAGTTCACGTTCACCGAGGCGGGCTTCCATGCCGGTTCTTCAGAATCTGGGCCTAAACGGCGCGGCGGACCATGAGTTCCTTGATCTTGCCGATCGCCTTCGTGGGGTTCAGCCCCTTCGGGCAGACGTCCACGCAATTCATGATCGTGTGGCAGCGGAACAGCCGGTAAGGATCTTCCAGGTTGTCCAGGCGGCCGCCGGTGTCCTGGTCGCGGCTGTCGGCAATGAAGCGATAGGCCTGCAGCAGGCCGGCCGGGCCGACGAACTTGTCCGGGTTCCACCAGAAACTGGGGCAGCTGGTCGAGCAACTGGCGCACAGGATGCACTCGTACAGGCCGTTGAGCTCGTCGCGTTCTTCCGGCGACTGCAGGCGTTCCTTCTCGGGCGGCTGCGTGTCGTTGACGAGATAGGGCTTGATGCTGTGGTACTGCTTGAAGAACAGCGTCATGTCGACGATCAGATCGCGGATGACGGGCAGCCCCGGCAGCGGCTTGAGCACGATCGTGCCTGGCAGCGTGCGCATGTTGGTCAGACAGGCCAGGCCATTCTTGCCGTTGATGTTCATGGCGTCGGAACCGCACACGCCTTCACGGCAGCTGCGGCGGAAACTCAAGGTGGGGTCGACGGCCTTGAGCTTGTTCAAGGCATCGAGCAGCATGCGTTCGCTGCCGTCGAGTTCCACCTGCAGCGTCTGCATGCGCGGCTTGGCGTCGGTATCAGGGTCGTACCGGTAGATCTGGAAGGTGCGGAGACTCATCGCTTGGCTGCTCTCTTAGAAAGTACGGACTTTCGGGGGAACACTTTCCACCGACAGCGGCTTCAGGTTCACGGCCTTGTAGTCCAGGCGGTTGCCTTCGGAATACCACAGCGTGTGTTTGAGCCACTGTTCGTCGTTGCGGCCGTTCGGATGCGCGGGCGTGTCGGCATAGTCGTTGACGGTGTGCGCGCCGCGGCTCTCGGTGCGTGCCGCCGCCGAAACGATGGTGGCCTGCGCCGCCTCGATCAGGTTGTCGACTTCCAGCGCCTCGATGCGCGCGGTGTTGAAGACCTTGCTCTTGTCCTTCAGCGTGATGGCCTTCACGCGCTCGGCCAGCGCTGCCATCTGAGTCACGCCTTCGTCCAGCATGGCCTGGGTGCGGAACACGCCTGCATGCTTCTGCATGGACGTGCGGATGTCGCCGGCCACGTCCTGCGCGTATTCGCCCTGGGTGCTCGCGTCGAGCCGGGCCAGGCGGGCCAGGCTCCTGTCGGCGGCATCGGCAGGCAGCGCCTTGTGGTTCTTCGTCTTGCCGACGTTGTCGACGATGTGCAGGCCGGCCGCACGGCCGAACACCAGCAGGTCGAGCAGCGAATTGGTGCCCAGCCGGTTGGCGCCGTGCACGCTGACGCAGGCGCATTCACCGACGGCATAGAAGCCGCCCACGATGCTGTTGCTGTCGCCGTTCTTCGGCATCACCACCTGGCCATGGATGTTGGTGGGGATGCCGCCCATCTGGTAGTGGATGGTGGGCACCACCGGAATCGGTTCCTTGGTGATGTCGACGTTGGCGAAGTTGTGGCCGATCTCGAAGACGCTGGGCAGCCGCTTCATGATGGTTTCGCCGCCGAGGTGCGTCATGTCGAGGTTGATGTAGTCCTTGTTCGGACCGCAGCCCCGGCCTTCCTTGATCTCCTGGTCCATGCAGCGGCTGACGAAGTCACGCGGCGCCAGGTCCTTCAGCGTCGGAGCGTAGCGCTCCATGAAACGTTCGCCATTGCTGTTGCGCAGGATCGCGCCTTCGCCGCGGCAGCCTTCGGTCAGCAACACGCCCGCGTTGTGCACGCCGGTGGGGTGGAACTGCCAGAACTCCATGTCTTCCAGCGGCACGCCGGCGCGGGCAGCCATGCCCAGGCCGTCGCCGGTGTTGATGAACGCGTTCGTGCTGGCCGCATAGATGCGGCCCGCGCCGCCCGTGGCGAACAGCGTGATCTTTCCTTCCAGGATGTGGACGTCGCCGGTTTCCATTTCCAGCGCAGTGACGCCGAGCACGTCGCCATCGGCGTCACGGATCAGGTCCAGCGCCATCCACTCGACGAAGAAGTTCGTGCGCGCCTTCACGTTCTGCTGGTACAGCGTGTGCAGCATCGCATGGCCGGTGCGGTCGGCCGCAGCGCAGGCGCGCTGCACCGGCTTTTCGCCGTAATTGGCGGTATGACCGCCGAACGGGCGCTGGTAGATCGTGCCGTCCGGGTTGCGGTCGAAGGGCATGCCGAAGTGCTCGAGCTCGTACACCACCTTCGGCGCCTCGCGGCACATGTATTCGATGGCGTCCTGGTCACCGAGCCAGTCGCTGCCCTTGATGGTGTCGTAGAAGTGGTAGTGCCAGTTGTCTTCGGACATGTTGCCCAGGCTGGCACCGATGCCACCCTGTGCGGCCACGGTATGGCTGCGGGTGGGGAAGACCTTGGACAGCACGGCCACGTTCAGGCCGGCCTGGGCCAGGCGCAAGGAAGCCTGCATGCCCGAACCGCCGGCACCGACGATGACGACGTCGAACTTGCGCCGCGGAAGAGTGGAAGAACCGATGTTTGCCATGGAAACTGCTCAGAGAAGAGTCAAATCGGGCGAAATGGCCCTGGCCTTACAGGCGCCAAAGCACCTGAACGCCCCAGCCGGTGCAGGCCACCAGCCACACCAGCGTACCCACCTGCAGCACCAGACGTGCGCCAACGGGTTTGACGTAGTCCATCAGGATGTCGCGCACGCCCACCCAGGCATGCCAGGCCAGGGCGATGAAGGTCACCAGCGTCAGCAGCTTCATCCACTGGGTCGAGAAGATCCCGGACCAGCGGTCGTAGCCCAGCGCGCCGGGCATCAGCACCTGCGCCAGCAGAACCGCCGTGAAGATGGCCATGAGGCTGGCCGTGACACGCTGGCTGAGCCAGTCGCGCATGCCGTAGTGCGCGCCGACGACGACACGCTTGGAACCATAGTTGACTGCCATGTCGGAGCCCCTTTCAGTACAGACCGAACAGCTTGGCACCCAACAGCACCGTCAGCGCCAGGCTGCTGATGAGCGTGGACACCGCCGACATGTGGCCGAGTTCCTTGGTGACGCTGTGCGTCATGTCCATCCACAAGTGGCGGATGCCGGCGATGAAGTGATGCAGGAACGCCCACATCAGCGCCAGCACCACCAGCTTCACGAACCAGCCTGGTAGAAAACCGATGCCTGCGACAAAGGCGCTGGTGAAGCTCTCGTAGCTGATCTCGGAAGTGACGCTGGTGTCGAACATCCAGACGATGAAAGGCAGCAGGAAGAACATCATGGCGCCGCTGACCCGGTGCAGGATGGACACCACGCCCGCCAGCGGCAAGCGGTACTGAAGTGCGTCGACCAGACGCATGGTGCCGGGTCTTTGTTTCTTGGTCTCTGCCATGGGCTTTGTCAATCCTTCGTATAACCAATTGAGTTTATTGCAACGGCACCAGCTTACGTGGGGCTGGTGACAGACGACGAAACCTCAGTTCAGCTCATTGCGGTAGTGGTGGGCCTGGGTGTGGTAGAGGCCGCGACGCAGTTCCACCGGCCGGTCGCCGTAGGTGAACGACAGCCGCTCCACCGACAGCAGCGGCGTGCCCGGGGCCACGGCCAGGAGGCTGGCGTCTTCACCGGCGGCTGCCACAGCGCGCAGTTTTTCTTCAGCGCGGATCATGCGCACCGAAAACTCGGCTTCGAACAGGCGGTACATCGCCCCACGCCAGGCCACCAGGCGTTCCGCGGTGAGGCCCTTGAACAGCGCACCTGGCAACCAGATGTCGTCCAGCACCACGGGCGCAGGCTCTGCGCCTGCTGCCGATTCTGACGAACCTGTCGCGGGCGCCGCGGCGGCGAGCAGCAGGCGGCGCACCTGCACCGCCGGTTCACCCACCTTCAACGCAAGCAGTCGCGCCACTTCGGCCGGCGCCCGCATGCGCCGGCAATCGAGCAGGCGGCGCTGCAGGCCGGCCCCTGCACCCACCGGGTTGACGTCAGGCGCCAGGCGCAAGAACCTGTACTGCGTGCCGGCCTCGGCATGGGTGGCGACGAAGGTGCCCTTGCCCTGGCGCCGCACCAGCAGGTTGTCGGTCGCCATCTCGTCGATCGCCTTGCGCACGGTGCCCTGGCTCACCTTGTAGCGCGCCGCCAGCTCCATCTCGCTGGGGATGGCCTGGCCGGGCTGCCATTCGCCGGCCTGCAGGCTGGACACGATCAAGGACTTGATCTGCTGGTACAGCGGGCTGAACGCCGGCGCGGCCTCGGTCGAGCCGGGCGCGGCATGGGTGGCGGACACATCGGGCGTCGCGGCGGGCATCACAGGCATTCCCGGATTGTCTTACATAAGACATAAGAGTTGCGTCAGTCTCGACGATCTAGAATCGCAAGCACCTCACGCAGTTCCCATATTCACCCCCAAGGAGCCCTCATGTCCAAGAAGCCAGTCCGCGTGGCTGTCACCGGCGCCGCCGGTCAGATCGGTTATGCCCTGCTGTTCCGCATCGCCTCGGGCGAGATGCTCGGCAAGGACCAGCCTGTCATCCTGCAGCTGCTGGAAGTGCCGGTCGAGAAGGCCCAGGAAGCGCTCAAGGGCGTGATGATGGAACTCGAGGACTGCGCCTTCCCGCTGCTCGCCGGCATGGAAGCCCACAGCGACCCGGTCGCCGCCTTCAAGGACACCGATTACGCCTTGCTCGTCGGCGCACGACCGCGCGGCCCGGGCATGGAGCGCGCCGATCTGCTGGCCGCCAACGCCCAGATCTTCACCGCCCAGGGCAAGGCACTGAACGCCAGCGCCAGCCGCAATGTCAAGGTGCTGGTGGTGGGCAACCCCGCCAACACCAACGCCTACATCGCGATGAAGAGCGCGCCCGACCTGCCGCGCGAGAACTTCACGGCCATGCTGCGCCTGGACCACAACCGCGCCGCCAGCCAGATTGCCGCCAAGACCGGCAAGCCCGTCAGCAGCATCAGGAAGCTGGCCGTGTGGGGCAACCACAGCCCGACGATGTACGCCGACTACCGCTTCGCCACCATCGACGGCGCGAGCGTCAAGGACATGATCAACGACCAGGTCTGGAACGCCGACACCTTCCTGCCGACGGTCGGCAAGCGCGGTGCTGCGATCATCGCCGCCCGCGGCGTATCGTCGGCCGCTTCGGCCGCCAACGCCGCCATCGACCACATGCGCGACTGGGCCCTGGGCACCGGCGGCGAATGGGTGACGATGGGCGTGCCCAGCAACGGCGAATACGGCATCCCGAAGGACGTGATGTTCGGTTACCCGGTCACCTGCGAAGGCGGCAAATACAAGATCGTCGAAGGCCTGCCCATCGACGCCTTCAGCCAGGGCTGCATCGACAAGACGCTGGCCGAGCTGACGGGTGAACAGGACGGCGTGAAGCACCTGCTGTGATCCACCCCCGCCAGGCGCTGTTCGACCCGGAAGAGTCGGCAGCACCGGCCCTGCCGGTGTGTGACCACTACGCCGGTGTCGAAACGCGCATGCGCAAGAGCCTGCAGCTGCAGGCCGAGATGGGCCCTGTCTTCGATGTGACCCTGGACAACGAAGACGGCGCTCCGGTCGGCGGCGAAGTCGACCAGGCCCATCTCATCCGCGAGCTGCTCGATTCCCCCGACAACCGTCATGGCCGGGTCGGCGTGCGCCTGCTGCCGATGGACCACCGGCACTTTGCCGACGTCGCCGCCATCGTGCTGCGCGCGGCGAAGGCGCCGGCCTACCTGATGTTGCCCAAGCCCCGCAGCCTGGCCGAGGTCGAACGTGCGGCGCGGGCGCTCGACGCGCTGGGCGCTGGCGCGATTCCGCTGCATGCCCTGGTCGAAACCCATGGCGCCTTGCGCGAAGTATTTGCGATCGCCGCGCACCCGCGCATCGAGTCGCTGTCGTTCGGCCTGATGGACTTCGTCTCGGCCCACCGCGGCGCGATTCCGGCCAGCGCGATGGCCGGCGCCGGGCAGTTCGACCACCCGCTCGTGGTGCGCGCCAAGCTCGAGATCGCGGCCGCCTGCCACGCGGCGGCCAAGACCCCTTCGCACTGCGTGTTCACCGAGTTCAAGGACACCCGCGCCCTGCAGGCTGCAGCCGAAATGGCCGGCCGGCTGCTCGGCTACACGCGCATGTGGAGCATTCACCCGGCACAGATCCGGCCCATCGTCGAAGCCTTCGCGCCGACGGTGGCCGAAGTCGACGAGGCGATCGAGATCCTGCAAGCCGCGCAGGCCGCCGGCTGGGCACCCATCCAGCATGGCGACCAGCTGCAGGACCGCGCCAGCTACCGCTACTGGTGGCAGCTGCTCGAACGCGCCGAACGCACCTCGTTCCACGGTGGTTTGCAGCTGCCTGCCGAGGTGCACGCCAACTGGTTCGGCGCCGCCTGAACCGCGCGACCCCGGCGCACACAAGTTACGCGCTGAGACAAGGCCCCGCCGGGGCATACTGCCGGCCGACCGAAGCTGCCCGCCGTGGGTGCTGCGCCTTGCCCGAAAGACCGTTCCGATGCCCATCCTGAAAGCCTTCCGCGGTTTGTCCGGCGCTGCCGCCACCCTGAGCCTGGCGGCTGTGCTGCTGACCGCACCCGCCTTCGCCCAGACCAAGGCCCCCGCGGCCAAGCCCGCCGCTGCCAAGCCGGCGGCCAAACCTGCGCCCAAGGCTGCGCCCAAGGCGATACCCAAGCCGGCCGATGCACCCCTGCCCGCCGCCAGCGGCGAACAGATCGCCGCGGCCGCGCTCACGCACTTCGGGCCCTATGACTGCGACTTCGGCCAGAAGATCAACGTCGGCCTGAACACCCGCAACGAAGGCTACGTCGACGTCCAGCTCGGCAAGCAGACCTGGGTGATGAAACCGGTGCTGTCCAGCACCGGCGCGCTGCGCCTGGAAGACGTCCGCGGCCGCACGCTGATGCTGCAGATCGCCAACAAGTCGATGCTGATGGACGTGGCCGCCGGCCGCCGCCTGGTCGACGAATGTGTGCATGAAAAGCAGCGCGCGGCGATGGCCGGCGCCGGCGCACCGGTGGCCGCCGGGCTGCTGGCGGGCGTCACGGGCACGGTCGAAGGCGCGGCCGCCAATGCCGCGAACGCAGCCAATGTCGATCTGCGCGTGCGCATCCTGGAAACGACCGACATCCACGTGAACCTGGTCAACTACGACTACTACCAGGACAAGCCGACCGACGAATACGGCCTGGTGAAGACCGCGACGCTCATCCGCCAGGCCCGCGCCGAGGCCCGCAATACCCTGCTCTTCGACAACGGCGACCTGCTGCAGGGCAGCCCGCTGGGTGACTGGGTGGCCCGCAGCCCGCCGCCGCCGGCTGGCCAGCCCCACCCCGCGCACCGGCTGATGAAGGCCCTGGGCTTCGATGCCGCCAACATCGGCAACCACGAATTCAACTATGGCCTGCCGTTCCTGGGCCGGGCTCTGGACAACGCCGGCTTCCCCTACGTCAACGCCAACATCGTCGTCGACGACGGCAGCGGCAAGCCCGAAGGCATGAAGCCCGCGTACACGCCCTACGTCGTGCTGCAGCGCAATTTCGTCGACGACGGCGGCCGCCCGGTGTCACTGAAGGTGGGCGTCATCGGCTTCGTGCCGCCACAGGTGATGCTGTGGGACCGCCAGAACCTGCAGGGCAAGGTGGTGGCACTCGACATCGTCGAGACGGCCAACAAGTTCATCCCGCGCATGAAGACCGAAGGCGCCGACATCATCGTCGTCATCGCACATTCCGGTTTCGAACGCGGCGAGACCGTGCGCTTCGCCGAGAACACGGTGGCCCGCCTGGCTGAAGTGCCGGGCGTGAACGCCATCCTCTTCGGCCATTCACACGGTGAATTCCCGGGCCGCTTCTTCAATGCCCACCCGAAGGTGGACCTGGCGCGCGGCACCATCAACGGTGTGCCGGCGGTGATGGCCGGCCGCTGGGGCGACCACCTGGGCGTCATCGACCTGCGCCTGCGCCAGGAGGGCGGCCGCTGGAAGGTGGCCGATGGCCGCGCCGAACTGCGCCCGATCTACGACCGCGAGGCGCGCAAGCCGCTGGTGGCCGCCGACGCCGAACTGCTGCGCCTGATCCAGCCCGAACACGAGGCCACGCTGGCCTACGTGCGCAGCCCGGTGGCCAGTACGGCCACGCCGATCCAGAGCTACTTCGCGCAGGTGGCCGACGACCCGTCGGTGCAGCTCGTGTCGCAGGCGCAGCTGGCCTATGCGCGCAAGGCGCTGGCCGGCACGCCACACGCCAACCTGCCGCTGCTGTCGGCAGCGGCCCCCTTCAAGACCGGCGGCCGCCAGGGCTGGACGGCCTACACCGACATCCCTGCCGGCCCGGTGGCGGTGCGCAACGTCGCCGATCTCTACGTCTACCCGAACACCGTGAAGGTGGTGAAGCTCAGTGGGGCGCAGGTGCGGGAATGGCTCGAGTTCTCGGCTGGCGCCTTCAACCGCATCGACCCGAAAGGCGCGGCCGAACAAGACCTGCTGAACCCCGGCTTCCCCAGCTTCAACTTCGACACGCTCGACGGCGTGCGCTACAGCATCGACCTGACCCAGCCCGCCCGCTATGAACGCAGCGGCAAGCTCGTCGAGCCGAGGGCGCAACGCATCCGCGACCTGCAGTTCAACGGCAGGCCCGTGAACGACCGCGACAGCTTTGCCGTCGTCACCAACAACTACCGCGCCTCGGGCGGCGGCAACTTCCCGGGCCTGGACGGCAGCAACATCATCCTCGACGCGCCCGATGAAAACCGCGAGGTGCTGCTGCAGTACATGCAGGGCCTGGGCAGGGTTGAAGCGACCGCCGACCAGAACTGGCAGCTGCTGCCGGTGCGTGGCGTGAAGCTGCGCTTCCTGTCCGGCGCTGCCGGCCGTGCGCACCTGGCGCAGTCGCCCCAGGTGCGCTGGGTGCGCGACAACGACGATGGCTCGGCCGTCTACGAGGTCGTGCCGACAGGGGCGCCCTGAATCCGCTCATGCAGCCACGCCTGCAGCGCCCGCGCGGTTTCATCATCCTGGGCGGCCTGGTGCTGGTCGGGCTGGCCGCGCTGCTGCTGGCTGCCCTGGTGCTGGGCGCCCTGGCGCTGTGGCATGCACAGGACCTGCCACCGCTGGACAAGGCCACGCAATACCGCCCCCAGCAGCACCTGCAGGTGTTGACCGCCGATGGCGTGGAGATCGCGCAATACGGCGCCGAGCGCCGCATCTTCGTGCCGATGGCCAAGACCCCGGAACGACTGCGCCAGGCGGTGCTGGCGGTGGAAGACCGGCAGTTCTACGAACATGGCGGCATCAGCTGGCGCGGCCTGGCGCGCGCGGTGGTGGCCAACCTCTCGGGCGGCATGCCGCAAGGTGCTTCCACCATCACCCAGCAGGTGGCGCGAACCTTTTTCCTGAGCACCCGGCGTACCGCCGAACGCAAGATCAAGGAAGCGCTGCTGGCGCTGCAGCTCGAACGTGAGCTCTCCAAGGACCAGATCCTCGAGCTCTACCTGAACCAGATCTACCTGGGCCAGCGCGCCTATGGCTTCGGCGCGGCGGCGCAGCAGTACTTCGGCAAGCCGCTGGATACGCTGAGCCTGGCCGAGACCGCGCTGCTGGCCGGCCTGCCGCAAAACCCCATCCACGCCAACCCGGTGGCGAGCCCGGAACGGGCGATCAAGCGCCAACGCTGGGTGCTGTCGCGCATGGTCGTGGCCGGCTACGTGACCGTCGCCGAATCAGAGGCGGCGCTGGCCGAGCCCTTGAGCTTCCGCCGTCCCACCCACACTGAACTGCAGGCCCAGCATGCGGCGGAGATGGCCCGCAAGGTCGTCGTCGAACGGCTGGGCGAACAGGCTTACACCGAAGGCATCCGCGTCATCACCTCGCTGCGCTCGGAAGACCAGCGCGCCGCCCATGCCGCCGTGCGCCGCGCGCTCATCGGCCGCGAACGCCAGCAGCCCTGGCGCGGACCCGAAGACTTCGAGGCGCTGCCGCCCGACTCAAGCCAGCCCGCCGACCTGGCGCGCATCGAACGCGCGATCGGCACGGCCTTGCGCGAGGCACGCGACGACGAAGAATTGCGCGCCGCCATCGTGCTGGCCGCCAGACCCGACGAACTGCGTGCGCAGCTGGCCAGTGGCGAAGTCGTGGTGCTCAGCGGCGCCGCCCTGAAAGCCGATGCACCGCGTGGCCTGGCGGCCGCATTGGCCGACAAGGCCGTCCAGCCCTTGGCCGTGCGCCGCGGCGCCGTCATCCGCCTGCAACTGCAGCCAGCGCGCGCCGAGGCGGTGCGCAAGGGCAAGCCGACGGCAGCAGCCACGCCGGCCGCGCCGCCACCGCCGAAATGGCGCATCGTGCAATGGCCTCAGGCCGAAGCCGCCTATGTGGCGCTGGACCCGGCCAGCGGACGCATCCAGGCCCTGGTCGGCGGCTTCGACTTCGACCGCCAGCAGTTCAACCGTGCCACCAGCGCCTGGCGCCAGCCGGGCTCGGCCTTCAAGCCCTTCCTGTACGCGGCGGCCTTCGAACATGGCGTGATGCCGGAAACCCTGGTCGACGACGCCCCGCTCGTCGGCCCCGACGGCGAACCCGGCCGCTGGAACCCGCAGAACAGCGATGGCCGCTTCGACGGCGAGATCTCGGTGCGCGAAGGCCTGGTGCGGTCGAAGAACCTCGTCAGCATCCGGCTGCTGAAACACATCGGCCTGGCCGCGGCCAGCGACTGGGCTGGGCGTTTCGGCTTCGACCCCGCCAAGCAGCCCGACAACCTGACCTTCGCGCTGGGTGCCGGCAGCACCACGCCGCTGCAGCTGGCGCTGGCCTATGCGGTGCTGGCCAATGGCGGCCACCGGGTCGAACCCGTGCTCATCGAGCGCATCCTCGACGCCCAGGGTGTCGTGCTCTTCGAAGCCCCGCCCGCCGCCCTGCTGACCGAGGCCACACGCGTGGTGCCGGCGCGCAACGTAGCGTTGATCAATTCGCTGCTCAACGACGTCACGCTGCGCGGCACCGGCGCGCGTGCCCAGGCCAGCCTGAAACGGCACGACGTCTATGGCAAGACCGGCACCACGAACGATGCCGTCGATGCCTGGTTCGCCGGCTTTCGGCCCGTCGCCGACAGCGCCGGCGTGGCCGCCCATGGCCCGGGCGTGGTGGCGGTGGCCTGGGTGGGCTTCGACGACCCGCAGAGCCTGGGCGAACGCGAATCGGGCGGCGGCCTGGCCCTGCCGATCTGGATCGATGCGCTGGCGCCCGTGCTGCGCGGCAAGCTGGTCCAGCCCGTGCCGGACCCCGTACCGGGTCTCGTCGCCACAGCGGGCGACTGGCGCTACAGCGAATGGGCCGAGGGCGGCTTCGTCGAACGCGTGGGCGGGCCCGAACCCGCGGCTTCGGCGCCTGGGGAGCCACCGCTGCCGGTGCCGGTGTCGCGCTGAATCACACCTCTTTCGTGTCGAACATCAGCAGGTCGACCCCAGCCTGTGCGAAGTTGGCCAGGTCGGCCGCCGTCGCCGCACCCGCGGGCGAGCCCAGTGCGGCCTGGATGGCAGCCAGCGAATCGAACTGCAGCATGGCCACCAGATGCACGCCGCTGGGCCCACCGCCACCGGCCACCGGCCCGGTGCTGACGTGGTAGCTGCGCAGCCCGGGCACGGTCTTGGCCAGTGGCACATGGGTGCCGTAGTAGTAGGCGTCGAACGCGGCAGCGTCGGCGGGTGTCTTGTACAGGGCGATGAGCTGGGCCATGAGGGTGTGTCCTGGGTGCGTGCTGGCCGGCGGGGTGCCGACCGGGAACTCGCGCGCAAGACCGATCGTCCACGGTCCGCCCATGGGCGCAAGCCGGGCAAGCCCGCAGAACGAACGCGCGGCGGCCACCACCCTTCAACCGTCTTCCGGCGCAATGCTCTCGGCGTAGTCGACGAGCTGCTCCAGCAGCAGCTGCGCACGTTCGTCGTCGCGTTCGATGGCGGCTTCGGCCAATACGTCGATGCGCTCGAAGTAGGCCGCCAGCGTCGTCGCGCCGCCCTGGCCGTGCAGCAGGCGGTCGGCACGGTGCTGCTGCCAGCGCGCCTGTTCGGCGTCGTTCAGCGTCGTCTCGAAGTTGCGCGCGCGGTAGCGGAACACCAGTTCTTCGAGGCGGGCATCGTCGAAGGCCGGGCGCTTGGCGGCCAGGGCCGTGGGGCTGAGCTCACGCAGGCGCTGCAGCGTACGGCGGTCGTCGTTGCCGACGAAGCCGTTGTAGAGGTCTTCGTCGACGTCGGGTGCGCCGGCGGCCTCGGGTCGCTCGAAGACCGGCTTCCATAGCGCGTCCAGACTGTGCCCAAGGGCCGCGGCGTGGGCTGCGTGCTGCATCGCCAGCGGCAGGTCCAGCCCCCACTTCGCCGCTACCGGTTCCACAGTGCGCAGCTTGCCGATGACGATGGGCGACTTGTTGATGTGGATGGTCTTGATCGGCAGGCGGGTCTCGCCGTCGGGTAGGCCGTCCTGGCGCGTGTACATGCGCCGGCGCACGGTTTCGGCGTCCAGCGTCGCCAGCTCGCGCGGGTCGTGCGCCAGGTCCCAGACGATGACCTCGTTCTTGTTCTTCGGGTGCGGCGCCAGCGGCCACACCACGGCCAGGCAACCGCGTTCCACCGGGTACATGCCCGACAGATGGATGAAGGGCTTGCCCGCACCGATCTCCGCCTGCACCGCGTCTTTCTTGCGCAGCTTCAGGCAGAAGTCCCACAGCCGTGGCTGGCGGGCCTTGATCAGCCGCGCCAGCGCAATCGTGGCGCGCACGTCGGACAGCGCGTCGTGGGCGGCCTCGTGGGCCAGGCCGTTGGCGGCCGTCAGGTGTTCCAGCCTGAAGCTGGGGCGGCCCTGCATCGGGCCTTCGCCATGCACCGGCCACTCGATACCTTCGGGGCGCAACGCCCAGGTGGCACGCACCACGTCGAGCAGGTCCCAGCGGCCGCAGCCGTTCTGCCATTCGCGGGCATAGGGGTCGATCAGGTTGCGCCAGAACAGGAAGCGCGTGACCTCGTCGTCGAAACGGATGCTGTTGTAGCCCACGCCCACCGTTCCGTCGCGCGCCAGTTCGGCTTCGATGCGGCCGGCGAATTCGTGCTCGGGCAGGCCGTGGCGCAGTGCGTGCTGCGGCAGGATGCCGGTGAGCAGCACGCTTTCGGGATCGGGCAGGGTGTCGGGGGCGGGGCGGCAGTACAGCATGGCCGGCTCGCCGATCTCGTTCAGGTCGGCGTCGGTGCGAACGCCAGCAAACTGCGCCGGGCGGTCGCGGCGCGGCACGACGCCGAAGGTTTCGTAGTCGTGCCAATAGAAGCTGAGTTCGGCCATGGCGGGCACGATAGCGCAAGCTTTTGTCGCTGGCGTTAGGCTTGTGCCTTTTCCAGATTCAGGCCCAGCCCCATGCCTCAAGCCCTGCCCTGCCTTGCATCTTCCATCCGGCTCGCCAGGCGCAGCCCGCGGCTGAAACCTTTCGCCGCGCTGCTGCTGGCCGCCACCCTGGCCACGCCGCTGCACGCCGCGGCCCAGGCCAGCGCCTGCAGCGACTTCGACGAATACGTCAACGGCCGCTGGAAGGCCGCCACCGAGCTGCCCTCCGACCGCGCCCGTATCGGCAGCTTCGACACCCTGGCCCAGGCCAACGACCGGCTGCTCGAAGCCGCGCTGAAGGAACTGGCGGCCGAGCCCGCCCGCCAGACGAGCCCGGGCCTGAAGCTGCTGGCCAGCTACTACCGCAGCGGCATGGACGAAGCCGCGATCGAACGCCAGGGGCTGCGGGCCGTGCAGCCGCTGCTCGACCGCATCGCCAGGCTGGAACGCCAGGAACTGCCGGCCTTCATGGCCGAACTGGCACGCTTGCAGGTGGCGGCCCCCCTGGCCATGTTCGTGGGCATCGACGCCAAGGACGCCACGCGCCATGTGCTTTCGCTGCAGCAGGCCGGCCTGGGCCTGCCCGACCGCGACGACTACACCAAGACCGACGCCACCACCCTGCGTGTGAAGGCCGCCTACCGCCAGCATGCCGCCACGCTGCTGAAGGCGGCGGGTACCGCCACCGAGGCCAACGCCGAAGCGCTGGTGGACACGCTGCTGGCCTTCGAGGCCGAGCTGGCGGCAGCGTCGATGGACCGCGTGCAGCGCCGCGACCCCAACGCCGTCTACAACCCCGTCGGCATCGAAGGCCTGCGAGCCTTGGCGCCAGGCCTGGACTGGCGCACCCTGCTCGCCGGCTACACGGGGCAGCGCGCCATCGGCGACGACAAGACACCGATCATCCTGGGCCAGCCCGGCTTCGCCCAGGCGATGGCACGGCTGGCCGAGACCACGCCCATGGCCACCTGGCGCGACTACCTGCGTGTGCGCCTGCTTGAAGCCGTGGCCCCGCATGGGCCGAAGGTGCTGGCGCAGTCGCACTTCGACTACACCCAGGGTGCCCAGCGCGGCGTGAAGGCGCCACCGCCGCGGGTGGAAGACGTCATCCAGCAGATCGGCGGGCGCACCGGCGGGCTGCCGCTAGGGCAGACGCTGGGTGAGCTGTTCACCTCCAGGGCCTTCTCGCCCCAGGCCCAGGCGCGGGCACTGCAGATGCTGGACGACATCCGCGCCGGCATGCGCCAGCGCGTGCAGGCTTCACCCTGGATGAGCCCGGCGACGCAGGTGCTGGCTTTGCAGAAGCTGGACGCGATGACGGCCAAGATCGGCGCGCCCGAGCGCTGGAAGGCCTACGACGGCCTCGTGCTGCAGCCCGACGACTACATCGGCAACCTGCTCAAGGTGAATGCCTGGGCCAGCGCCGACCGCCTGCCCGACCTGCGGCGACCGGTCGACCGCACACGCTGGAACACCAGCCCGCACATCGTCAACGCCTTTGCGGCCAGCGGCAACCAGATCGTCTTCCCGGCCGGCATCCTGCAGCCACCCTTCTTCGACGAGCGGGCCGACGACGCCAGCAACTATGGCGCCATCGGCATGGTCATCGGCCACGAGATCACCCACCACTTCGACGACCGCGGCCGCCAGTTCGACGCCCAGGGCAACCTGCGCGACTGGTGGCTGCCCGCCGACGTGACCGCCTACCAGGCGCGCGCCGACCGCGTGGCCGCGCTCTACAGCGGCTATGAACCCCTGCCCGGAGAGAAGATCAACGGCCGCCAGACGCTCGGCGAAAACATCTCCGACGTCGGCGGCATGCAGATCGCCTATGCCGGCCTGCAGATCGCGCTGGAGCGGCAGAAGAAAGCCGGCAAGCCAGCCCCGCTGATCGACGGCCACACGCCGGAGCAGCGCTTCTTCATGGCCAACGCCGTGGTCTGGCGCATCAAGTTCCGCAACGAAGCGCTGGTGAACCAGATCCGCACGGGCCAGCATTCACCCGGGCGCTGGCGCATCCTGGGGCCGATGAGCAACATGCAGGCCTTTGCCCAGGCCTTCGGCTGCAAACCCGGCGACGCCATGGTCGCCGGCGAGCCGATCATCGTCTGGTGAGTTCGGCCACCATCGCGGCCAGTGCGCTGCCGCGTGCAGCGCCGGGCTGGGCACTGCCTGACAGCTGAACACGCTGGAAGAGCTGCCAGCCCAGCCAGGCGCGCCGGCCCCAGCGCCAGCCCCAGCGCAGTGCACGACGCGGCCGCAGCAGCAGCACGCCCACGGCCAGGCCAGCCGGCACTTCCGGGTGGGCACGCAGCCATTGCCAGCTGCGGCTGACGGCACTGCGAACCCGGTCTACCTGGGCCAGCCGCGGTTGCCAGGGTGCCACATCCAGGGCCAGCCGCTGGCGCAGTTCGGTACTACGCGCCAGCAGCTGTTCCTGGCGACGCGCCAGCGCCACGGCGCGTTCCTTGTTCATGGCTTCAGGATCCCGCCGGACAGCGCAGCCTCAGGGGTGCCTTCGGGGGCGTGCCCGGTTTCAGCCGGGCGCAGGCTGTCGCGGTCACGCCGCAATTCGCCCAGCGTCAACGCAAAGGGCCCGCCATCGCGCACACGCAAGCCTTCGCGAGCGCGCATCAGGAGCCAGGCACCGCAGGCGCCAAAGGCCAGCGTCAGCACCGCCAGCGCGGCCAGCCGATACCCTTCCCAGAACAGCAACAGGATGAAGCCCAGGCTGCCGATCAAGGCCAGGCTGATCAGCACCAGCCCGACAGCGGCCTGGAACAGCGCATCGAACAGGCGCAGCTTTTCGCCTTCGAGTTCGCTGCCGAACAGTTCCAGGCGCACCAGGACCAGGTCGAGCAGCGAGTCGAGTGCGCGCTTGCCGCTTTCGAACAGCCCCTTGCCGGGGATCGCAGACATCGAGACAGCGCCGCGCTTCAGGGGCAGGGCTTCAACGACGACCGATGAGCAGGCCGACGATCATGCCCACACCGGCGCCGATGGCGACCGACTTCCAGGGATGTGCGTGCACGTAGTCATCGGCCGCGTGGCCGGCGGCCTTGGCCTTGTCGGCCGCGACGGCCTGCAGTTCCACCAGGCTGTGCTTGGACTGCGTCAGGCGTTCCTGCAGCCGGGCGCGCAGGCTGGCGGTGCCTTCGGTGACGTCGTGCGCGGTGAGCTTCAGCAGTTCTTCGGCGTCGGTCACCACCACTTTCAGATCGGACATCAGCTTGTCACGTTGGGCCATGGTCATTTCGGACATGTGTTGCTCCTCGGTATGGAATGGAGTGGATCGAGACCTAAACCGTAACACTGCCGGCCATGCCCGCTTGTAGGCCGAGGCCTCAACGACGCGGGGTCTTTTTCGCCGCCGTGGCTGCTGCTGCACCGCCCTGCAGCGCCTCGCTCATGCCGATGAGCACGCCGCTGACCATCGCCGTGTAGCTTTCGGCCATGGCCTGCGCCGCACGCAGCGAAGCGGCGCGGGTGCTGCGCATCGCGTCCTGCATCTGCTGGGTCAGCTGCTCGGCGGTGGTGGCGGCCTGCGCGCCCGACAGCGTGCCCCCGGCCTGCATCTTTTCCAGCACCTGGCCCCAGGCCCCGGCCATCGGCGCGCCGGCGCCGGCGGCGGTCTTCTTCAGGGCGGCGAACATGGTGTCCTCGAAGCGGTCGAGGTCGTCGAGGGCCTTCTTCAGGTGCTTCTCGCGCAGGTCGGCCCCCTGCGCCACCAGGGTTTCCAGCGCCACGCGGTTGGCGTCCACGGCCTTCAGCAGGGCCGCGTCCATGCCGGCCACGGCCTGTTCGAGCAGGGCTTCGACATCGATGTTGGGCATGACGTTCTTCGCCGCGCCCTGGCTGGCGGCTTCCGACACCGACTTCAGCGTGCTGCGGATGTTCTTCAACGACAGCTCGCGCGCCTGCAACGCGGCCAGCGTGGCCTCCCCCACGCCCTTCTTCAATTGCGCTCCCTGCTGCGCGGTAGCGTTCTCGAACATCGAGATCAGGGCTTCGGGGTCGATCAGCGGCTTGGCCATGGCGTCATCCTCGGGGGTTGTTGTCTCCCAGATGCTCTCACCGGCTCCGCTGCAGGGCAAGGCGCCACCGATAATCCAGCGGTTTCAAGACCCTCGAGCCCCGTTCATGACGCGTGTCTACAACTTCAGCGCCGGCCCTGCCGCCCTGCCCGAACCCGTGCTGCGCCAGGCCGCGGCCGAAATGCTGGACTGGCAGGGCTCGGGCATGTCGGTGATGGAGATGAGCCACCGCGGCCCGCAGTTCACCGCCATCATGGCCGACGCCCTGGCGCGCTTTCGCGCTCTGCTGGACGTGCCCGCCGGCTACGAGGTGCTGTTCATGCAGGGCGGCGCCCTCGGCGAAAACGCCGTCGTGCCGATGAACCTGCTGGGCCAGCGCAGCAGCATCGACTTCGTCGACACCGGCGAATGGTCGAAGAAGTCGATGCAGGAAGCGGCGAAGTACGCCCGCGTCCATGTCGCAGCCAGCGCCGCCGACAGCGGCTACACCCGCATCCCCGCGCGCGAGACCTGGCAGCTCGACCCCGAGGCCGCCTACGTGCACATCTGCAGCAACGAGACCATCGGCGGCGTCGAGTACGGCTTCACCCCCGATGTCGGCACGGTGCCGCTGGTGGCCGACATGTCCAGCAACATCCTCAGCCAGCCGCTGGACGTGTCGAAGTACGGGCTGATCTACGGCGGCGCACAGAAGAACATCGGCCCGGCCGGCCTCACCATCGTCATCGTGCGCCAGGACCTGCTCGGCCGCGCGCTGCCCATCACGCCCACGGCCTTCAACTACCGCGTGGTGGCCGACAACGGCAGCATGTACAACACCCCGCCCACCTACGCGATCTACATCGCCGGCCTGGTGTTCAAGTGGATCGAGGACCAGGGCGGCCTGGTGGCCATGGCCAGACGCAACGCCGAAAAGGCCGCGCTGCTGTACGACGCGCTCGACCGCAGCGCGCTCGAACGCGGTGGCCTCTTCGTCACGCACGTGGCGCGTGAATGCCGCAGCCGCATGAACGTCACCTTCCACCTGCGCGACGAGGCCCTGACCGCGCCCTTCCTGGCCGGCGCCGACGCACGCGGCCTGGTGCAGCTGAAGGGCCACCGCGTGGTGGGTGGCGTGCGCGCGTCGATCTACAACGCCATGCCGCTGGCGGGTGTGCAGGCACTCGTGGCCTACATGGCCGAGTTCGAAGCGGCCCATGGCTGAACCCGGGCCGCCGGTACTGCAGCTCGAGGGTCACCGGGCCACGCTCACCCTGCAGCGGCCGCAGCACGGCAATCGCCTGCACCGCGAAGACCTGCGGGCGCTGCACCGCCACCTGCAGCAGGTGGCGGCCAACCCCGAGCTGCGCGTGCTGGTGCTGGCCGCTGGTGGCCGCCACTTCTGCACCGGTTTCCACCTGGGCGAACTGGAAGAAGCGAAAGACAGTGAGGCCGCCGGGCAGGACCCGCAGGCCTTCGAGCGCCTGGTCGACCTGCTGGAAGCCTTGCCCCTGCCCACCGTGGCCCGGCTGCAGGGTGGCGTCTACGGCGGCGCCACCGACCTGGCCCTGGCCTGCGACTTTCGCGTCGGTGTGCGGGGCATGGTGCTGCGCATGCCGGCGGCCGGGCTGGGCCTGCACTACTACCCCAGCGGGCTGCAGCGCTACGTCTCGCGCCTCGGGCTGAACGCGGCCAAGCGCCTGTTCCTGCTGGCCGACACGGTGGACGCCGGAACGCTGCTGCAGATGGGCTACCTGGACCGGCTGGTCGAAGCCGGCGCGCTCGACGCCGAAGTCGACGCCCTGGCCGCGGCCCTGGCGGCGAATGCGCCCTTGGCAGTGCAGGGCATGAAGCAGTCGCTGAACGAGATCGCACGAGGCGACGCCGACCTGCCGCGCCTGCGCCAACGCGAAGCCCGCTGCGCCGCCAGCGCCGACCTGGCCGAGGGCCTGGCGGCCTGGGCCGCACAGCGCTCGCCGCGCTTCAGCGGCCGCTAGCGGCAGTCGGTGGCCGTCAACGACCGGCCTGCGGCACCACACCCTTGCCCAGCCACTGCGGCCAGACCATCGACCCCGGCAGAGGCGCCAGTGCGGCCTGCAAGGCCGCGGTGTCGGTGGTGCGCGCGAACAGCACCTCGGCAACGCCGCCGCCGTCCAGCGTGTACCACGCGCCCACCGTGCCTGCGGCCAGCAGCGCCTGCAGCAGGGCCTGGCGTGCGGCAGCGTCGCCGCTGCCGGCAGGCACGATGACGATGCGCACTTCCTCGATGCCGTTCGGGTCGATGCCTTCCGAGTTCAGCGCGCGCTGGACCACGCAAGGCGTGGCGCGAGCCACCAGGAAGCCTTCGCGCACGTACTCGTCGGGGCCGAAGTAGCCCTGTACTTCGGCAGCCGTTTCGGCGCGCACGACGACGATGCCGCGCTTGACGCCGGCCGGGTCACGCATCGGGCCGGCGGCAAACAGCTTCCGGTCGGCGTGCAGCCGCTTGAAGTTGTCGATGTGGCCACGCTGCATCTCGGCCACCCGGGCTTTTTCCTCGGGCGTGGTGTTGGGCGCGGCACGGCCGGTTTCCAGGAACACGAACCACTCGCGCCGGCCATCGGGCGGGGCGGCCGTCTGCGCCCACAGGCCTGGGCTCGCCAGTCCGCCGCCGGCCGCCGCCAGGACCGCCAGCGCGGGGGCAACCAGGGCTTGACGTCTGCGCATCGCTGTCTCCTGGGGCCGCCATGCACAATGGCGACCCTGTTCTCTGCCGAAAGCCCATTGTGGATTTGAAAGTGCCCATCGTCATCACCGACGAACTGAGCGAGGAAGTGATCATGGCCAAGGGCTTGCTGGACCTGGCCAGCGGCGAGATCTTCCGCGTCGAGTACGAAGAATGGGACGTCGAGGAACGTGGCCTGCCCTGGGAAGGCGAAGACTACGAGTTCACCAGCGGCACCCTGTCGAACAACGGCAAGGACGTCGAGTTCAAGATCGACGTCAACCAGGTCACCGGCCAGTACAGCGTGAGTGCCACCGAGCTGCTGGAAATCAAGGTCCGCGCGGCGCAGCTGTTCGCGGGCATCAGCGGCAGAGACCTGGCACGCAGCACGCCGGTGGCACCGGCATCCGCTGCTGCACCGGCCAAGAAGGCTGCGGCCAAGGGCGCTGCCAAGTCGGGCCCACCCGGCAGCAAGCCGCGCGGTTCACGCTTTCACTGAAGGCAGGCCGTTGCCGGACGGCTGCGGCTGGCCGCTCAGCGTGACGCGCCCGAGGCCGAGGCCGTGGCCGACGCAGCGCTGGCCGCGGGGCCCACGGTGCGGGTGGTCAGCTCACGCAGCACGCCGCCTTCAGCGACGCTGCCACGGGTCGTACCAGCGCCCGACATCCTGGCGATGCAGGCCTGGCGGTCGGCCGGCGGCAAAGGCTGGCAGCGCTGGAGCTGATTGCGCGTGAATTCGGCCGTGGGGCTGGACAAGCCCTGGCGCCGTGCCTCTTCGCGGGCGGCACCGGCTTCCTTCAGGCACACATCACGCGGCTGCGGGCTGCGGCCGGACAGGCAGTCGGCCCGTTCCAGCTGATAGCGCTGCTCTGCCGGGTCTGCCGGCTTCGTGGCAGCCACGGCCGGCACGGCCAGACAGGCGAGCAAGGCCGAGACGCCAGCACGGGCGGCCGAGTGGCGGCACAGGTTCAAGATGTTCATCGTGGGTTCCTCAGCGTTTCAGCGCAGCGAGGCCAGCGCGGTCGCGGCCTTCAGGTCGGTCACACAGGCCTGGCGTCGGGCGTAACTGCCTTCGGCCTGGCAGCGCAGCTCTGCACGACCCAGCTCGCCAGCCAGCCGCTGCTGCTGTTCAGCCCGCGCAACACCTTGCTGGACAACGCTGAGGAAGCTGAGCATCAGGGCAAGGAACAAGCCCACCGCCAGCGCCCACGGGCCCCAGACGCGGACGGCCGGCATGGCCGCCTGCGGCGAGGTCACGTTCGTCAGCCTGGGCCAGCGTGCGCTGGAAGGGGCCGACCACGAAGTGGAATGAGTGTTCTGCATGGATCTGGATGTTCCGCGCCAGCGACCCGCCTGCAGGTCGGTCCTTGCCCCTGCCGGCTGTAGGACGGGAGGCTGCGTAGAGTGCCGAGCCATGAAAAGCCAACTTCACCCGACGACCCTGCTCGCCGCGCTCTGCCTGTCCGCCGGCATGGCCTGCGCCCAGCCGGCGCCGGGCCCGGCCATCGACTGGGTGCCGCTGGGCGACTTCAGCATCGCCCGCACCGAAACCACCGTCGGCCAGTTCCGCCGCTACGTGCAGGCCACCGGCATCCAGACCCAGGCCGAACGCAGCGGTGGTGGCCAGGTCTTCGAAGCCGGCTGGACGACCCAGCCCGGCTGGACATGGCGCACGCCGTTCGGCACGGGGCACACACCCGCCGACGACGAGCCGGCCGTGCACCTGAACTTCCACGAAGCCCAGGCCTTCTGCCGCTGGGCCGGTGGCCGCCTGCCCAGCGACCCCGAATGGCTGGCCGCGGCCTACAGCGAAAACCGACCCAACCCGCCAGCGCCGTGGCTCAGGGGGAAGCGCTACCCCTACCCGAGCGGTGACAGCCCGGCCGGCGCGCAGTGCCTGACCGACTGTGGGCCGCAGGCGGCCGCGCGCGCTGTCCGCCACGGGGCACGCCTGTGGCGCGGCGATGGCCACGCCCCGGCCGGCAGCACAGCCGCGGGCGTGAACGGCCTGCACGACATGGGCGGCAACGCCTGGGAATGGGTGGACGAGCCGAAAGGCGCCACCGGAAACACCGAACGCCGCACCCGCGGCGGCAGCTGGTGGTACGGCAGCGCACCGATGCGCGCCGACCACCGGCAAGACAAGCCCGCCGACACGGCGGTGGTCTACATCGGCTTTCGCTGCGTGCGCGACTGAGCGCCGCGCAGCTGCCTGAGCCAGTCTGGCCCGGGGTCAGGCCGCCGCAGCCGCGGCGTTCAGCCGGAACACGTCGACCACACGCGCCAGCTGGCTGGCCTGGGTCCGCAGCGACTCGGCCGCCGCGCTGGACTGTTCGACCAGTGCCGCGTTCTGCTGCGTCACCCCGTCGAGCTGGGCCACCGCGCGGTTGATCTCGTTCATGCCATTGCTCTGTTCGCTGACGGCCGTGCTGATGCCGCCGATGACCTGGCTGAATTGCTGCACCGAAGCCAGGATGTCCTGCATTGTGGCGCCGGCCTGGTCGACCAGGGCCGTGCCCGACTGCACCTTCTCGGCACTGGCTGCGATCAGCCCCTTGATCTCGCGCGCCGCCGAGGCGCTGCGCTGAGCCAGGCTGCGCACTTCACTGGCCACCACGGCGAATCCGCGGCCTTGTTCACCGGCGCGCGCAGCTTCGACCGCGGCATTCAGCGCCAGGATGTTGGTCTGGAAGGCGATGCCGTCGATGACACCGATGATTTCCGACATCCGGCCCGAAGACTGATGGATCTCGCCCATCGTCGAGACCACGCGTGTGACCAGGTCGCCGCCACGCTGCGCCACCTGGGCCGCGGTGTCGGCCAGCTGCCGCGCTTCGATCGCCGAGGCGGCCGACTGGCGGGCGGTCGCGGTCAGCTCTTCCATCGAGCTGGCGGTCTCTTCCAGGCTGGCGGCCGACTGTTCGGTGCGCGCCGACAGGTCGTGGTTGCCCTGGGCGATCTCGCCGCTGGCGCTGTTGATGTTCTCGCTGCTGCTGCGCACCTGCGAGACAGCCGCATGCATGTCGGCGAGAACCTGCTTCAGTGCCACCGCCGCGGTGGTGCTGGCTGGCACATGCCTGACGTCGAGCGTGATCTGACCTTCGCGCTGCACGGCCTTCAGCAGGCTTTCGAGCTCTTCGCCCTGGCGCGCCAGCACGCTCAGGCGCAGGGCCATGAAGACTTCGAGCGCGGTCTGAACCACCACATAGCCGGCATGCATCACGATCTTCAGGAAGTCGGCCTCGGGCGTGCAGTACACGCCCACGCCGGCCGCCTGCAGCCGGTCGAAAAGCACGTGGTGAACGGCAAAGAAGGCGGCCACGGCGACGATCGGCCGCCAGTCGCGGTAGACCAGCATCAGCGCCAGCGTCACGAACACGCCGAAGTGGAATTCCAGCGTGCCACGGCCGAGGTGGATGTGCAGTGCCACCATCGAGGCCAGCGAGACGCCCAGCACGATGCGGCTGAACAGCGTGCCGCAGGCGGTCATCAGGGCCGCGCCGCCCATCGCCAGCAAGGCCAGCGCTCCGATAACAGCCGTACCCACCTGCCCGTAGTGCCAGCCAATGGCACAGGCCGCCACGGCGGCCAGGGCCAGGGCGGCAAAGATGGCACGGTCGCCCGTGGCGCCAATGTCGGAACGGGAAGCTGCGGACATGGAAAGACCTCGTTGACGTGAAGCCTTTATCTTCGGCCGTCCAGCCGCCGGCTTGAGCCGGAAATGCTGCATTGCAACCTAGCTTTTCGCTGCCACCTCGACGCCGGCACCCGCGGCCTGCAGCAACTGCGCCACCGCACTGACGGCAATCAGCTCCGGCTCCTTGCCGTCGATGCCGGGCAGGCCGATCGGGCAGACCATGCGTGCCAGCTGGGCGTCGCTGAAGCCACGTTCACGCAAACGCGCCTCGAAGCGCGCGCGCTTGGTGCGGCTGCCGATGAGGCCGAAGAAGGCAAAGTCGCCGCGCGCCAGCACGGCCTGGGTGATCGCGAGGTCGAGCACATGGCTGTGCGTCAGCACCAGAAAGCAGCAGCCGGGCGGCGCCGCAGCCACCTCGGCTTCGACTGGTTCGACGCACACACGGCGGATATGCGCGGGCAGTGCCTCGGCTGGAAACTCGCTCTCGCGTTCGTCCACCCACTGCACCTGGCAGGGCACGCCGGCCAGCAGGCGCACCAGCGCCCGGCCGACATGGCCTGCGCCGTACAACTGCAGCACGAAGCGTGGTGCCGGCGGCCGCCAGAAGGCAGGCGGAGTGTCGGCCAGCAGGCTGTGGTGCAGGTCGACGGCGCCGCCGCAGCACTGGCCCAGGCTGGGGCCGAGCGCGACATGGCGGTCGAAGTGACCGGCACCCCGCTGCAGCAGTGCCCGCGCATCGGCAATCGCCTGCAGTTCCAGATGCCCGCCGCCGATCGTGCCCAGCACGGCGTCGCGTGCCACCACCATGCGCGTGCCGGCCTCGCGCGGCACCGAGCCGCGCGTGGCCACGACTTCCACCACCACGGCGGGCAGGCAGGCTGCAGCCCAGGCCGCAGCGTCCTGCTGCAGGGTGTGGAAGCTCACCGGGGGCGTTCCGGATCAGCGGGGGCGGGAAGCTTTTCCGCAGCACCGGCCATCACCGCCGTCAGCGCGCGCAGGATGGCCTCGGGCGTGGCCGGCGCCTGCAGCGGCGGGTCGATGCGGTGGCCACCGGCCGCCGATACGGCGTCGCGGATGGCGAAGAACACGCTGAAGGGCAGCAGCAACGGCGGTTCGCCCACGGCCTTGCTGCGGTGGATGCTGTCCTGCACGTTGGCGCGGTCGAAGAGCTTCGTGTTGAACACCGCGGGTGCGTCGTTGGCGGTGGGGATCTTGTAGGTGCTGGGCGCGTGCGTCGTCAGCAGGCCGGCACGCGGGCTGCCATCGGCCGGGTGCCACACGAGCTCTTCGCAAGTCAACCAGCCCATGCCCTGGATGAAGGCGCCTTCGACCTGGCCGATGTCCAGCGCCGGGTTCAGCGACTGCCCGGCGTCGTGCAGCAGGTCGGCGCGCAGCAGCTTCCATTCGCCGGTGAGGCTGTCGACCACGACCTCGCTGCAGGCGGCGCCATAGGCGAAGTAGTAGAAGGGCTTGCCCTGCAGCGTGGCCTTGTCCCAGCTGAGGCCGGGCGTGGCGTAGAAGCCGTCGCTCCACAGCTGCACCCGCGCCAGGTAGGCCTGCTGCACCAGGTCGGCGAAGTCGAACGCCCGGCCGGCCACGGTGACGCGGCCGTGGGCGAAGTGCACGTCGGCCTCGGCGCCGCCGTATTTGCCGGCAGCAAAGGCCGCCAGGCGCTGGCGCAGGCGGCGCGCGGCGTCCTGCGCCGCCTTGCCGTTCAGGTCGCTGCCGGTGCTGGCGGCGGTGGCGCTGGTGTTGGCCACCTTGTGGGTGTCGGTGGCGGTGCAGCGCACGCGCTCGAAGGGCAGGCCGAGTTCATGCGCCACCACCTGCGCCACCTTGGTGTTCAGGCCCTGGCCCATTTCGGTGCCGCCGTGGTTCACGAGCACGCTGCCGTCGGTGTAGATGTGCACCAGCGCGCCGGCCTGGTTCAGGTGCACGACGTTGAAGCTGATGCCGAACTTCACCGGCGTCAGCGCGATGCCCTTCTTCAGCACCGGGCTCGTGGCATTGAACGTGGCCGCGGCCTGGCGGCGCGCCGCGTAGTCGCTGCTGCCTTCCAGTTCCGACACCAGCGCGTGGATGACGTTGTCCTGCAGCTTCTGGCCATAGGGCGTGACGTTGCGCAATTCGCGGCCGTAGAAGTTGGTGCGGCGCACCTCCAGCGGGTCCAGCTTCAGGTGGCGGGCGATGCTGTCGATGGCGTACTCGATGGCAAACGCGCCCTGCGGCCCGCCAAAGCCACGGAAGGCGGTGTTGCTCTGGGTGTTGGTTCTGGCCGAGAAGCCGTGCGCGGCCACGTGCGGCAGCCAGTAGGCGTTGTCGAAGTGGCACAGCGCGCGTGTCATCACCGGGCCCGACAGGTCGGCGGAATGGCCGGCGCGCGAGACCATCGTGACCTCGGCGCCCATGATGCGGCCGTTGTCCTCGAAGCCCACTTCCACCTCGTGGTGGAAGCAGTGGCGGCGGCCGGTGATCATGAAGTCGTCGTCGCGGTCCACGCGCAGCTTCACCGGCTTGCCGCTGCGCACCGCGGCCACGGCGGCGACGCAGGCGAACAGGCCACTCTGCGATTCCTTGCCGCCGAAGCCGCCACCCATGCGCCGGCATTCCACCTGCACCGCATGCGCCGGCCGGCCGAGCGCATGGGCCACCAGGTGCTGCATCTCGCTGGGGTGCTGGGTGCTGCACCAGAGCTTCATGCCGCCGTCTTCCACAGGCACGGCAACACTGATCTGCCCTTCCAGGTAGAACTGCTCCTGCCCGCCCAGGTCGAACTTCAGCTTCAGGCGGTGCGGGGCCTGGGCGATGGCGAGCTTGGCGTCGCCGCGCAGCAGGTGCATCGGCGGCACCACGTACTGGCCGGCGGCATGGGCTTCCAGCGGCGACAGCAACGGCGGCAGCACCTTCGCCTGGATGACCTGGCGCGCCTGGGCCGCGGCGCGGCGGGCGGCGTCACGGGTGCGGGCGATGACGGCGAACACCGGCTGGCCGACATAACGCAGCGTGTCGCCGGCCTCGCCCGCGAGGATGGGATCGTCGTGCACGAGGCTGCCGCAATCGTTGGCGCCGGGCAGGTCGCGGGCACTGAACACGTCGACCACGCCCGGCAGCGCACGGATGCGGTCGAGGTCGATGGCCTCGATCACGCCATGCGCCAGCGGCGACAGGCCCAGCGCGGCGTGCAGCGTGCCGGCCAGTTCGGGGATGTCGTCGGTATAGGGCGCGGCACCGGCCACGTGCAGGTGCGCCGACTCGTGTGCGCGGCTCACGCCCACCTGGGTGAAGGCGGCGGGCACGCTGACGATGTCGGTCAGCTCGGGTGGCAGGTCGGTGAGCTGGTTCATGCCGTGGCCTCCCAGACGCTGACGGCCGCCGCCGGCAGCGCGTCCGCCGGCCGGGTTTCCAGCCAGAAGCGGCGCAGCAGGTTCTGCGCCACCTGCAGCCGGTAGCCGGCGCTGGCACGCATGTCCGACAGCGGCGTGAAGTCCTGCGCCAGCGCGGCCTGGGCGGCCTGCAGCGCGGCCTCGTTCCAGGGCTGGCCGAGCAGCACGTTCTCGGCACCCCAGGCCCGGCGCACGATGCCGGCCATGCCGCCGAAGGCCAGGTGCACACCGCGCACGATCTCGCCGTCCAGGCGAATCCACAGCCCGGCGCACACCGCCGAGATGTCGCAGTCGAAGCGCTTGCTGATCTTGTAGGCGCGCAGCTGGCCGCCCTGGCCCGCCTGCGGCCGCGGCACGGCGATGCCGCTGACGAATTCGCCGGGCATCAGCGCGTTCTTCATGTAGTCGATGTAGAAGTCCTGCAGCGGCATCCGGCGCAGCCAGTCGCCCTGCTGCAGTTCGACCTGCGCACCCAGGGCGATGAGCACTGGCGCCGAGTCGCCGATGGGCGAACCGTTGGCGACATTGCCGCCCATCGTGCCGCTGCCGCGGATGGGTGGCGAGGCGAAACGCAGCCACACGTCGTGCAGCGCCGGCCAGTCGCGCACCAGGGCCTGCCAGGCGGCTTCCAGCGGCGCGGCCGCACCGATGTACAGGCTGTCGTCGTAGACGTCGATGCGCTGCAGTTCGGCCACGCGCCCGATGTAGATGAGTTCGGGCAGCGGCCGGAACTGCTTGCTCACCCACAGGCCGATGTCGGTGCTGCCGGCCAGCACCTGGGCCTGCGGCAGCGCCAGGCGCAGCTGTGCGAATTCGGCGCGGGTGCGCGGGGCGTGGAAACCTTCGGGCGTGTGAAGTGGTGGATCGCTGGCCAGCCCCTGCAGCGCGTCGACGACGGCCTGGCGCGGCAGCCTGGCGGCAGGCCGCACGAACATCTGCTGCCCCGCGTCGAGGATCGGCCGGTAGCCGGTGCAGCGGCACAGGTTGCCCGACAGGTCGTCGGCCAGCTGCTGGCGCGTGGGCGTGGTGCCGGCGACCTGATGACGTTCGTAGCTGGCCCACAGCGACATCACGAAGCCGGGCGTGCAGAAGCCGCATTGCGAGCCATGGCAGTCGACCAGGCATTGCTGCACCGGGTGCAAATCCCCCGGCGCGCCGACACCGGAGATGGCAGCGATGTCTTCCACCGTGAACAACGCGCGCCCGTCGAGCGTGGGCACGAACTGGATGCAGGCGTTCACGGGTTTGAGCTGCAGCGCGCCCTGCGCGTCGAGCTCACCCAGCACCACGGTGCAGGCGCCGCAGTCGCCTTCGCCGCAGCCTTCCTTGGTGCCGGTGCAATGCTGGTCCTCGCGCAGCCAGTCGAGCACGCTGCGCGTGGCGGCCACGCCGGTCACTTCGGTGACGGCGCCGCGGTGGTAGAAGCGGATGGGGCGGGTGTTCATGGTGATGGCGGGGTGGCTGGCATGGCCTGTGCGATCCTTGGCTGCCACCTTAGCAAACATTGCAAGTGTCGGGCCGCACCCGTCGCCATCCCCACCCTGCCCGCCCAGCCACCTGCCCATGACCCGACACGCCCTGCGCGCCGACCTGCTGGACTTCAGCCACGCCCCAGCCTGGGGCAGCACCGGCCTGGACGGTGTGCGCTACCGCCCCGACCACTGGCTGCTCGTCGACGGCGAACGCATCGCCGGCACCCTGCCCGGCCACCAGCCGCCGGGCCCCGACTGGCAACAGCACGACCATCGCGGCCAGCTGCTGATGCCCGGCTTCATCGACACCCATGTGCATTGCCCGCAGCTGGATGTGATCGCCAGCTATGGCACGGGCCTGCTGGACTGGCTGAACGCCTACACCTTCCCGGCCGAGCAGCGATACGCCGACCCGGCCGTGGCCCGCGAAGGCGCGGCGCGTTTTCTCGACGCCCTGCTGGCCCATGGCACGACCACGGCCGTGGTCTTCCCGACGGTGCACAAGGTCTCCGCCGAAGCGCTGTTCGATGCGGCCAGCACGCGCGGCATGGCCCTCGTCACCGGCAAGGTGTTGATGGATCGCCATGCGCCACCCGGGCTGATGGACGACGTGGTCGGCGCTGAGCGCGACTGCGAAGACCTGATCCAGCGCTTCCATGGCCAGGGCCGCAACCGCTATGCCGTGACCGTGCGCTTTGCCGCCACCAGCACGCCCGAACAGCTGGCGATGGCCGGCGCGCTGTGCCGCCGCCACGGCGGGCCGGGCGGCGTTTACATGCAGACCCACGTGGCCGAAAACACCGACGAGGTGCGCTGGATCGCCGAGCTCTTCCCTGAGGCACGCAGTTATCTCGACGTGTACCACCGCCATGGCCTGCTGCACGAACGTGCGGTGCTGGCCCATGGCATCTGGCTCGACGCCGCCGACCGGGCGCTGCTGCGCGACACCGGCGCGCAGATCGCCCACAGCCCCACGAGCAACCTGTTCCTGGGCAGCGGCCTGTTCGACTGGCAGGCCGCCGTCGACACGCCCTACCGTGTCAGCCTGGCCAGCGATGTGGGCGGCGGCACCAGCCTGAGCCTGCTGCGCACCATGGCCGAGGCCTACAAGGTGCAGGCGCTGCGCGGCACCCGCCTTTCGGCCTGGACGGCGCTGCACACCGCCACGCGCGGTGCCGCCGACGCACTGGGCATGGCGCACGAAATCGGGCACTTCGACACCGGCGCACTGGCCGACCTGGCGCTCTGGGACTGGGCGCAGGGCCCCGTGGCGGTGCATCGCGACGCGGTGGCCCGGGGCGCCGTGGCCGGCATCGAGGCGCAGGAGCTGCATGCCCGGGTCTTCGCCTTCCTCATGCTGGCCGATGAGCGCAACCTCGCCGCCACCTGGGTGGCCGGACAGCGCCGCCATGTCCGGCAGCACGGAGTTCTTTCGAAGGCAGGGTAATTGCTACAGGGGTGTGACAAGTACTCACAACAACCCCTGGAGGTTTTCCGATGACCCGTGTTTCAGCCCTGACCGCCGCCGCGGCCGCCACAGTCGCGCTGTCGGCTGCACCGACCGCCTTCGCCCAGTCCAGCGTCCAGGCCTACGGCCTGATCGATGCTTCGGTCGGCCAGTTCCAGGTGGCCGGTGGCCCGAAGGTCAAGCGCCTGGACAGCGGCAACATGAGCACCAGCTACCTGGGCTTCAAGGGCACCGAAGACCTGGGTGGTGGCCTGAAGGTGGGCTTCACACTCGAGAGCTTCCTGCTGGTCGACAGCGGCGGCGCCGGCCGCGTGCCTGGTGTCGACGCCTTCTGGGGACGCAATGCCAACGTCAACCTCTCGGGCGGCTTCGGCAACATCCGCCTCGGTCGCATGGGCCCGCCGCTGTTCGTCAGCACCTTGCTGTTCAACCCCTTGGGCGATTCGTTCGGCTATTCGCCGGCCATCCGCCAGTACTACAACGCTCCCTACGGCACCGCGCTGGTGGGTGACTCGGGCTGGAACAACGCCATCGGCTACACCACGCCACGCCTGGGCGGGCTCACCGCCACCGTGCTGGTGCAGGCCGGTGAAGGCGCGGCCAATGCCAAGGGCCCGAACATCGGCGCCCACGCGCTGTACTTCGCCGGCCCGCTGGCCATGACGGCCGCCTGGCAGAAGGTCGAGGCGCAGGGCACCCTGGGTCGGCCGATCTCGGCCTTTCCGGGATTCAGCAGCCAGACGGCCTGGCAGCTGGGCGGCAGCTACGACCTGAAGTTCATCAAGCTTTTCGCCCAGTACGGCAACGTCAAGACCGACGCCACCGCCGACGTCGACGTGAAAACCTACCAGCTGGGCGCCTCGGTGCCCATCGGCGCAGGCAAACTGCTGGCGTCCTACGGCAATTCGGAACTGGACTTCAAGCCGCCGGCGAGCGACACCACCAGCAAGATGCTGACCGTAGCCTACGATTACCTGCTTTCCAAGCGCACCGACGTCTACGTGCTCTACATGAGCGACAAATACACCGCCCGCAGCAGCGGCAACACCGTCGCGGCGGGGATTCGCCACACCTTCTGAAACGGGGCCATGTGCTGAGACTGGAACTCGCCGGCATCACCAAGCTTTACCCAGGTTCACCGCCGGTGCGCGCCAACGACGGCGTGCACCTGCAGGTGGCGCCGGGCGAGATCCACGCCGTGCTGGGCGAAAACGGCGCCGGCAAGAGCACCTTGATGAAGGTGATCTACGGTGCTGTCCAGCCCGATGCCGGCACCATGCACGTTAACGGCCAGCCCGTGCGTGTGGCCAGCCCGGCGCAGGCGCGGGCCTTGGGCATCAGCATGGTCTACCAGCACTTTTCGCTGTTCGACACGCTGACCGCCGCCGAGAATGTCTGGCTCGGCCTGGACAAGTCGCTCACGCTGAAGGCCGTGGCCGCGCGCATCAGCGAAGTCGCTGGCACCTACGGGCTGGACATCGACCCGGCGAGGCCGGTGCACACGCTCAGCGTCGGCGAGAAGCAACGCGTGGAGATCGTGCGAGCGCTGCTGACGCAGCCGCAGCTGCTGATCCTGGACGAACCCACCTCGGTGCTCACGCCGCAGGCCGTCGACAGGCTGTTCGTCACGCTGCGCAAGCTGGCGGCCAGCGGCTGCAGCATCCTCTACATCAGCCACAAGCTCGACGAGATCCGCGCTCTGTGCCACCGCTGCACGGTGCTGCGCGGCGGCCATGTCACCGGTGTCGTGAGCCCGGCCGAAGAAAGCAACGCCAGCCTGTCGCGGCTGATGATCGGCGCCGACCCGCCGGCCCTGCAGCCGCGCGCGGCGACCCAGGGTGCGCCAGTACTGCAGGTGCGCGGCCTGAGCCTGCCGCGGCAAGACCCGTTCGGCATGGACCTGCTCGACATCGCCTTCGAGCTGCGCGCCGGCGAGGTGCTGGGCGTGGCCGGGGTGTCCGGCAACGGCCAGCAGGAACTGCTGGCCGCGCTGTCGGGCGAAGACCCGCGCGCCGCACCGGGCAGCATCACGCTGCTGGGCCGCGACGTCGCGGGCTCCGGTCCGCGCACGCGGCGGGCGCTGGGCCTGCACTTCGTGCCCGAAGAACGTCTGGGCCGGGGCGCGGTGCCCACCCTGAGCCTGGCGCAGAACACTCTGCTCACGCGCACCGAAGCGGTGTCGCCCAGCGGCTGGCTCGACACCGGCCGGATGCAGGCGCTGGCGGCGCGGCTGATCGAACGCTTCCAGGTGAAGGCCGGTGGCCCGGGCGCAGCGGCACGCAGCCTTTCGGGTGGCAACCTGCAGAAGTTCATCGTCGGCCGCGAGATCGACGCCCGGCCCCGACTCTTGATCGTCGCCCAGCCCACCTGGGGCGTGGACGTGGGCGCGGCCGCACAGATTCGCGGCGAACTGCTGCGGCTGCGCGACGCGGGCTGCGCGCTGCTCGTCGTGAGCGAGGAACTCGAGGAACTCTTCCAGCTCAGTGACCGCCTGGTCGTCGTGGCCCAGGGCCGCATGTCGCCGGCCGTGGCGGTGGCCGACGCGCACATCGAGACCATCGGGGAATGGATGAGCGGCCTGTGGCCCCAGGCCGCACCCGCCCCGCGCAGCGCAACCGTGGCGGCCTGATGCTGAAACTGGAACCCCGCGCCCAGCCGTCGCGCTGGATGGGCCTGGCCAGCCCGCTGCTGGCGCTGGCACTCACCGTGCTGATCGGCGTGGGGCTGTTCGCGCTGCTCGGCAAGGACCCGCTGCGCGGGCTGCAGGTGTTCTTCGTCGAACCGCTGAAGAATGCCTATGCGCTGTCGGAACTGTCGATCAAGGCGACACCGCTGATCCTGATCGCGCTGGGCCTGGCGGTGTGTTTCCGCTCCAACGTCTGGAACATCGGCGCCGAGGGGCAGTTCGTCGTCGGCGCGCTGTGTGCGGGCTGGGTGGCCATGCAGGCCGGCCCCGAATCGGCCTTCTTCGCCGGCATGGGCCGCGGCATCGTCGTGGCCATCCTGCTGGCCGGCGTGTTGGGCGGCATGGCCTGGGCGGCCATCGTGGCGCTGCTGCGCGACCGCTTCAACGCCAACGAGATCCTGGTCAGCCTGATGCTGGTGTACGTGGCCGAGATGCTTCTGTCCTACCTGGTCTACGGCCCCTGGAAGGACCCGAAGGGCTTCAACTTCCCGCAGAGCATCAGCTTCCTGCCGGAAACCAAGATCCCGCGGCTGGTGGATGGCCTGCGCGCCCACATCGGCACGCTCATCGCGCTGGGCGCAGTGGGGGTGCTGTGGGTCTTCCTGTTCCGCAGCTATCGCGGCTTTGCGCTGCAGGTGGGTGGCCTGGCGCCGGCAGCAGCACGTTATGCGGGCTTCTCGTCACGTGGTGCCTTGTGGACGGCGCTGCTGGTGTCCGGTGGCATGGCCGGGCTGGCGGGCGGGCTGGAAGTGGCCGGGCCGCTGGGGCAGCTGTCGCCGTATGTGCCGGCCGGCTACGGCTTCGCGGCGATCATCGTGGCCTATGTCGGGCGGCTGCACCCGGTGGGGATCGTGTTTTCTGGTTTGTTGATGAGCATGTTCTACATCGGGGGGGAGCTGGCGCAGTCGCGGTTGGGGCTGCCGAAATCCATTACCGGGGTGTTTCAGGGCTTGCTGCTGTTCTGCCTGCTGGCGTGCGACACGCTGATTCACTTCCGCCTTCGGTGGGTAGGTGTTGGCTCGCGTGGCAAGCCGGGTCTCGGCCCGGCGGCCGACTCCCTTTCTTTGCTGGTGCAAAGAAAGGAAGCAAAGAAAGCACCTTGAATGCAACACCCAATTTTGTGCAACCGTGATCGGTCGCTGCGCTCCGATGGGCCCGGTTCCGGCAAAAGCCGTCTCCGATTTTTGGCTGCACGGGTTCGTGGCGTTCAACCGTCCCGCTCGACGGCCGTGACTGGAAAGCATCGAACCCTGCAGCCAAAAATCGGAGACGGCTTTTGCCGGAACCTGGTGCGTGGAGCGCAGCGACCGAAACCGCAGGACGAGCCTTGGGTGTACCAGGTGCTTTCTTTGCCTACTTTCTTTGCACCAGCAAAGAAAGTAGGTCGCCCGCCGGGGCGAGACCCGGCCTGCCACGCAAGCAACAAAACAGCCACATGGACGCCCTAGCCCTGCTGGTCGCCGCCACCCTGAACGCCGGCACCATCCTGGCGCTGGCCGCGCTCGGCCTGCTCATCAACGAACGCGCCGGCATCGTCAACCTCGGCGCCGAAGGCATGATGCTGATCGCCGCCATCGCCGGCTTCGCCACCGCCGTACACACCGGCAGCGACCTGGCCGCCTTCGCCGCCGGCGCCAGCGCGGGCGGCCTGATGGCTGCCGCGTTCGGTGGGCTCGTCATCTACCTGGGCACCAACCAATACGCCACGGGCCTGGCGCTCAGCCTGTTCGGCGCCGGCCTGTCGGCGTTCGTGGGTGTCGGCTACGTGCAGGCCAAGCTCGGCGAACGCACGCAGTACGCGATTCCCATCCTCGAAGACCTGCCCTTCGTCGGCCCGGCGCTGTTCCGCCAGCACCCGATGGTCTACGCCGTGATCGCGCTCACCGTGGCCATCACCTGGTTCCTCTACCGCAGTCGCGCCGGGCTGGTGCTGCGCTCGGTGGGTGAATCACCGGAATCGGCGCATGCACTCGGCACCCCGGTGCGCCGCATCCGGCTGGCGGCGGTGGTGGCAGGCGGTGCCTTGTGCGGCGTGGCCGGGGCCTACCTGTCGGTGGTGTACACGCCGCTGTGGGTGCAGGGCATGGTGGCCGGCAAGGGCTGGATCGCACTGGCGCTGACCACCTTCGCCACCTGGCGGCCGGCACGTGTGCTGCTGGGCGCCTACCTGTTCGGCGGCGTGACGATGCTGCAATTCCACCTGCAGGGCCAGGGCGTCGACGTGCCCAGCCAGTTTCTGAGCATGCTGCCGTACCTGGCCACCATCGTGGTGCTGGTGCTGATCTCGCGCAATGCCGGCTTCATCAAGGCCAACATGCCGGCTTCGCTGGGAAGACCATTCACGCCGGGCGGCTGAACCCGACCCCTTTCGACAACGACGGAGAGAGAACCCATGAAGCACCCCACCCCCGACACGAACAAGCGCCGCCTGCTGCAGCTGGCAGGCTGGACAACCCTGGCCACCAGCGCCGCGCTGCTGGGTTGCGGCAAGAAGGAAGAAGCGCCCGTGGCCGCGGCACCGGCCGCAGCGCCGGCGGCATCCGCACCCGCGCCGAAGCCCGCGCCGCTGAAGATCGCCTTCGCCTACGTCGGCCCGGTGGGCGACGGCGGCTGGACCTTCGCCCACGACAACGGCCGCAAGGCCATCGAGAAGGAATTCGGCGACAAGGTCGTCACCAGCTTCGTCGAGAACGTGCCTGAAGCAGCGGATGCCGAGCGTGTGTTCCGCGACCTCGTGGGCCAGGGCAACACCCTCGTCTTCGGCACCACCTTCGGCTACATGGAACCGATGCTGAAAGTGGCCGCCGACAGCCCGAACGTGAAGTTCGAGCACGCCACCGGCTACAAGCAGGCGCCCAACATGCGCACCTACGACAGCCGCACCTACGAAGGTGCCTACATGGCCGGCGTCATCGCCGGGGCCATGACGAAGAGCAACACGCTGGGCGTGGTGGGCTCGATCCCCATCCCCGAGGTCATCCGCAACATCAACAGCTTCACGCTCGGCGCGCAGAGCGTGAACCCGAAGATCAAGACCAAGGTGGTCTGGGTCAACGAATGGTTCAACCCGCCGAAGGAGACCGAAGCCGCACAAAGCTTGATCAATCAAGGTGCCGACGTGCTGTTCCAGAACACCGACAGCTCGGCCGTGCTGCAGACCGCCGCGAAGAACAAGAAGCTGGCCTTCGGCTGGGACAGCGACATGACGGCCTACGCGCCCGAGGCCCACCTGGCCAGCGCCATCATCAACTGGGCGCCGTACTACATCCAGGCCACGCGCGACGCGCTCGAAGGCAAGTGGACGGGCGGCGGCGGCGTCTGGTGGGGCGTGAAGGAAGGCGCCATCGACCTGGTCTCGGTCAGCGACAAGGTGCCGGCCGACATCAAGGCCAAGGTCGACACCATCAAGGCCGGACTGAAGGACGGCAGCTTCAGCATCTGGGAGGGGCCCCTGGTCGGCCAGGACGGCAAGGAAGTGCTGGCCAAGGACGCCGTGGCCGACGACAAGTTCCTCGGCGGCGTGAAGTTCTACGTCAAGGGCGTGGACAGCAAGGTGCCCGCCCAGTAGGCCGGCGCGGGCAGGGCCCCGCCTTCAGCCCGTTCCGGGCACGCCCCGTGCCCGCTCCGCCGTGACGCCCTGCCCAAGCAGGGCGTTTTTCATGGTGCCGCCGCCCTTCAGCCGGGCGCCACGCGGCCGATGGCGTGCGCGCGCGTGTCTTCAACCAGTGATTGACGGCCAAACACCCCGCAACTTTTCGATACACACCCCCTCAAGTCGGGGGGCGGGCACCCGATATCTCGTGGACATGAACCGGTATGGCGGGCCCCCTTGGCCCGCGCCGGCGCAGAACGAATCCGCACAAGGACTGAACATGGCCACCCTGATCCCGAACTTCACCACCGCCCAGATCGCCAGCATGGGCACGGCCCAGATTGCAGCCTTGACCACGGAAGACTGGGCGGCGTTCAGTTCGGCGCAGATCGCCGCGCTCACCGGCACCCAGGTGCCCGCCATCAACCTGGCCGGCCTGGCGGTGTTGACCACCGCGCAGATCGCGGCCTTCGACCCGACCGACGTGACCGCCTTCACCGTCACGCAGGTACAGGCCTTCGCCACGCGCCAGGTGGCTGCCCTGACGGGCGCGCAGTTCGCGGAGCTGCAGTCGTCGCAGGTGGCGGCCTTCAGCTCGGCGCAGATCCGGGCCATCGACTCCAGCGACTTCAACAGCCTGTCGACCAGCGCCGTGTCGGCGCTGAACAGCGTTCAGGTGGCCGCCATGAGCACCGCCCAGCTGGCCGCGCTGGACACCGACCAGGTGGCCGCACTCGGCACGGGCGCATTGCGCGGCCTGCTGCCCACGCAGGTCTCGGCCTTCTCCACCGCCGACATCGAAGCCTTCACCTCGGCCCAGATCGGAGCGCTGTCGACCACCCTGCTGCGGGCGCTGAGCACGGCCCAGGTCCAGGCCATCGACGCCGAGGACCTGGCCGCCATCGGCACGCGCGGCATCGCCGCACTGGCCAGCAACCAGCTGGCCGCGCTGACGTCTGAACAGATGGAAGCGCTGACGGCGCAGCAGGTCGCCGCTCTCACCACCGCGCAGATCGCCCAGCTCGGCACCAGCCAGGTGGCCGTGCTCGGCACCGAAGATATCGCCGCGCTGTCGGCCGGCCAGGTGCAGTCGTTCAGCACCGCCGGCATTGCCGCCTTGTCCAGCGCCGCCGTCGCGGCCTTGTCCAGCGTGCAGATCGCCGCACTGTCCACGCGCCAGCTGAGCGCGATCGAAACCGGCGACTTCGCCGCGATGGGCACCGCCCAGTTCGCCCGGCTGAGCACCGCGCAGATCGCCGCCATCACCTCGGCCCAGGCCGGCGCCTTCGAGACCGCCGACCTGGCCGTGCTGACCACCGCGCAGATCCGCGCGCTCGGCACCGCCGCCGTCGACGCGCTCTCCAGCGCCCAGATCGAAGGCCTCAGCGCCGGCCAGGTGGCCGCGATGAGCACCGCCCAGCTGGCCCGCCTGGACAGCATCACCCCCGACCAGCTGGCCGCCCTGACGACGGCCCAGGTGGCCTCGCTCGGCCAGGCCTACGGCGCCACGCTGACGCCGGGCGACCTGGCCGCGATGTCGACGACGCAGCTGCGCCTGCTGTCCACCGGCGCCATTTCCGGCCTCGATAGTGGCGACATAGCCGCCCTCAGCAACGACCAGTTCGCGGCACTCACCACCGGCCAGCTGCGCGCCATCAGCACCACTGCCGTGGCCGGCCTCGACAGCACCGACCTGGCTGCCCTGGGCACGCAGCGCCTGGGCGCGCTCACCAGCGCCCAGCTCGGCGCCTTCGACAACGACCAGCTCAACGCCCTGAGCACGGCCCAGGTGCGGGCGCTCGCCAGCAGCCAGCTCAGCGGCCTGAGCGCCGAAGACCTGGACGCCCTGTCCACCACCAGCATCGCCGCGCTGTCGTCGGCACAGATCGCCGGCTTGAGCGTGGCCCAGGTGGCCGGCCTCACCGCCGACTTCGAAGTCCTCAGCAGCGGCCAGATCGCCGGCTTCAGCGCCGCCGCCATTGGCGGCCTGGGCGCCGCCCTGCCGTCCGACGCCATCGCCGCGCTCAGCCCCGCGGCCATTGCCGGCCTGACGACGGCACAACTCAACAGCCTGGGCAGCGCCGGTGCGCTGGCCGCCCTGTCCACCGCGCAGATCGCCGCGCTGTCCACCGCCGCCATCGAGTCTCTGGACGGCAGCGAGATCGCCGCGCTCACCAGCGCCCAGGTGCGTGCGCTCAGCGCCGCGCAGATGCGCGCCATCGGCGCCGACATCGCCAGCATGGAAACCGCCGACGTCGCCGCCCTGTCGGGCAGCCAGGTCGGTGCCTTGACCACCGACCAGGTGACGGCGCTCAGCGCCGACCAGCTCGGCGCCCTGGCCACCAGCGCCGTCACCGGCCTGAGCACGGCCCAGATCAGCGCCCTGGGCGCCGACATCAACGACCTCGGCACCGCGCAGTTCGCGGCCCTGTCGGCTGGCCAGCTGGCCGGCCTGAGCAACGCGCAGGTGACGGGCCTGCAGGCCGCCGACCTGGCCGCCCTGCGCCCGGCGCAGATCGGCGCGCTGAGCACCGCCGCCATCGCTGCGATGAGCGCGAGCCAGCTGCAAAGCCTCAGCACCGAACAGATCCAGGGCCTCACGGCGGCACAGCTGCGCGCGGTCGGCACCCAGGACTTCTCCCAATTCGAAACCGCCGACCTGGCCGCGCTCACGGCCGCCCAGATGCGTTCGCTCGACGTCGGCATGCTCGGCGCCGTGTCGTCCCACGTGGCGGTGTTCAGCTCGACCCAGCTCGGCGCGCTGAGCACGGCCCAGCTGACCGCCCTGAGCGGTGGCAACCTCGGCAGCATCGGCGGCGGCCAGATCGGCGGCACCGGCACGGCCAACATCGCCGGCATGACCACGACCGAGATCGCGGCCTTGACGACCGAGCAGATCGCCGGCCTGTCCACCGCTCAGATCCGCGTGCTCGGCACCGACGACATCGACGTGCTCAGTGCCGGCCAGATCGGCGCCCTGCGCACGGTCCAGATCGCCGCGCTGACCTCGAACCAGTTCGCCGCGCTCGACAGCGACGACCTGCGCGCCCTCAGCTCGGCCCAGGTGGCCGGCCTTACCAGCAGCCAGATCGCCAGCCTCAGCGCCGACACCCTGGCCGCCCTGGGCACCACCCAGTTCGCCGGCCTCACCTCACGGCAGCTGGCCAGCCTGACCGACGACCAGGTGCAGGCGTTCGAAACCGCCGACGTCGCCGCCTTGAGCGCCAGTGCCCTGGCGGGCCTGCGCACGTCCGCCATCGCGGCGCTGAGCAGCGACGCCATCGGCGCACTCGGCAGCGACCAGCTCAACGGCCTGACCTCAGCCCAGCTGCGCGCCATCGAGACGGACGACCTGGCGGCCATCGACTTGGCCGAGATCGCCCGCCTGGCCACGCGCCAGGTCGCCGCCTTCACCACCCGCCAGCTCGAAGCGCTGGACAGCGCCCAGCTCGGCGCGCTGACCACGGCACAGACCGCCGCGCTCACCTCGGCCCAGTTGGCCGGCCTCTCGGCCGAAGACCTGGCCTCGTTCGGCACCGCCGTGTTCGCCGGCTTCAGCAGCACCCAGGTGGCCGCGTTCAACGCCACCCAGGTGGCCGGCCTGGAGACCGCCGACCTGGCGGCCCTGGGCACGAGCCAGATCCGCGCCCTGAGCACCGCCGCCGTGGCCGCCATGGACGCCGACCTCGTCGGTGCCCTGGGTTCGGAACAGCTGCGCGCGCTGAGCGTGGCCCAGCTGCGTGCACTGCAGCCCGACGGCCTGGCCGGCCTGAGCAGCGCCGATGTCGGCGTTTTCACCACCGCCCAGCTGGTGGCGCTGGGCACCGACCAGCTCAATGCCCTGTCGGCCGAACAGCTGGCCGGCCTGTCGGCTCCGCAGACGGCCAGCCTCACGCTGGCCCAGGTGGCTTCGCTCGACCCCGCACGCCTGGCAGGTCTGGGCACGCTGCAGTTCAGCGGCATGACCGCGGCCCAGGTGGGCGCGTTCAACACCGCCCAGGCCGCCGCACTCGAAGCCGCCGACGTGGCGGTGCTCGGCACGGCCCAGATCCGCGCGCTGAGCACTGCCAACATCGCCGCCCTGGGCGCCGAACAAGTGGGCGCCTTTACTTCGGCCCAGGCCGCCGCGCTGACCACCGGCCAGCTGCGCGCGATCGAGCTCGACGACCTCTCGGCCATGACCACCGCCGCGCTGGCGGCCCTGAGTTCGGCCCAGATCCTGGGCCTGTCCAGCGCGCAGCTGGGCGCCCTGTCGGCCGAACAGCTGGCCCAGCTGGGCGGCGGCAGTGCCGTGGCCCTGACCACGGCGCAGATCGCCGGTATGGACGCCACCCAGCTGAACAACCTGACGACCACGCAGTTCTCGCTGCTCAACGCCGCCCAGCTGGGCGCGCTGACCACCAGCCAGCTGGTGGCCCTGGAAGGCGACAACCTGGCCGCACTGACCACCGCCCAGGTGGCATTGCTGCGCACGGCGCAGATCGAAGCGCTGTCGGGCGACGCGCTGCAGGCCCTGACCACCGCCCAGGCCGCCGCGCTCAGCTCGGCCCAGGCCCGCGCCATCGAAGCCAACGACCTGGCGCAGATGGAAAGCGCCGACATCGCCGCCTTCAGCACCGCCGCCGTGGCAGCGCTGCGCGACGTGCAGATCGACGCCCTCAGTGGTGAACAGCTGGCCGCCCTGGGCAGCGCCCAGATGCGCGCCCTGACCACGGCGCAGATCGCCCGCCTGGACGCCGACGACATCAATGCCCTGGCGCCGACGCAGCTGGCTGCACTGGGCACGGCCCAGGTGGCCTCGCTCAGCGGCACGCAGTTCGCGGCCCTGGGCTCCGACGACCTGGCTGCGCTGAGCACGGCGCAGATGGCCGCCGTTTCCACCAGCAACATCGCCTCGCTCTCGGCCGAAGCCATTGCCGGCTTCACCACCGCCCAGGTGGCGGCACTCACCACCGCCCAGGTGGCCGCCATCAGCAGCGCGAACATCGCGCAGCTGGAATCGGCCGACCTGGCTGCGCTGACCACCGCCCAGGTGCGTTCGCTGTCGCTGGAACAGCTGTCGGCACTGGAAGGACCGCAGCTGGCCGCCTTCACCACCGCCCAGGTGGCCGCGCTCAGCACCGCGCAGCTGGCCAGCCTGGACGCCAGCCGTCTGGCTGAAATGGAGACCCGCCACTTCGCCGCGATGGGCACGGCCCAGATCGCCGCGCTGACCACGGCCCAGGCCGAAGCCCTGGAAACCGCCGACCTGCGCGCCCTGGGTGCCAGCGGTGTGGCCGCCTTGTCGTCCGACAGCATCACGGCGCTCAGCGGCGGCCAGCTCGCCGCCCTGTCCACCCAGCAGGCCGCCGCGCTGAACAGCGCCCAGGCTGCCGCCATCGACGCCAGCGACCTGGGCGAGATGGGCACGGCCAATCTCGCCGCCTTGACCACCGCCGCGCTGCGTGCGCTCAGCACCAGCCAGCTCGCCGGCATCGAAGGCACCCAGCTGGCCCAGCTGGGCACGGCCCAGGTGGCCGCGCTCACCAGCGCCCAGATCGGCGGCCTGCAGGCTTCGAGCCTGGCCGCCCTGGGCACTGCCCACTACGCCGTGATGAATTCGGCCCAGCTTGCGGCCATCGGCAGCGAACAGGCCAGCGCACTGGAGACGGCCGATGTCGCCACGCTCAGCACCAGCCAGCTGCGGGCACTGAACACCGGCGCCATTGCCGGCCTCTCGGTCGAAGCCGTGCAGGCCCTGACCACCGCGCAAGCCGCCGCACTGACCACCGGCCAGGTGGCCGCACTCACCGCCGAGCAGTTGGCCGGCATGCAGACGGCGGACCTCGCTGCGCTCAGCACCACGCAGGTGGCCGCGCTCAGCTCGGCGCAGTTCGCTGCCTTCAGCGCTGAACAGCTCGCAGCCCTTGGCAACGGCCAGATGGCCGGCTGGACCACCACCGCCATCGCCAACCTCAGCCCCGAAGCCCTGGCCGCGCTCAGCACCGACCAGTTCGCCGCGTTGACCACCGCACAGGTGGCCTCCATTTCAGCGGCCCAGGCCGCTGCGCTGCAAACCGACGACGTGGCCGTGCTCTCGGCCAACCAGGTGCGTGCGCTGTCGGCCGACGCCGTGGCCGCACTGGCCCCGGCCGCGATTGCCGCTCTGGGCAGTGCCCAGATCGCCGCACTCACCACCACGCAGGTGGCCGGCCTCACCGCCGAGCAGATGCAGGCGATCGAGACCCGCGACATCGCGCACCTGACGACAGCCCAGATCGCCGCGCTGTCGACGATGCAGCTCGACGCCTTCGACACCACCCAGCTGGCCCTTCTGACTTCGCGCCAGGTGGCCGCCATCGGCACGGCACAGTTCGCCGCGCTCGCCGCCGACGACCTGGCCGCCCTGACCACGGGCCAGTTCGCCGGCCTGACCACGGCCCAGCTGGCCGCCCTGACGGCCGACCAGGCCGCCGCGCTGCAGACCGCCGACCTCGCGGCCCTGAACGTGGTGCAGGTGCGTGCGATCACGCCGCAGGCCCTGGCCGGGCTCAGCGCCGAGTCCATTGCCGCTCTGACCACCTTGCAGACCGCCGCGCTGAGCACCGCCCAGCTGGCGCAGTTCAGCGTTGAACAGATCGCCGCGATGGAATCGCGCGACATCGCCGCACTCGGCCTGCCGCAGCTGGCCTCGCTGTCGACGCAGCAGATCGCCGCGCTGGACAGCGCCCAGCTCAATGCCCTGTCTTCACGCCAGGTGGCTGCGCTCACCACCGAACAGATCGGCGCCATCGAGCCCGAGAAACTGGCCGCACTGGGCACCGCCCACTTCGCCGGCATGACCACGGGCCAGGTAGCGGCGTTCTCGGCCGCCCAGGCCGAAGCCCTGCAGACCGACGACGTGGCCGCACTCGGCACCGCCCAGGTGCGGGCGCTGGCCACGGCCAGCCTGGCCGCGCTGAGCACCGAAGCCATTGCCGCCCTGGGCACGAACCAGGTCGTGGCACTGACCAGCGACCAGCTGGGCGCCCTGCGTGAAGAGCAGCTGCAGGCTGTGGAAACACGCGACATCGCCGTCTTCAGCACCGCGCAGATCGCGGCGCTGAGCATCGCCCAGGTCGATGCACTGGGCACCGGCCAGCTGTCTGCGCTCAGCTCGCGACAGCTCGCGGCACTGAGCACCGACCAGTTTGCTGCGATCGACGCCGACAAGCTGGCCGCGCTGACCTCGGTCCAGTTCACCCAGCTCACCACCGCGCAGATCGCGGCCATGACGGCCGACCAGGCCGCCGCGCTGCAGACCACCGACCTCGCGGAACTGCGCACCGCGCAGATTCGCGCGCTGACCACCACCGCCCTGGCCGCCCTGACCGACGATCTCGTCAAGGCCCTGACGACTGGCCAGGTGGCTGCACTCAGCACCGAGCAGCTGCAGGGCCTGACCGCCAGCCAGATGTCCGCGATGGCCACCGACGACCTGCGCGCCCTCGGCACCAGCCAGGTGGCGTCGCTCGCCACCGGCCAGATCGCCGCGCTCGGCAGCGACCAGCTGCTGGCGATGACGAGCCAGCAGATCCGCGCGCTGTCGGCCGAACAGCTGGCCGCGCTCGACCCGAACGCCCAGGCCGCCCTGGGGGTGACGCAGTACGCCGGCATGAGCACGGCGCAGATCGCCGCGCTGACGGCCGCCCAGGCCGCCGCGCTGGGCACCGAGGTGATTGCCTCGTTCAGCACGGCCCAGGTGCGGGCGCTGACCACGGACGCCCTGGCCGCCCTGGGCACCGGCGCCGTCGCCGCGCTGACCGCCAACCAGGTGGCCGCGTTTACCACCGAACAGGTGGCCGGCTTCGCCGACAGCGTGCTGCAGGCCCTGCAGACCAACGACCTGATGGCCCTGACCAGCGCCCAGCTGGCGGTGCTCAGCGACAACCAGCTCGACGCGCTGAGCTCGGCCCAGCTTGCCGCACTCACCACCCGCCAGGTGGGCTGGCTCGGTGCCGACCAGGTGGCCGGCATCGAAGCCGCGAACCTGGCCGCCATGACCACGGCCCAGTTCGCCGCCATGACCACGGCGCAGATCGCCGCGCTGACGCAAAGCCAGGCCCAGGCGCTGGAGTCGGCCGACGTCGCCGCACTCGGCACCGCCAGGATCCGGGCGCTGACGGCTGAGAACTTCGGCGCGCTCAGCACCGAAGCGCTGGCCGGCCTGACCACGGCGCAAGCCGGGGCGCTGACCGTCGAACAGATTGCCGCCATCGACCAGGACAAGCTCGTGGCCCTGGAAACCGCCGACCTGGCGCGCTTCAACACCGCCCAGATCGAAGCCCTGGGCGTCGACGGGCTGAACGCCCTGAGCACGGCCCAGCTCTCGCAGCTGTCCACGGCCCAGGTGGCCGGCCTGAACGGCGGGCTGCTGTCGGGCCTGGACGCGACCCAGCTCAACGCCTTCGGCACGGCCCAGTTCGCCGCCATGAGCACGGCGCAGATCGCCGCGTTGAGCGACGACCAGATCGCCAACCTGCAGACCGCCGACCTGGCCGCGCTGGGCTCGGCCCAGATCCGTGCGCTGGGCGAAGGCCAGATCACTTCGCTGACCGCCGACCAGGTATCCACGCTGGGCACCACCCAGGTGGCGGCGCTCAGCGCCAACCAGCTGGCAGCGCTGGAGAACGAAGACATCGTCGCGCTGACCACCGCCCAGGTGCGTGCGCTGACGACGGCACAGATCGCCTCGCTCAGCGGCGACAAGCTCGGCGTGATGGAAACCGCCGACATCGCCGCGCTGAGCACGGCGCAGGTGCGCGCCATCTCGGTCGAAGCCCTGTCGAACCTGGGCGCCAGCACCATCGGCGCCCTGAGCTCGGCCCAGATCGCGGCGATGACCACGGCGCAGATCGCCGCCATCGACGCCGGCAGCATCACCAGCCTGCCCACGGCTTCACCCAGCACGCTGACGACGGCGCAGATCGCCGCGCTGACCGACGAGCAGCTGGCGGGCATGAGCACCGAGCAGTTCGCCTCCTTCACGGCCACGCAAGCCGCAGCGCTGACGGCGCCGCAGGTGGGCAACCTGTCGGTGGCCAACCTGAACGCGCTGGGCACCCAGCAGTTCGCTTCGCTGGGCACGGCCCAGATCGCGGCACTGCGTGACGAACAGATCGCCGGCCTGCAAACCGCCGACGTGGCCGCGATGACCTCGCGCCAGCTGCGTACCCTGAGCGACGGCCAGCTGGCCGCGCTGACCACCGACGCTGCCGCCGCGCTGACCACCGCCCAGGTGCGCAGCCTGACGACGCAGCAGATCGCCGCGCTCGAAGCCGAAGACCTGGCAGCCCTGGGCACCTCGGCCTTCGCCGCGCTGCAGGCCACGCAGGTGGCCGCCATCACCGAAGTGCAGGCCGCGGGCCTGGAAACGGCCGACATCGTGGCCCTGGGCACCAGCCTCATCGGCAGCCTCAGCGTCAACGCCATCGCGGCCATGGAAACCGCTGGCATCGCCGCCTTGACCACGGCACAGGTGCAGGCCCTGAGCACGCGCCAGTTCGCCGCCATCGAAGCCGGTGACTTCGCCGCCATGGGCACCAGCCAGATTGCCGCCATCACGACGACGCAGATGTCGCGCCTGACGGCCGAACAGCTGGGCGCCATCCAGAGCGACGACCTGCGCGTGCTGAGCTCGGCCCAGCTGCAGGCCCTGAGCACCGAGTCGATCATCGCGCTGAGCTCGGCCTCGGTCGCGGCGCTGACCTCGGCCCAGGTGCAGGCCCTGACGAGCCGCCAGATCGGCGCGATGGAAGCCGACGACCTGGCTGCGATGGACAGCGTGCAGTTCGCGGCCCTGACCACCGCCCAGTTGCCGGCCCTGAACGCCGGCCAGGCTGCGGCCCTGGGCAGCAGCGACCTGAACCTGCTGAGCACGGCCCAGGTGGCCGCGATCGGCACCTCGGCCTTCTCGGCCTTCAACACGCAGGTGATCGCCGCGCTGACCACCGACCAGGTGGCCGGCCTCACCAGCGCGCAACTGCGCGCCCTGGGCAACGACGCCATCCGCGCGCTGGAAAGCGCCGACCTGAATGCGCTGGACAGCCGCCAGGTGGCGGGCCTGCAGGCCAGCCAGGTGGCAGCGCTCACGACCACCCAGCTGAGCACGCTGGGCAGCGACCAGCTGCGGGCGCTGACCAGCACCCAGCTGCGCGCCATCGCCGAAGCCGACCTCAGCGCGCTGACCACCGACCAGTTCACGGCCCTGCAGAACAGCCAGATCGCCAGCCTCACGGCCGGCCAGGTGGCAGCGCTTGCGACCGGCGACCTGTCGGCCCTGCTGGCGCCGCAGGTGGCGGCCCTGGGCACCCTGGCCATCCAGGCGCTGACCAGCGTGCAGCTGCAGGCCATGACCTCGGCTCAGTTCGAGGCGCTGTCGGCCAACCAGCTGCGCGCCATCACCACGGCCAACATCGCGGTGCTGGAAAGCACCGACCTGAACGCCCTGAGCGACACCCAGTTCGCGGCCTTCACGACGGCGCAGATTGCTGCACTCAGCACCGACCAGCTCAGTGCGCTCAGCGGCAGCCTGCTCGGCGCCTTGGGCACGGCCCAGCTGGCAGCGATTGCACCCGACCGCCTGGCGGCGATGGGCACCGAGGAGTTCTCGGCCCTCAGCGCCACGCAGCTCGGTGGCCTGAGCACGGCGCAGATCGCGGCGATGGAGACCACCGACCTGGCCTCGCTGACGGGCACGCAGCTGCGTGGCCTGAGCACGGCCGCGATCGTGGCCCTGAGCGCGGCGCAACTGCAGGCGCTGACGACCGAGCAGTTCGCTGCCCTGTCGACCCAGCAGATCCGCGCCATCGAAGGGGCCGACCTGGCCGTGATGGAAACCGCCGACCTGGCAGCCCTGGGCGCGCTGCAGCTGGCGGGCCTGAGCACGGCGCAGATGGCCGTGCTGACGACCGACCAGCTCACGCAGCTGACCGACACGCAGCTGGCGGCACTGAGCACGGCGCAGCTGAACGCCATCGACCCGGCGCGCCTGAACACCCTGGGCACGGCGCAGTTCGCGGTGCTGAGCACGCAGCAGATCGCCGGCCTGGACACCGCCCACGTCGCGGCCCTGGACGTGGCCGACTTGGCGGCCCTGTCGGCCGACCAGGTGCGGGGCTTCGGCACCAGCGCCATCGTGGCGATGTCTGCCGCCCAGCTGCAGGCCCTGACAACCACCCAGGTGGCGGCCCTGCGCACCGCGCAGGTGGCAGCCATCGAAGCCGCCGACCTGGCGGCGATGGAAACCTCCGACATCGCGGCGATGACGACAGCGCAGATCCGCGCGCTGACCAGCGAGCAGGTGCAGGCCCTGACCACCGACCAGCTGAGCAACCTGGGCAGCGCCCAGGTGGCCGCCATCGGCACGGCGCAGATCGGCCTGATCGCCACCGCCGACTTGAACACGCTGAGCACGGCGCAGTTCGCTGCGCTGACGACGGCGCAGGTCGCGCGCCTGTCCACCGACCAGGTGCAGGCCCTGGAAACCGCCGACCTGGCCGCGCTGAGCACGGCCCAGGTGCGGGCCCTGGGCACCAGCGCCATCGCCGCGCTGAATGACAACGCCATCACCGCGCTGGGCAGCGCCCAGCTCGCGGCGCTGACCACCCAGCAGGTGCGCGCCATCGGCACGGCCAGCATCGACGCGCTGGAAACGGCCGACCTGGTGCTGATGAGCACGGCCCAGATCGGCGCGCTTACCGGCGACCAGCTCGGCGCGCTGACGAACGACCAGCTCGCCAGCCTGACGACACGCCAGGTCCAGGGCCTGAACCTCGGCCAGATCAACAGCCTGAGCGGGGCCGACCTGGCCGCCTTCGGCACGTCGCAGTTCGCGGCCTTCACGGCAGCGCAGGTGGGGGCCATCAACAGCGCCCAGGCAGCGGTGCTGGAAACCGCCGACCTGGCGGCGCTGGGCACGGCCCAGATCCGGGCGCTGACGACATCGGCCATCAACAACCTGAGCGCCGACGCGCTGGAAGCCCTGAGCACCACGCAGGTGGCGGCGCTGACGACATCGCAGGTGCGCGCCATCGACGTGGCCGACATCGACCGCCTGGAAACCCGTGACCTGGTGGCGATGGGCACCGCCCAGATCGTGGCAATGAGCACCGCCCAGGTGGCAGCGCTCAGCACCGACCAGCTGGCCAGCCTGACGACGGCCCAGGTAGCGGCGCTGACCACGGCACAGCTGGACGCGCTGACCGGCGAGGAAATCTCGGCCTTCGACGCCAGCCGCATCGCGGCGCTGACGACGGCGCAGGTCGCCAGCCTGAGCACCACCCAGATGACGGCGCTGGACACCGCCGACCTGGCCACGCTGAGCACGGCGCAGATCCGCGCGCTGGGCAGCAGCGTGATCGCCGCCTTCGACAGCAGCGACTACGCCGCATTCACCACCCAGCAGGTGGCGGCATTGAGCACAACGCAGATCCGCGCGCTGGAAACCGACGACCTGTCGACCCTGGGTTCCACGCAACTGGCAGCCCTGGTGTCGAGCCAGCTGCTGGCACTGACCACCGACCAGGTGGACGCGTTCACGACGGTGCAGATCGGCCAGTTCGGCACCCAGCAGATCGCGGCGCTGACGACGGCCCAGCTGACGAGCTTCGACAGCGCCGACATCGGCGCGCTCAGCACCGCACAGCTGGCAGGCATGACGACGACGCAGATCGCGTCGCTGGGCAGCGACCAGATCGCCGCGCTGGGCACCGACGACATCGTGGCGCTGACGACGGCGCAGGCACGGGCCCTGACGGTCGACCAGATCGAGGCGCTGAACACCGAACAGGTGGCGGCCTTCGAGACGCGTGACCTGGCCTCGATGACCATGACCCAGTACAACGCCTTCGAGGGTGAAGACTGGGCGGCGATGAGCACGGCGCAGTTCGCCGCGCTGCAGAGCGTGACCCCGATCGTGCTCGACCTGGACGGCAACGGCATCCAGACCGTGGCCGCCGCCGACGGCGTGAAGTTCGACATCGACGCCACCGGCCGCCAGACGCAGGTGGGCTGGGTCGGCGGCGGCGACGCGCTGCTGGTGCGCGACATCAACGGCGACGGCGTCATCAACGACGGCCGCGAGCTCTTCGGTGGCGCCACCGAGCTCGCCAACGGCCAGCGTGCCGGTGACGGCTTCCGCGCCCTGGCGCAGCTGGACGGCAACGGCGACGGCAAGGTCGACGCCCAGGATGCGGGCTTCGGCGAACTGAAGCTCTGGGTCGACGGCAACGGCGACGGCATCACAGATGCCGGCGAGCTGAGAGGCCTGGCCGACTTCAACGTGCTGTCGCTGAACCTCGACTTTGCCAAGGGCAGCGAGATGGACAACGGCAACATGCTGGGCCTGGTGGGCAGCTACACCCAGACCGACGGCAAGGAAAATGCCATGGTCGACGTCTGGTTCGCCAAGGACGCCGAGCAACCGGCCTTGGGCGACCTGCTGGCCGAGGCGCCGACGAACTTGCTGGGTGGCGACGAGCCGGCCCGCCAGACCAGCGGCGAGCCGCGCGCGGCGGCGGCTTTCATCAGCCGCCACATCGACGACGAGCTGCTGCGCAACCCGACGCCGTTGATCTGAGGCTGAAGGCCCGAAGGCCGGAAAGCCTTCCGGTCAACAAAAAAGCCGGTCCCGCGGGACCGGCTTTTTTCATGGTGGCCGAGAACTAAGCGGCGGCGGCTGTGGCCTCAAGCCGCCTGCGCCAACCAGGGCCAGCCCGGCTGCGGCAGGTCGATGCGCGCCATCTCGCGCTGCAGCGGCGCGATCCAGGGCGCCATCGAGTCGTCGGTTTCTTCGTTGCGGTCGTGCTTCAGCCACCAGCTGTCGGGCCGCACGTAGCCGGCACCGGCGTCGGCCGCGCCCGAGGCCTGCTTGAAGCGCTGGAAGAACTCGCGGCTCTGCGTCACGTAGTGGTTGATGCGCAGCTGCGCATAGCTGGGCGTGTGCTCGGTGCGGCCGAAGGTGACGGGCCGGCCGGTCTCGTCTTCGGTGCCCCAGGGGGTGACGAAGAGATGCGAATTCGGCCCCACCCGGCTGGCCTGGCGGCCGCGCACCAGGCTCTTCACGTGCTGGTTGTCGGGGAAGCCAAGCGGCGGACGCTGGCGAAAGTTCTGCGTCACCAGCCCGGGCGGTTCCTGCAGGTGGCCGCCGCTGCCGAAGCACACCCAGTAGACACCGATGGCCGAGACCCTGCGGTACTGGTGCGGTGCCAGCGCCTCGGCCAGGCTCAGCGCGGCGGTGGGGAACAGGAACTCGTCGCCATCGATGAAGGCCAGCCAGTCGCATTCATGCCCGAAGTGTTCGTAGGCATGCTGGTAGGCCTTCAGCTGCACCTGGTTTTCCTGCGTGTTCAGGGCGAAGGCCTGCAGGTCGTAGGTCTGGGCCAAGCGGCCCAGCACGGCGCCGCTGGCGTCGCTGCAGTTGTGGGCGTAGACGTAGAACTTGGACACGCCCACCAGGTGGTGGAAGGCCACCCATTCGTGGAGCCAGGGCGCGCGGTTCTTCTGGATGCTGACGATGCCGATCTTCATGCCGGCACTTCTTCGAGGCTGGGCGCCTTGGCGGGCACGGCCCCCGTCGGGTCCATCACCACGAAGCGGTGGCCGATACCGATCTCGCCTTCGGTGGTGCCTTCCATCACCGCGCGGCACAGCAGGTGGCTGTGCAGGCGTTCGAGCAGGTAGCCACCCACGCGCATCTGGTAGCCGGTGCGCGCGGTGTGCGCGCTGGCGGCATGACGCGTGTATTCACCCCAGGCTGCGCGCAGCACGCGCATCTGGCGCAGGAAGAGCGGCGTGTTCACCAGGCACAGCGCCGGCGAAGGCACCAGCCCCTGGAAGGCGGCGAACTGGCGCACCGCGCCCGGGTCCATGCCGGCCGCACCCAGGCAGGCGGCGAACGTGACGAGGTCGTCGATCACATGCACTTGCGCGTAGTTCTGCGCCACGCTGGCGCCCAGGCCGAACATCGATCCGACCACGGCGGCCTGCGGCAGCGCCTGCAGGGCTTCCAGGCTGGGCATCAGCGCCGCGGCATCGGCCGGCGGCGCGATGCGCAGCCAGGGCGCGTTGGCGGCCACGCCGCCGGTGCGCAGGCCGATGAACTTGCGGTACTGGAACAGGTACAGCCGGTCGACCACCAGGTCGCCAGCCTCGATCAGGTCGTGCAGGCTGAAGAGCTGCGCGTATTCGGCCAGCACCGCGCCGTGAAGGCCTGGCGCGCTGTGGCGTTCGTCGGGCAGCACCATCTCGCCCGGCAGGCCCAGGGGCCGCGGCGTGAGCATGGTGAACGGCAGGCCGGGCTGGAAGACCGGGGGCACGTGGCCCACGCAGAAGGCCCGGGTCAATGGGAACTTGGGGAGCGTGGTGGCCAAGGGGACGGCCCTTCAGTGGATGTGGATGGCCTGCTTGCGCACGAACAGGGCGTCGCCATGGTGGTGGCGGTCGAAGTTGATGTTGTTCAGCGTGAAGCCCAGCGGCTGCAAGAAGGCCATCAGGTCGCCGAGCTCGGGTGCGCCGTCGTACATCTGATTGCGCGTCACTTCCGTCAGCACGACGTTGATGTTCTGCATCACCGCACCGGCGCCGTGCAGCACCTTCAGCTCGGCGCCCTGGGTGTCCATGTACAGCAGGTCCAGCGCGTCGCAGGCCGGGGCGTGGCCGTTGGCACGCAGGAAGTCGATGACATGGTCCAGGCGGTTGGATACCAGTTCCACCTTCTGGTCGAAGCGCACGAAGTCGAATTCCTGCAGGTGGTTCTTCGGCGCCAGCATGCTGCTGCTCTGGCCGCCGTTGCTGGCCACGTGGAAGCTCACGCGTTCGCCGCTGCGTTCCGAACACAGGGCGTTCACGGCCACGAAATTCGGGCGCTGCAAGCAGCTTTGCGACAGCACCGCGAAGGGCTCGGGCAGCGGTTCGATGAAGACACCGGCCTGGATGCCGTTCTCGACGAACCAGGTCATTTCCTGGCCGTAGCTGGCACCCACCTGGAGCACGCCGCGCGGGGCGGGCAGGCCCAGTTCACGCAGGGTCTGGAAAAGGTTGAAGGGCATGGCGGGTCCTGTGGAATCGAAGGTAGAAGTTCAGGGCAGGTTCAACGCAGCCATTCGGAAACGCCGCGGCCCAGCGACAGCAGCTGGGCGTTCATCTGCTGGCCGTCGTGCAGGGCGTTGATGTAGGCCACGCGCAGCTGGTAGTGCTCGGCTTCGGTGCCCATCACGTCGAACAGGCTGCGCCGGCCCAGCTGCTGCCACTGCTGCAGCGTGAAGTTGCGCAGCTGTTCGCTTTCGCGCAGCACGGCGCCCACCCGGCGGGCGCGGTCGAAGCTGGACAGCGTTTGTTCGTGGACTTCGGCGACGCGGTAGCGGCGGGCTTCCAGCGCTTCCTCGCGCTGCAGCCGGGCGGCTTCGGCGCGGCGGCGGGCGGCGTCGGAGGCCGGCGCCAGGCCGGGGCTATAGAGCGGAATGTTCACGGCCAGGCCCAGCGAGAAGTTGCCGCTGCGGCCATTGCCCGGGGTGTCGGGGTTGCTGCCCACCGCCGCCGCACCACCACCGGTGAAGGCCCAGCTGACCTGCGGCTTGCCGCCGCTGGCCACGGCGCGCGCATAGGCGCTGGCCGCGGCCATCTGTGCGGTGAGCTGGCCGATTTCGGTCGAACGTTCGACATTGGCCACCAGCTCGGCCAGCGCGTCCACCTTCAGCAGCACGGTCGACAGGCCCTGCACGCCCGGCAGGCCGTCGCCCACCAGCCGGCGCAGCCGCGTGTCCACCTGGCGCGCTTGCGACTGCGCGCTGGACTGCAGCAGTTGCGCCTGCTGCAGGTTCTTCTGCGCCTGCACCAGTTCACTGGCGCGGCCGCGGTCGGCGCGCACGATGGTGTCCAGCGCCTCGACCAGGCATTCCATCTTGCGCACGTACTGGCCGTAGATGACCATGTGCTGGCGGTAGCGGCTGCGTTCCAGCGCCAGGGCCACGGTGTTCATGGCCAGCTGTTCGCGCAGGCTCAGCGTGCCCCAGCGTGCCGATTCGGCGAGCTGGGTGCGCCAGTCGGCCAGGCGGTCGATGCGGCCGCCGTCGTAGAGCAGCTGGCTGACGTTGACGTTGGCGCGCAGCTGCAGCGCCGCTGCGTCGTTCACGCCTTGCTGCAGGCTGCCGCCCGGGCCCACGCCGGCCGAGAACGAGGCCTGGGGCTTGAGCCCGGCGCGGGTTTCCTCGATGTCGCTCAGCGCCGCTTCGGCCAGCAGCTTGCTGGCGCCGACCGCGTGGCTGCGGTCCAGCGCGTCGCGCACCAGGCCCTGCAGCGTGGCGCGCGGGTCCAGGCTCTCGGGCGTGGCCGGTTCGTCGGCTGCGGCGCCGGAGCCCTCGACTCGGGCCTCGTCGATGCAGCGCGACTGGGCCTGGGCCGGGCCGCTGTACAGCGCGGTACCGGCCAGGGCCAGCGCAAGCATCAATCGACACGCCGGAAAGGGCGAGAGGGAAAGAGACAGAAAAGGACGCAGGGCCAGCATGGTGACCAGAGTCTCGGCCGCCGGCCCCGCGCGCAATCGGCGGATGTCACGCCGAATCAAGGCCCAGTTTTCAAGCTGCAGGTCGCTGTCGCGCCTGCGACCGCGCCGGCGCGGGGCGCAAACCTATGATCCGTCCTTCTGCAGCCCACCCGGAGCACCACCCCATGCAAGCCTGGCTTTGCGAGACCCTGGACGGCATCGGCGCGATGCGCTTTCAAACCCTGCCCACGCCCGAGCCCGCCGCCGGCGAAGTGCGCATCGCCATCGAGGCGGCCAGCCTGAACTTCCCCGACCTGCTGATCGTGGAAGGCAAGTACCAGTTCAAGCCGCCCCTGCCCTTCGTGCCCGGCGCTGAATTCGCCGGCCGGGTGGACGCGGTGGGCGCCGGCGTCAAGCACCTGAAGCCGGGCGACGCGGTGGCGGCGATTGCCGGCACCGGCGGCTTTGCCACCCACGCCTGCGTCGACGCCACGCGTGTGCTGCCGCTGCCACCGGGTTTTGCCACGCGCGACGGCGCAGCCTTCGCCTTCACCTACGGCACCTCGCACCACGCGCTGATCGACCGCGCCCAGTTGCAGGCCGGCGAAACCGTGCTGGTGCTCGGGGCTGCCGGCGGCGTGGGCACCGCGGCGCTGCAGATTGCCAAGGCAGCCGGCGCGCGCGTGATCGCCGCCGCGTCCAGCGACGAGAAGTGCGCCTTGTGCCGCGAACTCGGCGCCGACGAGACCCTGAACTACAGCACCCAGAACGTGCGCGAGACGCTGAAGGCGCTGACCGGCGGCAAGGGCCCCGACGTCGTCTACGACCCCGTGGGCGGCGACCTGGCCGAACCCGTGTTCCGCAGCATCGCCTGGCGCGGGCGCTACCTGGTGGTGGGTTTTGCCGGCGGTGGCATCCCGGCCCTGCCCTGGAACCTGGCCTTGCTGAAAGGCGCCAGCGTGGTGGGTGTGTTCTGGGGCGACTTCGTCAAGCGCGAGCCGAAGGCCAGTGCCGCGGCACTGATGCAGCTGGCGCAGTGGTATGCGCAGGGAAAGATCAAGCCCGTCATCGACCAGGCCCTGCCGATGGCCGAGCTGCCGGCCGCCTACGCCCGCATGGGCACGCGCCAGGTGCGCGGCAAGCTGCTGCTCGTGAACGACTGACGCCTGCGACTGGCACGCGATATCGTCAGCCTGAAGGATGGCGGCCCCTCTTCCGGGGGCGGCCAGCGTTCGCTGAACGGTAGGTGAGTGGCCGCCAAAGCGCTAGCATCCTGGGATTGGAAATGCCGGGGTACGCATGACTGTCAAGGTGCTGATCGTCGAGGACAACCCGGTGGCGCGCAGCTTCCTGTGCCGCGTCGTTCGCGAGAGCTTCAGCGACGCCCACCACATCACCGAAGCCGGCGATCTGGAAACCGCGCGCCGGCAGATTTCGCTGACCGGCGGGGCGCAGGGGCTGCATGGCGTCGACCCGTTCAAGCTGATCCTGGTCGACCTGGAGCTGCCCGACGGCAACGGCCTGGAACTGCTGGTGGAACTGGCCCACTACCCGGCCACGAAGATCGTCACCACGCTCTATTCCGACGACGACCACCTGTTCCCGGCGCTGCAATGCGGCGCCGACGGCTACCTGCTGAAGGAAGACCGCTTCGAGGTGCTGGTGGAAGAGCTGCAGCGCATCGTGCGCGGCCAGCCGCCGCTGTCGCCAGCCATCGCGCGGCGCCTGCTCACGCACTTCCGCCATGGCGTGGGCAGCGACAGCCGCGCGCCCGATTCCGGCTTTGCACACCTGAGCGGCTTCACCACCAGCCGCCCGGTGCCCATCGAAAAGCCCGCGCCCGACCACGAACGGCTGACCCCGCGCGAAAGCGAGGTGCTCACCTACCTGAGCAAGGGCTTCACCATCAAGGAAATCGCCAGCCTGATGGGCATCAAGTGGTTCACCGTGAACGACCACATCAAGAGCATCTACAAGAAGCTGAACGTGAGCAGCCGCGCCGAAGCCGCGGTGCTGGCCAGCAAGCAGGGGCTGGTTTGACGCCGTAGATGCCAGGCTGACAGACGGGCGAAGGTTCGACGGGCGTCAAACACCTCGCCTGTGGCGGTCACAGGTTCTCAGGCACCCAGCCGAATTCCTTCAGCTTGAGCAAGACCTGGTCGCCCAGGATCTTGTGGCCGGCCGTCGTGGGATGCACGCCGTCAGCGAACAGATACTTCGTCGGATCGATGCCGCGAGTGATGCCGTTCAGGTTGGGGATGCCGGCGGCAGCAAAGGCCGATGCGGGTGCGGCGTTGCAGAACAGCGAAGAGCCGTCGGTCACGCGGCCGCTGGTCACTGCGCTGATGATGGCTGTGTTGCAAGCGGGCGCGGTGACATTGGTCAGACCGAAGCTCGCGGGATTGGCCAGTACGGAGGCGTTGAGCGCGCGGGTGTCGATGATCTTCGCGGCCGTGCCGTTCAGGCCCGCGAGCACCGTGGCGTTGAACTGCGCCGACAGGTTCGACAGCAGCTGCCGGGCGCCATCGGCCTGCGCATTGCCCGCGGGGCCGAGGCTGGCGCCGAAGGGCGTGGCCGACGCATCGGGCAGCGTCATCACTGCCACGCGCTTGGCACCTTTGGCGATGATCTGGTCACGCACGAGCGCCACGAGTTCGTTGGCGGCGGTGACGACGTTGGCCTGCGCCGCGGCCGGCGGCAGGCCCTGGTTGATGGCACCGAACTGCACGAAGATGTCGTTGTTGCCACCGAAAACGAAGACGATGTCTTCGCCGTCGAAGGCGTTGAACGCCCGCAGATGGCTGGCGACCTGCTCGGTCATCGGGACTGTCATCGGCGCGGGCGCGCCAGCGTTGATGCCATTGCCGTTCGGGTTGCCGATGCCGGCCGGGTTGCTGACACGCGAGCCGCCCTGGCCGTAGCCCGTGCAGCTGCTTGCCAGCACGGGGTCGGCGGCGGCCGGGCAGGGGCGGCGATTCGACACCGGCCCGAAACCGACGAGCGCCGGGGTGATGAATCGGCCCAGCCGCGACGCGACCAGCTCGACCCAGATGTTCGCGACGTTGGTATTGCTCGTGGCGCTGTAGCCGGTGTGCGTGTTGGTGGTGAACCTGCCCCCGAAGAACGGCGCGGCGCCCGCGGCCTGGCCCAGCGGGACTTGCGTGGCCGGGGTATACGCCCCGAGGTCGGACAGGCTGTCGCCGAACGACACCACACGTGTGGACAGGGTGGGGGTGGAATCTCCGCCACCGCAACCGGCGATGAACAGAGCGGCAGCGACAAGGATCGACAGCTGACCGCGACGGAAGATCTTCATGCTTCTTTTCCCCTTCGGTTTGGTGGTTCGCAGAAGTCCGAACACCGTTCGCGTTTGAATATACGGTTGGGCCCCGGCGCGCCCAGCGTGGGTTAACCCGGTTCGCAGCCGGCCTGGACTGAGGCAGCCAACACGCGACAAGATGTAACGCCGTCCCCATACTGCACGGCCGGAACGCGGTGCCGATAGAGCCCGCGGCCGCTTGGTGCAGGGAGAGGTATGCGCAACTGGGGAGCGCCCGCTGTTCTGGGCGGGCTTGGCAGGCTCTGGGCGTGGTGCATGGTGCTGGCTGCGCTGGGGCTGACCGGCTGCGCCAGCCATCAATTCACCCGCGACGACGGCCGCGCCGTCGACGAAACCCTGCTCACGCAGATTCGCCACTACGGCGCCGGTGAACGCGCTCTACGGCCGGCCATCGTGCGCAGCGCCGGCCTGCGCGACGCCGAATGCGACAAGCAGTGGGAACTGCCCTTCTCGGTGGCCTCGGCCGACGACTGGAGCGAAGACGAACGCGTGGCCTGGGTACGCGCGCTGGGCGTGGACGAGCGCCTCACCGTGGTGGCAGCGGCCGCGGTTCCCCCGCTGCGGAACGGCGAACACTTCGCCAACGTGAACGGCCTGAAAGCCGAACGCCAGCCGGTGCTGCTGCTGGAGAAGATGGCCGAGTTGCACGGCCAGGGCCGACTGACATTCCCCGACGGCGGCCTGTTCGAAGGCGATGTGCACGCCAACAAGATCGGCGACAAGGGCCGCATGCGCTTCCCGTCGGGCGATGTCTACGAAGGCAGCTACAGCAACGGCCTGGCGCATGGCCAGGGCAGCTACCGCTGGCGCAACGGGCAGCGGTACGAAGGCCAGTGGGTGAACGGCCAGGCCCAGGGCACGGGGCGGCTGGCGTTTGCCAGTGGCAACGTCTACGAAGGCGAAGTGCTGGGCGGGCAGCCGCAGGGGTAAGGGGTGATGAAGTACGCCTCAGGCGACGACTACACCGGGCGCTTCGACGAGGGGCAGCCTGATGGGGAAGGCACCTATACCTGGGCGAATGGGGCGCGGTATACCGGGCAGTGGCGGGCCGGGCTAAAGCACGGGCGGGCGGTGATGCAGTGGGCGGGTGGGGAGCGGTGGGAAGGGGTTGATCGGGAGGATGTGCAGATGGTGGATGTGGGGCAGGTTGGGCGGTGAGAGTGCGTTGGCCGGCCAGAAACTCAACCAGAACTCCTAGGCGGTCGGCAAAAAAGCTTCTTCTGAATGAATCAGAGTGAAACGGTCAAACATTGGACAGTCCCTGGTCGACTGTCAGCTTCGACCGGCGATTGGACGACAACATCCTGCGCTTCCGGCTATACCGTGATTGCGAAAACACGTTAGGCCTCACAAAACTGGCGCTCCGCGCTTCCCCCTCATGAAATCGCAGATCACCTTGCCAGACGAGGACTTCTTCAAGGCGCTTGAAGTCGAGCGAACCCAATCGCTTGTGAATCGAGACGAAGAAGCGATACGGCGGATTCATGCACCGAACTATGAGTTGATCACCGTTCCGGGCCAGGTCATGAGCCTTGAACGCTACATGTCCCTCATGGCGCGGGATGTCTTCTATGCCAAGTGGGAGCACGGGCCCATGCGGGTTCACGTCGCGCAGGGTATGGCAGCAGTCAGGTATCTTGCCGAGCTCACGTTTCCTTCGGGCAAGGTTGTCAAGTGCTGGCACACGGACATATACGCATCACAAGCCGGAGCGTGGCAAGCAATCTGGTCTCAGGCCACACAGATTCCGCAGGAGCAAGGGCACGAGAGCGCTGCGCAGTGAGGCCTAACCCCTCGCTCAACCGGACCCGCTACGGCAGGCGTCGTAAGCCCGGGCTGCAGTCCGCAGCCTATTCTTGCAGCCCGGGCTTACGCCGCCTGCCTCCGTGGGCCGGTTAGCTCGAACGTTAGGCATCACACGAACATTCCTTCTCCGCCACATGAATGCACACTTCCCCGCCGAAGGCGGCTGCGACTGCAGGCTTGTCCGCTACCGCCTGGAATCATCTCCCCTCTTTGTCCATTGCTGTCACTGCAGATGGTGTCAAAGAGAGTCAGGTGCCGCTTTTGCACTCAACGCGATGATCGAAGCCGACAGAGTCACGAGTCTTGGCGTTCAACCAGAACTCGTCGACACTCCATCCAATAGTGGAATGGGCCAAAAGATTGCTCGATGTCCGGAGTGCCGAATCGCTGTGTGGAGCAACTACGCAGGTTCAGGACCAGTCACAAAGTTTGTACGCGTAGGGACCCTAGACAATCCGGATTTCCTTCCTCCGGATGTTCATATCTTCACAGCATCAAAGCAACCCTGGGTTGTACTTCCCGCCGGTGCTCCCGCGTTCGAGGAGTACTACGAGCGAGAGTCACTTTGGCCACAGTCCAGCCTCGAGAGACGGGAGGCGTTACTGCCACTGATAGAGGCCTACCAAGCTGCCCGGCGTAGTGACGCCTAACCCCTCGCTCAAGCGGAGCGCCAACGGCAGGCCACCAGGCCCGGGCTGGTGGTACGCGGTACATTCTCACCAGCCCGGGCCTGGCGCCCTGCCGTCGTTGACCGGTTAGCTCGAACGTTAGCAATCGCGACCGCATGAACACTCGATTCGCCATCGCCATTTGCATCATCGTCTTGGCCGGCTGTGCAAACAGCGGCAAGAACGTCGAAGTGTTGGATTGCTGGGATCATCAGATCGCCGTGACCCCAGCCGTCAGCAACACAATTACCTTCTGCTTCGAACCTGGAACAGTAGCCGCGACAACCCACTTTCCCAACTTCACCTCCGATTCGACAAATTGCCGGCACTCCGGCAGAGTCACCGAGAACTCATCGAGGTAAATCAAGTTCACGCTTGATCGAGGTACCTGCGAAAATGGCGGATCGATGCGCGCGAATGAAGTCTCGTGCGAATCTCACTACTTCGCAACGCTCTCGTGCACATCTCAAGACGTGCAGACCCCAATGACATTCAAGCCGGAATCGCACAGGGACCGTCGCGAACCTGGCCTGCAGCGCCTTCCTCCGCAGGCCGGCCAGTGATAGCGTTAGGCGCCGACTGATGTCCTTCCCCCCACCCCCCCTCCGCACCCCGCGCCTGCTGCTTCGCCCCTTCGTCACGGCCGACGCGGACGCCATCTACACGCTGCAGAGCAATGCGCAGGTGCTGCGCTATTGGGACGCACCGCCCTGGACCGATCGCAGCCGGGCCGATGCCTTCATCGCGTCGTGCCGCGCGATGGAAGAAGACGATAGCGGGGCGCGGCTGGCCATCGAAAATCACGACGGCCGCTTCGTGGGCTGGTGCGCCATGTTCCGATGGAACCCCACGTTCCGCAGCCTCGGCATCGGCTACTGCTTCGAAGAGGCCGCATGGGGCCAGGGCTACGCCACCGAGGCCACGCGCGCCATGCTGCGCTGGGCGTATGAGTCGCTGGACCTCAATCGCGTCGAAGCGGAACTCGACACCCGCAACGGGCCGTCTGCACGGGTGCTGGAAAAGCTGGGCTTCGTTCGTGAAGGTCTTCGGCGAGAAGATTGCATCGTTTCGGGGGAAGTCTCTGACTCCTGGATCTACGGTCTGCTGAAGCGAGACTGGAACCCGGACCCAGCCCCAGGCCCTGCGGCTGGAAGCCGTGCAGCCTGACGGCTGGGTGCAACCGTGGCGCGATGCAAGGGCCACCCAAACGAAAGCTCCACATGCTTGAAACCGCCACCCTCGGCACAGCGTCCATCACCGTCACGGGTGCCGACCTGGCCGGAATCCTCAGCCAGACGGCCGACGATGTGCTGCCGCCCGTCTACGCCACCAGCAGGATGATCGGGCTGATGGAATTGGCCGCAGCACGTGCCATGCGCCCGGTGCTGCAGGCCGGGGAACTGTCGGTGGGCGTCACCGTCGACATCCGCCACGCTGCAGCCACCCCCATCGGCCAGACCGTGCATGCCGAGGCCCGCTACGTGGGCCGGGAAGGCAAGCTCTATGTCTTCGACGTGCTGGCGCGCGACGCAGGCGGCGAAATCGGCCGCGGCGTGCACAAGCGCGCGGTGGTTTCCGAAGCGCGGCTGTTGCAAGGCGCCGCCCAGCGCGTGGCTGCCGGCTGAGGCCGGCCCCACCGCGGCGCACGTACACACGTGCATCATCCCATTCAAGCGGCGCGCCGACGTCGTCCACCCTCATCAAAAAACCGCTCATGCGCTTCGAAGGCACTCTCACATCCTGGAACGATGAACGCGGCTTCGGCCGCATCGAATCCAGCCAAGGCGGCGAACCCATCTTCGTGCACGTCTCTGCCTGGCCGCGCGGCCCGGCCCGCCCGCAGCTGGGCCAGGCCGTCAGCTTCGAAGTGGGGACGGGGCCCAAGGGCAAGCGCGCGAAGAGCGTGCAGCTGGTTCAGGCCCGCCGGCCGGCCAGGCAGCCGTCCGATCGCGCAATGCGCGCGCAGTGGGGCACGGCCACGCCGTTTGCGATTCCCGCCTTCGTCGTCGTCTATGTCGTCGTCGCCGTGCTCTGGAAGCTGCCGCTGTGGGTGGCAGGCGGGTATGTCGCGCTCAGTGTTGCCAGCTTCTTCGCCTACGCCGCCGACAAGTCCGCCGCCAGCCGCGGCGAATGGCGAACGCCGGAAAACACCTTGCATCTGCTGGCCCTGGCAGGCGGCTGGCCGGGCGCGCTGCTGGCGCAGCAGTTCCTGCGCCACAAGTCCACCAAGCAGCCGTTCAGGCAGGTGTTCTGGGCCACGGCCTGGCTGAACGTGGCGGGCCTCGTCGTGCTGGCTTCGCCGCTCGGCCGGTCCGTGTTGCAGGCCGTGTAAGTCCCGCCCGCGCCGAGTGAGCGAGCTTCTGAACTCAGAGATGCGGCGTCGTTCGGCGGGATGATGCGCGCCAATGCTTCCATGGATAGAAGATCGACAGCCACTTCGCGGGGCAAGACGATGATGCCTGCGATGCAAGTGAACAAGTGTCGGCAAGAGGCGCCTTGATATTGCCGGCTGGAACTGGATGGCGATCAGAACTTGCCCGGTGCCTTGTGGCACGCCTAAACCCTTGCAGGAGAACCCATGACACCTTCCCAGATTTGCGCGCTTGCAGACAGCATTGCAAGCAAGTACGGATGGCAGGAATGCAGACAATGCGCCACGGCTCTCCGAGAGGCCTTTGTCAAGGAGCATTTGAGCGGGTCTGTCCTTCGGCTCGCCACCCAGGGCGGGCGCGGCTACATCGTGATGAAGGACAGTAATTTCAAGCTGCCCTTCACGGTCCCTCAGGGCGTTGACTCCATTGCCGACAATGGGCAGCATTTCGGCGTATTGATCGGCAATCAGGTATTCGACAACGTCTTTCGTTCTGGCATTCCTTTTGCCGATTGGCAGAATCAGTTTGACTGCGACGTCCACTTCTTTACGGTGACGACCATCGAGACGTTCTGACTGACCCTTCGGGATGACAGTCGCGTCCTCGATATGGAAGTTCACCAACCCGACGCTCACCGTCCGGGTCAGCAGTGGGCCCGGTGGCGCCACGAACCGGTCACTAGGCTGCACGTCGCAACGGCCCATCCGCTCAGCCTGGCTCCATCGCCGCTGCGACTGCCGGCGAACAACGTCAGGCATTCCATCTGAAGATCGATGCTCACCCTCACCATCGGCAACAAGAACTATTCGTCCTGGTCGCTGCGGCCCTGGGTGCTGCTGAAGCAGCTGGGCATTCCCTTCGAGGAACGGCTGGTCCCCTTCGGATCAGCCGGCGGCGTTTCGCCCTTCGCTGGCTTTTCACCGTCGGGCCGTGTGCCCTGCCTGGTCGACGGCGGCTCCACGATCTGGGATTCGCTGGCCATCACCGAATACCTGGCCGAATCACACCCGCAGGTGTGGCCGCAGGACAAGGCCACCCGGGCCTGGGCACGCTGCGTCGCCGCCGAGATGCATTCCGGCTTCTCGAACATCCGCAATACCTGCACCATGAACTGCGGCATCCGGGTGCGGCTGCACGCCTGGCCGCCCGCACTGCTGGCCGAATGGCAGCGGCTGGACGCGCTGTGGTGTGAAGGCCTGCAGCGCTTCGGCGGGCCGTTCCTGGCGGGGCCGCAGTTCACCGCGGCGGATGCGTTCTTCGCGCCCGTGGCGTTTCGCGCTCAGACGTATTCGCCGCCGCTGTCGAACGAGGCTGCCGCGTACCTGCAGCGCCTGCGCCAGCTGCCGCCCATGGCCGATTGGGTTGCCAGTGCGCTGCGGGAGACCTGGCGCGACGCCGAACACGAACAGGAAGCCCGCGCCGTTGGCGATTGGCTGGAAGACCTGCGGGCGGGTGCTGCATGATCGGCAGCCCTTCGGCCCTTTCACCGATTCACCCGTCATGACCCTGTCGACCTGGCTGCTGTACGTGGCCGCCGTTCTGGTGCTCACCATGACGCCCGGGCCCAGCGTGCTGATGTGCATCTCCACGTCCGTCCAGCACGGGCCCAGGCGCGCGCTGGTGGCGGCGCTGGGCATCATCCTGGCGCTCACCGGCCTGATGCTGCTGTCGATGCTGGGGCTGGGCACGGTGCTGGCCACGTCGGAAGTGCTGTTCTCGGCGCTGAAGTGGCTGGGTGCCGGCTATCTGGCCTACCTGGGAATCACGGCCTGGATGTCCAAGACTTCGAGCCTGGTGGTGCCCGATGCTTCCATGCCGCAGGTGAGCGCCCGCGCGATCTTCGTGCGCGGCATGCTGGTGGGGGCCAGCAACCCCAAGGCGCTGCTGTTCTTCGGCGCGCTGTTCCCGCAGTTCATCGACCCTTCGGCGCCGCGGGCCAGCCAGTTCCTGATCCTCGGGCTGACCTTCGTCTTCTTCGAACTCTTCTGGCTGTCCACCTATTCGCTCACCGCCGCGCGGGCGCGCCACTGGCTGCAGCAGCCGCGCCGGGCGCTGGCCTTCAATCGCTTGACGGGTGGGGTGTTCTTGCTGGCGGCCGGCTTGCTGGCGACCACGCGGCGCAGTGGGGCCTGACACGCGCTTGCCACCGCCCCACGCCATGCCGCCTGAACGAGGCTTGCGCCAGCCCCTGGGCACCGCCGTCAAGTTCTTCGTGGCGGCCATCGTCGTGCTCGGCATGGTGGGCGGGGCGCTGATCGTGGCGTACGCCGGCTACGAGACCTCGCCCAAGCGTGGCGGCACGCCTGTGTTCGTGCCGGCACCCCAGGCGTATCTTCTGGCAGCGCCGATGTTCGGCATGTCGGTCATCGGCTGGGTGGCGCTGGTCAGGGAGCGCTGGCGCTCGATAACGGTGGGCGCGGTGGCCGTGCTGCTGTACCTGGCGGTGGCGGCTGGCTTGACGGCCTTGCTGGGCTAGAACCAGGGCCCCGTTGGGCAAACATGGCCCTTGTCCACAGGGCCCCGGCGAATGAAGGCCTACCGCCAGCGCCGCCGCACGTCCGCCAGGTGCGCCAGCCCGGCTGCCGACAACCCCGCTGCCACCCAGGCCCAGCCCGCGCCGCTGACACCGGCCCGCACGGCCAGCATCAAGGCCAGCCCGGCCGCCAGCGTGGGCACGAATTCCGCCGGCGCCAGGCCCTTGCCCGTCTGCCGGTGATACAGCGCCAGCACGCCGCCTTCCAGCAGCGTCATCACGATGACGAGGTCGATCAGGTGCAACACCATGGCCGTGTCTTCCACGCCCGCGTCAGACGCGCGCCATGCCCAGCAGGTGCGCCATGTCCTTGAAGAAGATGCGCACCTGCTGCATCGGCTTCTTGCGCGTGAGCTTCTTGTTCATGTAGCTCTCGAAAGTCATCTGCTGCACGTCCTTGTCCTTGCAGATGGCCACGAAGCGTTCGCGGCGCTTGTCGTTCGTGTACCAGAAGCGCTGCATGATGCCCAGCACCAGGAAGACCGTGCCATGGTCCTTCATGAAGCGCTTGCGGGCACCGGCCAGGGCGTGGCCCTTGCCGGTGGCCAGCAGTTCCACCACGGCGTCGGCGGCCACGCGGCCGCCGTACATGGCGTAGTAGATGCCTTCGCCTGATGAAGGCGCCACCACGCCGGCGGCGTCGCCGGCCAGCACCACGTCGCGGCCGTTGTCCCACTTCTTCAGCGGCTTCATCGGCAGCGGCGCGCCTTCGCGGCGCAGGGTTTCGGTGTCGGCCAGGCCGGCGGCTTCACGCAGGCCGGTGGTGGCGTTGCGCAGGCTGAAGCCCTTGTCGGCGCTGCCGGTGCCGATGCTCATGGTGTCGCCGTGCGGGAACACCCAGCCGTAGAAGTCGGGGCTGATGGTGCCGCGGTAGTACACGTCGCAGCGCGTGCCGTCGTAGTCGGGGCCGGGGTTGGCCGGGGCGCGCACGATCTCGTGGTACGCGAACACGCATTCCACGTCCTTGGCGCCGGGCACGGCGTCGCGGGCCACGCCCGAGCGTGCGCCGTCGGCGCCGATGATGGCGCGGGCCCGCACCTGCGCCGGCTCGCCATGGCCGCGTTCGGCCCTGCTGCGCTGCTGGAAGTGCACGATGGCCGTACCGTCGCTGTCGCGGCTGATCTTCTCGTAGGTGCCGATTCGGCGCTCGGCGCCGGCGCTGGCCGCGCGGTCGCGCAGCCATTCGTCGAAGACCTCGCGGTCCACCAGGCCGACGAAGCCGTTCTCGATGGGGATGTCCACCTTCACGTCGGCCGGCGAAACCATGCGTGCCGACCGGGCCTTGGCCACCAGCAGTGAATCGGGGATGTCGAAGTCCTTGATCAGCCGCGGCGGGATGGCGCCGCCGCAGGGTTTCACGCGGCCGGCGCGGTCGAGCATCAGCACGCGCTTGCCTTTGCGCGCCAGGTCGTGGGCGGCGGTGGCGCCGGCGGGGCCGCCGCCGACGACGACGACGTCATAGGTTTCGGTGGCTTGGCTTGCAGGGCTGGGCATCGACATGGCGGTCTACCTTGGTTGACCCAGGGCCACCGCGGGCTCTTGCCGCGTGTGCCCGGGGGGCTGCGCCACAGGGCGCGATGAAATCGTTGCAGAGGAAACCGGCAGCTGCCCGCCGATGCGTGCGGCCAGCCAGGCCGCGAAAACGAACAGCAGCGCTTCGGCCGCGAACACGGTGCAGTAGGCGGCCACTGGCGAGCCGATGAGCCAGCGCGCCAGGTCGCTGGCGCCCGTGCCCAGCACGCCACCCAGGCCGAAGGCCACGGCCTGGGCCGCACCCCACAGGCCCATGCGCACGCCGGCGCGGCGTTGCCGGCCTTCGTGGGCCAGGCGCATCATCGAAGCGATGGCCGCGATCGAGAAAGCGCCGTTGGCCGCGCCCAGCAGGAAGACATTGGCCGTCAGCGGCCAGGCCGGGCCCACCGCACCGGCGGCCACCAGGCCCCCCAGGGCCAGGGCCGACACCAGGCAACCGCCCACCGCCCACGCGCGCAGCGAACCGAAGCGCCGCCCCAGCACGCCTGCACCGGCCACGGCCACCAGGATCATCCCGGCCAGCACACCGCCATGCTGCAGGCCCGACAGCTGCGTCGTCTGCCCCGGCGTCCAGCCGAACACGGTGCCGGCGAAGGGCTCCAGGATCAGGTCCTGCGCGCTGAAGGCCAGCATCGACACGAAGATGAAGATCGTGAAGCGACGTGCTTCGGGTTCGGCCCACACCTGCGCCAGCGCCTGGCGGAACGGTGGTGGTGCCGGCTCGGCCTGCACTTCGGCGCCCGGCAGGTGGCTTTCGACCTTGTGCAGCGCCAGCAGGGCGGCCACGAAGGCCAGGCCGCAGACGCCCGCCATCACGGCCACCAGCCGCGCCGGGGTGAACGGGTCCAGCAGCTTGCCGGCCATCACCGCGGTGAAGGCCAGGCCGAAGATCATCATCATCCAGACGATGGTGGCGGCCGGGGCACGCCGGCTTTCGGGCACGCTCTTGGCCAGCAGCACCAGCAGGTTGGTTCCCGCGGCGCTGACGCCGCCGCCGATGAGCAGGAAACACAGCACCGCCAGCACGATGCCGGCCACCGGCGACGAGCCCATCCAGGCCGTGGCCGCCGCCGCACCCACGGCGCCCAGCGCCAGCACGGCCAGGCCGCCGACGATCCAGGGCGTGCGCCGCCCGCCCACGTCGCTGCCGAAGCCCATGCGCGGGCGTGTCACCTGCACCAGGTAGTGCAGGGCCACCAGCAGGCCGGGCAGCAAGGCCGGCAGGGCCAGTTCGACGACCATCACGCGGTTCAGCGTCGACGTGGTCAGCACCACCATCGCGCCGATGGCCATCTGCACCAGGCCCAGGCGCACCACGCCCAGCCAGCCCAGGGTGCCGTCGGCCTGCGTTCTCATCCCGCCGCCCCGGCCAGCCCGCGCAGGGCAAAGGCGCTGACCATCATGCCGGCCACGAAGACGGGCACGCCGAAGCCGCTGTAGTACAGCGCACGTTCGATGGGTTTCTGCAGGAACCAGCGCATCAGCACGCCCTGCCCGACCAGCAGGCCCGCGATGGCCAGCGCATGCCAGGGCGCGCCCCAGTGCAGCAGCAGGCCGATCACCACCACCTGCGGCAGCGCCATCACCCAGCAGGCCACCAGCGCGGCGCGCTGCGGGCCCAGCTGCACGGGCAGCGAACGCACGCCCATCTGCTGGTCGCCGGCAATGGCCTTGAAGTCGTTCAAGGTCATGATGCCGTGGGCGCCGATGCCGTACAGCAGGGCCAGCAGCAGCGAAGGCAGCGGCGGCATCTGGCCACCGGCCATCACTGCCGCACCCGTCACCCAGGCCAGGCTTTCGTACGACAGGCCGCAGGCGGCGTTGCCATACCAGCCGTTGAGCTTCAGGCGCACCGGCGGGGCGCTGTAGGCCCAGGCCAGCAGCAGCCCCAGCACCGCGGCGCCGAAGCCCCAGGGACCGAGCGCAGTGGCCACCAGCAGCGACACGAAGGTCCAGCCGATGGCGATCCACAGCCCCCAGCGGCCGGGGATGCGACCCGAGGGAATGGGGCGCTGTGGCTCGTTGATGGCGTCGACCTCGCGGTCGAACCAGTCGTTGACGGCCTGGCTGGTGGCACACACCAGCGGCCCGGCCAGGATCACGCCCAGCAGCGCCAGCCACCAGCGGCCGTCCAGCGCAACGCCCGACGCCACCACGCCGCAGGCAAAAGCCCACATCGGCGGGAACCAGGTGATGGGCTTGAAGAGTTCGGCAACGGCGCGCCATTCAGGCAGCGCGCGCGCGGCGGTGGGGTTGGCGGCCGGGGTTACGGCGGATACAGCAGGTCGGGCCATGCGTGCATCTTGCCGTTGACACATCGATGCGTCAATCAGAATTGACACTCTGCCCTTCCATGCGCGATGCTCGGGGCATGGGCGGCCCATCCCGGCCCGGCCCAGTTGTTCAGAGAGTGTTTGCGATGCTGATGAAAACCCACCCCGACCGCCTGTCAGGCGACATGGACGGCCCGGGTGCCGAAAAGAGGCCCGACGCACCGGTCGCGCTCGTCGTCGGCAGCGGTTTCGGCGGCCTGGGTGCGGCGGTGCGCCTGGCGGCCAAGGGCTACCGCGTCACCGTGCTGGAAAAGCTCGACGGCCCCGGCGGCCGTGCCTACGTGCACCACCGCGACGGCCACACCTTCGACGCCGGCCCCACCATCGTCACCGTGCCCTTCCTGTTCGAGGAACTGTGGGCGCTGGCCGGTCGCAAGTTCAGCGACGACGTGACGCTGAAGGCGCTGGACCCGTTCTACCGCATCCGTTTCGACGACGGCGACCACTTCGACTACAGCGGCGACAAGGACAAGCAGCGCGCCGAGGTGCGGCGCATCAGCCCGGGTGATGCCGAGGGTTATGAACGTTTCATGGCCGAAGCCGACCATTGCTACGAACTCGGCTTCCGGGCGCTGGGCGACAAGGCCTTCGACACCGTGGGCGACCTGCTGAAGGCATCGCCCGCCATCCTGAAGATGCGCGGCTGGCGCAGCCTGCACCAGATGGTGGCCGCGCACCTGAAGCACCCGAAGCTGCGCATGGCCATGAGCCTGCAGAGCCTGCTGATCGGCGGCAATCCGTTTTCCGTGACCTGCATCTACAGCCTGATCAACGCACTGGAACGGCAATGGGGCGTGCACTGGGCGATGGGCGGCACCGGCGCGCTGGTGAACGGCCTGGTCGACCTGCTGCAGGGCCTGGGCGGGCAGCTGCAGCTGAACAGCGAGGTCAAACGCATCGAGGTCGACAACGGCCGCGCCCGCGGCGTGACGCTGGCCGACGGCCGCTTCATGCCGGCCGACCTGGTGGTCAGCAATGCCGACACGGCCTGGACCTACCGCAACCTGATCGCCCCCGAACACCGCCGCCACTGGACCGACAAGCGCGTCGAAAAGGGCCGCTACAGCATGAGCCTGTTCGTCTGGTACTTCGGCACCAAGAAGCAGTACCCCGACGTGCCGCACCACATGATGCTGCTCGGGCCGCGCTACAAGGAACTGCTGACCGACATCTTCAAGCGCCACAAGCTGGCCGACGACTTCAGCCTGTACCTGCACCGCCCCACCGCCAGCGACCCGGCCATGGCGCCCGAAGGCGGCGACACCTTCTACGCCCTGGCGCCTGTGCCGCACCTGGACAGCGGCACCGACTGGGCCGCTCGGGCCGAGCCCTACCGCCAGGCTCTGCAGGCACGGCTGGAAGCCACGGTGATGCCGGGCCTGGGCGAGCAGATCACCACGTCGTTCGTGACCACGCCGCAGGACTTCCACGACCGCCTGCTGTCGTTCAAGGGCGCTGCTTTCGGCCTGGAGCCGCTGCTGACGCAGAGCGCCTGGTTCCGCCCGCACAACCGCAGCGAAGACATCGAAGGCCTGTTCATGGTGGGTGCCAGCACCCACCCCGGCGCCGGCGTGCCCGGGGTGCTGATGTCGGCGCGGGCGCTCGACTCGGTGATGCCGGTGGCTTCAGAGTGGAAAGCCCTCCACCCCTGAGCTCACCCCTGAGTTCACCTGTGACACTGCGCCCGGCGCTGCCCGCCGACGCGCTGTGCCTGGGGGTCCTGGCCATCCAGGTGTTCATGGACACCTATGCCACGGGCGGCATCCGCCCGAGCATGGCCCGCGAGGTGCTGAGCGCCTATTCGACAGAGGCGTTCGACGCCGCCATCGCCCGCAACGATACGCGGCTGTGGGTGGCCGAGGTCGACGCCCACCTGGTGGGTTTCGCGCAGGTGACGCTGGACGCGCACCACGAACTGGCACCCGCCGGCAGGCCGGCCGAACTGCTGCGCCTGTACGTGCAGGAGCCCTTCACCGGCCGCCAGGTCGGCACGGCGCTGCTGCGCCAGGCCGAGACCCTGGCGCGCGAGGCCGGTGCTGCGGTGATGTGGCTGACCCCCTGGGTGCACAACACGCGCGCGCTGGCCTTCTATGCCCGCCGCGGCTACATCGACCATGGCCTGACCTGGTTCCACTTCGAGGGCGAATCGCATGCCAACCGCGTGCTGGCGCGGGCCCTGGGCGACTGACGCCGGGGCCAGCCCGGCGCCTCAAGACGCCTTGTCGGCGTCGGTGGGCAGGTCGCCCACGCCGTAGCGGCGCAGCTTCACGTACAGGCTCTGGCGCGACAGGCCCAGCATCTCGGCGGCCGAGGCGCGGTTGTCGCGGGTGAGCTCGAGCGCGGCTTCGATGCACAGCTGCTCGATCAGATCAGTGGTCTCGCCGACGATGTCTTTCAGCGGCACCCGGCCGACCAGTTCGGTGAGCTGGCCGACCGAGCGTGGCAGTTCCTTCTTGTTGCGTGACTCGCTGCTCAGGCGCCGGCCGACGTCGCGGATGGTGAAGCCCAGGAAAGGGCGGTCGCCGTGCGGCACCATCGTCGCCGAGATCTCAACGTCGGTCATCGCACCGTATTCGCCGCGCAACGTGGTGGCAAACAGCCGCACCGCGCCACGCTGGCGCAGGTTGCTGATGAGCACGCTCAGGTCCACGCCGGTACGGCCCAGCCAGCGGTCGAGGGTTTCGCCGCGCACCTGCTCTTCGGTGGTGAGCTGGGCCAGTTCGATGAACGCCGTGTTGGCCGAAATCACGCGGCCTTCCAGGTCGGTGACGACCAGACAGTCGGGCACGCTCTGCACCAGCTTCAGCAGCATCGAACTGGTGCTGGGCGCTGGTTGTGCCAGGGTGTCGGGGGCCGCCTGCGACAGGCGCACGAGGAAGTGCGAAACATTGTCCTGGCGGTAGGTGGACACGGCCACCACGACTTCGCCGCGCGCGTCGAGCAGTTCGGCGCGCACCTGCTCGGCACGACCGGTGGCACGCACCCCCGCCAGCACGTTGTTCAGGGCTTCGTGGCTGCGCGTGTCCACGCCCAGCGGAAAGGTTTCGCCCACCAGGCCCTGCGGCCCGCCATCGCCGACCAGGCGTGCGGCCGCGGGGTTGGCTTCGAGGATGCGCTGGGTGGTGGCGTCGACCACTAGCACGGCTTCTGCCGCCACCTGGAACAGATGCCGGTAGCGGGTTTCGGCGTGGCGGAACTTCCAGTAGTCGCGCTCCATGGCCTGCTGTGCGTCGACCAGGCGCTGCTGCAGCGCTGCGATGGCCCGCAGGTCGCGCCCACACAAGAGCGTGCGGCCCTGCCCCAGCGGCACGGCGGCCAGCAGCAGCGGCAATTCGCGCCCGCTGGCCAGCACGGCATTTACCTGACGCCAGCGCGGGGTGGGGCTCGTGGGCTCGGGTTCAGCATTGGCCGCGTCGCGCGTTTCCAGCAGTCCCAGCGCCTTGCGCCGGCTTTCCGGTGTCACCAGGTCGACAAGCGGCTGCCCGACCCAGGCCGCCATCTCGTCATCCGGTAGTTCGTCCAGACTGCTGGACCAGTCGCACACAACGCCCTGGTCGTCCACGACCAGCGAGATGTCGTTGGCCACACCGAGCAGCGATTCCACGGCCTCACCGTCGAGACTGCCCAACGTGGCCTGCGATGCTGCAAAAGGTCTCATCGGAGACCCGCCTTTCGCTCAAGACTGCATTGAAGGGGACTGCATCGATGTTGAGAACAACCCGGTTGGGCAAGATTTTCTGACGCGTACCACCTTACAAGCGCCGCAAGCGCTGCTCCAGCAACTGTTCCGCCATCACGGGTGCCTGGCGGCCATCGACAGCCGTGCCATCAGCACCCAATTCCGCGGCGCGCTCGGGGTTGGCCACGAACACCGGGCCACCCACCATCACGCCGATTGCTCTGTTGCGGGACGCGTTGCGCACCGCAGCAATGCCTGACTTTAACCAATCCAAACGCGATTCAATCCCAACCGAAATGCCGATGACGTCGAACCATTCACGGCGTACCAGCGCAGCCGGGTCGGCGATGCGGGCTTCGGTGTCGCCCACCACTTCCCAGCCGGCGCGGCGGAAGAATTCGGCCACGATCGACAGCCCGAAAGTGTGCTGCTCACCAGGCGCCGGCAACAGCAGCACACGACGGCCATCGGCCGGGTGGTCGACCTCGCGCCCGAAGGCAGGACTGAGCATGCGCATGACACGCTGCATGCGCCCGAGCGCGACTGTCACATCGGTGAAGGAGCATTGGTCGGCTTCCCACATGCGGCCGAGTTCGCGGGCGGCCGGCGTCAGCAAGCCCAGGTAGATCTCGTCGACACCCATGCCGCGGGTCAACAGGCGTTCCAGCTGGGCCTGCCAGCCCGCGTCTTCGGAAGCCAGGATCAGCGGCAGGAACTGTTGCAGGTCTTCGGCGCTCACCAGCACCGCAACGACCTGTTCCGGGGCGGCCACCGGGTCGCGGTGGGCGTGCACCAGGCGCGGAATGATGTCCTGTTCGATGGTTCTCACGATGCGCGCGAGCCTCTCTTGCGGAGACGGCGCACTCTGGGCCGCAGTGACGGCGGCCTGGGCCTCGATGGCGCCCGGCTCACAGTGGATATTGGCGCGTTCATCCAGGAAAGACGCCTGGTTCATTCGGTCCATCGTGCGTCCTCCGGTACGCAACATGCCAGGCTCTTGCCTGAATATGCGGTGCGCGCCCTACTGCGGTTACTGCTGAAACTAGCGGTCGCCAGTGTAGTGACACGGATCTCGGCCGCCTTGGCGCCGAAATGCATCACGGTTGTCACTGGTGCCACCCGAATTTCATGTTTGTGCCCCTTGAGCGTCAAGCATCGTAAACCCACAGTGTGCACAGATTAGTGTCAACCACGGCTGACGTCAACCCGGGTTGACATCCCTGTCCGGGGCGCCTAGATTCGCTGCATGCCCAGCCCCCAGACACCGTCCCCAGGCCTGTACACGCCGGAGGAACGCGTCCGCCGCGACGCTTCGAGGTGGACGCTGGTGCAGGGCCTGCTGGCGCCGATCCAGTTCCTCGTGTTCCTGGTCAGCCTGGCCCTGGTGCTGCGCTTCCTGGCCACGGGCGAGGGCCACGAGGCCGCGACCATCTCGGTGGTGGTGAAGACGCTCACGCTCTACACCATCATGGTCACGGGCTGCATCTGGGAGAAGGACGTCTTCGGCGTCTGGCTCTTCGCTCCCGCCTTCTACTGGGAAGACGTGTTCAGCATGCTCGTGCTGGCCCTGCACACCGCCTACCTGGTGGCGGTGTTCACCGGCTGGCTCACGCCGCGCCAGCAGATGCTGCTGGCCCTGGCCGCCTACGCCACCTATCTCGTCAATGCCGGGCAGTTCATCTGGAAGCTGCGCATGGCCCGCTTGCAGGCTGCGCGCAGCGCCTCGGGCACCGCTGGAGTTGCTGCATGAGCGCCGTCATCGACATCAAGCCGCTGAAGGCCGAAGCTGCGCTGGGCTGCGCCGACGCCCCTGTCCTGAAGGAACGCGGCCAGCGTGAGGTGTTCTGCGGCCTCACCGGCATCATCTGGCTGCACCGCAAGATCCAGGACGCGTTTTTCCTGGTTGTCGGTTCACGCACCTGCGCCCACCTGTTGCAGAGTGCCGCCGGGGTGATGATCTTCGCCGAGCCGCGTTTTGCCACCGCCATCATCGACGAGCGCGACCTGGCCGGCCTGGCCGACGCGAACGCCGAACTCGACCGCGTCGTCACCCGACTGCTGGAGCGCCGGCCCGACATCAAGCTGCTGTTCCTGGTGGGCTCGTGCCCTTCGGAAGTCATCAAACTCGATCTGTCGCGCGCGGCGCAGCGGCTGAGCAAGGACTTCTCGCCCAATGTGCGCATCCTGAACTATTCGGGCAGCGGCATCGAGACCACCTTCACCCAGGGTGAAGACGCTTGCCTGGCCAGCCTGGTCCCCGAGATGGCCGACAGCACGGCGCCGGCGCTGATGGTGGTGGGTGCCCTTGCCGATGTCGTCGAAGACCAGTTCAAGCGCCTGTTCGACGCGCTGGACATCGGCCCGGTGCACTTCTTCCCGCCGCGGCACGCCGCCGAGCTGCCCGCCATCGGCCCGAACACCCAGTTCCTGCTGGCCCAGCCTTTCCTGGCCGACACCGCGCGTGTGCTCGAAGCGCGCGGGGCCAAGCGCCTGTCGGCCCCCTTCCCGCTGGGCGTGGAAGGCACCACCGGCTGGCTGCAGGCCGCGGCCACGGCCTTCGGCGTGTCGCCCGGCCGCTTCGAACAGGTCATCGCACCCAAGCGTGAACGTGCCCAGGGCGCGCTGGCGCGGCACCGCGCCGCCCTCGAGGGCAAGCGCATCTTCTTCTTCCCTGATTCGCAGCTGGAAGTGCCACTGGCGCGCTTCCTGTCACGTGAACTCGGCATGGGCCTGGCCGAAGTCGGCAGCCCCTACCTGCACCGCCAGCACCTGGCCGCCGAGATGGCCCTGCTGCCGGCCGACACCGTGCTGTCCGAAGGCCAGGACGTCGAACGCCAGCTCGACCGTTGCCGCGCCGCCCGGCCCGATCTGGTGGTCTGCGGCCTGGGCTTGGCGAACCCGCTGGAAAACGAGGGCTTCACGACGAAGTGGGCGATCGAACTCGTGTTCACGCCGATCCAGGGCTTCGACCAGGCCGCTGACCTGGCCGAGCTCTTCACCCGCCCGCTGACTCGCCGCACCAAACTGGCCGCCTGACCATGCAGTTGACCCTCTGGACCTACGAAGGCCCGCCGCACGTCGGCGCGATGCGTGTGGCCACCGCCATGCAGGACGTGCACTACGTGCTGCATGCGCCGCAGGGCGACACCTATGCCGACCTGCTGTTCACGATGATCGAGCGGCTGAAGAAGCGCCCGCCCGTCACCTACACCACCTTCCAGGCCCGCGACCTGGGCAGCGACACCGCGCAGCTGTTTCAGACCGCCGCCGCTGAAGCCTACGAACGCTTCAAGCCCGCCGCGATGCTGGTGGGCTCGTCGTGCACCGCCGAACTCATCCAGGACGACCCGGGCGGCCTGGCGCGCGCGCTGCAGCTGCCGGTGCCGGTGGTGCCACTGGAACTGCCTTCGTACCAGCGCAAGGAAAACTACGGCGCTTCGGAAACCTTTTATCAGCTGGTGCGTACGCTGGCTGGCCCGAACGCCCCGGCACCTGGCACCCAGCGCCCGGCCCGCGCCGCAGGCACCGCCCCCAGCTGCAACATCCTCGGCGCCACCGCCCTGGGCTTCCGCCACCGCGACGACGTGCGCGAGATCGTCGGTCTGCTCGAACAGCTGGGCATCGACGTGCGCGTGGTCGCACCGCTGGGTGCCACGGTCGACGAACTGCGCCACCTGGGCGACGCCGACTTCAACGTCGTGCTCTACCCCGAAGTGGCCTCGCAGGCGGCCAGCTGGCTGCAGCGCATGTTCGCGCAGCCGTTCACGCGTGTCGTGCCCATCGGCGTGGGCGCCACCACCGAATTCATCCGCGAAGTGCGCGGGCTGGCCGGTCTGGACGCCGAAGCGCCGCTGCCCGATGCGCTGTCGAATTCCACCTGGTATTCACGCTCGGTCGATTCGACCTATCTCACCGGCAAGCGCGTCTTCGTCTTCGGCGACGCCACCCACGCCATCGCCGCGGCGCGCGTGGCGCACCAGGAGTTCGGCTTCACCGTCGTCGGCCTGGGCACCTACAGCCGCGAATTTGCGCGCGACGTGCGCGAAGCCGCCAAGCTCTACGGCATCGAAGCGCTGATCACCGACGACTACCTGGAAATCGAAGCCAAGGTGGCTGAATTGCAGGTGGAGCTGGTGCTGGGCACCCAGATGGAACGCCACATCGCCAAGCGCCTGGGCGTGCCCTGTGCGGTGATCTCGGCCCCCGTGCATGTGCAGGACTTCCCGGCGCGTTATTCGCCGCAGATGGGCTTCGAAGGTGCCAACGTGCTCTTCGACACCTGGGTGCACCCGCTGATGATGGGCCTGGAAGAACACCTGTTGACGATGTTCCGCGGCGACTTCGAATTCCACGACGGCGCAGCCGCCTCGCACCTGGGACGCAGCGGTGGCCCGCAGGCGGCCAAGGCCGCAGCCGTGGCCGAGACGGCCGCGGCCGCACCCGCCGCCGTGGCAATGCCGGAGCCGGTGGCGCCGGGCACCGCAGCCTGGGCTGCGGAGGCCACCAAGGAACTGCAGAAGATCCCGTTTTTCGTCCGCGGCAAGGCACGCCGCAACACCGAACGTTTTGCGGCCGAACGTGGCCTGGCACACATCACCGTGGAGACGCTCTATGACGCCAAGGCGCACTTTGGCCGCTAGCGTGCCTGCCAGCGTGGTGCCGGTGGCGGCCCACACCCCCATCCGCGTCGTGCTGGTGACCATGGACACCCATGCCAGCACCGCCATGGAGCAGTCGCGCGCCCAGCTCGCTCACGAGCTGCCGGGCCTGCGCCTGAGCCTGCATGCCGCCAGCGAATTCGCCGGCAACGATGCCGCGCTGGCCCGCTGCGTCGCCGACATCGAACAGGCCGACGTCATCCTGGTGACGATGCTGTTCCTGGAAGACCATTTCCTGCCGCTGATGCCGGCGCTGCAGGCACGCCGCGAACACTGCGACGCCCTGGTCTGCATCATGAGCGCGGCCGAAGTCGTGAAGCTCACGCGCATCGGCAACTTCGACATGGGCAAGCCGGCCAGCGGCGCGATGGCCCTGCTGAAGAAGCTCAAGCCATCGTCGAAGGACAAGGACGGCAACGCCAAGCCGGCGACGGGCGGCGCCGCGCAGATGAAGATGCTGCGCCGCATCCCGCAGATGCTGCGATTCATCCCGGGCACGGCCCAGGACGTCCGCGCGTACTTCATGACGATGCAGTACTGGCTGGGCGGTTCGCAGGAAAACATGCTGAACATGGTGCGCCACCTGGTCGACCGTGGCTGCGACGGCGAACGCCGTGCGCTGCGCGGTCTGGCCAAGGTGCCGGCACCCACCGAATACCCTGAAGTCGGCGTGTACCACCCGCGCATGGGCGCCGGTCTGGCCGAACGCCTGAGCGACGACGCCACCCGGCTGCCGCTTCCCGCCCTGGCACAACAAGGCACGGTCGGCATCCTGCTGCTGCGCAGCTACCTGCTGGCGGGCAACGCCGGCCACTACGACGGTGTGATCGCCGCGCTCGAAGCGCGCGGCCTGCGCGTGGTGCCGGCCTTCGCCTCGGGGTTGGACTCGCGCCCGGCCATCGAACGCTTCTTCATGAAGGACGGCCAGGTCGCGGTCGATGCCGTGGTCTCGCTCACCGGCTTCAGCCTCGTAGGCGGCCCGGCCTACAACGACGCCAAGGCCGCCGAAGAAGTGCTCGCCAGCCTGGACGTGCCGTATGTCGCCGCCCACCCGGTGGAGTTCCAGACGCTCGACGTCTGGGGCGGCAACGACCGCGGGCTGCTGCCGGTGGAAAGCACCATCATGGTCGCCATCCCCGAGCTCGACGGCGCCACCGGCCCCATCGTCTTCGGCGGCCGTGCCGGTGCCGCCGGTGTCACCTGCCAGGGCTGCAGCCATGCCTGCACCTTCAAGGCCACCGACAACGCCCAGGACATGCAGAGCTGCCCGGAACGCGCGCACATGCTGGCCGCCCGCGTGGCCAAGCTGGTGGCGCTGCGCCGCAGCCAGCGCGCCGCGCGCAAGGTGGCCGTGGTCATCTTCAACTTCCCGCCCAACGCCGGCAACGTCGGCAGTGCCGCCTACCTGTCGGTGTTCGAGTCGATGTTCCACACCCTGGCCGGCATGAAGGCCCAGGGCTACACGGTGGACATGCCGGCCAGCATCGACGCGCTGCGTGAAGCCGTGCTGCATGGCAACGCCGGCCAGTACGGCGCCGACGCCAACGTCCACACGCTCATCTCCGCCGACGCGCACGTGAAGCGCGAACGCTGGCTGAAGGAAATCGAAGCCCAGTGGGGTCCGGCGCCGGGCAAGCAGCTGAGCAACGGCCAGGGCATCTTCGTGCTCGGCAGGCAATTCGGCAACGTGCTCGTCGCGGTGCAGCCGGCCTTCGGCTACGAAGGCGACCCGATGCGCCTGCTGTTCGAAAAGGGCCTGACCCCGACGCACGCCTTCTCGGCCTTCTATCGCTACCTGCGCGAAGACTTCGCGGCCCACGCCGTGCTGCACTTCGGCACCCACGGCGCGCTGGAATTCATGCCCGGCAAACAGAGCGGCATGTCCGGCAACTGCTGGCCCGACCGGCTGATCGGCGACCTGCCGAACGTCTATCTCTACGCCAGCAACAACCCCAGCGAGGGCGCGATCGCCAAGCGCCGCTCGGGTGCTACGCTCATCAGCTACCTCACGCCACCGGTGGCGCAGGCGGGCCTGTACCGCGGCCTGATCGAGCTGAAGAGCAGCATCGAACGCTGGCGCGGCATGGCGCCGACGGCGGCCGAGCGCGCCGACGTCGCCACCCTGCTGCAGACCCAGGCCGCGGCGCTGAACCTGTGCGATGCCGAACCCGCCTGGGACACCCGCTTCGACCCGAAATCCAAAGACCCGGCCGGCAGCCACGCCGACCGTGCGGTGCTGAAGCTGTCCGAACAGATGCTGGAGCTGGAATACACGCTCATCCCTCACGGCCTGCACGTCACCGGCCGCGCGCCCTGCGCGGCAGAACGTGTGGACATGCTGCTGGCCATGGCCGACGCCGGCCACGGCCGCACCCTGGACCGCGCCGTGGTGCAGGCCCTGGTCGACGGCCAGGGCATCGACCAGATCATCCGCAACGGCAAGCTGGGCGACGACGACGGCACGCGCGAATTGCTGACCGAACTGGCGGGCTATTGCCAACTGCTGGCCCAGGACACCGAAGTCGACGCCATCCTGCATGCGCTGGACGGCCGCTTCACACGCCCGGCCCCGGGTGGCGACATCCTGCGCACGTCGGCGGTGCTGCCCACCGGCCGCAACCTGCACGGCTTCGACCCCTTCCGCATTCCCAGCGCCTTCGCGGTGAAAGACGGCGCGCAGCAGGCGCAGCGCCTGATCGACCGCTACCGTGCCGATGGCCACCCCCTGCCCGAATCGATCGCGATGGTGCTGTGGGGCAGCGACAACCTGAAGAACGAAGGCGCGCCCATCGCCCAGGCGCTGGCGCTGATGGGCGCCCTGCCCCGCTTCGACAGCTACGGCCGCATCGCCGGCGCCACGCTGGTTCCGCTGGCTGAACTGGGCCGCCCGCGCATCGACGTGCTCATCACGCTGTCAGGCATCTTCCGCGACCTGATGCCGCTGCAGATCAAGCTGCTGGCCGAGGCCGCCTGGCTGTGCGCCAGCGCCGACGAACCGCTGGAACAGAACTGGGTGCGCAAGCACGCGCTGGACTACCAGCGCGAACATGGCTGCACACTGGAAATCGCGGCGCTGCGCGTCTACGGCAATGCCGAAGGCGCGTATGGCTCGAACGTCAACAACCTCGTCGAAAACGGCCGCTGGGCCGCCGAGGACGAACTGGCCGAAACCTATTCGCGCCGCAAGGGCTTCGCCTACGGCCGCACCGGCCGCGCGGTGCAGCAGAGCGCACTGCTGCAAAGCGTGCTGGCCGACGTGCAGCTGACCTACCAGAACCTGGACAGCGTCGAACTCGGCGTGACCACGGTCGACAACTATTTCGACACGCTGGGCGGCATCACCCAGGCCGTGAAGCGTGCCAAGGGTGGCGCCACGCCGCCGGTGTACATCGGTGACCAGACCATGGGCGACGGCGCGGTGCGCTCGCTGCAGGAACAGGTGGCGCTCGAAACGCGCACCCGCATGCTCAACCCGAAGTGGTTCGAAGGCATGCTGGAACATGGTTATCAAGGTGTGCGCCAGATCGAGGTCCACGTGACGAACACGATGGGCTGGAGCGCCACCACCGGTCAGGTGCAGCCCTGGGTCTACCAGCAGCTGACCGAGACCTTCATGCTCGACCCCGAGATGCGCGAGCGCCTCGCCAAGTTGAACCCCACCGCGTCGGCCCGTGTGGCCAACCGGTTGATCGAAGCCTTCGATCGGAAGTACTGGACGGCCGACGCCCAGACGATCGAAGCCCTGCGCCGGGCCGGTGAAGAGTTGGAGGACCGCCTCGAAGGGGTCGTCGAAGGAGTTGTCGTATGAGTGAAGTTGCATCCATCCCCGTGTCCGGCATCCGTCGCGGCCCCGCCCCCACTTCACGTGGCCTCGACGGCGAAGGCAGCGTGCAGGTGCAGCTCGACCCGAGCCTGAAGATCGGCACCGCCAAGGTCTTCGCCATCTACGGCAAGGGCGGCATCGGCAAGAGCACGACCAGCAGCAACCTGTCGGCCGCGTTCTCGCACATGGGCAAGCGCGTGCTGCAGATCGGCTGCGACCCCAAGCACGACAGCACCTTCACGCTGACGAAGAAGATGCTGCCCACCGTCATCGACGTGCTGGAAACCGTCGACTTCCACCCCGAGGAACTGCGCGTCGAAGACTTCGTCTTCCCGGGCTACAACGGCGTCATGTGCGTTGAAGCGGGCGGCCCACCCGCCGGCACCGGCTGCGGCGGCTACGTCGTCGGCCAGACCGTCAAGCTGCTGAAGGAACACCATCTGCTCGAAGACACCGACGTCGTCATCTTCGACGTGCTGGGCGACGTGGTCTGCGGTGGTTTCGCGGCGCCGCTGCAGCATGCCGACCGCGCGCTGATCGTCACCGCCAACGACTTCGATTCGATCTTCGCGATGAACCGCATCGTGCAGGCCATCGGGGCGAAGGCGAAGAACTACAACGTGCGGCTGGGTGGCGTCATCGCCAACCGCAGCGCCGCCACCGACCAGATCGACAAGTACAACGACAAGATCGGCCTGAAGCTGGCCGCGCACTTTCCCGACCTCGACGTCATCCGCCGCAGCCGCCTGAAGAAGAGCACGCTGTTCGAGATGGAAACCTCGCCCGAGCTCGAGGCGGTGAAGAAGGAATACATGCGCCTGGCCGCCGCGCTGTGGCTGGGCTCGGAGCCGCTGAACGCAGTGCCGATGAAGGACCGGGACATCTTCGACCTGCTGGGCTTCGATTGAACCCGGATCCCGACATGAACAATCCGACCTACACCACCCGCCGCGGCGAACTCGAACAGTACTTCGACCGTACCGCAGCGCAGGCCTGGGCCCGCCTGACTTCCACCGCCCCCGTGGGCCGGGTGCGCGCCACCGTGCGCGAAGGCCGCGACCGCATGCGCAACACGCTGCTGTCCTGGCTGCCCGACGACCTGCGTGGTCGCCGCATCCTCGACGCGGGCTGCGGCACTGGCGCGCTGGCCGTCGAAGCCGCGCGCCGCGGCGCGGACGTCGTGGCCATCGACCTCTCGCCGACGCTGGTGGGCCTGGCACGTGAACGCCTGCCCGAATCGCTGGGGCTGGGTTCGATCGACTTCCGCAGCGGCGACATGCTCGACCCGATGCTCGGCGAGTTCGACCATGTGGTGGCCATGGACTCGCTCATCCACTACCGCGCCAGCGACATCGTCGCGGCGCTGTCGCGCCTGGCCGCACGAACCAGCCAGTCGATCGTCTTCACCGCCGCACCGCGCACGCCGGCGACGATGCTGATGCTGGGTGTCGGCCGCCTGTTCCCGCGCGGTGACCGTTCACCGGCGATCGAGCCGGTGGCGCCAGAAACCCTGAAGCAGCTGATGGGCACCGACCCGTCGATCGCGCACTGGCAGACCGGGCGCTTCGAGCTCATCACCGGCGGCTTCTACAAGTCGCAGGCCCTGGAGTGGAAGCGCCCGTGAAGTCTGCCGCGCCCGCCCGTCGTCGCAGCCCCATGCCGCCGGCGCTGGAAGCGCTGGCCCGGGCATGGGTGCCGCGGCTGCTGCCGTTCGCCGACGCGGCAAGCGCCGACCTGCCGCTCGCGCGGCTGCTTCGCCTGAGCCTGTTCCAGGTGTCGGTGGGCATGGCTGCCGCGCTGATGGTGGGCACGCTCAACCGCGTGATGATCGTCGAGCTGCACATGGCGGCGTGGCTGGTGGCGCTGATGGTCGCGCTGCCTCTGCTGGCTGCACCCTTCCGTGCCTTCATCGGCTTTCGCAGCGACCACCACGCTTCGGTGCTGGGATGGAAACGAGTGCCCTATCTGTGGGTAGGCACCCTGCTGCAGTTCGGGGGCCTGGCGATCATGCCGTTTGCGCTGCTGGTGCTGACCGGCGACGGCCAGCTCGGCATGGCCTGGCTGGGCCACCTGGCCGCGGGCCTGGCCTTCTTGCTGGTGGGTGCCGGCCTGCAGACGACGCAGACCGCCGGCTTGGCCCTGGCCACCGATCTGTCCAGCGAAGAAGCCCGGCCGCGCGTGGTGGCGCTGATGTACGTGATGCTGCTCGTGGGCATGGTCGCCGGGGGCTTCGTGGCTTCGGCGCTGCTGGCCGACTTCAGCGACAAGAAGCTGGTGCAGGTGGTGCAGGGTGCGGCGCTGCTGACGGTGTTCCTGAACCTGTTCGCGGCCTGGAAGCAGGAACCGCGCAGCAAGACACGCCGCCTCAAGACCGACCCGCTGCCGGCCTTCGGCCCGCAGTGGCGCGCCTTCATCGCGCAGCCGAACGCACGCCGCTTTCTCTGGGCCACCGGCCTGGGCACGGCGGCCTTCAACATGCAGGACATCGTGCTGGAGCCCTATGGCGGCGAGATCCTGGGCCTGAGCGTCAGCGCCACCAGCGCGCTGACGGCGGTGATGGCCTGTGGCGCCCTGCTCGCCTTCGCACTGTCAGCGCGCTTCCTGATGCGTGGCGCCGACCCCATCCGCGTGGCCGCACTCGGTGCATTGATCGGGCTGCCGGCGTTTTCCGCGGTCATCTTCGCAGCACCGGCCGAAGCGCCCTGGATGTTCCGCACCGGCACCTTCTTCATCGGCTTCGGCAGCGGCTTGTTCGCAGTCGGCACGCTGACGGCGGCGATGGGCCTGGAAGGCAAAAGCCACATCGGCATGGCCCTGGGCGCCTGGGGCGCCGTGCAGGCCAGTGCCGCCGGCCTGGCGGTGCTGACCGGCGGCGCCCTGCGTGACGCCGCCGACCACCTGGCGATGAGCGGCTGGCTCGGCCCGGTGCTGCAGACCCCGGTCACCGGCTACGGCACGGTGTACCACCTTGAAATGTTGATGTTGTTTGCAGCCCTGGTGGCGATCGGTCCGTTGGTCAGGCGCCAGTCGCCGCAGCGCGCCGTCACCCGCCCGGGCACCCGTTTCGGCCTGGCCGATCTACCCGGCTAGATCCATCCAGCCGTTTTCCCGTAAGGAGACTTTCATGGGCACTGGTGCCATCACCCAATACGTCGACGTCGCGCAGCTCGTTCTGTACGCGTTCTGGATCTTCTTCTTCGGGATCTGCTACTACCTGGTCCGCGAAGGCCACCGGGAGGGTTACCCGATGGAAACCGAGTCTGGCCGCGGTGTCATCGTCGGCTGGCCGGTGGCGGGCCCGAAGACCTTCGTGCTGAGCGATGGCACCGAACTCGTGGTGCCGCACGAGGCGCCCGTGGCGCAAAAGCTGCTGGCCGAGCCGACGCACGGCTGGGCCGGCGCACCCTACCAGCCCATCAATGCCAACCCGATGCTCGACTGCGTCGGCCCCGGCGCCTGGGCCGAGCGGCGCGATGTCCCGGACATCACCAGCAACGGCCACCCGCGACTGCAACCCCTGCGCATGGCCCACGAATTCAGCGTGCACGCCAAGAACAACGACCCGCGTGGCGTACCCGTGGTGGGCGCCGACGGCGTCGTGGGTGGCACCGTCAGCGACCTGTGGATCGACCACAGCGAAAGCCAGTTCCGCTACCTCGAAGTGAAGTTGGCCGACGGCTCGCGCAGCGTCATGCTGCCGATCAACTTCGCCCGCATCAAGGCCAGCGTGGTGCAGGTGCGCTCGATCATGGGCCACCAGTTCGCGCAGGTGCCGGGCATCAAGCGCGACGACCAGATCACCTTCCTCGAGGAAGAAAAGATCATGGCGTACTACGGCGCCGGCACCCTGTATGCCGACCCGTCACGGGTCGAGACGCTGATCTGACTCGCCTCTTCCGCAGTTCCCGCAGTCCCACGCGCTTATCAAGGAGTTCCGCATGAAAGCCGTCCGCACCCCCCGCCCGGGCCACCGCCACAGCCTCGGCCACGAACACGAGTTCGAACCCCAGTTCGGCCTGCCCGAAGTGCTGCCTGCCGGCGAGAAGCTGCTCTGGCAGGGTTCGCCGCAATGGCAGGCCCTGGCTGTCGAAGTCTTCCACGCCCGCAAGCTGGCCTTCTACTTCGCCGTGATCCTGGCGCTGCGCGCCGTGTTCGTGCTGGGCGACGGCGGCAGCGTTTTCGACGTGGTGAAAAGCTGGGCCTGGCTGGCGCCGATGGCCGGCATCGCGGTGGGCATCATGCTCGTGCTGGCCCGGCTGGCGGCGCGCACGACGGTCTACAGCATCACCGACCGGCGCGTCATCCTGCGCATCGGCATCGTGCTGACGGTGGCCTACAACCTGCCGTTCAAGCGCATCGAGGCCGCTGGCCTGATGCTGCGCGGCAAGGACGGCCACGGCGACCTGCCCATCACGCTGAAGAAGGGCGAGCAGATCGCCATCCTGCAGCTCTGGCCGCATGCGCGCCCCTGGCACGTGGTGCGTCCGCAGCCGATGCTGCGCGGGCTGAAGGACGCCGCCCAGGTCGGCCAGATTCTGGCCGCGGCGTGGCAGGCCTCGCAGGATGAAGTGGCACTGCCCGCGGTCGTGCGCAGCGAGCCCCGCAGCGCCGCATCGCACGGCGTGCCCGGCATGCCCCAGGCCCAGGCGGCCTGACGTCGTTCAGAGGCCCCGAGATGACTGCCCTGATGAACAAGCCGCCGCCCGAAGCCTTGCCGCGCAAGGCCGTGCTGGCCCTGGGACTGCTGCTCGTCGCGACGCTGCTGGGCGTGGCTGCCGTGCGCCTGTCCGGCACCGAGATCCGCAGCCCCGACGCACCCACGGCCGCGCAGCGCAGCCTGCGCTTCGAAGACGGTCCGAACGGCAGCGTGCTGGTGCTCGACGCCCGCACGGGCACCGCCATCGACAGTGTGTCCGGCGAGGCCGGCTTCCTGCGTGGCAGCCTGCGTGCACTGGTGCGTGAACGCAAGATGCGCGGCATCGGTTCGGGGCCGGCTTTCGAGCTGATTGCGCGCACCGACGGCCGCCTGACCCTGCTGGACCCGGCCACCGGCGAACGCCTGGACCTGGAGTCCTTCGGCCCGACCAATTCGGCCGTCTACCGCCGCTGGCTGCAGCCCAGCGCGACCCCATCACCCGTTTCGCAGTAAGGAAACCGCCATGAGCACAGCCACCCTGGACCCCATCAAGTCATCGGAAGACGCGGCCCGCAAGGCCAAGACCGAGACGATGCTGACGCCGCGCTTCTACACGACCGACTTCAAGGCCATGGACGCGCTGAACGTCGAGCCCGTGCGCGCCGACTGGGACGCGATGATGGCCGAGTACGAAGGCGACAACAACCACGACCACTTCCAGCGCACGCCCGAGTTCGCCACCGAAGTCGAGGAAGTGTTCAGCAAGGTCAGCCCGGAACTGCGCCAGGAATTCCTGGAGTTCCTGATCAGCAGCGTGACCAGCGAATTCAGCGGCTGCATTCTCTACAACGAGATCCAGAAGAACATCACCAACCCCGACATCAAGGCCCTGATGCGCTACATGGCGCGCGACGAATCGCGCCATGCAGGCTTCATCAACCAGAGCCTGAAGGACTTCGGCATCGGCCTGGACCTGGGCGACCTGAAGCGCACCAAGAAGTACACCTATTTCAAGCCCAAGTACATCTTCTACGCGACCTACCTGTCCGAGAAGATCGGCTACGCCCGCTACATCACCATCTTCCGGCAGCTCGAACGCCATCCTGAGAAGCGCTTCCACCCGATCTTTCGCTGGTTCGAGCGCTGGTGCAACGACGAATTCCGCCATGGCGAGAGCTTCGCCTTGATGATGCGCGCGCAACCGCATCTGCTGAAGGGCGGCAACCTGCTGTGGGTGCGCTTCTTCCTGCTGGCGGTGTACGCCACGATGTACGTGCGCGACCACACCCGGCCGATGCTGAAGGCGGCGATGGGCCTGGACCCGACGACCTACGACTACGAGGTCTTCCGCATCACCACCGAGATCAGCAAGCAGGTCTTCCCGATCTCGCTGGACACCGACGCCCCGGCCTTCCGCGCTGGGCTCACCCGGCTGTTCGAACTGCAGATGCGCATCGACGCAGCCAAGGCCCGCGGCGGGGTGATGGGCAAGCTGGCACAGGCCGGGCTGGCTGCGCAGGCCGCGCTGACCTTCGGCCGCCTGTACCTGATGCCGGTGAAGCGCCACGACCTGCCCGTGCAGGTGCGTGTGGCGCCGGCCTGGTAGACGCACACAGAGCCTGAAGCGATGAGCAGTCCCTGGATCGCAATCGGCTTTGCCGTGTTCATGTGGTGGTTCTGCACGGGCATCGTGCTGCTGCTGGACAACCTGCCGCGCACCACCTTTCGCTGGAGCCTGTTCCTTTCTTCGGCGCTGGGCGTGGCGGCGCTGTTCGGCCTGGCGCACACCGCCAGCCAGGACACGCTGGCCGGGGCCTACTGCGCCTTCACCTGTGCCCTGCTGGTGTGGGGCTGGCACGAACTGACCTTTCTCACCGGCTGGATCACCGGCCCGCGGCGGACGGCTTTGCCGCCCGGCGTCGAGGGCTGGGCGCGCTTTCGCGCGGCCGTTGGCGCCATCCTCTGGCACGAACTCGCGATCCTGGCCGTGGGTGCCCTCATCGTGGCCATGACCTGGGGCCAGATCAACCAGGTGGGCACACTCACCTTCGTGCTGCTGTGGGTGATGCGGGTCAGCGCCAAGCTCAATCTGTTCCTGGGCGTGCGCAACCTCAGCGAGGAATTCCTGCCCCAGCACCTGGCCTACATGGCCAGCTACTTCCGCCGCCGGCCCATGAATGCCCTGCTGCCCTGGTCGGTGATCGGTGGCATCGCCTGGGTCACCGTGCTGGTGGTCGGCCTGCAGACGCCTGGCGCCAGTCCGGCCGCCGTGGTCGGCACTGTGCTGGTGGCCACGCTGCTGGTGATGGCCGTCGTTGAACATCTGCTGCTGGTGCTGCCCCTGCCTTCCACCGCGCTTTGGCGCTGGGCGATGCGGCGCCAGGCCAGCCGCCCCGTCGCCCCGCTGCCCGGCGCCCTGCCCGCTGCCCTGTCCGAGGGGCTGTCAGATGGTCCGCCGCTGATTCCCGCACGCTGAAAGCCCACCCAAGCCCATGACACAACTTGCCAGCACCGCCAGCGAAAGCTTCCAGCACACCGGTGGCATGGTGTCGGCCAGCCAGGACATCCGGGCACACGACCGCCTGCGCGTGCTGATGCGCGGTGGCTCCAAGTCCTTCTTCGCCGCTTCGCTGATGCTGCCGGCCCGGGCGCGCGCGCCGGCCACGGCGCTGTATGCCTTCTGCCGGCTGGCCGACGACGCCATCGACCTGGGTGACGACCCGGTTTCTGCCATGGCCGACCTTGAACACCGGCTCGACGCCATCTACGCCGGCCGCCCGCGCAACATCGACGCCGACGTCGCCCTGGCCCATGTGGTGCACCGTCATGCCATTCCGCGCGCCCTGCCCGACGCCCTGCTCGAAGGTTTTCTGTGGGACACCCAACAGCGCTGCTGCGAGACCCTGGCCGACACCGAAGCCTATGCAGCGCGCGTGGCCGCCACCGTCGGCGCCATGATGTCGCTGGTGATGGGTGCCGACAGCTCCACCGCCCTGGCCCGCGCGTGTGACCTGGGCGTTGCCATGCAGCTGACGAACATTGCCCGTGACGTCGGCGAAGACGCGCGCGCCGGCCGCCTGTACCTGCCGCGGCAGTGGCTGCGCGAAGCCGGCGTCGACATCACCGCGTGGCTGGCCCAGCCGGTTTTCAATGCCGCGCTGGCAGGCGTCATCGAACGCCTGCTCAATCACGCCGACATGCTCTACCAGCGGTCTGAACATGGCATCCCCGAACTGCCGCGCGACTGCCGGCCGGCCATCCGCGCCGCGCGCCTGGTCTACGCCGAGATCGGCGAACAGCTGCGCCGCGAAGGACTGGACTCGATCAGCCGCCGCGTCGTCGTCAGCAAACAGCGCAAGCTGGCCCTGATGGCCCGCGCCGCTGGCGCCGCGATGATCAGCAGCGGCCGCGCTGGCGCAGAGCTGCCGGTGTTGCCGGCGGTGCAGTTCCTGGTCGATGCGGCTGCAGCCGCCGCACCCGTCGCGGGCGCCCGTCATACGCCGCGGCGTCCGTTCGGAGAGCGGCTGGGCTGGATGATCGCCCTGCACGAACGCGAAGCCATCGCGCGGCAGGAAGCCCGCGGCATGCTGAACTGACACGGCCGCAGCGGCCGTGGCCAGCCCCCTGCCCATCATCCTGATCGAGGTCGTTCTGGTTTTTGGCGGCGTTCTGGCCTTCGGCTGGTGGCAGCTGCGCTCGGTGCGCCGCGACCGCGAAGCGACAGCGGCCCGCCGCGAACAAGAACGTCAGGCCGTGCAAGCCAATTCCGACACGACCCACACCAGCGGCGACAAGCGGAGCCCCTGAAACCCGGCCACAGGGCTACCATCTCGGGCATGGCAGAGACACTACTTGCAGCACTGGGCGCAGCCGTCTGCCTCGCCCTGCTGGTGCACATGTTCCTGCCGGCCGCCCTGCGCCAGCGGATTGACGGGCGTTTCAGCCGTGTCTGGCAGGCCGTGCGCCAGCGCCGCAGCGGTGTTCCTCGCGCGGCCCGGCGCACCGCCATGCGCGCAGCCAACAAGCCGCGCGTGGACGATCGCCGCGGCGAACGCAAGTCCGACCGCGAAGTGCTGCAGGAAGCCGAGCAGGAAGCGCAGGAAGTGATCGAACGCGTGCGCCGCCAGGCACGCGAGGGCAAACCCGTAGAGCGGGATGGCAACGTCTATCGGCCCGACGCCTTCAAGCCCCGTCCGCCGAAGGACAAGCTGCACTGACCCGCACTAGCTGCGCCGCGGCATCCGCCAGGGCAGCATCAAGCGCACCGGCAGCGAAACCAGCCGTGGCACGTTCAGGGTCTCGTGCACCGAAGTCACACGCTCGCCGAACAGGCCCGACTGCAGCACCGAACGCACATAGAACGGCGTGTCTTCCAGCGTCTGCTCCACGACAGCCGGCGAGCCCGCGTCGCTGCGCATCGTGCGGCCGATGCGCCAGGCGGTGGGCGGCAGCGCCTGGCGCGGTGGCGGCTCGAAGGGCTCGCTGCGGCCGTCGGGGTGAAAGCGCTGGGTGATGACGCGGTCGCCACCCTGCTTCTGGCGCACGTCGTAGATCACGGCCGTGCTGCCGTCGGCCAGCAGGCCACGCGACCAGTCCCATTCGGTGAACGGCCGGTCGATGGGTTCGTCACCTTCGTTGCTGTCCAGATAGCCGTCGCCGGACCAGCTCAGGCCTGGCCGGTCGAGCTTCACTTCCACGCGTGAACAGGGCGCGATCGGCCCCCAGCGGTGGCGCCCGCCGTCGTCGAGCGCGGCGTTGAAGTTGCTCAGCGCGCGCGGCCAAACGCGCACCGTGCCGTCCACCCGCTTGGGCAGCGGCACGCCCACCTCGTGCAGGTCGAAGACCAGGCTCTGGCCGTCCCAGCGCAGGCTGCTCGGCCCGACGCTGAAGCTGCTCGGCGTGCGCTGCACATGGCGCCGGCCACGTTCGGTCATCGTCCAGCGGCGCGTGCCGCGGCCGTACAGCGCCACGTTGATGCAGCAGAAGTCCTCGGCCAGTGCGGGTGCGCCACCGCGGGCCTGGCGGTGCTGGGCCAGCGCGTAGTAGCTGGAAAAGACACTGCCGACGAAGGCAATGATCGTCAGGCCGTGGGCACCGTCGTCACTGAGGGCGTCGAGATACCACCAGAGATATGCACCCGGCGCGACCGGCTGGTCGAATCGAGGTGCGCCAGCAGCGTCGCGGCCGCCAGTCGCCCCGACATCGCCGCCATCGGGACGCCCGGACCCGGGTGCACGCTGCCCCCCGCCAGGAAGAGGCCCGGCACCCTGCTTTGCGCCGACGGGCGGCTGAACGACGACATCCAGCCGTGCGTCGCCCGCCCGTACAGCGCCCCGCCCGTGGCCGGGAACAGGCGATTGAAGTCCTGTGGCGTCGTGCGCAGGATCTGGTGTGGTTCCCATTGCAGGTTCAAGCCGCATTGGCGCAGCAGCGCCAGGCTCCGTTGTTCGCATGGGTCGGTCTCCGAAGGGTCGAAGCTGCGCGCTGATGAGCCCGTGGGCTGGTCGCCGTCGGCCGGGGCATTGACCAGGCACAGCAGGCGCTCCGGGGCGCCAGCGGGCAGGTCGCTGTCGTTGCGGTCCTGCGCACAGACGTAGACGGTGCCCTGCCGCGGCAGCCGTTGCTGACGAAAGATGTCGTCGAATTCGCTGCGATAGTCGGTGTCGAAGAAGACGTTGTGGCGCACCAGCGGGAAGCCGCTGCTGCGCGCCCGCAGCGCCCAGGTCACGGCCGACAGCGACCGGTCCTGGCGCGCGGTGGGCCGCGTGGCGGTGCGCGCTGCCGCACCGAGCAGGCCGCTGGCCAGGGCATGGGCGTCGCCATTGAACACGACCGAATCCGCCAGCAGGGTGCTGCCATCGGCCAGGCGCACGCCGCTGGCGCGGCCCTGGCGGACCAGGATCTCCTGCACCGGCTGGCCATATCGGACATCCACGCCCTTGCGCTGCGCCAGCTGTGCCAGGGCCAGTGCGACGGCGTGCATGCCGCCTTCCACGGCCCAGACGCCGTCGAGCTCGACCTGGGCCACCAGCATCAGGGTGGCCGGCGCGGCCCAGGGCGAGGCGCCGCAATAGGTGGCGTAGCGCCCGAACAGCTGCTGCAGGCGCGGGTCGTGGAAGTGCCGCCCGAGCGAACGCCACAGGCTGGCAAACGGGCCCAGCCCGGCCAGCACGGCCAGGCCGCGTGGCCCCAGATCCACCCCCATGCTCAACAGGCTGGGACGCTCGGAACGGATGTACGGGCCTTCCAGCGTCTGGTAGACCCTTTTCGCCTGGGCACAAAAGGCCAGAAAGCGCCGCGCCTCGGCCGGGCTGCTGAACTGCGCGATGGCGTCGGCGCTGCGCTGCAGGTCGGCAAAGAGGTCCAGCGTCTGTGCGTGTCCACGCCAGGCGTGGCGCGCCAGCACCGACAGGGGCGAAAGCTGCAGCAGGTCTTCGAGACCGACACCCGCTTCGGCCAGGATCTGATCGAACACCCAGCGCATCGTGAAAACCGTGGGGCCGGCGTCGATGAGAACCCCGTCCACCGGCACCTGGCGCATCTTGCCGCCCGGCGCCGGGGCGGCGTCAACCAGGGTCACCGGCAGACCACGGCAGGCCAGCAGCAAGGCACTGACGAGGCCGCCGATGCCGGCGCCGACGACGACAACGCGGTGTTCGGAAGGCAGGGCGCTAGTCGCCATAGACCGTGCCCAGCCAGCATCCCTGCACGGCCACAGGCACGAAGCGGGCGAACATCGATTCTGAGAAGTAGCCTTCGCGGTAGGAAGCCCTGATGGCGTCCAGATGGGCGCCGCTGCGCGCATAGGCGTCCATAGCAGCAAGGTTTTCCCAGACACTGAACGTGGCCTGGCGCAGCAAGGGCGCTTCGCCCAGGCCCACGGCCAGCATGCAGCCAGGCGCATCGGCCAAAGCCGCCTGCGCAGGCGGCGCCTTGCGCCAGAACGCAAGCGCTCGCCGGGGGTGGATGGAGGCGCGCGTCAACGCGGCCACAGGCCCGCCGCCGGGCGCTGCGACGGGCACCGGCGCACTGGGCTGCAGCATCTGCCCGCTCCAGGCGCCGCGGCTGGACCAGGCGCGCAGCTTGGCCACGCAGAGTTCGGCCGTGCGCGCACGGAAGGCCGCCAGCGTGGGCGACTGCTGGATGAACCGGTCGGCTGCAGCTTCGGTCTCGAAGACGGCGAACACGCCCTGGCGGGATCGGCTGGGCCGCACACCGAAACCGCCTTCGAAGCCGCTGCCCAGGGCCTTGGCGAAGCGCAGGCCGGGCACGCCACGGAAGCTCTGACCGCCGCGCATGATGCGCCACCAGCCCCAGAGCCGCCAGGCAGGTGCCACGTCGGCCAGGAGCATGACGATGACCTCGTCACCCAGCTGCGGGCCCTGGCTGGACGCACCGGTTGCGCCCGCGCCCGCCACAAACAGCGCAGCCGGCGCCCCGGGCAGGGCGTCGGCTGGATGGACGGTGCGGAAGGCCATGCAACAACCACCTGCCCGCGCGGTCTGAATTACTTGAGGGTGGCTTCGACGCGCCGCGCCACCGGGTCTTCACCCGAGACATTGGCCTCGGCCTGCAGGGGTTTGTCCAGCACCACGCGGCTGGCCGGGATGCCGGCCGCGGCGAGCGAGTCACGCACGCTCAGCGCCCGGTTCTTTGCCAGCTCCTGGTTGCTGGCCAGGTCGCCGGCGGCCGAGTGGTAGCCGGAAATCGTGACCTTGGTTGCCGGCTGTGCCGTCATCGTCGCGACCAGCTGCACCAGACCCTTGGCCTGTTCGCCTTCCAGCGTGAAGCTGCCGACGTTGAAGTACAGCACCGAGCGCGCGGCTTCCGACACCGGCGGCGGCAGGCCGTCGCCAGGCTTGGCGTAGGCCAGCAGTTCCGGGAATTCCTTGGCCATCTGCGCGCCATACAGCGGCTTGTAGGCACCCTGGTGGCAGCTGGCACAGTTCACTTTCGCCACGTCGCCGGTGGCGCCCTTGCGGTGCGCCGGGAAGGCGTCGGTCAGACCCACCATGTAGTCGTTGTTGACCTCGCGCACCATGCGGATGCCGTGCCAGGCCGTCGTCAGCTGCGTCGGGTTGCCTTCCCAGCCGCCACCGATCTGCCGCGTGTTGTGGCAATAGGTGCAGTTCACGCCCAGCGAGCTGCTGAAGTGAGTCATCAGCCCGAAGGTGTGCTCGGCCTGCTGGATGCTGGCGCGGTTGCCGGTGGGCAGGGCCGTGGTGCCGTTGACGCGGATGGGCTTGGCTTCGAGCAGGTACGGCGTGAACGGGTCGTTGGGCAGCGAACTCAGCGCCACGGTGCGCGCGGCCATGTTCTGGCCATTCAGGTTGCCGATGAAATTGCCGCGCTTGTCCTGCGGCTCGGCCTTGAACCAGATCTGCGCCGGCACCGGGTTGCCACGGTGGCAGGTGTAGCAGGTCACGCCGGTGGCCGCCACGTGGGGCTTCCAGTCGGCGTTGACCTTCTGCGTCATCTGGATCATGCGCCGCGCCACCACCTTGGTGTACTTGCCGTCATCGGCAAAGTTCTGCACGTTGTGGCAGTAGGCGCAGCCTTCCTGCGGCGACACCCAGGCCGTGATGCTGGCCATGTGGCGGTTGAAGTTGGCCACGCTCAGGTCGCCCAGCACCTTGACGTTCTGGTACACCTGCCCGGCCTTGGGCCCCTCGTTCGGGGCCAGCGGCCCCGGCGGTGCGGGCGGCTGGTTCAAGGGCACCAGCTTGTCGACGGCACGGGGGTTGTAGACCACCTCCATGCCGGTTCCGCGGTAGCCCCGTTGCACGGGATCGACAGGCGGGCGTTCGCAGCCCGCCAGCAGCACCACGACTGCGGCGACTGCCGCTGTGGTGAATCGGGTCATGAGGCTCATGTCACTTCGCTCCCTGGATCAGCGTGGCCGGATCGACCAGGTTCGGGTAAACGGCGGGGTACGGGGGAGCGACGCCATGCTTGACGGCCCAGAGATACCAGTTGTCGACCACGGTACCGGTCAGCAGGATGCCGATGCCACCCACCAACGGGCAGAGCACGGCAAACCACCAGGCCCAGCGGTGCACCGATTCCATCGTGGCGTTGAAGCCCATCGTCCAGCGCCAGAACAGGGCGGCACGCTCGCTGGCGGTGCCGCGGTCGGTGATCTGCTCGATCTCGCGGTCGCCACCGTAGCGGCTGACGGCCAGGATCGTGGCGCCGTGCATCGCAAACAGCAGGGCGGACCCGTACAGGAAGGCGATGGACAGGGCGTGGAACGGGTTGTAGAACAGGTTGCCGTAGCGCAGCGAGAACGCGGCCGTCCAGTCCAGGTGCGGGAAGATGCCGAAGGGAACCGCCTCGCTCCAGCTGCCCATCAGCACCGGGCGGAAGAAGCCCAGCACCAGGAACAGCCAGATCGCCGCGGCGAAGGCCCAGGCCACGTGCGTGCCCATCCCCAGCGCCCGCGCCCGGGTGTACATGCGTGTCCACCACAGCAGGATCGACGTGGTCAGCAGCGCACCCGACAGCAACCACCAGCCGCCCTCGTTCATCGGCGGGAAGCTCAGCCCGTAGGCCGGCGACGGCGGGTCCAGCGACAGCCAGAACAGCTGGCGCACGAACTGCACCACGTCCCAGTTCACCTGGGCCAGCATGTTGAAGCCCATGATGTTGATGGACAGGGTGCCCAGGATCAGCGAAGCCAGGCCCAGGCCACCCAGATAGATGGGACCGATCTGGGCATTGCCGAAGCGGCCGATCAGGTGCACGTGCATCGGCTCCTTGCCGGTGCGCGGGCTGTTGCCTGGAGGCAGCGGAACGCCGGCTTCGGCCGGGCCGCTGGCCTGCACGGCCGTGAAGAGGTTTTGGTATTCGACCATCATGATTGTTTGCTCCGCGGTTCAGTGCGCATCACTGCAAGGGCCACTGGGACCAGATCGGCAGATTCAGCCACCAGCCCCACCACTCGGGCCAGCTCTTGGTCCAGAACGGACCGCTGATGACGATGCAGACGGCGCTGAAAAAGACGGCGGCCAGCGCCAGGAAGAGGCCCAGGCGGTGGATGCCGAGCGAACCGACCGAATAGCCGATGGCGTCACGGAAGAAGGTGTCCTCGTGCTCGGGCGTCAGCACCCGGTCACCTTTCTTCGGGTTGGTGGCCGACAGGATCAGGCCACCGTGCATCGACAGTGCCAGCGTCGTCGTGAAGAAGAAAGTGATGGCCAGCATATGGGCCGGGTTGTAGTGGAAGTGCAGATACTGATAGCCCACGTTCGACACCCAGTCGAGGTGGCTGAAGATGCCGTAGGGGAAGCCGTGACCCCAGGCGCCGAGCAGCACCGGGCGGATGACCACCAGCGTGAAGTACGCAAAGATGGCGAATCCGAAAGCCACGGGCACGTGGTAGCCCATGCCGAGTTTTCGGCAGATTTCAACTTCGCGCAGCGCCCAGGAAACGAAGGCCCCCAGCGCACACACGGTAATGATCTGCCAGAGCCCGCCTTCGGCCAGCGGCGCCAGTTTCAGTCCGTACGACAGATCAGGCGGTGCAATATTGATCTGCCAGACATTCCAGGTCGGGCCCAATGCCGCGCCCCAGAGGATCAAGGCCGTGCCGAGAAAAGTGAAGAAAATCGTCGTTACACCGAAAAATCCGACGTAGAACGGCCCGACCCAGAAGTCGAAGAGATCGCCTCCGACCAGGGTTCCACCGCGAACGCGGTATTTTCTTTCGAAGCTCAGCATGGCCATGTCATTTCCTCCAACCCCGAAAGCCTCGTGAATTCGAGTCTTCGTGGCGAGTTTGTATTCAATCAATTCAGCAATTCAACCTTCGATGACACGGGGAGGGCTTTTGGGGCCCAGCCCCGCGTACCGAATTTCAGCGGTACTGCTATTCGAGCAAGCGTTACTTCGCGACCGAGGTCACTGCAGCGGGCAGTGGTGCGTTCGCGGAGGCAACGGCCGCTGTGCGCGGGCCGTCCATCCAGTTGAATTTGTTCGTGCTCAGCAGGATGAGGTGAATCATCGCGGCCAGACCGAACAGAAAAATACCTTGGGCGACCATCGTGCGCAACGGGTCGAACAAACGCCAGATTCTCCACATGTTTCCATGCTCCTAAGTTAGATGCGACATAAAGGTATATACAGCCGCCTTGACGCCGCCAAAAATGGACTTCACACCTTCAGCACCCGGCAACCAGGTTCGCCAATGCCAGCCCAGCAACTGCCCGAAGAGGGCAATGGCCAGAAACACCGTGAATCCCAGCGTGAAGATGAACCAGAAACTTCTGGATTCACCCACCATCAGGGGCTTGGGCATCACTGTTTGGACATGAGACATTTGGTTTCCCCTTGACTGGGTTTAAATCTTCAGGCGATCAGAGCCAGGGACGCCACACCCACACCAGGATGTGGGCAACGACGGCGATTGCCGTGAAGCCCACGAAACCCTGGATGTAGTAGGTGTGGAATTCTTGGGCCTCGTCGTCAGTGAGGCCCGAAATGGAGCCTTTTCTTTCAGCCATGGCTAATTTCCTTCCAAACCGGTCTTGCGACCGCGTGCGCACTAAGAGCCCGCGCACCATGGGCAGACACGGCGATCTGCCGTGACGTGGGGGTGAAGCCGCGCGCGTTCATGCGGGCTCCTTCTGAGTTGATGTGATGCCCAATGACTTGAGCACCCGTTGCAGCGTGACGCGGGCTTCACCCGCGGTGCGTGCGTCGTGTTCGGTACGGTCGCGCAATTGCTTGGCGGCCGATATCTGCACCAGCACCGGCTGCTGCTGCACGTGGTCCTGAAGCGCGGCTTGCGCCTCGTCGTCCCAGGGCCGCGCGTCGTTTTCGGTGCGGTGGCCATGGGCTGCGGGGGTGGCGTCGACCTTGTCGAGCTCGGTACCCAGCGGCAGGATGAAGAACAGCGCATCGAACAGCGCGTTGCAGAACTCCTGCACGATGTAGGTGGCGCCGGCGTAACCCATGAACGGTGTGCCAGTGTGGCGGCGGATGATCGCGCCCGGGAACGAGGCCGGGATGAACGTGGGCTTGGGCCCGTGGCCCCCACCCTGCGCCGACTTCTCGGCCAAGTACATGCGTTCGTTGTAGCTGCCGAACATCACCAGCGGCGTGTTCGTGTGCGTCATCTGGCGCACGCTCTCGCTGTCGGTCTTGCTGCCGGCAATGCGCGAGACCGCGAAGTTGCAGGGCAGGCCCAGCTCGTCTTCGAGGAAGTGGCGGATGCCGCGGGCGTAGGTCTCGCCGGCCACGACAGCGAAATTGGCGGTGCCGAAGAAGTCCTGCGTGACGCTGCGCCACAGGTCCCAGATCGGCTTGATCGTGGTGTGCTTCTCGCGCTCGATGAAGGGCTCCGGGTCGAGGTGCAGCAGTTCGCCCAGCTGGCGCAGGAACGCGGTGGTGCTGTGCAGGCCGATCGGCGCTTGCAGGTACGGCCGCTCCAGCGCCTCGCACAACATCCGGCCGAACTCGCGGTACATGCAGATGTTCGCGTCGGCTTCGACCAGGCGCGAGACATCGGCCAGATGGCTGCCCAGCGGGAAGACCATGTTCACTTCGGCGCCGATGCCCTGCACCAGGCGGCGGATCTCGGCGAGGTCGCTGGGGCCGTTGAACACGCCGTAGCTGGGGCCGATGATGTTCACTCGCGGCTTCTCGCCCGCGGGGCGTTCGGCAAACGGCGTGCGCTGCGGCACCTTCTTCAGGCCGTAGCTGGTCCACAGCCAGTACATCGCGCGGTTGGCGCATTGCCACTGGTCTTCGTCGATGGTGCGCGGCAGGAAGCGCGCGATGGTCGTGCCTTCCGGGGTGACGCCGCCGCCGATCATTTCCGAGATCGAACCGGTGACCACGACGCTCGGCAGGTCGGGGTCGAGCGCGGCATGGGCACGCTTCATCGAGCCTTCGGTGCCCTCGCGGCCCAGCTGTTCTTCACCCAGGCCGGTGACGACGATGGGCAGTTCGTGCGGGGGCAGCGCGTCGGTGTAGTGCAGGACGCTGGTCACCGGCAGGTTCTCGCAACCCACCGGGCCGTCGATGATGACCTGCAGGCCCTTGATCGCGGTGAAAACGTAGACCGCACCCCAGTAACCGCCAGCGCGGTCGTGGTCGATCACATACGTGGGTTGTTGCGTGCCGGCCATCAGATCATCTCCTCGGCCTTGCGCTTCTTCAGCATCTTGATGACCTGCCGCTTGGTCTCGGCGCGGAACTCGGGCCGCTCGACGGGCTTGCCTTCCCAGACGCCAGCGCGGTCGCCGCTGCCGACGTCACCGAAGAACTCGCGCATCTTGTTGAAGCGTTCGCGGTTGCCGATCGCGGCATTGATCACCTGGGCCAGCGAACCGGCACCCATCGGACCCATCAGCGGGCGGGCCGAGATCAGGTTGGTGAAGTACAGCGAAGGGATCGCGGCTTCCTTCGCCGCCTGCACCACCGGTGTGGTGCCGATGGCGAGGTCGGGCTTGAATTCGCGCACGGCCTGGATGTCCTGTTCCAGCGAAGCGCGGTACTGCACGTGCACGCCGCGGGCCTGCAGCCAGGCGAGGTCGGGGGCGCTCCAGGGTGTCTTCGGGCAGGCAGTGCCCACGTACGGCACATCGGCGCCGCTTTCGATCAGCAGCCGAGCCACAAGCAGCTCGCTGCCTTCGTAGCCGCTGACGGTGACGCGACCCTTGATGGGGGTTCGAGCCAGCGCAGCCTTGATCGCCGGAAGCCACTTGTTCTTCGACGCGTCGATCAGCGCCTGCGGCACATTGGTCGCCTCGCCGATGGCCTGCAGCCAGGCTTCGGTACCGTCATAGCCGACCGGGGCAGACGCGACGATCTTGCGGCCGGCGGCGACGAACTCGCGCACGCTGGCGGTGTAGAAAGGGTGGATGGCGGCCACGGCCGCGCAGTCCAGCGCGGCATAGAGCTCGCGCCATTCACGTGTCGGAACGACCGGCCCAGCCGCCAGGCCCATCGGCTCGAGCAGCATGCCGATGCCGACCGGGTCGGCTGGGAACATCTCGCCCAGCAGCGTGATCGTGGGCTTGGTCGCGATGCCGGTGCGCGGCGCAGCCACCGGGCCGGCTTCGGCCTCGGCGCGGGCCACCTTCAGCATCGCGCCGGCCAGCACGTCCTTGGCTTCCGCGTGTGTCGGCACACCGAACCCCGGCACGTCGATGCCGATGATGCGCACGCCGTTGATCTGGCTGGGCAGCAGCTGCAGCGGCACACCGCTGGCGGTGGGCACGCACAGGTTGATGATGACGATGGTGTCGTACAGCGCCGGGTCGGCCTGCTTGTAGACGTTGTCGCGGATGTCCTCGAACAGCTTGCCGGTGACCAGGCTTTCGCTGTTGAAGGGCACGTAGCCGACGCTGCGGCGAGCGCCGTAGAAGTGGCTGGTGAAGGTGAGCCCGTAGACGCAGCAGGCGCTGCCGCTCAGGATGGTGTGCGTGCGCCGCATGCGCAGACCCACGCGCAGACTGCCGAAGGCCGGGCACATGCTCTGCGGCTGGTCGTGCGGGCCTGCGCCTTCAGGCAGCGGGTAGTCCGTGGCGTACTGCTTCAGCACGTCGCTCTTGCCGGCCGTCTTGGCGGCGGCCAGCATCGCGTCCTTGCCGGAATGGCAGCCAACACCATCGGCCTCCAGGGCGGCCGGGTTCGGGACTTGGGGTACAGCGCTCATGGTCTTGCTCGGCTCTTCGAAACGTCAGGCGGCGTCGTAGACGACTTCAAGCGTCGGCTTGACGATCTCGTTCTTGCCCACCATGTCGAACAGCGTGGCCGGTTCCATCTTGAAGTCGCGTCCGGTCACTTCAGCGCTGAACAGGCCGAGCAGCTGGTCCTGGGTCTGCGGCTTGGGGCGCACTGGCGGCGCCACGGCGACGTTGGTGGCGAGCTCTTCGAACAGTGGCGCCCACTGCGTGCCGGGGCGGCCGATGATTTCGTAGCTGGCGCTCTTGCGGCGGATGTCGTCGTTGGCCGGAATCGTGGCCAGCACCGGGATGCCGACGTTCTCGGCGAACAGCTTAGCCTCGCCCGTGCCGTCGTCGCGGTTGATGACGATGCCGGCGACACCGACGTTGCCACCGAGCTTGCGGAAGTACTCGACCGCGCTGCAGACGTTGTTGGCCACGTACAGGCTCTGCAGGTCGTTGCTGGCGACGACGATGACCTTCTGGCACATGTCGCGCGCAATCGGCAGGCCGAAGCCACCGCAGACCACGTCGCCCAGGAAGTCGAGCAGCACGTAATCGAAGCCCCAGTCGTGGAAGCCCAGCTTTTCCAGGGTCTCGAAGCCATGGATGATGCCGCGCCCGCCGCAGCCGCGGCCGACTTCGGGGCCGCCCAGCTCCATGGCGTAAACGCCGTCGCGCTTGAAGCAGACGTCGCCGATGGCCACCGCTTCGCCGGCCAGCTTCTTCTTGCTGCTGGTTTCGATGATCGTCGGGCAGGCCTTGCCGCCGAAGAGCAGGCTGGTGGTGTCGCTCTTCGGATCGCAGCCGATCAGCAGCACCTTCTTGCCCTGCTGCGCCATCATGTAGCTCAGGTTGGCCAGCGTGAAGCTCTTGCCGATGCCGCCCTTGCCGTAGATGGCGATGATCTGAGTGGTCTTGGCCGCAGGGCTGGTCGACACCGGATCGGGCTCGATCGCGGCTTCGGCCTTCAGGCGCTCGTCCCGCATGAACATCACGGTATTGGTGGGCGCATTCATTGGCAACTTCTCCAGTCGAGGACCATCTTCAGACAGTCGGAATCACCGAACGCGGTGCGGTAGGCACTGTCGGCGTGCATGGGGTCACCGTGGTGGGTGATCAGGCCGTCCAGCGACAGCCGGCCGCTTTCGGTGAGCTCTTTCACCGCCAGCAGGTCCGGGCGCTGCCATTCGGCGGCGCAGCGGAAGGTGGCTTCGCGCATGAAGGCCGGCGCAAAGGCGAAGTTGATCGGGTCGGTATAAAAACCGGCCAGCACCACTTCGCCACCCGGCGCCAGGCGCTGCACCAGGCGGTCGAGGATCTGTGAATCGCCACTGACGTCGTAGATGGCGCGGTAGTCGCGGCGCGTGTCTTCGTCGGGGTGGATGACGGTGTAGCCATCACCGCCAAGCGCGCGGCGGCCATTGGTTTCCCAGACGGTCGGCGGCGCGAAGCCGGCCACTACCGTCATGCGTGCAAGCAGCCGGCCGAGCACGCCGTGGCCGACGATCAGGTCAGGCGGCACGATCTTCTCGCGCTTGCCGCCCACAGCGACCGCGTGGTACGCGGTGGCCGCCAGTGCCAGAAGCACGGCTTCCTGGCCGAGTGATTCCGACACGGGCACGACGCGGGAGTCGGCCACCACCACCTTGGACGCTGCACCCCCGAACAGGCCGCGGACTTCGCCGTAGCAGCGGGCCCCCGGCACGAAGACGCGGCTGCCGACGGCATGGCGGGCGTTCGGCCCGGCTTCGACGACGCGGCCCACGGATTCGTAGCCTGGCACCAGCGGGTAGCCCATGCCCGGGAACTTGGGCATGCGGCCGTTCCACAGCAGCTTCTCGGTGCCGGTGCTGATGCCGCTGAACTCGATGTCGACGACCACGTCGTCGGCGCCTGGCGGCGTGAGGTCGAGGCTGCTGAATGCGATGTGCTCGGGTTCTTCGAGCACGATGGCCATGGTCTTCATGCGGTCCTCCTGGAAGCGTCGGTTCCAGCCGCGCAGGTACACAGCGGGGTCGGCAGAGATGGTTGGGTCGAGGGCTTGAACATGGACGGGGGCATTGACAACGTCAGTTTAAGGTGACGACTACGAGTGTCAATAGAAATGGACACTTTTGTTTTCAAGGGTTTACGCTCGGCTGCAGCGTGCCACCAGCACGCTGGTCTGCAGGGGCTGGTGGGTGGGGACGACGCGCGCAGGCTCGAAGCCGGCCTGCTGCATCAGCGCTGACAGTTGCGTCGCCGTTCGTGGCCGCCCACGGCCCATGGCCAGCAGATAGAAGCCGAAGTAAGCATCACCCATGGCCTCGACCCCCGGCACCTGGGCCATCGGCTCGGCGAGCAGCAGGCAGCCGTCGTCGGGCAGCGCCCGGCGCACACGTTGCAGCAGGCGCAGGACTCGTTCATCGGGGTGGTCGAAGGCCACGCGCACCAGACTCACGATGTCGGCGCCACGCGGCAGTTCGTCATTGAAGAAGTCGCCCCCGTAGGTGCTGGCGCGCCGGGCGAGGCCGGCCGTGGCCAGCCGGGCGCGGGCGCGTTCGGCCACCGCCGGCAGGTCGTACAACATCAATTGCAGCTGCGGTGACTGCGCCGCCACCGCGGTGATGAAGCTGCCCTCGCCGCCGCCCACGTCGAGCAGGCAGCGGTGGCGGTCGAAGCGGTAGGCCGCGACCACTTCCTGCGTCACGAGCGGCTGCGAAGCCGACATCAGCGCCGAATAGTCAGCCACCCGCTCCGGCGAAAGCGCCGCCGGCGACTCGACCTGAGACGAAGCCGCAGCCTCGTAGGGCCAGTACCCGGCCATCGCCGGGCGCCCCTCGCGCCGCAGCAACGCCACGGGGTCGCCCAGGTCGGCATAGAGCGTGGCATGGTGCTCCACCATCGAAGCGATGGCACGGTTGCCCACCATCGGCGCGCCCAGACGGCCGAGCGCGACGCGGCCGCCGCTGCGACGCTCCAGCAGTTCGATGGCCACGGCTGCGGCCACCAGCCGTTCGGCACCCTCGCGGCCCAGACCGAGGCGTTCGCTCAGCGTGTCTTCCGCCATCGGGCCGGGGGCCAGCAGGTCGAAGATCTGCAGACGCACACAGGCCAGAAGGACCTGGGAATAGACGAAGCCGGCCACCAGATCGAACAGCGCCATGGCCTCGCGGCGCGCCACCGGCCGCGTCAGGGGGAAGGCAGCGGCCCAGCGCTGGAAGCCCGGCCGCGCCACCGTGCGATGGCGCCAGTCGCGCAGTCTCTCAAGCCAGCTACCAGCCACGACGGGGTCTGGGTCCGGCACCGGGCCGACCGTCGCAGCGGGCACGGGCCGGGGCTGCGCTGGGTCCATGCCGGCGCCGTTCAAGGCAGGCTGGGCGTGATGGCGGGCGCGGCCCCGGCGGCGGGAACAGCGGCAGGAACGACAGCGCGGGGCTTGCGCGGCGGACGCGGGGTGGTCTTCGGCGCCGGGGCACGCTGCAGCCCTTCCACCTGGTCGCACCAGCTCTTGGGAACCAGGCGTTCGGATTCCATGCGCACCAGCTGGCGCAACTGGGCCGAACCGCGGCACGGGGGAATGGCTTCGATGGCGCAGGCCACGAGCCGGTCGAAATGCTGGATGGCACCCGACAGGCCATGTTCGCTGGCCGAGCTGGGGCGGCCCAGGGCCAGGTCGCGGCCCACCGGCTTGCCAAGTGCGATGGGGTCGGCCATCACGTCGCGCACGTCGTCGGCCACCTGATAGGCCTCGCCCAGCCATTCACCCAGGGCTCGCCAGGTGTTGCCGTCGACGCCGGCGGCTTCGGCGCCGGCGCAGGTGGCGGCGGCGAACAGGGCGCCGGTCTTGGCGCGCTGGTAGTCGCCGAGGGCAACCCGCGGTTCACATTCCCAGGCCTGGCCGGCGGTGATGCCGAACGGCATGCCCACACCATGGCTGATGGTGGCCATCAGCCGAGCCAGTCGCGCCGGCGAACGCCCGGAAGCGACGCCCAGCGTCTGGAAAGCCAGCACGATGAGCCCGTCGCCGGCCAGCACGGCCAGCCGCTCGCCGAAAGCACTGTGCACCGAAGGCTGGCCGCGGCGCGTGGGTGCGTCGTCGAAACACGGCAGGTCGTCGTGGACGAGCGAGGCGCAGTGCAGCAGTTCGATCGCCGCCGCGGCAGCATCGGACAGCCCCGGATCGTCGTCGCCGCAGGCGCGCGCCACCGACAGGCACAGCATCGGCCGGATGCGCGCTCCGCCCGGGAAGACAGCGTGTCGCATTGCAGCAGCCAGCCGAGGCGGGCAGCCCGGCGCCTCGGTCGTGGTGATGGCCGCAGCCAGCGCCTCTTCGATTCTTGCCAGGGTTTCCATGCGTGACCTCGGTTTTCGCACCAATTCGGTGCCCAAGGGATGTCATAAACAGCTGACATCCCAATGTGTCACGAAGAATAGACACTCAGGTGCCCGGCGTCAATGCGGGTAGACGCCGGGCAGGCCGGCGAAGGGCGGAACGTCGACGAAATGGGCCGGCCAGGCCGCCAGCTTCAGCCGACGGCCGCGGCCCGCACCACTTTTGAAAGCGTCTGCGCGCCGGCGTGCGGCAGGGGCAGATAGGTCGCCGCCGCCGCCTCGGCCACGCGCGCCGCCTGGGCACTGGGCTGCGGAGCGGTGTCGATCACCAGCACGGCCGCGCCCAGGCCGCGCAGGCGGCGGGCAGCAGCCAGGGCATCGGACTCTGCCCGGGTGCGGCCACCGGTGCCGTCGAGCGCCACATTGGCGCGGCCGTCGGTCAGCACCACCACCACGGCAGTGTCGCCACGGCGGCGCGCGGCGGCCGCCAGGGCCGACAGCGCGTCCAGCGCCGCCGCCAGCGGCGTGCCACCGCCACCCGGCAGACCCGACAACGCGCGCTTGGCGCGCACCAGCGAACGCGTTGGCGGCAGCAGCAGTTCGGCGCTGCGCCCGCGGAAGGCCAGCACCGCCACCTTGTCGCGACGCACGTAGCAGTCGGCGAGCAGCAGTTCGACGGCGCCCTTGGCTTCGGCCAGGCGCTGCAGCGCAGCCGAGCCAGACGCATCGACGGCGAACAGCGTCGTCGTTTCGCGCCGCTGGCGCAGTTGCGTGACGTGGAAATCGTCGGCACGTACCTCGACCCGGCGCGGGCCCGGCGTGGGTTCCAGGCCCGGCCGGCGCCGCAGCTTCTGCCACGGCACGGCGGCGCGCAGTGTCTCGATGACGTTCAGGCGCTGGCCGGCCCGGGGCTCGCCGCGGCGCACACCCACCGGGCGGCCGCGGCGCGCGGCCTTCTGCATCGCCCCGGCTACGCCGGCTGAGCGGCCGGCTTCACGGCCGGCCTGGCCGGCCTTCAGCCGCGCCAGCAGGTCGGGCGGCAGGGCCGCCAGCACGGCCTGCAGCACCAGGTCGTCCATCGCCCCGGGTGGCATCTCGGGTTCTTCGTCGACGGGAGGAGGCGGCGTGTCGGGTTCTTCAACCGGCGGCGGTGGCGGTGGCGGTGGCGGTGGCGGTGGTGGCGCGTCGGTGTCCGGCGCCGGGTCTTCCACCGGCGGCGCTTCCTCCTCGGGTGGGTCGCGGACCTCGGGCGGTGCCGGCAGCCGGGTGGCGCGCGGCGCCAGCACCAGCCGGGCGGCGAGCGCAGCGTCCTCGTCGAGCACTTCGTCGCGGCCTTGCAGCGCGGCATGGGCGCGCGCCACACGCAAGGTCTGCAGGACGGCACGGAACGAATCCACGCCCAGCGCCGCCGCGGCATTGCACAGCGCCTGCAGCAGTTCGTCGGGCACCTGCAGTTGCGCGAATCGGTGCCGCGCGGCGGCCAGTTCGGCAGGCTCCAGCAGCAGCAGGTCGTCGGTGTCCTGCGCCAGCCGTGGCGACACCGCCGCCAGGTTCAGGCGGAACGCCAGACGGTCGCGCAGCGGTGCCGGCAGCGATTCCTCGGCGCCCGTGGCGGGGGCGTCGGGCTGCGGGTCTTCGCTTTCGTCGAGCGCCACCAAGCCGAAGCGCGCCGGGTGCGAAAGCGCCACGCCGTCGCGTTCGGCAACGACTTCGCCGCGGTCGATGGCTGCGGCCAGGCGCGCGGCGGTGCCGGCGTCCAGCCTCTCGGCCATGGCCAGCAGCAGCACGCCACCGTGGCTGTCGGCGAGCAGGCCGCGCTGCGCCACCGGGCGACCGGCCTGCAGCGTGGCGGCCAGGTCGAGGCCGCCCAGCAGGCGGTCGTCGCGAATGTGCAGCGGCAGGCGACGCACCGGCATGTCGCCCAGCTGCAGGCGAAGCAGCGCCAGCCAGCGGTCACGTACGGGGCCGGCGCCGGCATGCAGTTCGACGCCGGTGCCGGGCGGGTCGATGGCAAAGAGCAAGGCCGCCAATACGGCGTCGGCCCAGGCGTCGCTGCCAGCATCGGTGGCAGCGGGGTCGAGACCGCCAGCCGGGCGGGCCGGCATGTCGCCCATGGCCATCAGGCGGCGGCGCGGATCGGCGTGGCGCCGGGCGCGGCTTCGGGTGTGAACAGCTCGGCCATCGCGCGCTCGACGCGGGCGCTGGAGCCGGTGTCGTCCAGCGGGTTGCGGCGCAGGCGGTGGCGCAGTGCCGGCGCGGCCACGCGCTGCAGATGGGCAGTGGTGACAACGCCCTCGCCATCCAGGGCCGCCAGTGCCCGCGCTGCGCGCATCAGCGTCAGTTCGCCGCGCAGGCCGTCGGTGCCCAGCGCCAGGCACAGGGTCGAGGCCTGGGCCAGCACCTCGTCGGGCAGCTGCACGTCGGGCAGGCGCTTCTTCGCCGCGATCAGCCGTTTGCGCACCCGCTCGTCTTCGGCATGCCAGGCCTGGGTGAAGGCCTCGGGATTGCGCTCGAAGGCGTCGCGGCGCTTCACCACTTCGATGCGCGTGGGCACGTCGGTGGGGGTCTTGACTTCCACGCTCAGGCCGAAGCGGTCCAGCAGCTGCGGGCGCAGCTCGCCTTCCTCGGGGTTGCCGCTGCCTACCAGCACGAAGCGCGCGGGGTGGCGAACGCTCAGACCTTCGCGTTCAACGACGTTTTCGCCGGAAGCGGCCACGTCGATAAGCAGGTCGACGAGGTGGTCTTCCAGCAGGTTGACTTCGTCGATGTACAGGAAGCCGCGATTGGCACGCGCGAGCAAGCCGGGCTCGAAGGCCTTGATGCCCTGCGAGAGCGCACGCTCCAGGTCGAGGGCGCCGACGACGCGGTCTTCGGTGGCGCCCAGCGGCAGGTCGACCACCGGCACGGGCACGAGTTCGGTCCTCGGCTTCTTGCCTGCAGGTTTCAGGCTCGGGCATTGCTCGCAGGCACCCGTTCCGCCCTCGGGCGCGCAGTGGTAGCGGCAGCCGACGACGGCGCGCATCGGCGGCAGCAGCGCCGCCAGGCCGCGCACGGCCGTGCTCTTGCCGGTGCCGCGGTCGCCGAAGACCAGCACGCCGCCCACGCTGGGGTCGACGGCAGCCACCAGGATGGCCAGCTTCATCTCGTCCTGGCCGACGATGGCGGAAAAGGGAAATGTCAGGGGCATCGGGTTCGCTCTTGGCTTTTGGCTCTTTGCTTGTCGCTCTTCACTCATTGCTCGTCAGTCTCAGCCGTTGGCTCGGGTTCAGCCCGCAACCGCGCCCCGCTCGCGGGCCTCGGCCTCGTGGATGCGCCGCCGTGCGCGGCGAATGGCCAGCAGCGCAGCCACGGCCACCAGCGGCACGGCGATGCCGACCACCAGGTCGGCATTCACGGGTGCGCCAGCCGCCTTCGCCGCCTTGGCCAGATAGCCCACCAACCCGGCCACGTAGTAGCTGATGGCCGCCACCGACAGGCCTTCCACCGTCTGCTGCAGGCGAAGCTGCAGCTTGGCACGGCGGTCCATGCTGGCCAGCAGGGCCTGACTCTGCTTTTCGCGGGCGATGCCCACACGCGTGGCCAGCAGGCCGCTGGCCTGGGCCACGCGTTCCGACAGGTCGTGCAGCCGCTGCGACACCGTCTGGCAGGTGGTCACGGCCGGGGCAAAACGCCGGGCCATGAATTCCTCGATCGTCTGCAGCCCGGGGATGCGTTGCTCGCGCAGTTCGGAAATGCGTGTGCGCACCAGATCGCTGTAGGCGCGGCAGGCGCCGAAACGGAACTGGCTGGCGGCCAGGCCGCTTTCCACTTCGGCGGCCAGGCGCGTCAGCTCGTGCAGCAGGGCTTCGTCGGCGCCGTCCTCGCGGGCGATGCCGTCGGTGAGTTCGGCCAGGCTCTTTTCGATGGCGACGATGCGCGGGCTCTGGCGGCGCGCAATCGGCAGCGCCAGCAGCGCCAGCATGCGATAGGCGTCGATCTCGAACAGGCGTTGCAGCATGCGGCCGGCCTGGTTGGGCGTGAAGCCGTTGTCCAGCAGCAGGAAGCGGGCGCGGCCGTCGGCGTGGACGCGGAAGTCGGTGAAAGCGTGGCCCGCACCGCCGCCGATGGTGGCACCGACCACTGGATTGCCGTTGAAATAGCGCGCCAGGAAGGCGGCGTCGGGAGGCTCGGCCTGGCCCTTCAGGAGCAGGCCGTGCGCGGCCGCCACGGTCTGGCCGGGCAGCCCCTTCAGCCAGCCCGAAGGCAAGAGGCTGGCAGCGGACTCGGTGACCGATTCATCGCCGCTGGCGGGCGCGAACATCGTGTAGCCCGAAAACTCGCCATGCCGCTCCCACTTCAGCCGCACCGGCCCGAGCTGGGTGCGGAACTGGGTGGTGCCGGCCGCTGGCGCGGGCAAGCCGAAGCTGGCGCACAGGCTGCCCAGGTGGGCGAGTTCAAGGGCGCGGTCGTCGGCGTCCATCAGCACCGCCACATAACTGGCGCGCATGGGCGTGTGCAAGGGCTCGGGTGGCCGTGCGTGCACCTCGTCGGCCAGGGCCAGGCGTTCGGGGTGATCTGACGGCAGCATCGGCATGGGCAAGGGCGCCGACGCCAAGCGGCAGCGCATTCATGGACAGTGCGCCAAGTATGTCATCGCCCTGCCCCGACGCCTGGCCAGGGGGGCCCCCCGGGCTGCGCCCGGGTGCGACTGCTGCGGAAGTCTGGGACAATACTTGCTTCGCGTTGATCGGGGTGACCTCCCTCCCTGCCTGCCAGCCGCCATGACCACACGCCGCACGAACACCCAAGCCGCCCCTTCTTCCACCGTTTCATCCGGCTCAGCACCTGGGGCCACACCGGCCGTCAGCGCCGCCGGCCCGAAGCTGCGCCAGACCCAGGCCGAGTACACCGCCGCCCGGCCGAATGCCGAACCCGGCGTGAAACCGATGATGTCCAGCTCGAAGATGTACGTGTGCATCAAGTGCCACGCCAACTTCAAGACCGGCGACGGCAAGCCCGACCCGCGGCTGCGTGGCCTGGGCCGCTGCAACAACTGCCTCGGTGTGGCCGCCGCCAACGCCACCACGCCCTCGCCGACGGCCTGAGGCCCCGGCACAGCCCGCAAAAGCGGCCCTTGAGGCCGCTTTTTCATGCCCGGTCCGCGCCCGAGGCCCGCCTGCGACGGGCACAAAGCCAGCTGGCTGTCAGCCGGCTGTACGCCCAGCACGCGCACAATGCGTGCCAACGGCTTCCAGCCCCAGCCCACCCACGCCTACCATGACCCAACGCCTGCCCGCCACCCTCATTGCCGGTGACGGCATCGGCCCCGAGATCGTCGACGCCACGCTGGCGGCGCTGGAGGCGCTGCAGGCGCCCTTCGACTGGGACCACCAAGCCGCGGGGCTGGCCGGCGTCAAGGCCGCCGGCGACCCGCTGCCGCCGGCCACGCTGGACAGCATCCGGCGCACCCGGCTGGCGCTGAAGGGGCCGCTGGAAACGCCGTCGGGCGGTGGTTACCGCTCTTCGAACGTCAGGCTGCGCGAAGCCTTCCAGCTTTACGCCAACCTGCGACCGGCACTCACCATCGTGCCCGGCGGCCGCTTCGACAATATCGACCTGGTGGTCGTGCGCGAGAACCTCGAAGGTCTCTACATCGGCCACGAGCACTACGTGCAGATCGACGACGACCCGCACGCCGTGGCCATGGCCACCGGCATCAACACCCGCGCGGGCAGCCGCCGGCTGCTGGAATTCGCCTTCCAGCATGCGGTGGCCACCGGCCGCAAGAAGGTGTCGATCGTGCACAAGGCCAACATCATGAAGGCGCTGACCGGCATCTTCCTGGAGACCGGGCTGGAGCTGTACGAACGCAAGTACAAGGGAAAGTTCGAACTCGACACCGTGATCATCGACGCCTGCGCCATGAAGCTGGTGCTGAACCCCTGGCAGTTCGACATGCTGGTGACGACCAACCTGTTCGGCGACATCCTGTCCGACCTGGTGGCCGGCCTGGTGGGGGGCCTGGGCATGGCCCCGGGGGCAAACATCGGCGCCGATGCCGCGATCTTCGAAGCGGTGCACGGTTCGGCGCCCGACATCGCCGGCAAGGGCATCGCCAACCCCACCGCCCTGCTGCTGGCTGCAGCCATGATGCTGGACCATGTGCGCCTGACGGAAAAAGCCACGCAGCTGCGACGGGCCCTGCATGCCACGCTGAACATCGACGGGGTGCGCACCGGCGACCTGGGCGGCAGCGCCAGCACCATGGCCTTCACCCAGGCCCTGGTCAGCCGCATCCGCAACGCCTGAACGCAACCCCCCTTCTTCCACTTTCACACCACCCACGAGGAGCAAAGACATGAAACAACGCGACGTCGTCGTTCTGGGCGCAGCCCGTTCCGCCATCGGCACCTTCGCCGGCAGCCTGGCCGACATCGAACCGGCCGAACTCGCCGGCACCGTGATGAAGGAAGCCGTGGCGCGTTCGGGTGTCGACCCGAAGGCCATCCAGTACGTCACCGTGGGCAACACGATTCCGACCGAAAAGCGCTTCGCCTACGTCGCCCGCGTGGCGTCGATCCAGGCCGGGCTGTCGCACGACAGCGTGGCGATGGCCGTCAACCGGCTGTGCGCCTCGGGCCTGCAGGCCATCGTCACGAGCGCGCAAAACATCCTGCTCGGCGACGCCGACTATGCGGTGGGCGGTGGTGTGGAAGTGATGAGCCGCGGCGGCTATCTGTCGCCGGCGATGCGCAGCGGCGCGCGCATGGGCGACACCACGCTCATCGACACCATGGTCGCCACGCTGACCGACCCCTTCGGCGTCGGCCACATGGGCATCACCGCCGAAAACCTGGTGACGAAGTGGGGCATCACGCGCGAGGAGCAGGACGCGCTGGCCGTCGAATCGCACCGCCGCGCCGCGGCCGCCATTGCCGAAGGCCGCTTCAAGTCGCAGATCGTTCCGATCGTCAAGCAGACGCGCAAGGGCGAAGTCACCTTCGACACCGACGAACACGTCAAGGCGTCGACGACGATGGAAACCCTGGCGAAGATGAAGCCGGCGTTCAAGAAGGACGGCTCGGTGACCGCCGGCAATGCCTCGGGCATCAACGACGGCGCCGCCTTCTTTGTGATGGCCGACGCCGCGGTAGCTGCCGCCGCCGGCCACAAGCCGATGGCGCGGCTGGTGTCGTATGCCGTGGCCGGCGTGCCCAACGACGTGATGGGCGAAGGCCCGATCCCGGCGACCAAGGCGGCGCTGAAGAAGGCCGGCATGACCCTGGACCAGATGGACGTGATCGAGAGCAACGAAGCCTTCGCCGCGCAGGCCATCACCGTCGCACGCGCGCTGGAATTCGACATGAAGAAGGTCAACCCCAACGGCGGCGCGATCGCCCTCGGTCACCCCATCGGCTGCTCGGGCGCCTTCCTGGCCACCAAGGCGATCTACGAACTGCACCGCAGCGGCGGGCGTTATGCGCTCGTGACGATGTGCATCGGCGGCGGCCAGGGCATTGCCGCGGTGTTCGAGAAGCTCTGAGCGAAAGGCCTCGAGCCTGCCCAAGCCAGCGCAGCATGTGAAGCCCTTCGTTCAGCAGGACGAAGGGCGCAAGGCGTTGCGCTTCTCGATCCGCGATGTGCAGAGCCGCATGCGCCTGGAGGACCCAGACGCGCTGGACCTGGAGTATTCGCGCACGATGATGGGCTTCCTGCTGTTCAGGCCGGAACCGCAGTGCATCGTGATGGTGGGGCTGGGCGGTGGTTCGCTGGCGAAGTTCTGCCACCGCCACCTGCCCGGCAGTTGCATCGAAGTGGTCGAAATCAACCCGCATGTGCTGGCGCTGCGCGACGAATTCCAGGTGCCGCCCGACGACGCGCGCCTGCGCGTGGTGCAGGGCGACGGCGCACTGTTCGTCCGCGAACGCGGTGCCGGCTGCGACGTGCTGCTGGTCGACGGCTTCGACTACGACGGCCAGCCGCCAGCCTTGAGTTCGCAGGCCTTCTACGACGATTGCTTCGACCTGCTGGACGACGGCGGCGTGATGGTCGTCAACCTGTCGAGCCAGGAAGCGCAGCACGAGCTGTTCGTCGACCGCATCCGTCGCAGCTTCTTCGACGAGATGCTGCGCGTGGACAGCGCCGACGGCGCCAACTGCGTCGTCTTCGCCTGCAAGGGCCAACCGCTGGCCAGCGCGCAGGCACGCCTGCGGCACCTGCCGAAGAGCCTGACGGCGCGGGCCGTGGCGCAGCTGCAGCCCAGCTTCAACCGCGTCAGGGCGGCGCTGGCGGCAGGCCAGCGCTGAGGCGGCGGGCGGCCACGGCACCCACGCCTGCGAGCAGGGGCACCCAGGCCTGGGCCGAACCCATCGTGGCCAGCGTCGCGGCGCTGAGCGCGCACCAGGCCAGCGCCAGCGCCCAAAGTGCTTCGAACAGCGCACGCGGCAATCCATGGCGCGGGTCGATGAACAGCAGCAGGCCCAGCGTGGCGAAGACCGTGGGATCGGGGGCGAGGCCGACGATTTCGGCCTGCCACCCAGGCCGCCCGGCCAGTGGTGCCAGCAGCGGCTGGCCAAGTACCGCCCAGGCCAGGAGCCACCAGCCACCGGCCCGCGCCGCCTGGGCCGCCTGGGCCGGCGCAGCCCGCAGGCCGGGCAGCGTTGCCAGCAACACCAGACCCAGGGCCTGCACGCCGAAGGCCCAGGCGGCGCCGTTCATCACCCAGTGAATGGGGGCGAATCGCTGGTGCAGGAAGAACCAGCCGACAACAGCCCAGGCCAGGGCAACGCCGAGCAACAACACACGCACAGGCGGGCTCGGCCGGCGCAGCCACCACAGCGCCGCCAGGCCCAGGGCCGACAGCATCAAGGGCCAGGGCCACACAGCCTGGTTGTGCAGTTCGAACAGGCGCCAGTAGGCGCGTGGCGCGAACATCAGGAAGTCGACCGGCCGGTAGGTCCACCACTCGCTCATCGGCTGGACAGGGGCTCAGCTGGGGGTCACAGCGCGGCCAGGTCGGCGGCGATGCGGGCCCGCAGTGCGGCGTCGGGCATGCGCCCCTGCCCCGCGCGCATGTTCTGACGCAGGTGCACCACCTGGCTGGTGGCCGGGATGGCGCAGGTCACCGCCGGGTGCGACACCACGAACTTCAATGCCACCTGGGCCCAGCTGTCGCAGTCGATCTCGGCGGCCCAGCCTGGCAGCCGGTGGCGCCGCAGCGCCTCGAGCAGGGCACCCTGGCGGAACGGCCGGTTGACGATGACGGCGATACCGCGTTCCTGCGCCAGCGGCAGCAGGCGCTGTTCGGCCTCACGGTCCAGCAGGTTCAGGCTGAGCTGGACGAAATCGATGCGCTGGGTGCGCATGATCTGCTCGAGCTCGGCATGGCGGCGCCCCTCCGAGGTCGAGATGCCGACATAGCGCAGCCGGCCCTCGGCCTTCATCGCCAGCAGCTGCGGCAGGTGGCCCTGCCAGGCCAGCAGGTTGTGCACCTGCATCAGGTCGAAGCGCGGCACGCCCCAGAAGGCGCGCGACGCCTCCATCTGCGCCGGCCCGCGTGCGGCGTCGCCGACCCACACCTTTTCTGCCGAGAACAGGCCCGCTGGCAGGCCCGTTGGCTTCAGCTTGGCCAGCGCCTGCCCGATGGTGGGCTGCGACGAGCCGTACATCGGCGAGCTGTCGATCATCCGCCCCCCGGCCTCGAAGAAAGCGCGAACGACTTCCGTGCAGCCGGCCACGGCCGCGACATCGTTGCCGACGTTGAAGGTGATCCAGCTGCCCAGGCCGATGACGGGCAGGGCCTCGCCGCTGGACGGGATGCGGCGGGTCAGCAGCGGGGCGGAGGCAGCCATGCCCTGGCCATGCCAGCTGGCCGCCACGGCCGCCAGCAGCCACTGCCGGCGGCCGAGATCGCCGCCGCGGGACGGTGGACAACGCGGTGATTCGGCCATGGCCATGCTCCTGAAGCGAGGCCCGCAGTATCGCCAGCGGCACACCGCCCTTGAGCGGGTGCGGGGTTGGCGCCTTTCCTGGCCGCGCAGGGTTCAGGCGTCGCCGGCGGGACCGGCCAGCTCGCTGTCATGCTGGCCCAGCGCCGGCGCTGCAAACGGCTCGGGCCCCGGCGTGCGGCCGAAGACGATCGACTGCCGCACCCCGCGGTAAGGGCCGATGACGGCGTGGTCGAAATCGCCGACGATCCCTTCGGCCAGGACCTGCGGGTGGTCGAACATGTCCTCGACCTTGCGTGCCGCCGCGCAGGGCACTTCGTCGCCGAACAGTGCCTCCCACTCCAGCGCAGTGCGGCTGGCCAGCGCGGCATGCAGGCGCGGCACCACCTCGGCGGCGTGCACGGCGCGCTTCTTCACGCTGTCGTAGCGCGGGTCGCCGGCCAGGTCGTCCAGGCCGGTCAGGCGGCACAGCGCCGCCCAGAAGCGGGGCGTGTTGGCCGACAGGTACAGGTGGCCTTCACGCGCCGGGTGGATGCCGGTGACACCGCCCGAACGCATGTCGCGCCCGATGTCCAGCGGCTCGCCCCCGGCCCAGATGAGCCGGGCCGACTGCATGGTGAGCGCACTGCGCAGCAGCGACACGCCCACGGTCTGACCCCGCCCGCTGCGTTCACGCTCGAACAGCGCCGCTGCCACGCCTGAAGCCACCAGCGCCGCAGCGTAGTAGTCGACGACCGAGCCGTACAGAATTTCGGGCGGGCCGCCGCGTTTGCCCTGCAGCGCACACATGCCGGTCAGGGTCTGCAGGACCTGGTCGTAGCCGGCCTTGTCCTTCATCGGGCCGCTGTCGCCGTAGCCGGTGACGGCACAGTAGATGAGTCTCGGGTTCAGCGGCTCCAGCTGTTCGTGGGCGATGCCCAGCCGGCGCGGCACGCCGGGGCGGAAGTTGTGCACCAGCACGTCGGACTCGCGCACCAGGCGCAGCAGCCTGGCCAGGTCGGCGGGCTGCTTCAGGTCGAGCACGATGCCGCGCTTGCTGCGGTTCACGCCGATGAAGGCACGGCTTTCGGCCTGCAGCGTCGACGGGTAGTTGCGCAGGTTGTCGCCGCTGGGCGGTTCGACCTTGACGACATCGGCGCCCTGGTCGGCCAGCAGCGTGCAGCCATAGGGGCCGGCGATGTAAGCGCTGAGGTCGAGCACACGCACGCCGCTCAGGGGGCCACTGCGGTTCAGGGGTGGGACGGAAGCGGCCATGGGCAAGGGGCGGCGGTGTGAAATGAGGTTGCGCTCAGGCAGAGCGCTCGGCGGCCAGTCTGCGTGCCGGCGCGACGCCTGCCAAGCCGTGCGGCCTATGCTCTGTCAACACGGAAACTTGCCTGTGCGACAGCGTCGGGGGCCAGCGAGAACCAGGTCAGACGCCAGCTACCATGCACGCGCCCGCCGGTGGCGAAGTACGGCGTGAAGTCCAGCGGCGCGCGGTCCCGCGGGCTCAGACGGACGACAGGCAGCGGCTCGCTGGCGTGCAGCTGCAGCCAGTCCGCCTCCGGCGTATCCGGCAGGCGCAGGGTTTCCTGGGTCTTGAAGCCGTCGACCAGGCCGGTGGCATAGACCAGCGGGCCGCGGGTGATGGCGACATAGGCGTCGTCCAGCACCTGCTGCTGCACCGGCGTGCCGTCAGGCGCCCGCGATTCCTGCACGTTGCGGTTGCTGCGCCGGTGCAGCCGGGGCGGCATCGGCAGCTGCAGTTCGACACGGTCACCGGTGACCCAGCATCGCCGCAGTTCCGTGTAGCGCCCGGGCGGCAGCGGCTGCGGCGCTTCGTCGTTCACCCGAACCACTGCGCCATTCGTCCAGGCCGGGCCGCGCAGGCGCAGCGTGAAGTCCAGGGGCAACGAGGGCTGCACCTGGATGCGCACGGCGCCGTCGAAGGGATAGGCCGTGTGCTGCTGCAGCTGCACCGTGCCGGCCGGCCCCAGATCGAAGTTCGCAACGCCCGGGCCGTACAGGTGGACCGCCAGATCATGGCCCTGCGGGCCATGGCCCTGCCCGTAGGCCAGCGCCGGCAGTTCCTCCAGCGCCATCGCGCCGCTGCTCTTGCAGCAGCGCCAGTAGGTGGTGTGCACCCGCTGCCCGTTCGGAAACACGTAGTAGCACCAGTCTTCGCCATCGGGCGCCAGTGCGCCCAGCAGGTCGTTGTAGGCCGAACGTTCGATCTCCTCGGCGTAGCAGGCCTCGCCGGTGGCCGCCAGGAGTTCGCGGTTCAGCTGGATCCAGGCCAGGGTCGAACAGGTCTCGACATAAGCCTGCGGGCTGAAGACCCCGGCGGGATTGAAGACTTCGCGTGAACGGTGGGCCACCCCGCCCCAGGGGCCGCCCCCGAGCGTGAGGTGGTGCTCGCGGATGGCGCGCCACAGCCCCACCACCGCTTCGTGCAGTTCGGCGCGACCGGTGGCACGGTGCAGCTTGGCCAGGCCCACCAGGTTCCAGGCCAGCTGGTAGGCCTTGCCGGTGGCGATCTGCGACGGGTCCACCCCGGCCAGCGCCTGCCGCAGCAGCGCCAGCGGGGCGTGCGCGTCGGCCTGGGCCAGCACCCTTTCGGCCAGCGCCAGGAAGCGCGGCTCGCCGGTGGCGAAGAACAGCTCACAGGCCGGGTCCATCAGCACCGTGGCCGACAGGCCGTGGTGGTTGCCGAGATCGGTGATGTCGATTTCACCGCGCGCCAGCGTCTGCGCGCACAGGTCGCCGATGCGGCAGGCGGCCAGCAGCCAGCGGGCCTCGCCCAAGGCGCGGTGCGCCTCGATCAGGCCCAGGATCAGGTAGCTGTGGGTCCAGATGTCCCAGGTGCGCACACTCGGCGCACCGTCCCAGGTCCAGGGCTTGGGCGGCTGCTTCACGTTGAAGCGGTGGCTGGGTGCGTAGGTGCCCAGGTAGCCGTCGGCTTCCTGTTGCGCGGCCAGGTAGTCGGCAACTTCACGTACCTGTTCGGCCAGGACCGAGTCCGCCTCTCGCGCTGCAGCGCGAGAGGCCGCCACCAGCCACTTGCCGGCATGTTCGCCGTACCAGTCGCCTTCGGTGTTGCTCAACGCGCGGGCGCGGTCGAACAGCCGGATGGCGGGGCTGTCGGCACCCTGGATGAAGCGGCTCAGGCGCCCGCGCCGGCTGGCTTGCAGCGCGTCCCCGAGCAGGCCGCCCAGCACCACCCGCTGCGCCTTCATGCCGCGTCGACCACGCAGCGAAAGCCCAGCATGCCCGAGCGGTCCTTGCACGGCGCCATCAGCAGGTATTTGCCATGCTGGTCCAGCCTGTAGGCCTGCGGGAAGTACCAGTGCGATGTCTGCGGCTGGTAGCGGCTGCCACCGCGCAGCACCGCGGCGCGGGTGTGGGTGTCGTGGAATTCGTCGGTCCATTGCCAGACGTTGCCCACCAGGTCGAGTACCCCGAACGGACTGGCGCCCTGCGGGTGCGCATGCACGCTGGCCGGCACGGGCGTGTCGCGGCCGGTGTGCGGCGTGGGCACGGCGGCGGCGTGCCAGGCCGAGCCCCAGGGATAGGGCCGGCCGTCGCTGCCCTGTGCGGCGTACTGCCACTCCCATTCGCGCGGCAGGCGCTTTCCGGCCCAGGCGGCATAGGCGCGGGCGTCTTCCAGCGCCACCCAGGTGACGGGTTTGTCGTCCCAGCCCGCCAGCGGCGCGCCCTGCTGCCAATGGCGAAGGAAGTGGTGGGCGTCGGCCGGGCGGTAGCCGCTGGCGTCGATGAACTGCTTGAACTGCGCATTGGTGACGGGGGTGCGGTCGATGAAGAAGCGCTTCATCGCCATGCGCCGCCGGTGGCCGCGGCGCGGGCTGTCTTCCCAGGGGTACTGCACGTCGTTGCCGGCCCAGGTCTGGCCTTCGATCTCGACACCGCCCACGGCAAAGTCGAAGTCCCCGGCCGGGATCTCGACCATGCCTTCGGGCGCATGCGCCTGCGGCGCGGTGGCGGCCACCGGCACCATCTGCTGCGGCAGCGGCTGCCATTGCGCCGACAGTGAACGCAGCGGCACCGCGGCCAGGGCCTGCATGCCTGCCAGGAAATCGGGCAGCCCTGTCGCATCGGCACCGGTCGCCACCGCCAGCAGCGCGCCGAAGCCACGCGCTTCCAGCCTGGCGCTGAAGATCGCTTCCGTGCCGTCCAGGCGTGGCGTCACCTCGAAACCGTTCCAGAGGTCGAAGTAGCGTGTGCCCTCGGCATGCGGCACGGCCAGCTGCTCACCGTCGGCCGTGGTCTCGTGGCGGTTCACCAGGGTCCACAAGCTGCGGTCGCCGCCCGGGAAGCGGCTGGCGAACACACCCGCCTGCAGCGTCGCCGCATAGGGCCGCCAGTCCTGGCTGACGAGCAGCGGCGCGCAGAAGCGCGAGATGGCGGCCACCCGGCGCAGGGTCTCGGCATCGCGTGGCGTGAGGCCGTTCCAGATGCCCCAGACGTTTTCCCAGGCGTTGTAGCCCACGCCGTTGAAGAAGCAGTACTGCAAGTCGTTGTTGCGGTCGCGGCTCCAGCGGTTTTCCAGGTTGATCATGTGGCGCGGTTCCAGCCACTTGAACTTGGCGACCACGGGCACCACGTCAGGCGGCACCTTCTTGCCCCAGCTCTGCACGTTCCAGATGAGCTGCTCTTCGCAGGAGATGGTGCTTTCGGGCTGCAGCACCACCGGGCATCCGCGCACGTCGCAAGCGTCGAAGAAGGCCCGCGGCACACCGTTGTAGGTGTCGCCGTTGATGCCGTCGGCACCCACGGCCTGCACGATGTCGGCGATGGCGTGCCAGTCCTTCTGCGGGTGTTCGCGCGTGCCGTGGTCCCAGGGCTTGGTGGGCAGGAAGACCTTCACGCCGCGGCGGTGAAAGGCGTCGACGGCGCGCTTCAGCCCGGCCAGGCCGCCGGGCAGGTCGTGCGCCAGGTCGGTCTGGTTGCGCTCGTCGATGCCGATGTTCGGGTAGACGTACCAGATGAGCACGCTGTCGAGGCCGCCGAAACGCGCTTCCAGGTCGTCGAGGTAGCGGTCGACGGTGTAGTCGCAGGCCACCGGGTCGTAGAAGAAACGGTCCTCCACCATCATCTGCGCATGCACGAAGTTGCGCTGCGCCCATTGCAGTTCCGGGCGGCGGTAGTTGGCGTCGTCGTAGCCGATGCGCACCAGGTGTTCACGCCGCCAGTCCAGCAGGTCGCGCACCCAGTCGTCGGCCGTGCCGTTCACGTCCATCTTCCAGTGGCCGATCTCTGCGAACGGCCAGCCCGGCGCCTTGCCCGGCGTGGGCAGGTAGCGCTGCGTGGTGACGTGGGAGAACTTGAATTCGGCCATGGGCGGGAGCAGGTGTCAGACGGGCTGGGTGTTCAGGAAGGCGATGACTTCGTCGTGTCGCGGAATGCTGGCCTGCGCACCGGGCTGCGTGCAGGCCAGGGCGGCGGCGGCGCAGGCCTGGCGCAGCGCCTGCGGCCAGGCGCTGCCGCCGGCCAGCGCCGCCACCAGCACGCCGCAGAAGGTGTCGCCCGCGGCCGTGGTGTCCACGGCGGCGACGTCGAAGCCCGCTTGCACGAACTGCGCCTGTGCACAGCGGGCACGGGCACCACGTGCGCCCAGCGTGACGACGACGTTCGGCACGCGCATGGTGGCCAGCGCCGCATCGACATCGCCAGCGATGCCGCTGATGGCCGCGAGCTCACCTTCGTTGACGACCAGCAGGTCGACGGCGGCCAGCAGTTCAGGCGGCAGCGCGGCCGCCGGGGCCGCGTTGAGCACCACCGTCACACCCGCAGCGCGCGCCGCCCGGGCGTAGGCCGTGACGCTGGCCAGCGGCGTTTCCAGCTGCAGCAGCAGGTGGCTGACGCCCGCCAGCGCCGGCAGATGCTGCGGCGCCAGGCAGGCATTGGCACCCGGTGCCACGGTGATGGCGTTCTCGGCTTCGTCGGACACGCAGATGAAGGCCGTGCCTGTGGGCACGTCGGCGCAACGCACGATGTGCAGGCCGACGCCGGCTTCGCGCAGCGAGGCCTCCAGCGGCACGGCGAAACTGTCTTCGCCCAGCGCCAGCAGCATCTGCGTTTGCACCCCACCGGCACGCGCACAGGCGATGGCCTGGTTCGCACCCTTGCCGCCCGGGAAGGTGCGGAATTCGCTCCCCAGCACGGTTTCGCCGGGGGCGGGAATGTGCGCGGCGCGCACCACGAAGTCGAGATTGGCAGACCCTGCCACCATGACGATCGGTGTGCTCATCACTCCAGCGCTTGATAGACGAGATTGTGGAACTTCACCGACGGCTTGGGCAGTTCGCCGAGCGCATCGTCCTGCGGCAGATGCTGCATCAGCAGGATGGCGATCAGCTGCTCCTGCGGGTCGATCGTGAAGGTGGTGGTTGCCGCACCCGACCAGCCGTAGGCGCCCTGGGAAGATAGCCGGCCGCGCCGCGCGGGGTCGATGACCACGGCCACGCCCAGGCCGAAGCCTTCGCCGGCCGACAGCCCCGCCACCGGATCCAGATGGGCCAGCTGGTTCATGCGCATCAGCGCCACGGTCTTACGGGCCAGCAGACGCTGGCCTTCCAGCGTGCCATCGGCCAGGAGCATGCGGGCGAAGCGCAGGTAGTCGGCGGCGGTGGCATACAGCCCACCGGCGCCGCTGGGGTAGTCGTTCAAGGGCTCGCCCGGCGTCACCGACGAGCGGCCGGGTGCCCGCACCAGGCCGCCGCCCGGACCCACCGCGCTGATGTCGGCGATGCGATGCCGCTGCGCGGCCGGCACGCTGAAGCCGGTGTCCTTCATGCCCAGCGGCGTGAAGATGCGGCGCTGCAGGAAACGATCGAAGGGCTCCCCGGCCACCACTTCGATGACGCGGCCGAGCACCTCGGTGTTGACGCCGTCGTAGGCGAAGCGGGTGCCGGGGTCGGCGGCGAGCGGCACGCCGGCCATGCGTTTGGCAAAGCCTTCCAGCGTGGTGGCAGCCGACGGCGCGGCCGCTTCCAGCAGGGCTTGGGCTGCGTCGCTGCCGCGCGTGGCGAAGCCGGCGGTGTGGGTCAACAGATGGCGCAGCGTCATGGCCCGAGCCGGCGCACGCAGCTGCGGCTTGTCGACACTGCCACCAGCCCACACCCGCAAGCCGGCAAACTCCGGCAGGTGCTTGGCCACCGGGTCGTCCAGTGTCAGCCGGCCTTCCTCCATCAGCATCAGCGCCGCCACCGAGGCGACGGGCTTGCTCATCGAATAGATGCGGAAGATGGCGTCGGCCGGCATGGCCTGGCTGCGGGCCAGGTCGCGGTGGCCGAAGGCCTGCTGCACGACGGTACGGCCCTGGTGCTGCACCAGCGCCACGGCGCCCAGGTGACCACCGGGCGCGGTGGCCTCGCGCAGGAACTGACTCAGACGAGCCTGCCTGTCGGCCGACATGTCCTGCGCCGCGGCCGGGGCAGAGGCGGCCCCAGCCAGCCCCAGCAGCAGGGCAGCCGTCACACAGCCCTGCGCGACCATGGCGCACCCACGCAACATCGCGCCGGTGTGCCTGCGCGCCAAGGGCTGCGTCAGAACGTCAGCGTGTGGGTCAGGGACACCACACGGCCGCGGCCCGACCAGTAGTTGCGGAAGCCCACCACCTGCGACCAGCTGAGCACGTAGAACTTGTCCGTCAGGTTCTCGACGCCCAGTGTCGTCTTGCCGGGCTTGCCCCAGTCGTAGTTGGCACTCAGGTCGAAGAGCGTGTAGCCCGTGGTCTTCTCGGCCGCGCTCGTGCCCTGGTTGAGTTCCCGGGAGTGCAGCTTGGTGGCACCCAGCTGCACGTCGGCGTTGGCCATGAACTTCCAGGTGGCCGACACGCCCAGCTTGTCGGGGTTGATGTCGAGCACGCCGATCTCGCGCGTCAGCGGTCCGCCGGCCGTGAACCAGGTCTTGCCCTCGGTGTGCGAGTAGATCGCGTTGAGCTTCAGGTCGCGGCCCAGCTTGAGTTCACCGCTGAGCTCGTAGCCTTCGATGTTGACGGGCTGGCGGTTCAGCACGAAGTCGTTGGTCACCGGGTCGATCGACAGCGACTGGCCCAGCGTCGACTTCGACTTGTAGTACGAGCCGCCCAGCGAACCCATCGCGCCGCGCCAGTTGAAGCCGAGCTCGTTGTTCTTCACGATCACGGCCTGCAGGTCCAGGATGCCATCGACCGACTGCCCGGGGCGGTTGATGTTGCGCAGCGGAATGCCCACGTTGGGCAGCGTGAAGCCCTTGCCGGTCGATGCAAACACGGACCAGCCGGCCGGCAGCTTCAGCACCGCGCCGAAGTTGGGCAGGTCGGCGGTGTAGCTGAGTTCGCCGCCGCTGACGAAGACACGGTTGCGGAAGTAGGTGGTGGTGTAGTCGTCGACCGCCAGCTTGCCGTCTTCGCGCCGGAAGCCGGCGGACAGCGTCAGCGGCCCGGCGTCGTACGACGCCTGCAGCCAGGGCGCCACGCTGCGGTACTTCATCGGCGGCACCCACAGCCGGTCGGTCAGCGCCAGCCATTGCGAGGCCGTGTCCTGCGTCAGGTCGACGCCACCCCGCAGTTCCAGGCCGGTGACGCCGAAGGCGTCGGTGCGGGCGTAGCTGTTGCGCAGGCCCTGCTTGCGCGAGCGGATCTCCGACTGGTCGACCAGGGTGCCCAGCGGCGCGATCAGCGGGTCCTGCCGATCGGTGCCGTCTTCGGCCGGGTAGCGCATGAACTGGTCGGCGTAGTAGGCATCGAGCGTGAGCGTGCCACCCCATAGCTTGTCGTTGCGGTAGGCCACGGTCAGCTGCGAGAAGTCGTTGATCTCGGCCAGGGTGCCGAACAGGCCCGGCCGTTCCGAGGTGTTGGTGCTGCCGGTGGCGCGGTCGCCGTCGACCAGACGGTAGTTGCCATTGCCCTTGATCTCGAAATTCGTCGCCGAGACCTGGATGCGCTGTTCGTTGTCGCTGCCGAAGTTGAAGCCGGCCTTCACGAAGATGTTGTCGGCCTTCGAGTCGGCCACCGAGCCGCTGGTGTTCAGCCCGATGCGGCGGCCATTGCCGTCGTAGGTCATGCCGCGGTCGATGCGCGAGATGGCCGCCAGGAAGTCCCAGCTGTCGGCCTTGTAGGCGTGATTCACGCCGATCTTCCAGCCGGCGCTGTCGTCCTCGAACTGCGAGCTGTAGCGTGCCGTCACCGTGGTCTCGTGGCCCGGCTTGGTGGGCACCTTCGACAGGTAGTTGATGATGCCGCCGGCGGCGCCGATGCCTTCCGAGGCGGAAGGGCCGTTGATCACCTCGATGCGGCCGACCAGGCCCATGTCGGTGAAGGTGGCGTTGCGTGTGCCTTCGCGCAAGGGCGAGCCCTGGGGCACACCGTCGAACAGGCGCAGCGCGATGCGGCCGCGCAGGTTCTCGCCGCTGTTGCTCATGGCCTGCGAGGCCTCGGCATAACCCGGCACGGTGCGCGCCAGCACGGCAGTGGCGTCTTCGGTGACGGCCAGGGTGTGCTGGATCTCTTCCTTCGAGATCAGCGTGATGGCCCCCGGGATCTTGTCGATGGCCTTCGGGCTGCGCGTGCCGGTGACGACGATGCGTTGCTCTTCGGGCGCGCTGGCGGCGGCCGCGGGTGCCGCCGCCTGCTGCGCAGCGGCCGGCAGCGCAAGCATTGCAGCCAGGGCGGCCAGCGCGACCGGGGTGGCGGTGAAAGGGGCGCGCGCGGCGCGCAACGAGGCGGTGGCTGCCAAGGCTTGTCTCATGTTTTTGCTTTCCATCGGAAGGGCGGACTCGACGCCAGGCCGGCAGGCCCGGTTTGCGCCAAGTCTGGTGCAGCCACTGCCGCCGGGAAACAGCCTGCCGCTATGTTCAGGGCGAAGCTTTTGTTGTGTGCCGCTCCAGCCCGGCCGCGCCGGCCTGGGCCAGGGCGCCCACCGTCACCGCCCGGGCCTCGCGCAGGAAGGCCGCGACCAGACGGCTGCGGATGGTGGCCCGTGACCACACCACGCCGATTCGCCTGGGCTCGCTGGGCAGTGGCAGGGGCAGGCTCACGAGGTCCAGCCCCTCGGGCCAGGGGCGCGACCAGTCGGGTACCAGGGATACGCCCAGCCCGCGGTCGACCATCACCGCGATCGCGTTCAGCGCGTTCAGCTCGAAGCGTTCGTTCGGCACGATGCCGGCCGCCTGCAGGTACTGTTCGGCCAGGCGGCCGCCCCACTGCGTGCGGTCGTAGCGGATCAGCGGTTCACTGGCCAGCAGCTCATGCGGGTCGCGCCCGGCCATGGCGCGTGGCGCCAGCACCACCAGCGGCTCTTCACGCAGCAGTTCCCAGCCGCAGGTCTTGGGCAGATCGAACGGCGCTTCCAGCACTACGGCAGCGTCGAGCTCACCCAGTTCGACGGCACGGTAAAGGTCGGGCGAATAACCCGGCTGCACATAGACCTGGATGCGCGGGTAGAGCTCGACCAGCCGCGCCAGCACGTCGGGCAGGATACCGGTGAGCTGGTTGGTGCCGGCCCCCAGGCGCAGTTCGCCGGCGGTGGCATCGTCGTTCGCCACCGAACGCAGGTCGGCCACGCCGCGCAGCAGTTCACGCGCCCGCTGCAGGATGCGCGCGCCGGGCTCGGTGACATGCACCGAACGGCCGGCACGGGCGATGAGCGGCGCACCGATCTCGCGTTCGAGCGTACGGATCTGCTGCGCCACCGCCGCCGGTGTCACGTTCAGCAGCCGCGCCGCGGCGGCCATCGAGCCGTGGTCGGCCACGGCCACAAAGGACTTCAGGAACTGGGTCTCCACACACTCTCCAGGCAAGCCCGGCAGGCTAACCCAGCGGCCTGGCGCGGTGCATCGGGATCAGCCCGCCGGGTCGGCGTAGATCGTCAGGCCCTTCAGCGAGCGTTGTGGCGGCGGGAAGAACAGGCTGGCGACGTAGCCGATGACGATGCACAGCATGATCGACAGGCCGAGATAGAAATACGGGTGCAGAAGGTTGAAGGCCCAGGCGGTCGTCGTCAGCACGATCGCCGAACCGATGCCGATGGCCACCCCGGGCGAATTGGCACGGCGAGTGAACATGCCCAGCGTGTAGGCCCCGGCAAAACCACCGCCCAGCAGGCCCGCGAGTTCGATCGATACGTCGAACAGCGAGCGGATGTCGTAACGCGCCAGCACCAGGGCCGCGCCGATGCCCACCAGCCCGGCGGCGACCGTCACGAACTCGGCGAAGATGACGCTCTTGCGTGGCGTGACGTTCGGGACCAGGCGCTCGTAGAAGTCGACCGAGGCCATCGTCGCGACGCTGTTGATGATGCTCGACAGCGTCGACATGGCCGCGGCGAAGATGCCCGCAATGATGAGCCCGGTCACCCCCACCGGCAGTTCGGCGGCAATGAACAGCGGGAAGGTGGCGTCGATCGACAGCATCGGGTTCATGCGCTCGGGGTGGGCCTTGTAGTAGGCGTAGAGCGCGGTGCCGATCATGTAGAACATGAAGCCGCCGGGAATCATGATCAGCCCGAAGGTCCAGATCGAACGCCCCGCCTCCTTGTCGGACTTGGTCGAAAGCACGCGCTGCATCAGCACCTGGTCTTTCGGGAACGTCAGCACCACGTCGAACAGCACCAGGAAGATGAAGCCCCAGACGGTGGCCTGGGTCAGGTCGAAGCTGAAGTCGAACAGCTTCGTCTTGTCTTCGGCTGCGGCCACCTGCATGAATTCGGTGAGACCGCCGTCCAGCGACAGCACGCAGTAGGCGATGGCCAGCAGCGCGCCGCCGAACATCACGAAGACCTGGACGAAGTCGGTCCAGATCACCGCCTTCATGCCGCCGAGTGCGGTGTACAGGATGGTGATGCCACCCATGATCCAGATGCTCCACACCACGTCCAGCCCGGTGATGGTGGAGATGGCCAGGGCCGGCAGGAACAGCACCACGCTCATGCGGCTGCCGATCTGCATGACGATGGCCAGGGCGCTGGCGATCATGCGGATGGCCGGGTGGAAGCGGGTTTCCAGGTACGAGAACACCGACATCAGGTCGAGCCGGCGCAGCAGCGGCACCACCCAGGTGGCCACGAACATCAGGCCGACGACGGCCACGAGGTTGTTCGTCAGGTACTGCCAGTTGGTCTCGAAGGCCTTGGCCGGGATGGCGATGAAGCTGATCGAGCTGGTGTTGGTGGCGTACAGGCTCACGCCCGCGGCCCAGAACGGGATGCTGCGGCCGCCGACGAAGAAGTCGGCCGTGGAGCCACGTTTCTCTCGCAGGTAGAAATACAGGCCGATGCCCAGCATCGCGGCCAGGTAGACGGCGATCACCAGCCAGTCCTGCCAGCGCAGCAGCTGCTGGTCGGACTCGACCAAGGCCAGCGCCACGGCGCCTTCGGGCCCGGCCCAGGCCATGCCGTCGGCCCAGGGCATCACCCGGCTGGCCGCGCCAGTACCCGGCGCGTCGGCCAGTGTGTTCCAGGCGCCTGTGATCGTGTGCATGGTCATCCAGGCCGGGCCAGCGCCGGCCGGCCGGTCGACGAGGAAGAGGCTGTGCGCCTGCCCCAGCGGGCGCGCGGCCCCGGCGCGCACGGCGCCCGGGACATCGGGCTTGGCGACCCAACCCGTGTCGACGGTCCAGCGCCACAGGGCGTCGGTACCCTGCCCCGCCGTCGTCACGTAAACCGCGCGGGCCTGGGCCAGCACGGCGCTCGGGGCGCTGTCGCCGGGCCAGCCCGGGCGCTGCACCCAGGTGGCAGCGGCGTCGCCCAGGACCAGCTGCAGAAGCTGCGGTTGGCCCTGGGCGTTCAGGCCGGCCAGCGTCAGCATGTCGTCGGTGGTGGCGCCGCGCACCGAATGCAAGGGCTGGGGCAGCGGCGGGAGCGCCGTGGCCACCACGGCGCCGGCAGTCAGCTGCAGGCGCAACACCTGCTTCAGAGTTCCGTCCGTCCCAGCCAGCAGGAAGGCCCGCCGCGCGTTCGACACCGCGCCCAGCACCGGCTGCACAGGACGCCAGGGCACGGGTGACCAACCTGCGGCACCTGCGCTCAGCAGCCAGCTGCCGCTGCCGCCCACGGCCAGCGCCCGGGCGTCGACCTCCACCAGTGCTTGAGCGTCAGCGTTGGCCGGCAGGCTGGGCCAGGGGCTGGCGGCGATGCGCGCCAGGTTTTCGGCTTGCGCCGCACTGGCGAGGCACAGCATCAGTGCCAGGCCAAGTAAACAACGCAGGAAGCTCATTCGGTGCTTGAAGACTCTGGGACAGTGGCCAACAGCGCACGCGCCCGCTGGACGAATGGCGCGTCGACCATGCGGCCGTCGAACGTGAAGGCGCCGCGGCCGGCAGCTTCAGCCGCCCGCGCGGCGTCCACCAGGCGGCGCGCTGCCGTCAGTTCGGCGGCGCTGGGGCTGAAGGCTTCGTTGGCCCAGGCCACCTGGCGAGGGTGGATGCAGCTCTTGCCGACGAAGCCCAGGCGCCGCGCCATGGCCGCCTCGGCGCGAAAGCCGGCTTCGTCGGCCATGTCGGGGTAGGCGCCATCGACCGCGAACACGTTCGCAACACCGGCGGCCATGCGCAGCGCGAACATCGCAGCATGCACGTTGGCCGGGTCGTGGCGGTCGATGCCCAGCGGCTCGAACAGATCGGCCAGGCCCAGCTGCAGGCCCACCACCCGCGGATGCGCTGCGGCGATGTCGGCCGCATGCTGCAGGGCCGCCGCGGTCTCGATGTTCAGCAGCAGCCCGACCGGCAGCCGACCCGTGGTTCCGGTTTCGGATGTGGCCGCTGCAGCGTCCAGCGCCACCACCGCGCGCCGTACGTCGGCGGCGCTGGCCACCTTGGGCAGGTTGATCCAGTCCGGGCCGGCGGCCGCCACCACCCGCATGTCGTCGTCGAACCATGGGCTGTCCAGCTCGTTGACGCGCACGATCAGCAACGGCCTGAGCGGCAGCCTGGCCGCATCGCGAACGGCGGCGGCCACCAGCGTTCGGGCCTGCGCCTTGTGCTCAGGGGCAACCGCGTCCTCCAGGTCGAAGGACACGGCGTCGGCCGCACTGGCCAGGGCTTTGGGGAATAGCTCGGGCCGTGCGCCAGGCACGAAGAGCTTGCTGCGGACAAAGGGGTTCGGCACGGCCGGCAGTGTGGTGGAAGTCCGCGCCCGCCACACTGCGGCCCACGCATCTTCAGACGATAGTTTTGCTTGTGCCCCGGTGTGCAGCGCGCTGGCCGCCAGGCATCAACTCTGCGCCGCCCGCCGCCGGTTGACGAAGCGCCGCTGCACTTCGTACGGGAAAACGTCCAGGATAGTGCCTGCCATGATCCGCTGCTTGTGCGATTCCCAGTGGTCGGGGTCGAGCAGTTCGGCGTGATGCTTCAGGAAGGTCTGGCGCACCGTCGGGTTGCCCAGCAGGAACGGGCCGAAGGTCTCCGGGAAGACGTCTTTCGGCCCGACATCGAAGCCGGGATCGGTGGCCGAGGTCGGGGTGCGTTCTGCCTTGGTCGGCACGTGGCGGAAGCGGCAGTCGCTGATGTACTCGATCTCGTCGTAGTCGTAGAACACCACCTTGCCCTGGCGGGTGATGCCGAAGTTCTTCCACAGCATGTCGCCGGGAAAGATGTTGGCGGCCACCAAGTCCTTGATGGCGTTGCCGTATTCGATGGTGGCGCGCTCGATGGCGGCGGTGTCGCCGTTGTCCTTGGCGTCGCGCAGGAACAGGTTCAGCGGCACCATCCGGCGTTCGATGTAGACATGGGCAATGATGATTTCGCGTGCACTGCCTTCGCCGGTCATTTCCAGCAGGCTCGGGCAGAAGTGCTGCATCTCTTCCAGCAGTTCGGGTTCGAAGCGGGCCAGGGGCAGCGCCACCTTGCTGTATTCCAGCGTGTCGGCCATGCGGCCGACGCGGTCGTGCATCTTCACCAGCCGGTACTTGTCCTTGATCTGCTCGCGCGTGGTGTTTTTCTGCGGCGGGTAGAAGTCCTTGATGATCTTGAACACATAAGGGAACGACGGCAGGTCGAAGACGAGCATCACCATGCCCTTCACCCCGGGGGCGATGCGGAATCGGTCGCTGCTGTGGCGCAGGTGGTGCAGAAGGTCGCGGTAGAAGCTGTTCTTGCCCTGCTTGTGCAAGCCCACGGCGCTGTAGATCTCGGCACGCGGCTTGCGCGGCATCAGCGCCCGCAGGAAGGCCACGTAGGCGCTGGGCACCAGCATGTCGACGAGGAAGTAGGCGCGGGCATAGCTGAAAAGCATCTCCATGTCGTCCTCGGTGTGCAGGACGGTGTCGATGATCAGCCGGCCGTCCGCGCCGTGCAGGATGGGCAATGCGATGGGGGTCTGCTCGCCGCCGTTGATGATGCGGCCGACGATGTAGGCACCCTTGTTGCGGAAGAACAGGTTGGCCAGCACCTGGATCTGGAAGTTCGTGCCCGGACGGAACTTGCCCAGATGCCGGTGCAGTTCGCTCACGACATCGGCGACGTCGCGCTCCAGGTCCTCGAACGGGCGCTGCAGCTCGAAGTCGCGCACCAGCTGCGCCCAGGTGGTGTCCCAGGTGGCGATGCTGGGGTAGTAGACGCGGTAGGTGGTGGGTGCCAGCTTCTCGTCGATCTCGATGTAGGACGTGGAAATGGCCGGCCGCACGAAGATGAATTCGTTGTGGAAGTAGCTGCGGTGCAGGATCTGCGTCGTCACTGAATTGAAGAAGGTCTCGGCCAGTTCCGGCTGGCGGTGGTCGACCAGCAGGCCGATGTACATCAGCTTCACCTGCTGCCACACCTCCAGCGGCTGGGCATCGGCAGCGAATTCGCTTTGCAGCCGGCTGCGGGTTTCGTCGACGCGCAGGTCGTAGAACTCGATGCGCTCGCGTGTGGCGCGCTGCTGGCCCACCCAGTCGGCCTGCTCGAAGCGCTGCTTGGCGGCGCGGCTGACCTCGCTGAACAGCCGGTAGTGGCGGTCGAAGCCTTCCAGCAGCGCCCGGGCCATGCGGGCAGGCAAGGAGGGGCCTGCCGGGACGTCGACATAGCTCACAGGGGTTCCTTCAATCGTCTCGCTGGCACTCATCATGGTCATCGATTCCTCAGCTTCGAGCGGCTGTCGATCCTCGTAAACCCGCAACTCGGGGCTGCCAGTAGATGCGACTGCCCACAAGCAGCTTCAACCGAAATAGTTGAAATGGTTCGGGAAGAATAGGGCCTTCTGTGCCCGGCCACAGCGGCCCCAGGCGCACGCGAGTTTTTCAGCAACCTGCACTTCTCACCATGACACTGCATGAACTCCTGAACGCGGGCGCAGACGATGCGGTCGCCCTCGCCGCCCCGGGCCGGCCGGCGCTCGACTACCGCGGGCTGCGCGCCCTGGTGGCCGAGACCATGACGGTTCTGAATGCCGCCGGCATCGGCCGCAACGACCGCGTCGCCATCGTCCTGCCCAACGGGCCGGAAATGGCCAGCTGCTTCCTGGCTTGCGCCAGCGCCGTCACCAGTGCGCCGCTGAACCCGGCCTACCGCGTCGACGAATTCGAGTTCTACCTGAACGACCTGCAGGCCAGCGCGCTGATCGTCGAGCAGGGCAGCATCTCGCCGGCAGTGGAAGCGGCCAGCAAGCTGGGCATCCGCGTCATCGAACTGCTGGTGGCCGACGGCGCCCCGGCCGGGCATTTCAGCCTGGCCAGCCAGACCGCCGTGCCCTGCGACCACGGCGGCCCCTCGCAGCCGGGTGACGTCGGCATGGTGCTGCACACCTCGGGCACCACCTCGCGACCCAAGCGTGTGCCGCTGTCGGTGGCCAACCTGTGTGCGTCGGCCGGGCACATCGCCGCCACGCTGCAGTTCACGGCCAGCGACATCGGCCTGAACATCATGCCGATGTTCCACATCCACGGCCTGATGGCCGGGCTGCTGGCGCCGCTGTCGGCCGGATCGCGGGTGTTCTGCACACCGGGCTTCAATGCCCTGCGTTTCTTCAAGTGGATGGACGAGGCCCACCCCACCTGGTACACCGCCGTGCCCACCATGCACCTGGCGATTGCCACCCGCGGCAAGCACAACGCCGAGGTGCTGGCGCGCCACCCGCTGCGCTTCATCCGTTCCTCTTCGTCGCCGATGCCGCCGCAGCTGATCACGCAGCTGGAAACGATGTTCAAGGCGCCACTGATCGAGTCCTACGGCATGACCGAGGCGGCGCACCAGATGGCATCCAACCCGCTGCCGCCGCTGGCACGCAAGCCGGGCTCGGTCGGCCGCGCCGCCGGCCCGGAAGTGCGCATCCGCGCCGAGGACGGCAGCTTCCTGGCCGCCGGCGAGATCGGCGAGGTGGTGATCCGCGGCCCGAACGTCACGGCCGGCTACGAAAGCAACCCCAAGGCCAACGAGGAAGCCTTCCAGGACGGCTGGTTCCGCACCGGCGACCAGGGCACGATGGACGACGAGGGCTACCTCAGCATCACCGGCCGGCTCAAGGAGATCATCAACCGCGGCGGCGAGAAGGTGAGCCCGCGCGAGATCGACGAGATCCTGCTCGACCATGTCTCGGTGGCCCAGGTCATCGTCTTCGGCGCCCCGCACAAGCGCCTGGGCGAAGAAGTGGCGGCGATGGTGGTGCTGCACGAAGGCCATGAATGCACCGAACGCGAACTGCAGCAGTTCGTGGCCCAGCGCGTGGCCGGCTACAAGGTGCCGAAGAAGATCCTGTTCGTCGACGAACTGCCCAAGGGGGCGACCGGCAAGCTGCAGCGCATCGGCCTGGCGCAGCGCATCGGCCTGGGCTTCGGCTCCTTCGTTTCCGGGGAGTTCTAAAGCCATGAAATACGCCATCGTTGGCGCCGGCGCCATTGGCGGCTACCTGGGCGCGAAGCTGGCCCTGGCGGGTGAACAGGTCACATTCATCGCCCGCAACCGCAACCTGGCCACGATCAACGCCGAAGGCTTCCGGCTGGAACTGCCCGACGGCAGCAGCCAGCACACCCGCGACGTGCGGGCCGTGCAGAACCCGGCGGAGGCCGGCCCGCAGGACGTGGTGCTGCTCACCACCAAGGCCCACCAGGTGCGCGACCTGCTGCCCGGGCTGCGCGGCCTGTTCGGCCCGGAAACCCTGGTCGTGACCATGATCAACGGCGTGCCCTGGTGGTACTTCCAGCGCCTGGCGGGCCCCTACGAAGGCCGCAGCCTCACCAGCGTCGACCCCGACGGCGCGCTCGCCGCTGGCATCGAGACCGAACGCATCATCGGCAGCATCGTCTACCCCGCCGCCGAACTGGTGGCACCCGGGGTGGTGAAGGTGGTCGAGGGCAATCGCTTTTCCATCGGTGAACTGGACGGCCAGCGGACGCCGCGCATCGAAGCGCTGAGCAAGTCGCTGATGGCCGCCGGCTTCAAGGCGCCGGTGGCGCGCGACATCCGCAGCGAACTCTGGGTGAAGCTCTGGGGCAACCTCAGCTTCAACCCGATCAGCGCGCTCACGCATGCCACGCTCGAGCAGATCTGCCGCTTCCCGGCCAGCCGCGAGCTCGCCGCCAACATGATGCGCGAAGCCCAGGCCGTCGCCGGCAAGCTGGGCGTCGAATTCAAGATCACGCTCGAACAGCGCATTGCCGGTGCCGAGGCCGTGGGCGCGCACAAGACCTCGATGCTGCAGGACGTGGAGAACGGCCGCGCGCTGGAACTGCAGGCGCTGGTCGGCAGCGTCGTCGAACTCGCGCGCATCACCGACACACCCACGCCCACCATCGACGCCATTCACGCTGCGACGTCGCTGCTGGCGCAGGTGCTGGCCGACCGCAAGGGCCGGCTCGAGGTGCTGACCGGCTGAAGCCTGGCTGGCACGACAGCCCTGCCCGAAACAGGGAAAAAAGCTGGGGTTCACCCTGCTTCTTGACTGCGGTCAATCGCGTTCCACTCCTCGGTGATCGACCATCGCAACGCGGACCCGGTCAAGGTGGGCTTCTCAGACAAGCAGACCGCCACTTCCACTCATTGACAAAGACTAGGAGACAACCTGATGAATGCAGTTCGGATTTCCACGGGCCTGCCCCACCGCCTGGGCAAGCTCGCCCAGGGTTTGTTGGGCGTGGCTGCCGCCATCGGCATGAGCACAGCGGCCCAGGCCTGGGAACCGACCAAGCCGGTCGAGTTCATCATTCCCGCCGGCACTGGCGGCGGCGCCGACCAGATGGCACGCCTGATCCAGGGCATCATCAGCAAGAACAACCTGATGAAGGGCAACATGGTGGTGGTCAACAAGTCCGGCGGCGCAGGTGCCGAGGGCTTTCTGGCCGTGAAGGAAGCCAAGGGCGACCCGCACAAGATCATCATCACGCTGTCGAACCTGTTCACCACACCGATGGCCACGGGCGTGCCCTTCAACTGGAAGGACATGACGCCGGTGCAGATGATGGCGCTCGACCAGTTCGTGCTGTGGGTCAACGCCGAGACGCCGTACAAGACGGCCTCCGACTACATCGCCGCCGTCAAGGCCGCGGGCCCGCTGAAGATGAAGATGGGCGGCACCGGCTCGAAGCAGGAAGACCAGATCATCACGGTCGGCCTCGAAAAGGCCACCGGTACCAAGTTCATCTACGTGCCCTACAAGGGCGGTGGTGAAGTGGCCGTGCAGCTGGTGGGTGGCCACGTGAATTCGACGGTGAACAACCCGGCCGAAGCCGTGTCGCAATGGCGTGCCGGCACGGTTCGCCCTCTGTGCGTGTTCGATGACACGCGCATGCCCTACAAGACCAAGGTCACCGACACCATGTCCTGGGCCGACATCCCGACCTGCAAGGAATCGGGCGTGCCCACCGACTACGTCATGCTGCGCGGCATCTTCATGGCACCGGGCGTGACGCCCGAGCAGGTGAAGTACTTCGACGACCTGATGACCAAGGTGCGCGGCACGCCGGAGTGGAAGGAATACCTCGAGCGTGGTGCCTTCAACACCACCACCCTGTCGGGCGACGCCTTCCGCAAGTGGCTCGAAGGTGCCGAGGCGAACCACCGCACGCTGATGACCGAAGCGGGCTTCATGGCGAAGTAATCGCCCCCGGGGCTGGCGCTGCAGCAGCGCCGCCCCACCCCCGCACCCCCACCCCAAAAAACCCGGTTCACCGGCCCGGCCAAGACGCCGAGCCACCTGGATGCAGGCCCGAAAGGCCTGGGTCTGGCCGCAGGCTTGCCCGCTGCCAGGCGCCACCCGCAAGAAGGAGATTTCAATGTCCGACGAACATGACGACGACCAAGACGACACCCCGGCGGTGGCCAAGAACGCCACGGTGGACGCCGTGGTGGCCGGCCTGCTGCTGGTACTGGGCATCGTGGTGATGTGGGAGGCGCAACGCCTGGGCGCCGGCTGGACCACGGACGGCCCGGGCTCGGGCTACTTCCCCTTCTACATCGGCCTGTTGATCACCATTTCTGCGGTCGGCATCCTGTTCCAGTCGCTGTTCTCGAAATCGCGCGACCTCGGCACCTTCGCCACCGTCAAGCAGACCAAGCAGGTGGCTTCGGTGCTGCTCCCCGCAGGCCTGTACGTGCTGGCGGTGACCTTCCTCGGGCTGTACGTGGCCTCGGCCATCTACATCGCCCTGTTCATGATCATCCTGGGCAAGTACTCGCGGCTGAAGAGCGTGCTCGTCGGCCTGGGCGTGGCTGTCTATTTCTTCCTGATGTTCGAGGTCTGGTTCAAGGTGCCTCTGTACAAGGGCATGCTCAACCCGACCGGTTTCCTCGGTTACTGACGCGCAAGCTGCAGCGGAGTTCGACCCCATGACTGAACTGTCCTCACTCTTCCAGGGCTTCGCCGTCATCATGACGCCGATGAACCTGGGCCTCATGGTCCTGGGCATCGTGCTCGGTGTGCTCATCGGCGTTCTGCCCGGCCTGGGTGGCGCCAACGGCGTGGCCATCCTTCTGCCACTGACGTTCTCGATGTCGCCCACCTCGGCGATCGTGATGCTGTCGTGCATCTACTGGGGCGCGCTGTTCGGTGGCGCCATCACCTCCATCCTGTTCAACATACCGGGTGAACCCTGGTCGGTGGCCACCACCTTCGACGGCTATCCGATGGCACAGAAAGGCAAGGCAGCACGAGCGCTGACCGCCGCCTTTACCTCGTCGTTCGTCGGTGCCTTCGTGGCCGTGGTCATGATCACCTTCCTGGCGCCGCTGGTCGCCAAGTTCGCGCTCAAGTTCGGGGCCCCGGAGTTCTTCTCGGTCTACTTACTGACCTTCTGCAGCTTCGTCGGCATGGGCAAGGGTTCGCCCTTCAAGACCCTGGCGGCGATGGCCCTGGGCTTCGCCCTGGCGGCCGTGGGCCTGGACACCGTCACCGGCCAGCTGCGGCTGACCTTCGGCTCGGCTGAACTGATGCGCGGCTTCGACTTCCTGATCGCGGTGATCGGCCTGTTCGGCATCGGCGAGATCCTGCTGTCGATGGAAGAAGGCCTGAAGTTCTCGGGCAAGACGGCCAAGATCGACATGAAGATCGTCTGGGAGACCTGGAAGGAACTGCCGCGCTACTGGGCCACTTCGCTGCGCAGCTCCTTCGTCGGCATCTGGATGGGCATCACCCCCGGCGGTGCCACACCGGCCTCGTTCATGAGCTACGGCCTGGCGAAGAAGTTCTCGAAGAACGGCTCGAAGTTCGGCACCGGTGAGATCGAGGGCATCGTCGCCCCCGAGACCGCCGCCCACGCCGCCGGTACCGCCGCCATGCTGCCGATGCTGGCGCTGGGCATCCCCGGCTCGCCCACGGCCGCCGTGCTGCTGGGTGGCCTGCTGATCTGGGGTCTGCAGCCCGGGCCGCTGCTCTTCGTCGAGCAGAAGGACTTCGTCTGGGGCCTGATCGCCAGCATGTACCTGGGCAACCTGGTCGGCCTGCTGATCGTGCTGACGACGGTGCCGCTGTTCGCGTCGATCCTGCGCATCCCGTTCTCGATCATCGCGCCGGTGATCATCGTGGTCTGCGCCATCGGTGCCTATACGGTGAACACGGCCATGCTGGACATCTGGTTCATGCTGCTCTTCGGGGTCATGGGCTATGTGTTCAAGAAGCTCGACTACCCGATCGCACCGCTGGTGCTGGCCCTGGTGCTGGGTGGCAAGACCGAAGACTCGTTCCGCCAGGCCATGCTGGTGTCGCAGGGCGACTTGAGCATCATGTTCGCCAACCCGCTGGTGGGTTCGATCACCACGCTGGCGCTGATCATGCTGCTGTGGCCGCTGCTGTCGAAGCTGCTGGCCCTGGTGCGCCCCCCGAAGGTTGACGAACTGGCTGCACAGCGGCCTGTGGACTGAAGCGGAGCAATCAACATGCCTGTCATCGCACTCACACAAGGAATGGGCTCACTGGCCCAGGACGTCGCCGAACAGCTGGCCGACGAACTTCAGCTGGCCACGCTGCAACACGAGGTGGCTGAACGCGTGGCCGAGAAGATGCACGTCTCGCGCAGCCTCATCAACCGCCTGCGCACCGGCCAGGCCGGAACGTTCGAGCGGCTGCGCAGCGACCGCCATGCCATGGCCCTGTACTCGGCCGAAGAAGTGCTGGAAGCCGCTGCCAAGGGCAACGTGGTCATCCGCGGCTGGGGCGCCACGGCGCTGCTGCGCGCGGTGCCGCACATCCCGTGCATCCGCATCATGCGGCCACTCGACAAGCGCGTGCAGTGGCTGATGGACGAGATCGGCACCGATGACCGCAGCGTTGCCGAGGCCGAGATCCGGCGCAGCGACGAGGCCAATGCCAGCCGCATGCAGGACCAGTTCGGCGTGGCCTGGAACGAACCGGTGCTCTTCGACGCCGTGCTCAATACCGACCGACTGAGCGTGGCCAGCTGCGTGCAGACCATCCGCACGCTGCTGTCGCGACCCGAGTTCCAGGAGACACCCGAGTCGCGCGCCCTGCTCGACGGCCTGGCCCTGAGTGCACACGTGCGCGCCGCGCTGCGCGCCCACGAAGAAACCCACGGCGTCGACATCACCATCGAAAGCCAGGGCGGCCAGCTCACCCTGCGCGGCATCGTCGCCAGCAACGAGGAAAAAGCAGCGGCGGTGCGGGTGAGCACCGGCGTGGCGGGTGTGCTGTCGGTCGACGACCAGTTGCGCGTGATGTCGCGCTCGAAGCTCTTCCCTTCAGCCCGCCAATGAGCGGTGCCGGGGCTTCGGCTCCAACCCGCCTGCCGGTCCGTTCAGATCTTGCCGCGCTGCTTCAGGCGCGACAGGGTCTCGGCAGAAAGGTTCAGGTAGGCCGCCAGTTCCTTCTTCGGAATGCGCTCGGCCAGGTCCGCGTGCTTGCGCATGAAGCGGTGCACACGCCCCGGCGCGTCAAGCAGGTGCAGCGTGATCGTGTGCGCCATGATCTCGCTCATCAGCCGCATGACCTCGTACTCGAATTCGGCCTTGACGCGCGGGTAGCGGTCGAGGAATTCAACCCATTGCGGCATCGGCAGCTTGGCCACGCGCACCTTGGTGACGCTGACGATGGCGTAGGGCGTGGGCATGTTCAGTCGCCAAGCGGCGTAGCTGGTCTCGATGCCACGCTCGTCGGTGAAGCGCAGGATCATCTCCTTCGCGTCGGCACTGGTGACGACACGCTTGAGGATGCCTTCGAGCAGGAAGTACTGCTCCATCGCATGCACCCCCTGGTGCAGCAGGTAGTCGCCTTTCGCGCAGTCGACGATCACCAGTTGCCGGCCGAGTTCGTTCCACTCGGTGTCCGTCACCGTCTTCAGCATGTCGTTCTGCCGAAGCTGCAAACGGATGATGTCTCTTTCGGGGTGCTGCGCAAGCGGAATCATCGGTACAGACACGTCTTCAAGCTTCCCCTGCTCCCTGTTCTTCCTTTGAATTCGCAGTCAATTTTCGAATCTTGACCGCAGTCAACAGCGAAGCGAAACCGTCGCTTTTACCATAGCCAGCGTTCAATTCCGCTGCATTTCGGAGCCTGCCATGTCAGCCAACCTCGCGCCCGTCGCGTCCGTCTCGCCAATCACCGACGAATCGCCGACCACCGACGGCTTCAACCTCGTCATCGACGCGCTGAAGCTCAACGGCATCAAGACGATCTACGGCCTGCCCGGCATTCCCATCACCGACCTCACTCGCAAGGCCCAGGCCCAGGGCCTGCGTGTCATCTCCTTCCGCCATGAGCAGAACGCAGGCAATGCCGCGGCCATCGCCGGCTTCATGACCGGCCAGCCGGGCGTGTGCCTCACCGTGTCGGCCCCTGGCTTCCTGAACGGCCTGACGGCGCTGGCCAATGCCACGACGAACTGCTTCCCGATGATCCTGATCAGCGGCTCGAGCGAGCGCGAGATCGTCGACCTGCAGCAAGGCGACTACGAAGAGATGGACCAGGTCGCGGTCGCCAAGTCGCTGTGCAAGGCGGCCTTCCGCGTGCTCAATGCCGAAGACATCGGCGTGGGCATCGCACGCGCCATCCGCGCGGCCGTGTCGGGCCGCCCGGGCGGTGTCTACCTCGACCTGCCGGCCAAGCTGTTCTCGCAAGCCATGGACGCCGCCGCCGGCACCGCTTCGCTGATCAAGGTCGTCGACCCGGCGCCGCGGCAGATTCCCGCGCCCGATGCCGTGCAGCGCGCGCTCGACCTGCTCAAGGGCGCGAAGAAGCCGCTGATCCTGCTGGGCAAGGGCGCCGCCTACGCCCGCGCCGACGCCGACATCCGCGCGCTCGTCGAACGCTCGGGCATCCCTTACCTGCCGATGTCCATGGCCAAGGGCCTGCTGCCCGACACCCATGAACTCTCGGCCGCGGCCGCACGTTCCTACGTGCTGCCCGAAGCCGACGTGGTGCTGCTCATCGGCGCGCGCCTGAACTGGCTGCTGTCGCACGGCAAGGGCAAGACCTGGGGCGGCAAGGACCACAAGGCCTGGGGTGGCCAGAAATTCATCCAGATCGACATCTCGCCCACTGAAATGGACAGCAACGTGCGCATCGACGCACCGCTGGTCGGCGACATCGGTTCCTGCGTCGCAGCGCTGCTGGGCGGCATCGACGCGCAGTGGCCCAAGCCGCCGGCCGAATGGCTGAACGCCGTCTTCGATCGTCGCAACAAGAACGTCGCGAAGATGGGTGAGACGCTGGCCAAGGACCCGAAGCCGATGAACTTCCACAGCGCGCTGAACGTGGTGCGCGACATCATCAAGGCCAACCCCGACGCGATGCTCGTCAACGAAGGCGCCAACGCGCTGGACTTCACGCGCTCCATCGTCGACATGTACAAGCCGCGCAAGCGCCTGGACGTGGGCACCTGGGGCGTGATGGGCATCGGCATGGGCTTCGCCGTGGCTGCTGCCATCGAATCGGGCGAGCCGGTGATTGCCATCGAAGGCGACAGCGCATTCGGTTTCAGCGGCATGGAAGTGGAAACGATCTGCCGCTACAACCTGCCGGTCTGCGTGGTCATCATGAACAACAACGGCGTCTACCGCGGCACCGACCAGAATCTGAGCGGCGGCAGCGACGTCGCGCCCACGGTGTTCGTCAAGGACGCGCGCTACGAGAAGATGATGGAGGCCTTCGGCGGTGTCGGCGTCTACGCCACCACGCCGGCCGAACTGCGCAAGGGCATCGAAGAGGCCATCCGCTCGCGCAAGCCCACGCTCATCAACGCCATCATCGACGAGACCGCCGGCACCGAAAGCGGCCGCATCACCAGCCTGAACCCGGCAGCCGCCGCAAAGAAGTAACCGCATTTTCGGCACTCGTTTTCGGCACTCATTTTTGGCATTTCCCCAAGCAAGGAGTTCTACCCATGTCTGACAACCTTCCCCTCCAGGGCATCAAGATCATCGACTTCACGCACGTGCAGGCCGGCCCTGCGTGCACCCAGATGCTGGCCTGGTTCGGTGCCGACGTCATCAAGGTCGAGCGCCCCGGTTCCGGCGACGTCACCCGCAGCCAGCTGCGCGACATCCCCGGTGCCGATGCGCTGTACTTCACCATGCTCAACAGCAACAAGCGCTCGTTGACGCTGGACACGAAGAAGCCCGAAGGCAAGGCCGTGCTCGAGAAGCTGATCAAGGAATGCGACGTGATGGTCGAGAACTTCGGCCCCGGCGCGCTCGACCGCATGGGCTTCACCTGGGAGCACATCCAGAGCCTGAACCCCGGCATGATCCTGGCCTCGGTCAAGGGCTTCAGCGACGGCCACCACTACGAAGACCTGAAGGTCTACGAGAACGTGGCGCAGTGCGCCGGCGGTGCGGCATCGACCACCGGCTACTGGAAGGGCGAGAACTCCGGCCCGACCATCTCCTCGGCCGCACTCGGTGATTCGAACACCGGCATGCACCTGGCCATCGGCATCCTGACGGCCTACATCGGCAGGCAGAAGACCGGCAAGGGCCAGAAGGTGGCCGTGTCGATGCAGGACTCGGTGCTGAACCTGTGCCGCGTGAAGATGCGCGACCAGCTCCGCCTGGACAAGGTGGGCTACCTGGAAGAGTACCCGCAGTACCCGCACGAGATGGAAGCCTTCAAGGACGGCGTGGTGCCGCGTGGCGCCAACGCCGGCGGTGGCGGCCAGCCGGGCTGGATCCTGAAGTGCAAGGGCTGGGAGACCGACCCCAACGCCTATATCTACTTCACGGTGCAAGGCCACGCCTGGGACCCGATCTGCGACGCGCTGGGCAAGCCGGAATGGAAGACCGACCCCGCCTACATGACGGCGCAGGCCCGCCAGCCACACATCATGGACATCTTCGCCACGATCGAGAACTTCATCAAGGACAAGACCAAGTTCGAAGCCGTCGACATCTTCCGCAAGTTCGACATCCCCTGCGCCCCGGTGCTGTCGATGAAGGAACTGCTGCACGACAAGTCGCTGCGCGCCAGCGGCTCGATCGTCGAGGTACCGCACAAGGTGCGTGGCAGCTACTTCACGGTGGGCAGCCCGATCAAGTTCTCGGGCATGAAGCCGGTCGTCACCGCATCGCCGCTGCTGGGTGAGCACACCGATTCGGTGCTCGCCGAACTGGGCTACTCGGCCCAGGAAATTGCCGCCATGCACGAGGTGAAGGCCGTCTGATTCCGCACCGGCCCACCGGAACCCGGACCTCGAAAACGGCGCCCGGTGGGCGCCGTTTTTTTCATTCGAACATGTCCGCGGACGGGAACCGTCACCCCTGAAGCTATTCTGCGGCGCGCTGCCACCCTGCGTGGCAACGCATCCCAGACTTCCAGGACCTCCACCATGGGCAAAGCACTCGACGGCGTTCGCATCCTCGACTTCACGCACGTTCAATCCGGGCCGACCTGCACCCAGCTGCTGGCCTGGCTGGGCGCCGACGTGATCAAGGTCGAGCGCCCGGGCGAAGGCGACGCCACGCGCAAGCAGCTGCGCGACATCCCCGGCGCGGACAGCCTCTACTTCACGATGCTGAACCACAACAAGCGTTCAGTCACGATCAACACCAAGACGCCGGGCGGGCTGGCGGTGCTCGACCGCCTGATCAAGACCTGTGACGTGATGGTCGAGAACTTCGCGCCCGGCGCGCTCGAACGCATGGGCATCACCTGGCAGCACATCCAGGCGCTGAACCCGCGCATGGTCGTGGCGTCGGTCAAGGGCTTCGGCCCCGGCCCGTACCAGGACTGCAAGGTCTACGAGAACGTGGCGCAATGCGCCGGCGGTGCAGCATCCACCACCGGCGAGGTCGACGGCATGCCGTTGATCAGCGGGGCCCAGATCGGCGACAGCGGCACCGGCCTGCACCTGGCGTTGGGCATCGTGGCCGCGCTCTACCAACGCAACACCACCGGCCGCGGCCAGCAGGTGCTGGCGCCGATGCAGGACGCAGTGCTGAACCTGTGCCGCGTCAAGCTGCGCGACCAGCAACGCCTGGAACGCACTCACACGATGCACGAGTACCCGCAGTACCCGGACGGCAAGTTCGGCGACGCCGTGCCGCGCGCGGGCAACGCCTCGGGCGGCGGGCAGCCAGGCGCCATCCTCAAGTGCAAGGGTTGGGAGACCGACCCCAATGCCTACATCTACTTCATCACGCAGGCGGCCGTCTGGCCGGCCATCTGCCGCGTGATCGGCGAGCCCGGCTGGATCGACGACGAGGCCTATGCCACGCCGCAAGCCCGGCTGCTGCACCTGAAGCCGATCTTCCGGCGCATCGAACAGTGGACCATGGGCAAGGACAAGTTCGAGGCGATGGACATCCTGAACCAGCTCGACATTCCGTGCGGGCCGATCCTCTCGATGAAAGAGATCGCCCACGAACCCTCGCTGCGCGCCAGCGGCACCGTGGTCGAGGTCGACCACCCCGAGCGCGGCAAGTACCTGACTGTCGGCAACCCGATCAAGCTGTCCGACAGCCCCACCGAAGTGACGCGTTCGCCCCTGCTGGGCGAACACACCGACGAAGTGCTGGCCCAGCTGGGCTTTGCCGCATCGGAGATCCAGGCTCTGCGCGCCGAAGGCGCGATCTGAGCCCGGACTCCACCCGCCCGAAACGGAGCTCCATGAGCCATCGAACCATTCCCATCGTCGCCGCAGCCGATTCACGCCAGCGCAAGCGATCGGCACCGAAGGGCCGCGGGGTCGAGCCCGAGGCTCTGGCCGAAGTGCAGCAGCTGCTCGGCGCTTCCTCGCGCTCACGCGACCTGCTGATCGAACATCTGCACAAGCTGCAGGACCGCTTCGGTCATCTCAGTGCCCGCCACCTGGCCGCATTGGCACGCGAGATGGACATGGCGCAGACCGAGGTCTACGAAGTCGCCACCTTCTATCACCACTTCGACGTCGTCAAGGAAGGCGAAGTCGCTCCGGCCGCTCTCACCGTGCGCGTGTGCGACGGCCTCTCGTGCGAGATGGCCGGTGCCGGCGAGCTGCTGCAGCGCCTGCCCGAGATCCTGGGCCGCGAGGTGCGCGTGATCGCCGCGCCCTGCATCGGCCGCTGCGAGCAGGCACCGGCCGTGGCCGTGGGCCAGCACCCGCTGGCGCAGGCCAGCACCGCGTCCGTGCTGGCTGCCGTGCGGGCCGGGCACACCACCCACCACAACGAAGGCCATGTCGACTTCGACGCCTACCTGGAAGAAGGCGGCTATGCCCTGCTGAAGACCTGCATCGCTGGCGAGCTGGACATCGACGACATCCTCAAGGAACTCGAAGGTTCGGGCCTGCGCGGCCTGGGCGGCGCGGGCTTCCCCACGGGTCGCAAGTGGCGCATCGTCCGCAACGAAGCGGCGCCGCGGCTGATGGCGGTGAACATCGACGAGGGCGAGCCTGGCACCTTCAAGGACCGGGTCTACCTCGAACGCGACCCGCACCGCTTCCTGGAAGGCATGCTCATCGCCGCCTGGGCGGTGGGCATCGCCGGCATCTACCTCTACCTGCGCGACGAGTACCACGGGTGCCGCACCATGCTGCAGGCCGAACTCGACAAGCTGCGCGCCCGCCCGCCCTGGCCGGGCATGCCACACATCGAGCTGCGCCGCGGCGCGGGTGCCTACATCTGCGGCGAAGAGTCGGCCATGATCGAGTCGATCGAAGGCAAGCGCGGCATCCCGCGGCTGCGCCCGCCTTACGTGGCCCAGGTCGGCCTGTTCGGCCGGCCGACGCTGGAACACAACTTCGAGACGCTCTACTGGGTTCGCGACATCCTCGAGCGCGGCGGCGCCTGGTTTGCCTCGCAGGGGCGCCATGGCCGCAAGGGCCTGCGCTCGTTCTCGGTGTCCGGGCGCGTGCGCCAGCCGGGCGTGAAACTGGCGCCGGCGGGCATCACCATCCGCGAACTCATCGACGAACACTGCGGCGGCATGGCCGAAGGGCATACCTTCTACGCCTACCTGCCGGGCGGCGCTTCGGGCGGCATCCTGCCGGCGACGATGGGCGACATCCCGCTGGACTTCGACACCCTGCAGCCCTATGGCTGCTTCATCGGCTCGGCCGCGGTGGTGGTGCTGTCCGACCAGGACACAGCCGTCGGCGCGGCGCGCAACCTGATGCGCTTCTTCAAGCACGAGTCCTGCGGCCAGTGCACGCCCTGCCGCAACGGCACGGCCAAGGCGGTGGTCCTGATCGAGCGGCCCCAGTGGGACCTGGAATTGCTGGCCGACCTGTCGGCGGTGATGCGGGACGCGTCGATCTGCGGCCTGGGCCAGGCTGCGCCCAACCCGATCGACTGTGTCGTGAAGTACTTTCCTGAGGAACTGAAATGACCGCTCGAGAAACAGTCAGCTTCAGCCTGAACGGCCGGGAAGTCACGGGCCTGAAGGGCGAGGCCCTCATCGAGATCGCCCAGCGCGAAGGCATCGAGATCCCGCGTCTTTGCTACAAGCCCGGGCTCGAGGCCGTGGGCAACTGCCGCGCCTGCGTCGTCGAGATCGACGGCGAACGCACGCTGGCGCCTTCCTGCTGCCGCGCGGCCACCCAGGGCATGAAGGTGCGCACCGACAGCGAACGCGCCCTGCGCTCGCAAAAACTGGTGCTCGAGCTGCTGCAGTCCGACATGCCCGAGGCCGACTACACCCGCCACAACGAGGTCGACGACTGGTCGGCCCGGCTCGGCCTCGGCCGGCCTCGCTTTCCCGCACGTGAGCAGCCCGCGCAGGACCTGTCGCACCCGGCCATTGCCGTCAACCTGGACGCCTGCATCCAGTGCACCCGCTGCCTGCGCGCCTGCCGCGACGAGCAGGTCAACGACGTCATCGGCCTGGCCTTCCGCGGCGACCACGCCAAGATCGTGTTCGACATGGACGACGCCATGGGCGCGTCGACCTGCGTGGCCTGCGGCGAATGTGTGCAGGCCTGCCCCACCGGCGCGTTGATGCCGGCGCGCGAGGCCGCCCTGGCCGTGCCCGACAAGCAGGTGGCTTCGGTCTGCCCCTATTGCGGCGTGGGCTGCCAGCTCACCTACAACGTCAAGGACAACAAGATCCTCTTCGTCGAAGGCCGCGACGGCCCCGCCAACCACGGCCGCCTGTGCGTGAAGGGCCGCTATGGCTTCGACTACGCCCACCACCCGCAGCGCCTGACGAAGCCGCTGATCCGGCGCAAGGACGCACCGCCGAAGACCGGCGACTTCGTCATGGACCCGGACCGCGTGCTCGACATCTTCCGCGAGGCCAGCTGGGAAGAAGCGCTGGACTTCGCTGGCGGCACGCTGCGCCAGATCCGCGACGACCATGGCCCGCGCTCGCTGGCGGGCTTCGGTTCGGCCAAGGGCAGCAACGAAGAGGCCTACCTGTTCCAGAAACTGGTGCGCACCGGTTTCGGCAGCAACAACGTCGACCACTGCACTCGCTTGTGCCATGCCTCTTCGGTGGTGGCCCTGCTCGAAGGCATCGGCTCGGGCGCGGTCAGCAACCCGGTGATGGACGTGATGCAGGCCGAGGTCATCGTGATCATCGGCGCCAACCCGACGGTGAACCATCCGGTGGCCGCCACCTGGATCAAGAACGCGGTGAAGAACGGCAGCAAGCTCGTCATCATGGACCCGCGGCGCTCCGACCTGGCACGCCTGGCCCACCGCTTCGTGCAGTTCAAGCCCGACACCGACGTGGCGATGCTGAACGCGCTGATGAACGTCATCGTCACCGAGAACCTGGTGGACGAAAGCTTCATCGCCAGCCGCACCATCGGCTACGACGAACTGCGCCGCAACGTCGCCGCCTACACGCCGGAACTGATGGCGCCGGTGTGCGGCATCGACGCGCAGACGCTGCGCGAGGTGGCCCGGCTGTACGCCACGTCCAGGGCCTCGATCATCCTCTGGGGCATGGGCGTGAGCCAGCACGTGCACGGCACCGACAACGCCCGCTGCCTGATCGCGCTGGCCTTGATGACCGGGCAGATCGGCCGCCCTGGCACCGGCCTGCACCCATTGCGCGGGCAGAACAACGTGCAGGGAGCATCGGATGCGGGCCTGATCCCGATGATGCTGCCCGACTACCAGCATGTGTCTCAACCCGAAGTGCGCGCCCGTTTCGAGCAGGCCTGGAAGCTGCCCGCCGGCACGCTGGACGCGCAGCCCGGCCTGACCGTGGTCGAGGTCATGCACGCCATCAAGCACGGCACCATCAAGGGCATGTACGTGCAGGGCGAGAACCCGGCGATGAGCGACCCCGACGCCAACCACGCCCGCGAGGCCCTGGCGGCGCTGGACCACCTGGTGGTGCAGGACATCTTCCTGACCGAGACCGCGTACCTGGCCGACGTGATCCTGCCCGCCGGCGCCTTCCCCGAGAAGACCGGCAGCTTCACCAACACCGACCGGCTGGTGCAGATGGGCCGCCAGGCCATCGACCCGCCGGGCGACGCGCGCCAGGACCTGTGGATCATCCAGCAGATCGGCCAGCGGCTGGGCCTGCCCTGGGACTACCAGCATGTCAGCGAAGTCTTCGACGAGATGCGGCACACCATGCCCAGCATCGGCGGCATCACCTGGGAACGGCTGGAACGCGAGCACGCCGTCACCTACCCGTGCACGAACGAAGGCGACCCGGGCGAACCAGTGGTCTTCGTCGACGACTTCCCGCGCGAAGGCGGCAAGGCGCGCTTCGTGCCGGCCGACATCATCCCGGCCGACGAACGCCCCGACGCCGAATTCCCGATGGTGCTGATCACCGGGCGCCAGCTCGAACACTGGCACACCGGCAGCATGACACGCCGCGCCAGCGTGCTGGACGCGATCGAGCCCGACCCGACGGCGCTCGTCCACCCGCTGGACCTGGCGGCGATTGGCGCGAAGCCCGGCGACATGCTCAGCATCGAGTCGCGGCGCGGCAAGGTCACGCTCTGGGCGCGGGCCGACGAAGGCACGCCGCGAGGTGCCGTCTTCGTGGCCTTTGCCTACTACGAGGCGGCCATCAACCGCCTGACCAATGCCGCGCTCGACCCCTTCGCCAAGATCCCTGAATTCAAGTACTGCGCGGTGCGCATCCAGCGCACCAGCGAAGCGCCACAACTGGGCAGCTATGGTGGCGGCCAGCTCCTGAGCCCCACTCGAACCGAGACCTGACACATGGAATTCCTGACCACACCTGCATTCTGGGTCGCTGTCGGCCAGATCATCCTGATCGACATCCTGCTGGGCGGCGACAACGCGGTCGTCATCGCGCTGGCCTGCCGCAAGCTGCCGCCGGCACAGCGCACCAAAGGCATCCTCTGGGGAACGGCCGGCGCGATCTTCCTGCGCATCGTCCTGATCTTCTTCGCGCTGGCCCTGCTGGCCATTCCCTTCCTGAAGATCGTGGGCGCGCTGCTGCTCATCTGGATCGGCGTGAAGCTGCTGCTGCCCGACCACGATGAGGGCCACTCCAACATCGAAGGCAGCGACAAGCTCTGGGGCGCCGTCAAGACGGTGATCATTGCCGACCTGGTGATGAGCGTGGACAACGTCATCGCCATCGCCGGCGCGGCCGAAGCCTCGGGCACCGGCCACAGCATGGCGCTGGTGATCTTCGGCGTGCTGGTGAGCATTCCCATCATCGTCTGGGGCAGCCAGTTGGTGCTCAAGCTGATGGACCGCTTCCCGCTGATCATCACGCTGGGCGCGATGTTGCTGGGCTGGATCGCCGGCACGATGACGGTCACCGACCCGGCACTGGTCAATCCGGAAGTCATGGCCGGATTCCCGAAGATCGAGGCCACCGACTTCGTGCGCTACGGTGCCGGCGTGTTCGGTGCGCTGCTGGTGCTGGGGCTGGGCAAGTTCTTCCTGTGGCGCCGGGCCGAGGCGGCGGGCAGCGCCGGCCAGGCCGCATCCGCTGCGGCTTCGGCGCCTTCCGCGGCTGCCGCTGGGGACCTGCTGCGCAGCGTGCTGCTGGCGGTCGACGGCTCCGATGCGGCGGCCCGCGCCACGCAGCATGTCGTGGCGCTGCGAAGCGGCATGGCCGACCCATCGGCATGCCAGGTGCACCTGGTGCATGTGCAGCGCCCGCTGTCGGGCGACATCTCGTCGTTCGTCGGCAGCAAGACGGTCGATGAGTACTACCAGGAACAGAGCGACGCCGCCCTGGTGCGCGCCCGCGGCCTGCTCGACGCGGCGGGCGTGCCGTATCAGGCCCACGCCCTCACGGGCGATCCAGGCACGACCATCGCGAACCAGGCCGGACGGCTGGCCAGTGGCCTGATCGTGATGGGCACCCATGGTGCCGGCATGGGTGCGGCGCTGTTGGGTTCGGTCGCGCAGGCGACGCTCGGCGAGGCCAAGGTACCGGTGATGCTGGTGAAGTAGCGTGAGGGCCGGCCGCCATCAGAGCGGTCGGTGCCCGCGTCGCCGTCCTTCAGGCGGCGCGGCGCACTTCCATCGTGCCGTTGCTCGTGACCTGGGCGTACACCGCCGGCTGAGTCAGTGCCAGGTGCAACAGGATGCGGCCGGACTGATAGCGCACCAGGCGGTTCGCCGCGATGCCCAGGGCCACCAGGCCCGCGCCCGCCAGGGGCTGGCCGGTCAGTGCGATGACCGCACCGACGCCAATGACGCCGATCGCAACCAGGTCGATGCGGGTGCGCTTGACGACAAACGGGCGCGCGAGTGCCGGATTGACGACCACACGGAAGCGGCCATGCGGCAGACCGTTGCGGAACTCTCCGTGCGGGATGTACGGAACGGTGTCGGAATCGTCGGAAGATGTGTTCACGGGCCGCAGTTTAGGCCCAGCCAGCCGCGTTGCCTGCGCAGTTCAGTCGTCCAGGAAATTGCCCTTGAACAAGCTCCAGGCGCGGCCATCGTGCAGGTAGAAGCAGCCGTCGGCGCAAGCGTCCTTGCCGGGGAAATAGTCGCGCCAGGCCTTCGGCACCAGCCGCGCCAGCTGCTCGTCGTCGAGCGCTTCGAATTCCAGTGGCGTGATCGGCGTGCCGGCACGCAAACGGCGGTTTTCCATCGGGAACGGTCAGCAGACCCAGGCGGTTGCGGAGCCTGGATTCTGGCCCAGCCGGCACAGCGGCCGGCTGCCGAGGGCGGTGTCGCTCAGAGACCGATGCGGGCGGCGCGCTGGCGCAGCACAGCCGCGCGCGCCGGGTCGGTGGCTTCGATGCGGGCGGCCTGCTTCTGCAGAGCGCGCATCTCCGACACCTCCGCGATGATGCGGCCGGGGAACAGCATGGCATCGATCATGAACGCGGTGTCGCGCACGAACTTCATCAGGCCCGAAGGCGCGCTTGCGAAGCCGGTGGAGGGAAGCGTTTGGCTCAGGCGGGTCATGGTGCTTCTCTTTCGGAAGAGTGGAATCTGGGGCTGAGTATATGGTGTTTACCCTAATCACGTTTCTACCAACCCACCCGGAAAGCCCAAAAACGTCTCACCCCCACCACCCAGCAGGCAGCACCCCCCACCATGAGCACCCTGATCTATACCCACGACGACTGCTACGGCCACCAGCCGGGTGAACACCACCCCGAATCGCCGCAACGCCTGCGCGCCGTGCGCCGCGCCCTCGAGGCCGCTGAATTTTCCGGCCTGGTCTGGCGCGAAGCGCCGCTGGGCACGGCCGAACAGATCCAGCGCGTCCACAGCAGCGACTATGTCGACTGGGTGAACGAGGTCGCGCCCGCACGCGGGCTGCAGCCCCTGGACGGGGGCGACACGATGCTGTCGCCCGGCAGCCTGCAGGCGGTGCTGCGCTGCGTGGGCGCGGCCTGCGCCGGCGTCGACGACGTCATCAGCGGCGCCGCCAAGAACGTGTTCTGCGCCACGAGGCCCTGCGGCCACCACGCCGAGCGTGGCCAGGCGATGGGCTTCTGCGTCTTCAACCAGGTGGCGATTGCCGCCCTGCACGCCCGCCACCAGCATGGCCTGCAGCGCGTGGCGGTGGTTGACTTCGACGTGCACCACGGCAACGGCACGCAGCAGGCCTTCTACGACGATCCCGGCCTGTTCTTCGGCTCCAGCCACCAGTCGCCGTTTTACCCCGGCACGGGCTCGCGCCAGGAATCGGGCGTGGCACGGAACATCGTCAACATACCGCTTGCCCGCGGCAGCGGGTCGGAGCAGTTCCGCGAGCGCATGAACACCGAACTGCTGCCTGCGCTGGAGGCCTTCGCGCCGGAATTGCTGATCATTTCGGCCGGCTTCGATGCCCATGAGCTCGACCCGCTGGGCGGCCTGAAGCTCACCGACGACGACTTCGCCTGGATCACCCGCGAGCTGCTGGCGACCACGGCGGCTTCGGCCCAAGGCCGCGTCGTGTCCGTCCTGGAAGGCGGCTACAGCCTGGAAGGCCTGGCCAGCGGCAGTGCCGCCCATGTGCGCACCCTGATGGCGGCCTGAAAGCCCGCCGGCCAGCCGGCGTTTACTTGACACCTAAAGCAAATGCGCTAGCATGCGAGCGCAGTGGCGGCCCAACCGGCGCCGTTCCAGCCCACGCAAGGCGGTGTCATGAAAATCGTGTGCATCGGCGGCGGCGCCGCCGGCCTGTACTTCGCGCTGCTGATGAAGCGCCACAACCCGGCGCACGACATCACCGTCGTCGAACGCAACCAGCCTTACGACACCTTCGGCTGGGGCGTGGTGTTCTCCGACGCCACGCTCGACAACATGCGCCGCTGCGACCCGCAGAGTGCGGCCGAAGTGCAGCAGGCCTTCAACCACTGGGACGACATCGAGCTGCAGTTCAAGGGTCGCACCATCCGCAGCGGCGGCCATGGCTTCGTCGGCATCGGGCGCAAGAAGATGCTGAACATCCTGCAGACGCGATGCGAGCAGGTGGGCGTGAAGCTGGTGTTCGACTGCGAGGTCGATTCAGACGCCGACTACCCCGACGCCGACCTCGTGATCGCCAGCGACGGCATCAATTCGCGCGTGCGCACACGCCATGCGGCCACGTTCAAGCCCGACATCGTGACGCGGCCGAACCGCTTCATTTGGCTGGGCACGACGAAGCTCTACGAGGCCTTCACCTTCCTGTTCGAGAAGACCGAACACGGCTGGTTCCAGGCCCACATCTACCAGTTCGACGACACCACCAGCACCTTCATCGTCGAGTGCCCCGAACACGTGTGGCTCGCGCACGGCCTGGATCAGGCCGACCAGGCCCAGTCCATCGCCTTCTGCGAGCGGCTGTTCGCGGCCAACCTGCAGGGCGAAAAGCTGATGACGAACGCGCGCCATCTGCGCGGTTCGGCCTGGCTGAACTTCCAGCGCGTGACCTGCCAGCAATGGTGGCTGCACAACGGCCGCAGCCATGTCGTGCTGATGGGCGACGCCGTGCACACCGCGCACTTCGCCATCGGTTCTGGCACCAAGCTGGCGCTGGAAGACGCGATCGAGCTCGTCGACCAGTTCAAGGCGCTGGGCGACGCCGTCGGGCAGCTGCCGCAGGTGCTGGCGCGCTACCAGGCGGTGCGCGAGGTCGACGTGGTGCGGCTGCAGAACGCGGCCTGGAACGCGATGGAATGGTTCGAGGTCTGCGGCCAGCGCTACTGCGACCAGCTGCCGCCCGAGCAGTTCATGTACAGCATGCTGACGCGCAGCCAGCGCATCAGCCACGAAAACCTGCGGCTGCGCGACAAGGCCTGGCTCGAAGGCTTCGAACGCTGGTTCGCCGAACGCGCCGGCATGCAGCGCAGCCCGGCCCAGCCGGCGGTGCCGCCGATGTTCACGCCATTCACGCTGCGCTCCGTGACGCTGAAGAACCGCGTCGTGGTGTCGCCGATGGCGCAGTACTCGGCGCTGGACGGCGTGCCCGGCGACTACCACCTCGTGCACCTGGGCGCACGCGCGATAGGCGGGGCCGCGCTGGTGTTCGCCGAGATGACCTGCACCAGCCCTGACGCCCGCATCACCCCCGGCTGCCCCGGGCTGTGGAACGACGCCCAGGGTGCGGCCTGGCAGCGCATCGTCGACTGGGTGCATGCCCACAGCGACGCGAAGATCGCCATGCAGCTGGGCCACGCGGGCGCCAAGGGCTCGACACGTCGCGCCTGGGAAGGAATCGACAAGCCCTTGCCGGATGAGGCGGGTGAAGCCAACTGGCCGCTTTTCAGCGCGTCGCCCCAGCAGTACCTGGACGGCGTGAGCCAGTGGTCGCAGGCCATGACACGCGCCGACATGGACCGCGTGAAGGCCGACTTCGTGGCCGCCACGCACCGTGCTGCGCTGGCCGGCTTCGACTGGCTGGAACTGCACTGCGCTCACGGCTATCTGTTGTCCAGCTTCATCTCGCCACTGACCAACCAGCGTGACGACGCCTACGGCGGCAGCCTGGCTAACCGCCTGCGCTACCCGCTCGAAGTGTTCACCGCGCTGCGCGAAGCCTGGCCGCGGCACCTGCCGATGTCGGTGCGCATCTCGGCGCACGACTGGGTCGAAGGCGGCATCACGCCGGCCGACGCGGTGGCGATCGCGCGTGCCTTCAAGACTGCAGGCGCCGACCTGATCGACTGTTCGTCGGGCCAGGTCAGCAAGCAGGAACGCCCGGTCTACGGCCGCATGTTCCAGACCCCCTTCGCCGACCGCGTCCGCCAGGAAGCCGGCATCCCGACGATGGCCGTGGGCGCCATCAGCGAGGCCGACCACGTGAACAGCATCATCGCCGCCGGCCGCGCCGACCTGTGCGCGGTCGCCCGCCCCCATCTGGCCAACCCGGCCTGGACGCTGACCGAGGCCGCCCGCATCGGTTTCACCGAAGTGGCCTGGCCCCCGCCCTACCGCGCGGCCAAGCCGCAGCTGGAAGCGCTGTTCGCGCGCGAAAAGGCGCAGGCCAAAGGGCCGCAAGCCGACAAGGCCTGAAAACGATGGCTGCCCCCCGCCCGGCCCGCCAGGCCCGCGCCGCCCCTGCATTGCCAGACGAACACATCGGGCTGGAAGCCCGCGCGGTGTCGGCCGACCACCTGGACCTGCGCGTCTGGCTGCGCCTGCTGGCCTGCAGCGCGCAGATCGAGCAGGAGATCCGCGCCCGGCTGCGCCAGCAGTTCGGCACCACCCTGCCCCGCTTCGACTACCTGGCGCAGCTGGAACGCCACCCCGACGGCCTGCGCATGAGCGCGCTGTCGCGCTACATGATGGTGACCGGTGGCAACGTCACCGGCCTGACCGACCAGCTCGTGGCGGACGGCTGGGTGGAACGTGTCGCCGACGTCGACGACGGCCGCGCCTGGCGGGTACGCCTGACGGCCACCGGCCGGCGCGAATTCGCGACCATGGCCTCCCAGCACGAAAGCTGGCTGGCCGAGCTGTTCGACGGTTATGCCGTCGCCGACAAGAAGCTGCTCTACGAACAACTTGGCCAGCTGCGCCTGCACCTGGCCCGCCCCCGGAGCCGACCATGAACCCCAATGACACCTTCGCGCCCAACGCCATTGACCCGGCCCTGCTGGCCGGCAACCGCCGTGAACTGGGCGGCTACGAGGCCCGGCATTTCGGCTGGCAACTGCTCGGCCGCGTGGGCGTGGTCACGCTGAACCGGCCGGAACGCAAGAACCCGCTGACCTTCGATTCCTATGCCGAACTGCGTGACCTGTTTCGCGCGCTGGTGCAGGCCGTCGACGTCAAGGCCGTCGTCGTGCAGGGCGCAGGCGACAACTTCTGCTCGGGCGGCGACGTGCACGAGATCATCGGCCCGCTGGTGCGGCTGAAGGCGCCCGAGCTGCTGATGTTCACCCGCATGACCGGCGACCTGGTGAAGGCCATGCGCGCCTGCCCGCAGCCCATCGTCGCGGCCGTCGATGGCGTCTGCGCCGGGGCTGGCGCGATCGTCGCGATGGCCAGTGACCTGCGGCTGGGCACGGCCCGGTCGAAGACCGCATTCCTCTTCAACCGCGTGGGCCTGGCTGGCTGCGACATGGGCGCCTGCGCGATGCTGCCGCGCATCATCGGCCAGGGCCGCGCGAGCGAATTGCTCTACACGGGGCGGTCGATGACGGGCGACGAGGCCGAACGCTGGGGCTTCCTCAACCGCCTGGCTGCCCCCGAAGACCTGGCTGCGCAGGCACTCGCTCTGGCGCAGGAACTCGCCGCCGGCCCCACCTTCGCCAACGGCATCACCAAGACCATGCTGCACCAGGAATGGTCCATGGGCATCGACCAGGCCATCGAGGCCGAGGCCCAGGCCCAGGCGCTGTGCATGCTGACGGAAGACTTCCAGCGCGCGTACCACGCCTTCGTGGCACGCCAGCGTCCGGTGTTCGAAGGCAACTGATCGCGGGAGATTCACCATGGCCGACACCAGCTTCCTCGACTGGCCGTTCTTCGACCCCGGCCACCGCACGCTGGCGCGTGAGCTCGACGCCTGGGCCACCGCGAACATCGCGCAGACCCACGGCCATGACGTCGACGCCGAATGCCGTGCCCTGGTACGCCTGCTGGGCCAGGCCGGCTGGCTGCGCCACGCCGTGGCCGGGCGCGAATTCGGCGGCAGCGCCGAGGCCATCGACACCCGCGCCCTGTGCCTGCTGCGCGAGACGCTGGCACGGCATTCGGGCCTGGCCGATTTCGCATTCGCGATGCAGGGCCTGGGCAGCGGCGCGATCAGCCTGGACGGAACCGCCGAGCAGCGCCAGCGCTACCTGCCACGCGTGGCGGCGGGCCAGGCGATCGCCGCCTTTGCACTGTCGGAACCGCAGGCGGGCTCGGACGTGGCGGCAATGGCCTGCAGCGCGCGGATCGACGGCGACCATGCCGTCATCGACGGCGAGAAGACATGGATCAGCAACGGCGGCATTGCCGACTTCTATGTCGTCTTCGCGCGCAGCGGCGAAGCTCCGGGAGCGCGCGGCATCAGCGCCTTCATCGTCGACGCCGACACCCCCGGCCTGACGATTGCCGAACGCATCGCGGTGATCGCACCCCACCCGCTGGCGCGTTTGCGCTTCAGCGGCTGCCGCGTGCCGCTGTCCCGCCGCATCGGCGCGCCGGGCCAGGGTTTCAAGGTGGCGATGCGCACGCTCGACGTGTTCCGCACCTCGGTGGCCGCGGCCGCGCTGGGGTTCGCCAGGCGGGCGCTGGACGAAGGCCTGCAGCGGTCGATCAGCCGGCAGATGTTCGGCAATGCCCTGGCCGATTTCCAGCTGACGCAGGCCAAGCTGGCGCAGATGGCCACCACGGTCGACAGCGCGGCCTTGCTCACCTACCGCGCTGCCTGGCAGCGCGACCAGGGCCGGAACGTGACGCGCGAAGCGGCCATGGCCAAGATGGTGGCCACCGAAGGCGCGCAGCAGGTCATCGACGCGGCGGTGCAGCTGTTCGGCGGTATGGGTGTGGTCAGTGACATGCCGGTGGAGCGCCTCTACCGGGAGATCCGTGCGCTGCGCATCTACGAAGGTGCGACCGAGGTGCAGCAGCTCATCATCGCGCGTGACCTGCTGCGCCAGGCCCATAGCCAGGCCGGTATTCAGGCTGCTGCGAAGGACTGAGCCATGCCCAGCGCCCATGTCGACCGCTTCGCCAGCGAGCACCTGCCGCCGGCCGAACAGCAGCCCGAATTCATCTTCGAACTGCCGGAACTGCAGTTCCCGTCGCAGCTGAACTGCGCCACCGAGCTGCTGGACGGCGCCATCGACCGGGGCTGGGGCGACCGTGCCTGCATCCATGCCGCCGGCCTGCGCTGGACCTATGCCGATCTGCTGGACCGGGCCAACCGCGTCGCCGAAGTTCTGGTGGGCGAACTCGGCCTGGTGCCGGGCAACCGCGTGCTGCTGCGGGCGCCGAACAATCCGATGCTGGCGGCCTGCTGGTTCGGCGTCGTCAAGGCCGGCGGCATCGCCGTGGCGACGATGCCGATGCTGCGTGCGCGAGAACTGAAGACGATCATCGACAAGGCCGAGGTGACGCATGCGCTGTGCGACGCCGCGCTGGCCGCAGAGCTGGCCGCAGCAGCGGCGGATCGCCCCGGCCTGGCGCATACGCTGCTGTTCAACGACCCCGGCCCGGCTGGCCTGGAAGCGGCGATGGCGCGCCAGAGTGGCTGCTTCTCGAACGTCGACACCGCCGCCGACGACACCTGCATCCTCGCCTTCACCTCGGGGACCACCGGTGTGCCGAAGGCGACGATGCACTTCCACCGCGACGTCATGGCCATCTGCGCCTGCTGGCCGCGCCATGTGTTGCGCCCGCGGGCCGACGACGTGTTCATCGGCAGCCCGCCGCTGGCCTTCACCTTCGGTCTGGGCGGGCTGCTGTTGTTCCCGATGACGGTGGGTGCAGCCAGCGTGCTGCTGGAAAAGGCGGCCCCGCCGCAGCTGCTGGACGCGATCGCCCGGTACGGCGCGACGGTGCTCGTCACCGCGCCCACGTCGTACCGCACGATGGCCGCGCAGGGCGAGGCCCTGCGCAGCGGCACGCTGCGCCGTTGTGTGTCGGCCGGCGAGGTGCTGCCGGCTTCGACACGCGCGTTGTGGAGACAGGCCACCGGCATCGAGCTCATCGACGGCATCGGAGCGACCGAGCTGCTGCACATCTTCATCTCGGCCGACGAGTCGCAGGCACGGCCCGGCGCCACCGGCCTGCCCGTGCCGGGCTACCGCGCCTGCGTCGTCGACGACACGATGCAGCCCCTGCCCGCGGGCCAGATCGGCCGGCTGGCGGTGAAGGGGCCCACCGGCTGCCGCTATCTGGCCGACGAGCGCCAGCGCCAGTATGTGCAGCAGGGCTGGAACCTCACCGGCGACGCCTATTGGGTCGACGCTGACGGCTACTTCCACTACCACTCGCGCACCGACGACATGATCGTCTCGGCCGGCTACAACATCGCCGCGCCCGAGGTCGAAGACGCGCTGCTGCTGCACCCGGCGGTGGCCGAATGTGCCGTCATCGGCGTGGCCGACGCCGAGCGTGGGCAGATCGTCAAGGCCTTCGTGGTCCTTCGTCCGGGGTTCGATGCCGGGCCCGAACAGGTGCAGGCGCTGCAGGAATTCACCAAGCAGAGCATCGCGCCCTACAAGTACCCGCGCGCGGTCGAGTTCGTGGCGAGCCTGCCGCGCACCGAAACCGGCAAGCTTCAGCGCTTCAAGCTGCACGCATCGGGCTGAACGCCACGTCATGACCCGCCGCTTCGAGCGCCCATTGCGCATTCGCTTCTCGCACTGCGACCCCGCAGGCATCGTGTTCTATCCGCAGTACTTCGTGCTCTTCAACGGCCTGGTCGAGGACTGGGTGAGCGAAGCGCTGGGCATCCCGTATGCCGCGCTCATCGGCGAACGCCGGGTCGGCCTGCCCACGGTCAGCCTGCAGTGCGACTTCAAGGCCGTCTGCCGCATGGGCGACGATGTCTGCCTCGGCCTGGCGCTGGACCACATCGGCCGCAGTTCGCTTCGCCTGCGGCTGGACTGCCGGCGTGGCGACACCCTGTGCGTGGCGGCCACCAGCACCCTGGTGACGACGAACCTGGACAGACACCGCGCCATTGCCCTGCCCGCGGACCTGCACGCTGCCATGCTGGCCTTCCAGGCCCCTTGACCCCTTGACCCATTGACCCCTTGAACACCGGAGACCCCGCCATGCAGGTATTGCTTCCCCCCGGCTGGCCGCGACCGCGCGGCTATGCCAACGGCGTGGTCGCCAGCGGCCGCACGGTGTTCGTCGCCGGCATGATCGGCTGGGACGCCCAGGGCCGGTTCCACACCGACGATTTCGCCGGCCAGGCTCACCAGGCGCTGGCCAACATCGTCGCCGTGCTGAAGGCCGGCGACGCCGAGCCGCGCCACATCACGCGCATGACCTGGTACGTGCTGGACAAGCGCGAGTACCTGGCCGCATTGCCCGGCATCGGCCAGGCCTTCCGCGAACTCGTGGGGCACTACGACATCGCGATGACGGCGGTGCAGGTCAGTGCGCTGATCGAAGACCGCGCACGCTTGGAGATCGAGGTCACGGCGGTCGTGCCGGATGCCCCCTGACTCGCGCAGCAGAGGACCCCCTTCAGCAGGAACGGCAGACAACGGGGGAACCGCCGACCGAACGCGAGGCCCCGAATCGGGAATAGTGCGCTGCGAGAGCGGTTCACACGAACTGGGCCGGCATCACGCAGGTCTTGCGCGCTTTGTTGCCGGCCCCGGCGGCCGATAGTGCTAGACATGAACGCGGCCCGGAGCAGGCGCGACCCTGCCTGCCCTGGAGAACCTTGTGTTCTGCACGGGCTGGCACTTTCGACCACCGACTGGAGACGACTTCGTGAGCCATTTCAAGGATCTTCGCGTGGGCACGCGCCTGGGCCTGGCCTTCGCCGCCATCCTGGTACTGACCGTCGCCCTCGCTGGGTTTGCCGTGTATCAATTGTCCAGGGTCAACGCCACCTCGGTCGAGATGGAGAGCCGCTGGGTGCCCAGTCTGCGGCTGAGCCTGTCGATGAACAAACTGATCAGCGCTGTCAAGATGGCAGAGCTGCGACACATGATGTCGCCCGACGCAGCGGTCAAGGCCGGCATGGAAGTCCAACTGAAGTCACTGCGGACCCAGCTGGACGGACAGCGTGCCGAGTTCGAGGCGCTGCCGGCAGGCGCAGACGCCGCAAAGAGCTGGGTCGCGTTCAAGTCGGCATGGGCGGGTTATCTGGCCGATCAGGAGAAGATCCTGCAGATGTCCAACCAGTACCAGACGGACGAAGCCCAGGCGCTTGCCAATGGGAATTCGGGACAGATGTTCGAGGCTGCCGAGAACGCGCTGGCCGCCTTGGTGGACGTGAACTCACGCGGCGTGCAGTCGGCCGGAGCCATGAGCCAGCAGGTGTTCCAGGCCGCCAAGGGCGGCATCGGTGGCGCCTTGCTGGTCATCCTGGCCCTGGGCGTGGCCGCGTCGGTGTGGACCACACGTTCGATCACGGGCCCGATCCGCGAGGCCGTGAGGGTCGCGCAGACGGTGGCAGCGGGCGACCTGGGCTCGAGGATCGAAGTCACGCGCCGCGATGAAACCGGTCAGTTGCTGGCCGCACTGAAGCACATGAACGAAAGCCTCGTCGGGATCGTCAGCAACGTGCGCCAGAGCAGCGATTCCATCGCGACGGGCAGTTCGCAGATCGCCAGCGGCAATGCGGACCTGTCGCAGCGGACGGAAGACCAGGCCGCCCGGTTGCAGCAGACCGCCGCGTCGATGGAGGAACTGACGTCCTCGGTCAGGACCAATGCCGACACGGCCAACCTGGCGAACCAGTTCGCTGCCGGCGCCAGCGAGGCGGCGGCTCGAGGCGGCGAGGTCGTGGGTCATGTCGTGAGCACCATGCAAGGCATCACGGCGTCCAGCAAGAAGATCGGCGACATCATCGGCGTCATCGACGGCATCGCCTTCCAGACCAACATCCTGGCCTTGAACGCGGCGGTGGAAGCTGCCCGTGCCGGTGAACAGGGTCGCGGCTTTGCCGTGGTGGCCTCGGAGGTCCGTGGACTGGCACAACGCAGTGCGAAGGCATCGCGAGAGATCAAGAACCTGATCGGCGAGAGCGTAACCAAGGTGGAGACCGGCTCCCGACTGGTCGACGAGGCCGGGCGATCGATGGCCGACATCGTCCATCAGGTCGGGCGGGTGACTGAACTGATCGCCCAGATCAGCGCCGTCAGTGCCGAACAGACCGAGGGCATCGACCAGGTCGGCGGGGCCGTGCAGCAACTGGATCGCTCGACGCAGCAGAACGCAGCGTTGGTCGAAGAGAGTGCCGCCGCGGCCGAAAGCCTGAAGCAGCAGGCGGCCCGACTGGCCGAGGTGGTGGGCGCGTTCCGCATGGCCTAGGGCAGACATCCCGACCCCGACACCTCAAGGGTCGGTTCGAGAGGAAGCGCCGCCCTCCTTCCACGACGGCGTGCCCAGTTCGCCGCGCCTTGGCTGCGAACAAATGCTCAAGATGCTTGAATCTCTGAAAATCAGAGCGATAGCTTAAACATATCGATCACTTTATCGATAGAACTGATACTTCTGATGACCGAATTGCCCCTGCTGTTCCGACAGCAGGCGCATCCCCTGCGAATCAGTTGCTGAAGGTTCATCCAATGAAGTTCTTTTCCAATGCCACCGTGGCCAGGCGCCTGACCCTGGGCTTCGGCCTGATGCTGGTGATCCTGGCTGCCGTGGCCGTGCTGGCCATGTTCAAGGTGCAGACCATCGACGCCGCGCTTCGCGCCAACAGCGAGCAGAACGCGCTGATCCAGCGTTATGCGATCAACTTCCGCGGTTCGGCCCATGACCGGGCCATCGCCATTCGCGACGTGGTGCTGGCCGCCACCCCGGCCGACGGCGAACGCGAGCGGGCCACCATCCAGGAACTGGCCGCGTTCTATGCCAACTCGGCGGGGCCCTTGGAAAAACTCGTCAGCGCGCCGGGTGCCGAACCCGAACTGGCCCGCCTCTACGCCGGCATCCAGGCCATCGAAGCCCGCGCCGTGGCCACCACCCAGCGCATCGTCGCTGGCATGGCAGAAGGAGACACGGCCGCAGCCCGGCAACTGCTCTGGGCGCAGGCCAAGCCCGAGTACGTGCAGTGGCTGGCGGCCGTGAACAAGCTGATCGACTTCGAGGAAGCACACATCCAGGCCGCGAACAAGACGGCGCTCGGCGAAGCCGGCAGCTTCCTGTCGGCGATGCTCATCGCACTGGCCCTGGCCCTGGTGGCTGCCGGTACGCTGGCCTGGGCGATCTCGCGCAGCGTCCTCACGCAGTTGGGCGCCGAGCCGCAAGTGCTGGGCGATGCCGCCAAGCGCGTCGCCCAAGGCGACCTGAGCCTCGTGCCGGGCGCTGCTGCGGCTCCGTCAGGCAGCGTGCTGGAATCGCTGGGCGCCATGCAGCAGAGCCTGGCGCGGCTGGTGGGCGCAGTCCGCGGCGCGTCCGACTCCATCGCCACCGGTTCGCACGAGATCGCCAGTGGCAACACCGACTTGAGCCAGCGCACCGAAGTCCAAGCCAGCCATCTGCAGCAGACCGCCTCGGCGATGGAGGAGCTGTCGCAGACGGTGCAGGCCAATGCCGACACCGCCGCTCAGGCCAACCGCATGGCCGGCAGTGCGTCGGCCGAGGCCGAGAAGGGCGGGACGATGGTCGGCCGGGTCGTCGAGACGATGGACGACATTGCCCAGTCCTCGCGCAAGATCGCCGACATCATCGGCACCATCGACGGCATCGCCTTCCAGACCAACATCCTGGCGCTGAATGCGGCGGTCGAGGCGGCACGGGCTGGCGAGCAGGGCCGCGGCTTCGCCGTCGTCGCTTCGGAAGTGCGCAACCTGGCACAACGCTCGGCGACCGCAGCGCGCGAGATCAAGACGCTGATCGGTGCCAGTGCCGAGAAGGTCGAGAACGGTACCCGCCTGGTCGCCGATGCCGGCAAGACCATGGACAGCATCGTGAACCAGGTGCGGGATGTCAGTGCGCTGATCGGCCGCATTTCCAGCGCCACCATCGAGCAGTCGCAGGGCATCGGCCAGGTGGGCCAGGCCGTGAGCGAGCTCGACCGCACCACGCAGCAGAACGCGGCCCTGGTGGAACAGAGCGCGGCGGCCGCCAGCAGCCTGAGCGAGCAGGCCTCGCGACTGGCCGACACGGTGCGGGTGTTCAAGCTGAGCAACGCGGTGGCGTGACGACACGGGTTCTGCCGATGCAGGAGGGCGATGTCGAACTCACGCCCGAAAAGCGCCCCTGGTCACCGCAGCCCGGAAGGGCTGCTGCGCACCATGGGCTGCAACGCCGGTGTCGGTGGCCGCAGCCACTGGACCTGCGGGCGACAATCCGCTGCTCCACGCCGAAACCCCGAGAGCAGCCGCAGATGAAGATCTCGAGAGGCCTGCCATCATGACCACGAAGCGTTTCGCAATTGCTGTTGCGCTGGACGGCGGACAGCCATCGACATGCTGATCCACCCCATGCGTCTGCGGCCCGGCTGTGACCTGCGCCGCGCGCTTGAAGACACCCTGGCAACCCAGGGTGTGCAGGCGGGCTTCGTGCTGTCGGGCATGGGCAGCCTGCGCCCGACGGTGCTGCGGCTGGCCGGTGCCGAGCAGACGCTGCAGCTGGATGAAGACGTGGAACTGCTGACCCTGGCAGGCAGCCTGGGCCGGGGCCCTGCAGGAGGCCATTCGCACCTGCATGCCAGCGTCTCGCTGCCCGAAGGCCGCGTGCTGGGTGGCCATGTCGGCTATGGCTGCGTGGTGCGCACCACGGCCGAAGTGCTGCTGGCGCTGCTGCCCGCGTGGCAGTTCACACGCGAGGCCGACCCGGCCACCGGCTGGGCCGAACTCGTCGTGCGGCGCAACGAGGTCTGAATCGATTGTCCGGAGGGCGGGCTTCAGCCCGCCTTCGCTCCAGGCTGGGGCGTCAGACGCAAATAGGGCGTGACGGCGGTGTACCCCAGCGGGAACTTCTGCTTGATCACCTCCGGGTCCTGGATCGACGGCAGGATCACCACGTCCTCGCCCTGCTTCCAGTTGCCCGGCGTGGCCACGCTGTGGTGGTCGGTGAGCTGCAGCGAGTCGATCACGCGCAGGATCTCGTCGAAGTTGCGCCCGGTGCTGGCGGGGTAGGTGATGATCAACCGCACCTTCTTGGCCGGGTCGATGACGAACAGCGAACGAACGGTGGCCGTGGCGCTGGCGTTCGGGTGGATCAGGTCGTAGAGCTCGCTGACCCTGCGGTCGGCGTCGGCGATGATGGGGAAACCCACCACCGTGTTCTGGGTGCGGTTGATGTCCTCGATCCACGGGCCGTGCGATTCGAGCTTGTCCACCGACAGCGCGATGACCTTCACGTTGCGCCTGGCGAATTCGTCCTTCAACTTCGACGTCAGGCCCAGTTCGGTGGTGCACACGGGGGTGAAGTCGGCGGGGTGCGAGAACAGCACGCCCCAGCTGTCGCCCAGCCATTCATGGAACTTGATCGGGCCGAGGCTGGAAGCCTGTTCGAAGTCGGGGGCGGTGTCGCCGAGGTGGAGGCTGGGCATGGTGATTCCTGGTGGGTGATGAAGTCCCCCGACCCTACGCCGCTCGAGATCGCATGTCCAAGAAGCTTCTCGCACATGCATATGCAGTCAGCAGATGGCCACTGAACGAGAAGTGACCTCAAGCGCTCACGCCGGTAGGCCTTGGGCTGCAAGGGCACATCACCACGGATCACAGCCACCCAAGGCACCGGAACCGAATAGAAAGCGCGATTCAAGCCGATGGGCCAAGGTCATGGAAGAAGGCGACGCCCAGCGACTGGCGGCGGTTGCCCGTGTCGAAGCCACAGGCTTCGGTGGCGGAGCTCGGGCCCAGGTCCGCGTGCGCCCGTTGGTCTGGGCCATCGGCCCCGGGCTCGCCCGGGTGGTCATTGGGCCGGCCCGCCGACGCGACGCCGTTTTCGCGGCCGTCAGCCGCTGGCGGTGCTGACGCGGTTGCGGCCAGCGCGTTTGGCGCGATACAGGGCCTCGTCTGCGCGCCGCAGCACGGCGTCCAGCGTCTCACCCGGGGTCAGCATGGCCAGGCCCAGCGAGGCCGTGACGGCCAGCCGCTGGCCATCGGCAATGAAGTCAGCGTCGGCCACGGCCAGCCGCAGCCGTTCGGCGACCCGCCCACCCGTGGTCTGGTTGGCCACGGGAACAAGCATGGCGAATTCCTCGCCGCCAAAACGCGTCAGCAGCGCGTCCTGGCGCAGCACCGTGCGCATCACTGGGACCAGCTGACGCAGCACATCGTCGCCGACCAGGTGCCCGTGTGTGTCGTTGATGTGCTTGAAGTGGTCGATGTCCAGCATCATCACGGCCAGGTGGCCGCCGCGGGCGCGTACCGCCGCCATCACAGCAGGCGCCTGGTCGCGCAGCGCGCGGCGGTTGAGCGTGCCGGTCAGCTCATCGGTCATCGCCCGCAGCGCCAGTTGCCCGGAAAGACGGGCATTCACCGTGCTCAGCAGCACCGTGGCCATGAAGATCGGCATGACGCTGTACAGGATGCCCAGCATGCGCAGCACCGCCGGCGGCCCGTAGACGTGGTGCACCGCGGCAGGCCCCTCGTGCGCGAGTGTCAAGGCCAGGCGCAGGGCATAGGCCAGGACGCACCCCACCATGGCCCAGCCCAGGATACCTTCCGAAATGTGGCGTGGGTGTCGCAGGAAGCTGCGCAGGCCGATCGTGGTCAGCAGGCACATGAAGGTGATGCCGGCGCTGTAGACCACGCCCAGCGCCCAGGGGCTGACGAGCACCGCTGCTGCCTGTGCCAGCGTCACGGCGGCCAGCAAGGCGACCACCGTCGCCGGCGGTACACGCTGACCGGCCAGCCGTGACAGGCCCCAGCCGATGACCCCCATGCCCAGCGCAGAGCCGAGCATGGCCACGAGCATCGGCGCCGAGGCTGGCCCGGGCACGCCCCCGATCAACTGCAGCAGCGACAGCCCGAGCACGGCGAAGCCGGCGCTGCTGATGCGCAAGGCCGAGACCAGGTCGGGGTCGTCGGTACGCACCAGTCTCGTCATCAACGCCGCAACGCAGGAGGCAGCGCCGCAGGTGACGAACGTGGTGAGGATGTCGATGTCCAGCATGGCGTATGCGGTCGTGCCCGCATCGTCTGCCATATCGGCCGAACGCCGCATGTTCTGTAAGGCTGCGGCAGCGGCGGCGGCGGCACCCATGAAAAACGCCCCAGTCGCGTCTTCGCGATCCGGGGCGGGGTGCGGGGCTGAAGAACGCCTGCGGGCGCCCTTGAATCAGCTTACATGTGGTCGATCATCACCTGCCCGAAGCCCGAGCAGCTGACCTGCGTCGCGCCTTCCATCAGCCGCGCAAAGTCGTAGGTCACCTTCTTGCTGGCGATCGACTTTTCCATGCTGCTGATGATCAGGTCGGCGGCTTCGACCCAGCCCATGTGACGCAGCATCATCTCGGCGCTGAGGATTTCCGAGCCGGGGTTGACGTAGTCCTTGCCGGCGTATTTCGGCGCGGTGCCGTGGGTCGCCTCGAACATCGCGACGCTGTCGCTCAGGTTCGCACCCGGGGCGATGCCGATGCCGCCCACCTGGGCCGCCAGTGCGTCGGACACGTAGTCGCCGTTCAGGTTCAGCGTGGCGATGACGCTGTATTCGGCCGGGCGCAGCAGGATCTGCTGCAGGAAGGCGTCGGCGATGCTGTCCTTGACGACGATGTCCTTGCCGGTCTTCGGGTTCTTGAACTTGCACCACGGGCCGCCATCGATCAGCTGGGCGCCGAACTCCTTCTGCGCCAGGGCGTAGGCCCAGTCGCGGAAGCCGCCTTCGGTGAACTTCATGATGTTGCCCTTGTGCACGATCGTCACGCTGGGCTTGTCGTTGTCGATCGCGTACTGGATGGCCTTGCGCACCAGGCGTTCGGTGCCTTCACGGCTGACGGGCTTGATGCCGATGCCCGAGGTGTCCGGGAAGCGGATCTTCTTGACGCCCATCTCTTCCTGCAGGAACTTGATGATCTTCTTGGCCTTGTCGCTCTCGGCTTCGAATTCGATGCCGGCGTAGATGTCCTCGCTGTTCTCGCGGAAGATGACCATGTGGGTCTTCTCGGGTTCCTTCACCGGGCTGGGCACGCCCTTGAAGTACTGGATCGGGCGCAGGCAGACGTAGAGATCAAGCTCCTGGCGAAGCGCCACGTTCAGGCTGCGGATGCCGCCACCCACGGGCGTGGTCAGCGGGCCCTTGATCGAGACGACGTACTCGCGCACGACCTTCAGCGTTTCTTCCGGCAGCCAGACATCGGGGCCGTAGATGCGGGTGCTCTTCTCGCCGGCATAGACCTCCATCCAGTGGATCTTGCGCTTGCCGCCATAGGCCTTGGCCACGGCCGCGTCCACGACCTTCAGCATCACCGGGGTGATGTCCATGCCGGTGCCGTCCCCCTCGATGAACGGGATGATCGGGTTGACCGGAACGTTCAGCGAATAGTCCGCGTTGACGGTGATCTTCGCGCCGCCTGCGGGCACCTGGATGTGCTGGTACATGGATTCAAAACTCCGTTAAGCCGGGCTGCCGGGGCGCATCGCCGCATGGCCGAGCCATCAGTGTGAGTGGGGGAAAAACCCTTCAATTCTAAGTCACTGCCCTACCCTGACCTGACACAGCAGGGCTAAGACTGGCCGCTGCTACAGCGTGGCGCAGAAGGCGGCAAACGGCGGGTACAGCCCATGCAGCAGCGCAAACGCCGACGCCCCGACCAGCATCAGGCCGGCCAGACGCACGGCCCGCACCTGCGCCGCCGGGTTGGCGGCCCAGCGCCGCCAGGCCCAGGGCGCCAGCAGCAGGCCGCCGGACGAGGTGACGGCGAAGGCGGCCATCGCCGCGGCGCCGCCGGCCGGCCCGTTGGCCAAGGCTGCCACGAGCAGGGCCGACTGCAGCAGGCCGCAGGGCCAGGCCACCCACAGGCTGCCGGCCACGGCCGCCTTCACCGGGAATTGCACACGCTGCCAGCCACCGGCCGCTGGCGCTGGCGGGCGCTGGGTGCGGCCGATGGCCGACATCCATTCCGGCTGCTGGCCACGCCACAGCAGGTACACGCCCAACGCCAGCGCGGCCACGTGCAGCAGCGTCCAGAACGGCCGCAGCGCCGGGCTGGCCTGAGACCACCCCGCCAGCACCGCCATGCTGCCCGCTGCCACGGCACCGCCGGCGGCATAGCTGAGCACCCGCGCCAGATGAAAGCCCCAGGTTCGGCTGGCCACCGTGGCGCCCCCCGCATCGCCCCCGGCCGTGATGGCCGTGCAGGCGGCACCGCACATGGCTGTGCAGTGGGCCATGCCAGCCAGGCCCAACAGGGCGGTGCTGCCGATCAGCGCCAGTTCGAGCACGGGCCTTGCAGGTGGTTCATGCCCTAGATGATGCGCGAGAAGCGCGCGCGCGCCTGGTCAGCGTGGAGATGTCGGTCGAAGACCATGGCCACCGCCCGCACGAAGTACCAGCCCAATGGGGTGACCTGGATGTCGCTTTCGCCCACCTCCACCAGGCCCATCGCGGCCATCTCGCGCAAGCGCGCGAGCTCTGCAGCAAAGGCCGTGCGCATGTCGACGAGGTGGGCCAGCTCGATCGACTCGAAGTCCAGCCGCCCCTGGCACATCAGAGCCATGATGATGGCGCGGCGCACGACGTCGTCGCGCGTCAGTGCCAGGCCGCGCACCACGGGGAAGCGACCCTGCTCGAGCGCGTCCTGATACTCAGGCAGGGTCTTGGCGTTCTGGCTGTAGGTGGCGCCGATGCGGCCGATCGACGACACGCCCAGCCCGATGAGGTCGCATTCGGGCTGGGTGCTGTAGCCCTGGAAGTTGCGGTGCAGCCGGCCCTGCCGCTTGGCTACGGCCAGCGCGTCGGTAGGCAGGGCGAAGTGGTCCATGCCGATGTAGTTGTAGCCCTGGGCCGTGAAGCCGGCCAGCGCGGCCCCCAGCATGCCCACGCGGTCCTCCGGCGAAGGCAGGTCGACGGCATGAATGCGGCGCTGCGGCTTGAAGCGTTCGGGCAGGTGGGCATAGGCGTACAACGCGATGCGGTGCGGCCGCAGTTCAGCCACCTGCGCGATGGTGCGGTTGAACGAGGCCGGGGTCTGCTTCGGCAGGCCGTAGATCAGGTCGGCGTTGATGGAGTCGAAACGCAGGGCCCGCGCCTCGGACACCAGGTCGCGCACCATCTCGAAGGACTGCACGCGATGGACGGCCTGCTGCACGTCGGGGTCGAAGTCCTGCACCCCGAAGCTCACGCGGTTGAAGCCCAGGCCACGCAGATGCTGCAGCCGGGCGCGGTTGGCGGTGCGCGGGTCGATCTCGATCGACACCTCGGCCATCGACGACAACTGGAACGACTGCCGGATCATGTCCATCAGGTGGCTGAGCTCGTCATCGTCCAGGAAGGTGGGTGAGCCACCACCCAGGTGCAGCTGCGACACATGCTGTCCAGTGCCCAGTTCGGCCACGTGCAGCGCGATTTCCCGGGCCAGCAGGTCCAGGTATTCACGGCCGCGGGAATGATGCTTGGTGATGATCTTGTTGCAGGCGCAGTAGTAGCACACCGACTCGCAGAACGGCACGTGCACGTACAACGACAGCGGCAGGGCACCACCCACCACGGCGCCTTGCGCGCGCTGTCGAAGCGCTCGTCGGTACTCCTCGTGGCCGAAGGCTTCGACGAAGCGGTCGGCGGTGGGGTAGGAGGTGTACCGAGGCCCCGGGACGTCGAGCCGGCGCAACTGCTCCAGGCTCAGCTGAGGGGTCTCGACGGGGGCAGGGGCGGTGGCAGCGTTCATGTGCGCACTGTGCCCAAGCGCAGGTTTCAGGCCTTGATCTCCCTCAAGCAAGTGCCACCACGGCTGGCCGCCAGGAGCCCGGCGGCAGTTGCGCCATACTGCGGCCGTTGATTCAAGGGGTGTCCAAGATGAGCGAAACCCATTGCTCCACCAGTCACGTGCCGATCCGCATCGAGCCGTTCAAGGTGGCCTGTTCCGGCTGCAACCTGCGTGAGCTGTGCCTGCCGCTGGGCATGTCCGAAGCCCAGCTGGAACGCCTGGACAGCATGGTGGCCACGCGGCGCAGCGTGGCGCGCGGCGAGGCGTTGTTCCGCGTGGGCGACGCTTTCGCTGCGCTGTATGCCATTCGCGCGGGTTTCTTCAAGACCAACGTCTCCTCAGAAGACGGGCGTGACCAGGTCACCGGCTTCCAGATGGCCGGTGAACTGCTCGGCCTGGACGGCATCGGCACCGACCGCCACACCTGCGACGCGATTGCGCTGGAAGACTCGCAGGTCTGCCTGATTCCCTTCCATCAGCTGGAAGACCTGTCGCGCGAATTCAGCGACCTGCAGCGCCACTTCCACCGCATCATGAGCCGCGAGATCGTGCGCGACCATGGCGTGATGCTGCTGCTGGGCAGCATGCGCGCCGAAGAACGCCTGGCCGCCTTCCTGCTGAACCTGACGCAACGGCTGCGCACACGCGGCTATTCAGCCAGTTCGCTGGTGCTGCGAATGACGCGCGAGGAAATCGGCAGCTACCTGGGCCTGAAGCTCGAAACCGTGAGCCGGGCGTTCTCGAAGTTCCAGGAAGACGGCCTGCTGGATGTCAAGCAGCGCCAGATCCACGTGCTCAAGCCCGAAGGCCTGCAGGCGCTGGTGAACGGCAGCGGCTGCTGACTTCAGCCGCCTGCCGGCCGCCCCTGCATCAGGGTTTTGGCGTGGCGGCGTGGTTGCGGCCTTGCACGGCCGGCATCTCGGCAGCGGTGCGGGGTGAGTCCAGCGTATAGACCGGGTCGGGGTTCAGGATCGCGATCGCCAGCGTGGCAAAGCCCGCCACCACCACGGCCAGCGGGCCGCCGATCACCATCCACATGATGCCCACACGCCACCAGGGGCCGGCTGCCGGAGGCGCTGTCTTGCTCGATGGTTTCATTGGGAACTGACTCCAGAATTCAAGAAGAGATGGAACCGTCGCCACCGCGTCAGCGCGGCAGGAGGAACGTGGACTTTTCGCTGACCACCCGCGAAGAATCGCCCGCCGTGCTGTCGGGCAGGCGTTCCACGACGAATTCGATGGCGTGCGAACCAGACCCCAGGGCCGCGGCCTGTTCCGGCGGCACGCGCACGGCCACGGGCACCCAACGCGTTTCCGCCGGGCCCACGCGCACCTCGCCCTTCAAGTCGACGACGCTGCCCGGCAGGCCGGCCACGCCGATGCGGTAGCTCTGCATGCGCTCGGTGGCATTCATCACCTGCATGCGGTAGCCGTTCTCGATCCAGCCGTCCTCGACCTGCCGGGCGATGGACCCCCGGTCGCGTTCGACGTCGACTCGGAACGGCGAGCGCAGCGCCAGGCTCGTGCCCAGCCCGGCCAGGATCAGGAACAGAACGATCGTGTAGACCAGCACCCGTGGCCGGAACATGCGCGCAAGCAGCTGCGCCTTGCCCAGCCCTTGCTCCAGGCCACGTTCGGTGTCGTAGCGGACCAGGCCACGCGGGTACTGCATCTTGTCCATCACACCGTCGCAGACATCGATGCAGGCAGCGCAGCCGATACATTCGTATTGCTGGCCCTTGCGGATGTCGATGCCGGTGGGGCAGACCTGGACGCACAGCCCGCAGTCGATGCAGGCACCGAGATTGGCCTGGGCCAGATCAGTCTTGCGGCCCCGTGTGCCACGGGGTTCGCCGCGCTTGGTGTCGTAGCCGATGATCAGCGTGTCCTTGTCGAACATCGCACCCTGGAAGCGCGCATAGGGGCACATGTACTTGCACACCTGCTCGCGCATCCAGCCGGCGTTGCCGTAGGTGGCGAAGCCGTAGAACAGGGTCCAGAAGGTTTCCCAGGGCCCGAAGCCGAGCGTCAGCGCCGATGCCCAGAGTTCGCGGATGGGCGTGAAGTAGCCGACGAAGGTGAAGCCGGTCCACAGCCCGATGGCCAGCCAGATGAACTGCTTGCTGCCCTTGCGCAGCAGCTTGTTCGGGCCCCAGGGCGCCGCGTCGAGCTTCATGCGCTGCATGCGGTCGCCTTCGGTATGGCGTTCCACCCACATGAAGATCTCGGTGTAGACCGTCTGCGGGCAGGCGTAGCCGCACCACAGCCGCCCGGCCACCGCGGTGAAGAGGAACAACGAATAGGCCGCGACGACGAGCAGGCCCGTCAGGTAGATGAAGTCCTGCGGGTAAAGCACCAGGTCGAAGATATAGAAGCGTCGCGCCCCCAGGTCGAACAGCACCGCCTGACGCCCGTTCCAGGGCAGCCAGGCCAAGCCATAGAAGAGGATCTGCGTGAACCATACCGCCACCCAGCGCCAGCGCGCAAACCAGCCCGACACGGCGCGGGCGTAGATCTTGGCATCGCTCTTGTAGAAGTGGACGACCGCTTCGGTCGTCGGCGCAGGGGTGGTTTCCGGGGCTCGCATGGGGGGTTGGGGGACAGGCTCGAATCAGTTGCCTGTGGCCACGCGTGTGCCCTGCGACAGATTCCACACATAGGCCCCGAGCACGTGGATCTGCTCAGGCGTCAGGCGGGCCGCCTGTGCCGGCATCTGGTTGACCCTGCCGTTGGTGATGATCTGCACGATGGCCTGTTCGCCCCAGCCGTGCAGCCACACCTTGTCGGTGAGGTTGGGCGCGCCCAGCGCCTGGTTGCCCTTGCCGTCGGCGCCATGGCAGGCCGCGCAGACCCCGAACTTGGGCTTGCCCAGCTCCGCAGCCACGCTGTTGTGCGGGCTGCCGGAAAGGCTCAGCACGTATTGCGCCACATTGCGCACGTCTTCAGCCGTGCCCACGGCAGCGGCCATCGGCGGCATGTTGCCGTTGCGGCCGTTGATCAGCGTGGTCTTGATGATGTCGTGCGTGCCGCCGTAGAGCCAGTCGTTGTCGGTGAGGTTCGGGAAGCCCTTGCTGCCGCGGCCGCTGCTGCCGTGGCATTGCGCGCAGTTGTTCAGATACAGGCGTTCGCCGATGCCCATCGCCTTGGCGTCCTGGGCCAGGGCTTCGGCGGGCATCGTCACGTACTTGGCATACACCGGCACCATGGCCTCGCGGGCCTTGGCCTGCTCGGCTTCGTACTGGCCCAGGCTGGACCACTTCAAGGTGCCGGCGTTGCTGCCCAGGCCGGGATAGAAGGCGAGGTAGACAGCCGCGAAGACCACGGTCATCACGAACAGCCACATCCACCAGCGTGGCAGCGGGTTGTTCATTTCCACCAGGTCGACGTCCCAGACGTGGCCGGTGGTGTTGTCCTCGGCCATGACCTTGCGGCGGCTGGCGACGATCAGCAGCGCCAGGCAGGCCAGCAGGCTGACGACGGTGACGGCGGCAACAAAAATCGCCCAGCCGTTGTGGATGAAGTCACTCACGCGCGTTCTCCCGGTTTTCTTCCATGAAGGGCAGCATCGCCGCCTCTTTCTGATCGGACAGGGCCTTGCGGCTGTAGGTGCGCGCCACCAGCAGCAAGAACAGCACCAAGCCGGCCACGGTGACCGCCACGCGCAGGGTGTTGACGTCGAATTCCATCTGCGTGCTCCTTCTTACTTCCGGGCCGTGCCCAGCACCTGCAGGTAGGCGATCAGGGCCTGCATTTCGGTCTTGCCCTTGACCTCGCCACCTGCAGCTGCGATCTCGGCGTCGGTATACGGCACGCCGACACGGCGCAAGCCGGTCATGTGGTCGCCGATGCTCTTGTCGTTGACCTGGGCGGTGTCCAGCCACGGATAGGCCGGCATGTTCGATTCGGGCACCAGGTCGCGGGGGTTGATCAGATGCAGTCGATGCCAGTCGTCGCTGAACTTGCCGCCCACGCGGTGCAGGTCGGGGCCGGTGCGCTTGCTGCCCCACTGGAAGGGGTGGTCATAGACGAATTCGCCAGCTTGCGAAAGCTGACCATAGCGCAGGGCTTCGGCACGGAAGGGCCGAACCATCTGCGAATGGCAGTTGTAGCAACCTTCGCGGATGTAGACGTCGCGCCCGGCCAGCTGCAAGGCGGTGTAGGGCTTCAGGCCCTCCACCGGCTGCGTGGTCGAGCGCTGGAAGAACAGCGGCACGATCTCGACCAGGCCGCCGATGGCGATGGCGATGATGATCAGGACGATCAGCAGGAAGTTGTTGGTCTCGATCTTCTCGTGACCTGTGGGCTTGGCGTGGGCCATGGTGTTTTCCTCTCAGACTCTTCTGGCGACTCAGGCGTAGGCCGCGGCGACACGCGGGATGGGCACGGGCTGGGCGCGGGCGCCCTTGACCGTCATCACCACGTTCCAGGCCATGATCAGCATGCCCGAGAGGTACAGCACGCCGCCCAGGAGGCGCACCACGTAGTACGGGAAGGTGGCCTTGACGCTTTCGACGAAGGTGTAGACCAGCGTGCCGTCGGGGTTGACAGCGCGCCACATCAGGCCCTGCATCACGCCGGCAATCCACATCGCGGCGATGTAGAGCACGATGCCGATGGTCGCGATCCAGAAGTGCAACTCGATCGCCGGCACGCTGTGCATCTTGGTCTTGCCGTACAGGCGCGGGATCAGGTGGTACAGGGCACCCATGCTGATGAAACCGACCCAGCCGAGCGCACCGCTGTGCACGTGGCCGACCGTCCAGTCGGTGTAGTGCGACAGCGCGTTGACGGTCTTGATCGACATCATCGGGCCTTCGAAGGTGCTCATGCCGTAGAACGACAGGCTCACGATCAGGAACTTCAGGATGGGGTCGTCACGCAGCTTGTGCCAGGCACCGCTGAGCGTCATGATGCCGTTGATCATGCCGCCCCAGCTGGGCGCCAGCAGCACCAGGCTGAAGACCATGCCCACGCTCTGCGCCCAGTCGGGCAGCGCGGTGTAGTGCAGGTGGTGCGGGCCGGCCCACATGTAGGTGAAGATCAGCGCCCAGAAGTGGACGATGCTCAGGCGGTAGCTGTACACCGGGCGCTCGGCCTGCTTCGGGATGTAGTAGTACATCAGGCCCAGGAAGCCCGCGGTCAGGAAGAAGCCCACCGCGTTGTGGCCGTACCACCACTGGATCATCGCGTCCTGCACGCCGGCGTAGGCCGAGTAGCTCTTCCACATGCTCACCGGAATGGCCGCGCTGTTGACGATGTGCAGCACCGCCACCGCGAGGATGAAGGCGCCGAAGAACCAGTTGGCCACATAGATGTGGCGCACCTTGCGGATGCCCAGCGTGCCGAAGAAGACGATGGCATAGGCCACCCACACCACCGCGATCAGCAGGTCGATGGGCCACTCGAGTTCCGCGTATTCCTTGCCTTGCGTCATGCCCAGCGGCAGCGAGACCGCCGCGGCCAGGATCACGAGCTGCCAGCCCCAGAAGGTGAACAGCGCCAGCTTGGGTGCGAACAGCCGCGTCTGGCAGGTGCGTTGCGCGACGTGATAGCTGGTGGCAAACAGCACGCAGCCGCCGAACGCGAAGATCACGGCATTGGTGTGCAGCGGCCGCAGGCGGCCATAACTCAACCAGGGGATGCCCAGGTTCAGTTCCGGCCAGGCCAGCTGCGACGCGATGATCACGCCGACGAGCATGCCCACCACGCCCCACAGCACCGCTGCCAGCGAAAACAGGCGCACGACGGTGTCGGTATACACACCGTCGGTACCGGCAATGTCCTGGGGTCTGGCTGGTGGGTTGTTGGCTACTGCTGTTGCGGCCATCTGGCTTCTCCTGGTAACGAGGTCTTGGACGGTCTACGACCGATTCTGGAATTCTTGGGGCTGTCGAGGCGGCGGGGCTTGATCGACGTCAAGCGCCGGGTCATCGGTCTGCAGGATGCGTTCGCCTTCCTGCTCCAGTTCTTCGAATTGCCCACGGTTCAGGGCCCAGCCGAACACGGCCAGGATCAGCAGCACGAGGCCAGCCGAGAGCGGGATCAGAAGGTACAGGCTTTCCATTTCACGGGGCTGTCATGGACCGGGTGACATGGCCCTAACGCGCCGCCCGCAGGGCGTTCAACATCACCAGCATCGAACTCGCCGCCATGCCCAGGCCCGCGGCCCACGGCGGCAGCCAGCCGATGAGGGCCAGCGGAATGCACACGGCGTTGTAGGCCGCGGCCCAGACCAGGTTCTGGCGCACGATGCGCATGGCGTGGCGGGCCCGGCTGCGGGCATGAACGATGTCCTGCACGCGGTTGGACATGACCACAGCGTCGGCACTGCTGCGTGCCACCAGGGCGCCCTGCCCCATCGCCAGGGAAACATCGGCGCGCGCCAGCACCGGCGCGTCGTTGATGCCGTCGCCGACCATCGCGACACATTCGCCACGGGCCTGGGCTGCAGCCACCACCGCCAGCTTGGCTTCTGGCGAGGCGCCGGCCACGACCTCGTCGAGACCCAGGGCCTCGGCCAGCGCCCGCGCGCGCTCTGGTGTGTCCCCGGACAAGAGCGTGACACGCAAACCCTGCTGGCGCAGCGCCTGCACGGCTTCATGGGCGCCGGGTCGCGGCTGGTCGGCCAGTGCGAAGGCCGCCAGCGGCTGACCATCGCAGCCCAGCCAGACGGTGGCGTCACCCCCGGCGGTCATGCCGCCGACAAAGGCGGCCGAGCCGAGCCGCCAGGCCCGGCCCTCGGCGTCGCGTGCCTGCAGCCCCTGGCCGGCGTGTTCCTTGATGTCTGCCCAGTCGCGGGCGGCTGCTGGCACTGCCGCAGCCAGCGCCACCGCCACCGGGTGGCCAGACCAGCCGGCCAGGCTGGCGGCCTGCGCCAGCGCACCGGCTTCGTCGTGCAGCAGGGCCTGGCCGGCCGCGGTCAGGCCCGTGCCAGCCAGGCGGACGCGGGTTTCGGACAGGGTGCCTGTCTTGTCGAAGAAGATGTGCTGAACCCGTGCCAGCACTTCCAGCGCGTCCAGCTTCTGCAGCATCACGCCATGGCGTGCCAGGCCACGTGCCGCCGCCACCAGCACGGCCGGTGCGGCCAGCGACAGGGCGCAGGGGCAGGTGACGATGAGCACGGCCACTGCCACCCAGACGGCACGGCTCGGGTCGATGACACTCCACACTGCCGCCGCGCCTGCCGCCAGCAGCAACACCGCCCACAAGAAAGGGCCGGCCCAGCGGTCGGCCAGTGCCGCCGATGCCGGGCGCTGGCTCATCGCGCTGCGCATCATCGAGACGATGGCCTCCAAGCGGGTGTCGCCACCGACACGCAGCACGCGCATCGCCACCGGGCTGCCCAGGTTCACGCTGCCGGCCACGAGGTCGGCGCCGCTGGCCTTGTCGACCGGAGCCGACTCACCGCTGAGCAGGGCCTCGTCGGCCTGCGTGGTGCCGGCCAGCAGCGTGCCATCGGCAGGGAAAGCCTGGCCCACCGGCACACGCACTTCGTCACCGGGGCGCAGGCGGTGCACGTTCACGCTTTCCAGCGTGCCGTCTGCGGCCACGCGCACGGCCATTTCGGGCAGGCCCGACAGCGAGGCTTCCAGCGTTTCGGCCGCGCGATGGCGGGCGCGCAGTTCCAGATAACGAGCGCCAAGCAGGAAGCTGACGAACATCGTCAAGGAATCGAAGTAGACCTCGTGGCCGAACGGGCCCGTCGGGTCGAAAGTGGCGCCGGTGCTGGCCACGAAGGTGATCAGCAGGGCCACCGACACCGGCACGTCCATGCCGATGCGGCGCGCGCGCAGGCTGCGCCAGGCACTGGCGAAGAACGGCCCGGCCGAAAACGCCATCACCGGCAGCGACATCAGCCAGCAGCCCCAGTTCAGCAACTGGCGCAGGTCATCGGCCAGTTCGCCCGGCCCTGCCACATAGCTGGGCGTGGCCATCATCATCACCTGCATGGCACAGAAGCTGGCAACGAACAGGCGCCAGAGTGCGGTGCGGTGTTCATCGCGGCGCTGCTGCCTGGCGGGTGCGGCGGCATCGGGCACGGCGCCGTAGCCGGCGCCGCGGATGGCCTGGATCAGCGCCGACGGCTGGGTCCGCGCCGGGTCCCAGCGCACCGTGGCGCGCTGGGCAGCGGCGCCCACCTGGACACTGTGCACGCCGGGCACGGCGGCCACGGCCTGCTCGATCAGGCCAGCGCAGGCGGCACAGTACATGCCGGAAAGCTGCAGGGCCGATTCACCGAGTCGTTCGCCCTGCGGGCCGACCACCCAGCGCGTGAAGCGCGTCTGCTCGACGGCGTCATCGACACCGGCCAACACGGCCGCCGGGACCGGGATGACCGGAGCGGTGGGTGCGACAGGGGGAGGCAGGTCTTGGGGGTTGGCGAGGACGCTCATGGGTACAACGGCGCGCGAGGTACTTCGAGCAGATGAAAACCCGCCCCTCGCCACGCAACCGATAATCTAGGGGACGATGACGAAGCCGCCCATGATTCAAATCAAATTGCGCTTTGCGCGAAGTCTGGCACTTTCCTGGCTGGCCGCAGCCTGCCTGCAGCTGGCGCAGGGCACGGCGCAAGCCCAGACCGCCCCCCAGCCGCGCCTTCCCACCACCACCATCACGGCGGGCATGCACCTCATCCAGGCCGAACTGGCGGTGACGCCGGAGCAGCAGGCCACCGGCATGATGTGGCGTACGGAAATGCCCGGCAACGAGGGCATGCTCTTCGTCAACGACGACGATCAGGTGCGCTGCTTCTGGATGAAGAACACCCTCATCCCGCTGACCATCGCCTACCTGGCGGCAGACGGCACCATCATCAACCTGGCCGACATGGCGCCGCGGTCGGAACAGTCACATTGCTCGTCCAGGCCGGCCCGCTTCGCGCTGGAAATGCGTCAGGGCTGGTTTGCCAAGCGCGGCATCCAGGCCGGCTTCCAGCTGCGCGGCAAGCCGTTCACGGCGAAGTGAACGTGCCGGCCGCGCCAGCCATTCGTCAGGCGTAGTTCTTCGCCGCGAAGTCCCAGTTCACGAGCTTGTCGAGGAAGGTCTCGACAAACTTCGGACGGGCGTTGCGGTAGTCGATGTAGTAGGCGTGTTCCCACACGTCCACCGTCAGCAGTGCCTTGTCGCCGGTGGTCAGCGGCGTGCCGGCGGCACCGGTGTTGACGATGTCGACGCTGCCGTCGGCCTTCTTCACGAGCCAGGTCCAGCCGCTGCCGAAGTTGCCCACGGCACTCTTCACGAAGGCTTCCTTGAAGGCGGCGTAGCTGCCCCACTTGGCGGTGATGGCGGCTGCCAGTGCGCCCGTGGGTTCGCCACCGCCACTGGGCTTCATGCAGTGCCAGAAGAAGGTGTGGTTCCAGATTTGCGCGGCGTTGTTGTAGATGCCGCCGCTGGCCTTCTTGACGATCTCTTCCAGCGACAGGGCTTCGAACTCGGTGCCCTTCTGCAGGTTGTTGAGGTTGACCACGTAGGCGTTGTGGTGCTTGCCATGGTGGAACTCGAGGGTTTCCTGGCTGTAGAACGGGGCCAGGGCATCGATCGCGTACGGCAGGGCGGGCAGGGTGTGTTCCATGGTGGTTTCCTTGGTGGGTTTGGTGGTGAATTCAGGGCCAGCCAGGGTAGCGGCCAATGGCGTCGGCGATTGTAGGCAGGCGCCCCTTCATGCAGACGGCAACAGGGGTTCCACGGTCTGCACCTGCAGGCCGGCGCGGCCGTCGGCCCATACGGCGTGCACCGCCTGCCCGGGCTGCAGCGCATGAACCGAAACCACCGGTCGGCCGTCTTCACCTTCGACCCAGGCGTAGCCGCGCTGCAGCACCCGCGCCGGGTTGAGCGCATGCAGGCGCTGTTCGGCGGCGTCCAGCCGCAGCAGCGCGCGCGACAACTGCTGGCGCACTGCCTGCGCCATGCGTTGCGCGCGCTGGCCGGGCTCCAGCGCCTGGCGCGCCTGGCGCTGCAGCAGGGCCTGCCGCAGGCGCTGCTGCAGCGCGTTCAGCCGTTCGGCCTGGCCCCACAGCACCCGGCCGGGCTGGCCCAGACGCAGGCCCAGCGTGTCGACACGCTGCGCCTGCTGCTGCAAGGCACGCTGCGTGGCGCGCTGCAGTGCCGCCTGGCGTGCCTGCAGCAGGGCCAGTGCTTCGTCGCGCAGGGGCGCAGCCAGTTCGGCCGCAGCCGTCGGGGTGGGCGCGCGCAGGTCGGCCGCCAGATCGCACAGCGTGATGTCCGTCTCGTGGCCGACGCCGCACACCACCGGCAGCGGGCAGGCGGCCACGGCGCGCACGACACGCTCGTCGTTGAAGGCCCACAGGTCTTCGAGCGCACCGCCGCCGCGCACCAGCAGCAGGGTGTCGACCTCGGCGCGGCGGCCGGCTTCCTGCAGCGCGGCCACCAGCGCTGCCGGCGCTTCCACGCCCTGCACCGGGCTCGGGTAGAGCACCACGTGCAGGTGCGGCGCGCGCCGCTGCAAGGTGGTGAGCACGTCGCGCAGCGCCGCCGCGCCCAGCGAGGTCACCACCCCGACCGCCCGCGGGAAGGCGCTGATCGGCCGCTTGCGCGCGCTGTCGAACAAGCCCAGGCCCTGCAACCTGGCGCGCAGGCGCAGGAATTCCTCGTACAGGCTGCCGGCGCCGACGCGCTGCATGCTCTCGACCACCAGCTGCAGTTCACCCCGGGCTTCGTACACGCCCAGGCGGCCGCGCACGTCCACCTGCTGGCCGTCGGCGGGCTGGAAGTCCAGCAGGCTGGCGGCACGGCGGAACATCGCACAGCGCAGCACGCCGCCCGCACCGCCAGCGTCCTTCAAGGTGAAGTAACAGTGGCCGCTGGCAGCACGCACCAGGCCGGAGAGTTCGCCGCGCACGGCCACGGCACCAAAGCGCGCCGCCAGCGCGTCGCTCGTGGCCAGCAACAGCGCGGAAACGCCCCAGGGCGCACGCGGCGCCGCCAAAGCGCCCGGAATTGGGGCCGCTGCGGGCTCAACCACCGGTTTCGCCAGCAATGGCGCGGGTCGGGAACTCCACAACCGCGCCATTGCACGCGATCGCGCAGGCAGACGCCGTCATGAAACCGTCAAATATGTGCAAGTACTTGATTCGCATCAGAAAAAGCGTGCCCAAAATTTCAGCAAAACAGGCCAGGGCGTGTATCGGCGCGGCCTGCAGCGCAGCCGCGGGAAATTACCCACACAGTTGTCCACAGTTTCAGTGGACAAGCAGGTGGGCGCTGGCGCACCAGCAGCGAACAGGCCCGTGCGCAGCGATGGCCATCGGACATAATCCGCCGCGTCCAGGGTGGCGGCGCGCCTGGAAGCCGCCACACCCTGCAAAACCCACCGTTGAAACGGCCGCCACGGCGCCACGAAACCACCCGTGTTTTCCATCATACAAGCGGCCGGTTGGCCGATCTGGCCACTGATCGCGTGCTCGGTCGTGGCGCTGGCACTGGTCATCGAACGCTTCCTGCAGCTGCGCACCAGCCGCGTGGCGCCCGACACCTTGATCGACGAAGTGCTGGGGGTCACGCGCACCAGCCTGCCGGGCAACGACGTGGTCGTGAAGCTGGCCGACAACTCGGTGCTCGGCAGCGTGCTCGCCGCCGGCCTGCACACGGTGATCGCCGAGCCCCGCCTCACCGAAACTGCGCTGCGCCAGTCGTTCGAAAACGCCGGCCGCAAGGCCGTGCACGGCCTGGAGCGTTACCTGAACACGCTGGGCACCATCGCTGCAGCGGCGCCACTGCTGGGCCTGCTGGGCACGGTCGTGGGCATGATCGAGATCTTCGGTTCGCAGGCGCCCACCGGCGGCTCGGGTGGCAATCCACAGGCCCTGGCCCATGGCATTTCGGTGGCGCTGTACAACACCGCGTTCGGCCTGATCGTGGCCATTCCGGCGCTGATGTTCTACCGCTACTTCCGCGGCCGCGTCGACGAATTCCAGCTCGAACTCGAGCTGGCCTGCGAACGCCTGGTGCCGCACCTGATGCGTTTTGCCGTCAAGTCCTGAACGGTCCGCTGCCATGAGATTCAGCCGCCGCCGACCCGAGGAACCCGAGATCAACCTGATCCCGTTCATCGACGTGCTGCTGGTCGTGCTCATCTTCCTGATGTTGTCGACCACCTACTCGAAGTTCACCGAATTGCAGGTGAACCTGCCGTCGGCCGAAGCCGACAAGCTGCGCGAGCGGCCGTTCGAGGTGGTGGTGGCGGTGGCGGCCGATGGCCGCTACGCCGTCAACCAGAAGCCGGTGGACGGCCGCAGCGTCGAGACGCTCACCCTCGAAATCGCCGCCGCCTCGGGCGGCCGCAGCGATACCGTGGTCGTGGTCTCGGCCGACGCGCTGGCGGCCCACCAGGCCGTCATCAACGTGCTCGACGCGTCCCGCCGCGCCGGCCTGGCCAAGCTGACGTTTGCCGCCCAGACCGGCGCTGCTGCGCCGCGCTAGCCACTTCCGCCCTGGCCATGCCCCTGGCCCCCAGGCGCAGGCCCACCCTCGCTGCACGCACCGAGGCCCTGCTGGCCCGCCATTGGTGGCAGCCACGCCGCAGCTGGCTGGCGCGCTTGCTCATGCCGCTGGCGACGCTGTATGCCCTGCTGCTGCGGCGCTGGCAGCGCCGGCAGCCACCTGCGCCACCCACGCCCGTGCCGGTGGTGGTGGTGGGCAACCTGGTGGTGGGCGGGGCCGGCAAGACGCCGGTCGTCATGGCCCTGGTGCAGGCGCTGCGTGAGGCGGGCTGGCATCCCGGCGTGATCTCGCGTGGCTATGGCCGCGATGAAACCACCGGCACCCAGTCGCCGCTGGAGGTCTCGGCGAGCAGCGACCCGGCCCAGGTCGGCGACGAGCCCCTGCTCATTCGCCGCCGCACGGGCGTGCCGGTGGTCGTGGCCAGGATGCGCCTGGCGGCGGCCCGGGCGCTGTGCCAGCAGCACCCAGAGGTGGACGTGCTGGTGGCCGACGACGGCCTGCAGCACCGCGCCCTGGCGCGCGCTGCCGAAGTGCTGGTATTCGACGAACGCGGCATTGGCAATGGCCTGCTGCTGCCGGCAGGGCCACTGCGTGAACCACTTCCGGCAGCCCTGTCGCCCCAGATGCGCGTGCTGTTCAGTGGCGCCACCGCGGCGCCTTTGCAGCCGGCTACACGGGTGCACCGGCGGCTGGGTGGCGCCGTGCCGCTGGCGGCCTGGTGGCGCGGCGACGGCTCGCAGGCGCGGCCGCTGCAGCAGCTGCGCGGCCGGCCGCTCTGGGCGCTGGCCGGCCTGGCCAGCCCGGAAAAGTTCTTCGCGATGCTCGAAGACGAAGGCCTGGCGTTCGAGCGTCTGCCGCAGCCCGACCACGCACGCTATGGCGGCGGCGCGCCATGGCCGTGGCCCGCCGAGGCCACCGACGTCATCACGACCGAAAAAGACGCCGTCAAGCTGCCACCCGATGCGCTGGGTGCTGTCCGTGTCTGGGTGGTAGGGCTAGACTTGGCTTTGCCTGCCGCCTGGGTGGCCGAGCTGTCGCGGCTTCTGCGCGGCGCGGCCCCTGCCAGCCAAGCCCACGGCCAACCTGCCCCCACACTGCCCCCATGAGCCTGGACCACCGCCTCATCGACCTGCTGGTCTGCCCCGTGTGCAAGGGCCCGCTGACCCTGCACCGGGACGACAACATGCGCCCCACCGAACTGGCCTGCCCGGCCGACCGGCTGGCCTTTCCGCTGCGCGATGGCATTCCGGTCATGCTGGAAAGCGAAGCGCGAAGTCTCGACGGGCCCAGCCCCGCAACCACGACCCCAGCCAGCACGGGAACCCCGGGGCAAGCGTGAACTTCAGCGTGCTGATCCCGGCGCGCCTGGCCTCCACGCGCCTGCCGGACAAACCGCTGGCCGACATCGCCGGCCAGCCGATGGTGGTCCGCGTGGCCCAGCAGGCCGCGGCCAGCGGCGCGGCGCGGGTGGTGGTTGCGGCCGACGACCTGCGCATCGTGCGTGCCTGTAAACAGGCCGGCGTGCAGGCCGTGCTGACCCGAACCGACCACCTGAGTGGCAGCGACCGCCTTGCCGAAGCCTGCGCCCTGCTGGGCCTGGACGGTGACGATGTCGTCGTCAATGTGCAGGGCGACGAACCGCTGATCGACCCGGCGCTGGTACGCCGCTGTGCCGAACTGCTGAGCACCCGCCCCGACTGCGTGATGAGCACCGCCGCCCACGCCATCGACAGCCTGGCCGATTTCACCAGCCCCCATGTCGTGAAAGTGGTGCTCGATGCCGCCGACCGCGCGCTCTACTTCACGCGGGCACCGGTGCCGTGGTGGCGTGACGGCAATGCCCTGGGCGTGACGGCCCTGCCGCAGCCACGGCCGCTGCGCCACATCGGGCTGTATGGCTATCGCGCGGGCTTCCTGCGTGGCTTTCCGGCGCTGCCGCCGGCACCGCTGGAACAGCTCGAATCGCTCGAGCAACTGCGGGTGCTGTGGCATGGCCACCGCATTGCCGTATGCCTTGCCGCGGAAGCCCCGGGGGCCGGCGTCGACACCCCCGAGGACCTGGCCCGGGTGCGTGCCGTGTTCGCGAAAACCCCTGTCGCGCCAGGCCCCTGAGCCACCTCCAGCGTCAGCTTCATGCGAGGGAGTGCATGCTATTCTCGATCGAGACATGAGCGTGCCGGCGAGATGACATCCGCGCGCGCCCCAACAACGAGACACGCGAGGATTCCATGCGATTGATTCTTCTGGGCGCCCCGGGGGCCGGCAAAGGCACGCAGGCCACGTTCATCTGCCAGAAGTTCGGTATCCCGCAGATCAGCACCGGCGACATGCTGCGCGCCGCCGTGAAGGCGGGCACGCCGCTGGGCATGGCGGCCAAGCAGGTGATGGACGCCGGCGGCCTGGTCAGCGACGAGATCATCATCGGCCTGGTCAAGGAACGCATCACCCAGCCCGACTGCGCCAACGGCTTCCTGTTCGACGGCTTCCCGCGCACCATTCCTCAGGCCGATGCGATGAAGCAGGCTGGCGTGAAGCTCGACGTCGTGCTCGAGATCGACGTGCCCTTCGACGCCATCATCGAACGCATGAGCGGGCGCCTGTTCCACATCGCTTCGGGCCGCAGCTACCACGTGAAGTTCAAGCCGCCGAAGGTGGCCGGCATCGACGACGTGACCGGTGAAGCTCTGATCCAGCGCGACGACGACAAGGAAGCCACGGTGCGCAAGCGACTGGACGTGTACGAACAGCAGACACGCCCGCTGGTGGCGTACTACGCGCAATGGGCCGCTTCGGGCGACGCCCAGGCACCGCGCTGCGCCCGCATCAGCGGCAGCGGCAGCGTCGAAGACATCACCGCCAGAGTCATGGCGGCGCTGGCAGGCTGAAGCGCCCGGATTCAGGAGAGCAAGGCATGGACATCGCAGGCAAGGTTTTCATCGTCACCGGCGGCGCTTCGGGCCTGGGTGAAGGCACCGCCCGCATGCTGGCGGCCAACGGCGCCAAGGTCGTGGTTGCCGACCTGCAGGCCGAACGCGGCGCCGCCATCGCGGCCGAGATCGGCGGCGTCTTCGTCAAGTGCGACGTCAGCCAGGAAGCCGACGGCCAGGCCGCCGTGGCCGCGGCGCTGGCGCTCGGCAAGCTGATGGGGCTGGTCAACTGCGCCGGCATCGCGCCCGCGGTGAAGACCGTCGGCCGCGACGGCGCGCATCCTCTGGCGAGCTTCACGAAGTGCATCAGCGTCAATCTGGTGGGCAGCTTCAACATGATCCGGCTGGCGGCAGAAGCCATGGCCAAGAACGCGCCCGAGGCCACTGGCGAACGTGGCGTGATGATCAGCACCGCCAGCGTGGCCGCCTACGACGGCCAGATCGGCCAGGCCGCCTACAGCGCCAGCAAGGGCGGCATCGTCGGCATGACCCTGCCGATTGCCCGTGACCTGGCGCGCAACGGCATCCGCAACATGACCATCGCCCCGGGCATCTTCGGCACGCCGATGATGTTCGGCATGCCACAGGACGTGCAGGACGCGCTCGCCGCCAGCGTGCCCTTCCCCAGCCGGCTGGGCACCCCCGCCGACTATGCCAAGCTGGTGAAGCACATCGTCGAGAACGACATGCTCAACGGCGAAGTCATCCGGCTGGACGGGGCCATCCGGCTGGCGCCGAAGTAGCACGCAGCCACGCCAGGGCCGTTCAAATGGCCCAGTCGCCCACGCCGCCGCGCTGGCGCTCGATGGACTGGAACAGGCCGCTCACGTAGGCACGCTCGCTGTCCGTCAGCTCCGGGCGCCACACTTCGAGAATCAGCACCACCCGGTTGTGCTGGCTCGTGTTCCAGGCCTCATGCTCGATGGTGTCGTCGAAGAGCCAGGCCTTGCCTTCCTCCCATTCGCGCGTCTCGTCGCCAACCCGGAATCGGCAACCCGCCGGCACCACCAGGGGCAGGTGAACGATAAGGCGGGTATTGACGAAGCCGTGGTGCGCCGGAATGTGGGCGCCGGGGCGCAGCAGCGAAAACAGCACCGAAGGCGAGCGGCCGGGAATACGCACCAGCGGCAGTTGTGCCAGCACCGCTTCGGTCGCCGGGCAGCGGTCGGCGTGGGCGGCCACGCGCACCCCGTTTTTCCACAGGAAGCAGGCGCTCCAGTCGCTGTTGTCGATGAGCCCGCCCTTGTTCAGCGCCGGGCGTGAAGGATCACTCTCGATGTAAGGGCGGAAGCTGCCGACCTCACCGGTGAGCTGCATCATCTCGGCGCGGATGCTGTCGGTGGCGGCCTCGAGTTGATCGATCCAGGTGAACAGCGCCCGGTCGAAGAACTGGATCGTCGGCAGCTCTGGAAACAGGAACAGCCGCGGCGCCGACAGGTAGTGTCGGGCGCGGCCTGTCAGCAGGTTCAGCGACCGGGCGAAGCGGGGCGATGGCGGGCCCCAGGCGTTCCCGACGACTGCCAGATCGGCGTGCAGGCCTTGCTCGAAGTGCTGGGCATATCGCGCGCACATGGCCTGGGCCCGGGCAACGACCGCCTGCAGGTCCCTGGGAATGGCCTCGAGCTGCGCAGCGCAATTCAGGGCTGCCTGGTAGAACGAAGCAGCCGTCTGTGCACCGGCGGCTTCGAGCCAGTCTCCCTTCAGGACCAGGGCACCGATATGCCGGGGTTGCAGCACCAGCGCGGCATCCAGCGCGGCGCTGGCCTGGGCATGCTCGCCCAGCCGCTTGTGAGCCTGCGCCAGGCCCAGGTGGGCATCGGCCAGGCCCGGGCCTTCGCGCACCAGCTGCAGGAAGGTGTCGCGCGCGGCTTGCGCCTGCCCCGACTGCAACTGCGCCACGCCACGTTCGACGAGGCTGCGAATGGCGCCGGCGTTCAAGCCCATGGTGCTGGCCTCAAGGCAGACGTCGAACCTTCGGCGACCGGTTCGTGCCTTCGATCTCGAGATAGAAGGCACCCAGCATGCCGCGCCGGATGCTCACCTTCGGGTTCGTTGCGGTCAGCACACCATAGCTGTCGTCGTTGATCTGCCAGCGCTGGCCGTTGGCCAGCTGCAGAACGTCGCCGGGTGCCCAGCCTCGGAACAGCCCCGGAATCGTCGTCTGGATGACAGCCGCCGGTGCGGGCGCAAGCTTGTTCTCGAGCCCGAAGCGCGATTCCTCGGCGGCCGGCGCGGCAGGCGCCGGGGCGTTGCGTTCGCCGCCCACGACCACGATGGCCTCGTAGCAGGCCAGCTTGTCGGCCGGCGCAGCCAGGGCCCGGCACCGGAGGATGGCTGCGTCGCTGGCCTGGCCCGGCATCGAGGCCAGCAGCATGACCAGGCACAGGGCCGCAGGGACCAGGCCCCGGGCCTGGCGCGGCCGGGTGACATCAAGGAATGTGCACATGGGATTTGGCCGAAGGATCGATCATCTGGCAAGGCGCCTGGGCCTACGCGCCGTAGCCTTGCGTACCGTCGCTGCCGAAGCTGCTCAGGGCTGCATTCAGTGCCGTGATCATGCGCCGTTCGGCCGCATTCAACAGCGGGTGCCAGGTGTCGAAGATGAACACCACGCGGGGCTGATCGCTGTCGTTGGCGGCCTCGTGTTCGATCGTGTCGTCGAAGACCCAGGCCTGGCCGGGCCGCCACTGGCGGCTGGTGTTGCCGACGCGGAAGCTGCACCCGTCTGGCACGATCAGCGGCAGGTGCACGACCAGGCGGCAGTTGCTCGCACCCACGTGGGGCGGGATGCGCGTGCGCGGCTTCAGCAGTGAAAACATCGCCACGGGCGTGCGGTGGGCCTGCTCGGGCCAGGGCGTCTTCTGCCAGACCGCCATCGTCTGCGGGCAGCGCAGGGCGTTCTCGGGCACCGGCACGCCGTCCTTCACCAGGTGCAGAACGCTCCAGCGCGGCGAGTGGTTGAGTTCCTTCCACTGGGCCACTGGCTGGTCGGCGCTGTAGGTGATGTAGGGCACGAAGGCGGTGCCTGCCTGGTCGGCCTGAGCCGCGGCCAGAAACTCGGCGCGGATGCTGTCGGTGGCTGCCTCGACGTCGTCGAGCCAGGGAAACTGCTCGCGCGGGAAGAACTCCAGCGCCGGCAGCTGCGGCATGAAGTAGCGCATCGGCTGCGAATCGAAGCGCTGCTTGCGTCCGAGCAGGATGTCGACCGAAAGCCGGAAGCGATCGAGACCCGGCTCGCCGCACTGCTTGAAGGCGTCCGCCAAGCAGGCATCGACATGCTCACCCAGCGCGCGGTAGTGCTGGTCGCGGAAGTTCATCGCGTGCGTCACGGCGGGGCGCAGTTCGGGGCTCAGGCGGTCGGCGTCGGGCGCAACCGCCGCCGCGGCGCCGTAGGCCGAAGCTGCCTGGTTGGCCTTGCCCTGGCGCTCGTAGAGCGAACCGCGCAGCACCAGCGCCAACAGGTCGTAAGGGTCCACCGCCAGGGCCTGGAACAGCGCCTTCTCTTCGGCCGCTTCGTCCTTCAGCTGCTGGCTGGCCAGTGCCACGTTGATCCACTGTCGCGGGTTCTTGCCGTCTGCCGCAGCGGCGCGCTGGAAAGCGGTTTGCGCGGCCTGGAAGTCGCCCTGCCTGAAGGCCGCCTGGCCCAGCTGGGTGAGCCCCACCGCATGATCGGGCTGCAGCGAAACCACGCGTGCCCAGGCGGCCAGGGCATCGGCGTCACGGCCTGCCTGCATGGCCTGGATGGCACGCTGCGCGGCGGCTTCCACTTCAGCGGCCTGTGCAGAAGTTGACATGGGAAACGGCCTCTCGAGGAAAACGGACAGACCAATGAAAGACGGCGAGCAGATGCTCGCCGTCGCCCTAACACTGGCCTGACGCGTGGGTCAGAACTTGTAGGTTCCGTTCAGGAAGACCTTGCGGCCCAGCGCATCGTACACACCCGGGAAGGTGTTGCCGTTGCCCTGGCCGGTACCGACCACCACCACCGGCGGGCTGCGATCCAGCAGGTTGTTCACGCCGAAGCCGATGGTCAGGCCCTTGGTGGCCTTCCAGCTGCCGGCGATGTCCAGGTAGTTCTGGCTGGCCAGCGTGCGGTTGACTTCAACGAAGCCACCGGCCAGCAGCTCCTGGTTGCTCGACTCCTGGATGGTGACCTTGGCCATGTGGCGCCAGGTGACGGCCAGGTCCACATCCCACGGGGTGGCCCAGCTGGCACGCAGCTTGTGGCGCCATTCCGGGTTCGGCGCATCGCACTTGTTCAGGCCGTATAGACCCACGCAGTCATAGGTGCCGAGGCCCTTGATTTCCTCGACGGTCAGCTCCGACAGCTTCGTACCCAGGAAGTTCACACCCAGCCGGCCCATGCCGCCGAGGCTCATGCCGTAGTTGAGCCCGATGTCCCAGCCCTTCGTGCCGGTACCACCGATGTTCTGATTGGTCGCAACAATCTGCGATTCAGGCAGCAGCCACAAGGTGCCGGCACGGTCGCGCGTGATCAGGCTGCAGAAGGTCGGGTTGCCGGTCTTCAGGCACTGGTCCAGCGTCGTCGCGGCAGGAATGATACCGATCGTGTTATCGACATCGATGTCGAAATAGTCGAGGCTGACGCTCAGGTCGCGGATCGGCTGCAACACTACCCCGATCGTCAAGCTCTTCGATTTCTCCGGTTGGAGGTTCGGATTGCCACCCTGCAGGAAGTTGTACTGTCCGGCCGGGCTGTCCAGGTCGGTGCCGTACAGCGCTGCCGGCAGGCCAGTGCGAAGGCATTCCGCCAGCGTCGCTTCCGGAGTCGGGCCGCTGCAGGGGTCGGCATTCAGGTCGTACAGGTTCGAGCCCTGGGCCTGGAACAGCTCGATCAGGTTCGGCGCACGCGCCGCCGACTGGTAGCTGGCACGCAGCTTCACCGCCTTGATCGGCGCCCATTCGACACCCAGACCGTAGGTGTCGGTCGACACGTCGGTGTTGTACGAAGCGTGGCGATAGCTGCCGTTGACGATCAGCGAATCGGCAAACGGCACACCTTCCAGGATGGGGATGCGCACTTCGCCGAACACTTCGTTGACCGAGAAGCTGCCGCTCAGCGGAGGCGTCGGGCCACCCGAGCCCGAGAGCTCACCCGCCTGGGTGGCGGCGTCGGTGGCCAGCGACAGCGCTTCCTTGCGGTGCTCCAGGCCGAACACGACGCCAACGCCTTGCTTGGCGCCCGGCAGCTTGATGCCGTACTCGCCGAGGTCGGTCGACAGGGTGGCGCCCTGCATGTTCAGCTCGGTCGAGCCCTTGCGGAAGCCCGGCGTCTGCAGGTAGTCGAGCGCTGCCTGGGTCACGCCGCCCAGCTTCCAGATGTTGTACGGAACGCAAGCCGGGTCGGTGCCGGTCACGACCGAACGGCAGGTGGCCACGCCGTTGACATTGACCACGTCCATCGCATTCTTGATGCGCGATGTGAGGAAGTAGTTGTTTTCGTTCTGGCTGTAGATCACCCGCGACGCGATGTTGTAGACGTCGTAGCTGAACTTGCCGATGTCGCCCTTCACGCCGATGAGCGTGCGGAACGAGCTGTTGCGGTACTCGGACTGGCGGCCGCCGCCTTCGACGTTGCGCCGGCCCATCGTGAACTCAACCTCCTGGCCTGGTGTCGTCAGACCCAGCGCGTTGCGCCAGCTCTGCGACAGCAGCGGGTTCTCGAAGGTCGTCGAGTACAGGTCGATGAACGCGCCGCCCGGGGCGATCTGCGCCACGGTCAGGTCGTCGTGGAACGACAGTTCGCTGTAGACGTTGGCGGACTGGGCCACCTGGTAGTTGACGAAGGCGTTGAAGCCGTAACGCTCCGAAGGCCGCTGGAAGTAGTTCACCGGCCCGAAGTTGTACTGGTCCAGCGCGTTGTTGAAGCGGCGCGCCGTGCCATTCGTGTCGGCGTTCGTCCACAGCGTGTTGAAGCCTGCGCCCACGCCAATGCGGCCGGTGGCGTTGGTGCCCGAACCGCCGCAGACGAAGGCGCCTGCAGCGTTAGTGCCCAGCGAACAAGCGCTGAAGTCGCGCTCTGACTGCAGCAGCGGATCGGTTTTCTTGTAGTTCAGGAAGACCGTGGCATTGCCCTTGTCGCCGGCGAAGTTGCCGCCGAGCAGGACGCTGAGGTTGGTTTCCTTGCCGTCGGCATTGATGTTGCCCGGCACCTTGAATTGCGACGGGTTCGTGGCGGCACGCGCGGCCACGATGTCGGCGATGCCGGCCGGGTTCTTCTGCTTGTGGTTGTAGAAGCTGTGGTTCAGTTCGACCTGCAGGCCTTCGAATTTGTCGTTCATGATGAAGTTCACGACGCCCGAGATGGCATCGGAACCGTACACCGCGGACGCACCACCCGTGAGCACCTCAACCCGGCGGATGAGGGCGGCGGGAATCTGGTTCAAGTCGGGCGACGTGGTGTTGGCACTGCCCATGGGCAGACGACGGCCGTTCATCAGCACCAGCGTGCGTTCGGAGCCCAGGCCGCGAAGGTTGACGGAAGCAGTGCCGGTTGCGCCGTTGACGACGTTGCCGCCCTGGTCGGCGAAGACCTGGGGCAGGTTGTTCAGCAGGCTTTCGACGTTGCGAACGCCGTCGATCTTGATGTCGGCAGCGCCGAGCACTGCCACCGGGCTGGCGCCTTCGGCGGCGATCGACTTGATGCGCGAACCGGTGATCTCAACCCGCTCCGAAGATTGCGCGAAGGCAGGCGAACCTGCCATGACCAGACCGCCACCGAGGACGGCCAATACACCCCGACAAACCTTCGTTCTCTGAAACATGCGATCTCCGATCAATTGGGAAAACTGAATCCGATGGCCGTAAGCAACATCCGCGCCAAAACACTCTTCACGGCTCGCGGCGAAACCCACGGTAGCTTGCGTGGGCGGATTCTGTGGGGCGACATCGAAGGGTCCCATTCGAAGAATCCCAGCCTGTTGCTCAGATGAGACGCTGCGGCGCCACCTGGGGCGGCACCTCCGACCAGGGGATAGACCGACAACAAAAACCCCGCCACCTGTCCTGCGGACGGATAGCGGGGTTGCGTTTCCAGGGGCGCCGGTGGCGCCCCTGGATGTCAGTGCCGGTCTTAGAACTCGTACCCGACGGTGAGCTTCACCGAACGTGCCGTCGTCAGCGAAAGCGTACGGCCGTAGGTGGCCGATGTACCGGTCGCGTCGAAGGCCGGCTGCTGCTGCTCGTCGATGTTCTGCACGGTCTGCTTGTTGAACACGTTGAAGACGTCGACTCGCGCGGTCAGGCCCTTCACGAACGACGGCCGGTAGACCAGGTTCATGTCGAGACGCGTGTCCCAAGGCAGGGTGCCCAGCGTGCCGCGCGGCACGAAGCTGGCCGTCGTTGCGCCGTCAACCCGGCAGAAGCGGTAGTCGTTGCCGTAGTTGTTGCCGCCATCGAGGTAGTCTTCAAGGCTCTCGCCGAAGGCAGGCGTTCCCTCGTAGTTACCCAGGCAGCCCTTGGGTCGACCCGAAGCCAGCAGCAGGTTGGCGCCGATGTCCAGGCCCGGGGCCACGCGCAAGAAGCCGTAGGCCTTGATCTGGTGGCGCCGGTCGTTCGGCAGGTAGCCGTAGCCACCTTGCATCAGTTCCGGGTTGTCCCAGTTCACGGTCAGCGAGACATCGGCCTGGCCCAGGTCGGAATTGGTCTGGCCTTCGGTGTTGCCCTTGTTCTTCGCATAGGTGTAGGTCACCTTGCCGTACCAGCCGTCCTTCAACGGATGCTCGGCGAAGAAGTCGAGCGCCATGTACGTGCGCTTGGCCTTGTCGAAACCCAAGTCCGCGGCGCTGAGGTTCACGCGCGTGTACTTCCCGTCGCCGGCATAGTCCACCAGGAAGGTGTTGGCCTTGCCCGGGTTGAACGAAGCGCAGCCATAGCCCGCCCAGTTGTCGGTGTTGATGTTGTTGTCCGCTGCGAACTTCACGAACGGGCGCGCGTCGCAATGGTCGTCGATCGTCGCCACCAGCTGGCGATAGGTGGCGCGGGCACCGACGTTCAGCGCCGGGCTGAGCGCACGCTCGAAACCGATCGTGAACTCATCCTGGCTGTTGGGCTTCATGTCCTGGGCCGAGACCACGTTCGGATCCTTGGCCTGCCCGTACTCGTTGTTGTTCGAGAACGGCGTGCCCAGCTTCACCACCCCGGTCGGCGCGCCATTCGCGTCAACGCCCCGGTAGGTGAACCAGTCCGAGGTCAAGGTGGATCGGCTGGCACCGCGCACTGCCAGACGCGTCGGGATCTGAACCCCGTAGCGCCCGGCGGTCGCGAAGACCTTGGTCGATGCATCGCCGTTCACGTCCCAGGCCACCGCCAGGCGCGGGTTCACCGAGTTCTCGACCTTCAGGAACGTCTGGCCATCGCCGTTGATGTTCTTGTACTGCTCGAAGCGCAGACCCGGGGTCACGATCACGTCCTTCGTCACCTGCCAACGGTCTTCGATGTACTGTGCCGACTGGGTCGACTGCGCATCGGTGACGGTGTTGAAGATGATCTCGCGGCCGTAGTAGTAGCGCGTCGGTGCTGCGGGGTTGCCTGTCGGCGCTGAAAGCGCATTGCCCTGCAACAAGCTGAGCGTGCTGCCCGGGTTGCGAAGGTTGCCGTTGGTCGAGCTGGCATACAGGTAGTAGCCATTGCCTGCATAGACCTCGCCAGCTGCCTTCGACTTCAGCTTCACGTCGTCGACACCGGCCCGCAGCGTGTGATTGCCGAGCTTGTATTCCAGGTCGAAACGCAGTGCGTCGACTTCGTCCTTCGAACCAGGGGCGAGCACGGTCGTGCCGCCAGCGAAGGCATATGGGCTGTTGTAGGTGAAGCCAGGGAAGCGGTTGGCCGCGGCCGCGTTCGACTGACGGATGTTGCTGGAAACGGCCGGACCGCCGTCGAAACTGTTCAGGTGGTCTGACTTGCTGCGCCCTGCCAGTGCCGTGATCGTCAGATCCTGGGTCAGATAGCCGGTGTAGCGCAGCACCTGTGCATCGCTGCCGACCCCCAGGTTGTTGGCCGCCAGGTTGGTGTACTTCGCACGCAAGGAGACAGCGTCACCGATGGCACCGGTGTCGTAGTTGTAGCCACGGCGCGTTTCGTCCTGCACATGCTTGTCGCCGATCAGCGAGAACTCCAGGATGTGCTCGTTGGTGATGTTCCAGTCGAGTTTCGCGAAGTAGCGGGTGTTGGTGTTGTCGCGGTCGGCCCAGCCTGAAGTGGCGTTGTTGGTCGCCGTTCTGATGCCGATCACCTGCCCGCGGTCGTCCTTGATCTGGTCCACCGCTGCAAAGATGAACAACTTGTCCGCAATGATCGGGCCGCCGATGTAGGCGCCCAGCGTCGTTTCGGTGCGGGTGTTGTCGCCGCGGCGGAGGTACAAGGTGCCGTCGGTCCGGCGCGCCGGGTTGGGGTCGGTCGCCTTGAAGGCACCCGTGTCAGCGTAGAAGAAGTCGTCGCTCTTGGAGCGCAGGCTGTTCGGTGCAACGCTCAGGCTGACGCCGCCAGTCCAGGTGTTGGTGCCGCTCTTGGTGGTGATGTTGACGACGCCGCCGATCGAGCGGCCGAACTCAACACCGAAGCCGCCGGTCAGCACCTGAGCCTGCGAAATGGCACCAAAAGGCAGATCGGTCGAACCCAGCTGGTTCAGCGGGTTCGTGACCGGGAAGCCGTTGATGTAGTACGAGTTCTCCGAAGGCGCCGCGCCGCCGAAGCTGGCTCCGCCTGGGTAACGAGAGTCCGCACGCGTGGTGTTGGGGGCCAGCTGGACGATGCCCTGGATGTTCTGGGCCACCGGCAGCGCGTCGAGCTGCCTCGACGTGAGGGTGCTGCCGTTGTTGGTGGACGAGACGTCGAGCTGGGCGATCCTGCCGGTGATCTGGATCGTCTGCGCCGCGCCGGTTCCTGTGCTGAACAGGACCTCGCTGCCTTGGCCGATGCTGACCTGGATGCCGTCACTGACGCTCAGCGTCTTGCCGTCTCGCAGCAGGGTGGCGCGGTAGATGCCGACCGGCAGGGCCGTGGCCGTGAAGCGGCCGGAGGCATCGGGGACCAGCGTCCGCTTCTGGCCGGTGCCGGTGTTCTCGATGACCACCGAAGTGCCGGGCGCGGCCTGCACCTGGCCGAAGATGTTGCCGGTGACGTTGGTCTGGGCGTGCACCTGGCCTGCGCCGAGGCACATGCCGATGGCGCCAGCGATGACCGTCAGGCGTAGGGCCTTGTGATGTTTGAATCGAAGCATTGTTTGGAACTCCTGCGTCTTGCTATCTAAGGGACTGACTCTCGCGACCGCGACAGACCGACGCGACAGGCGGAAGAAAATCCCCGCTCTGTCTGTGGAATATCAGCGACGTCGCCACTTGTACTTGATCCATCACCAAAACGCACGGCATCGCTGCCATCGGCATGGCACTCAGGTGGGCGGTTGTTGCGCCACTGCGCCAAACCAGCGCGCAGGCGAAAAAAAAAAGCGGGCCGAAGCCCGCTCTCAGAGTGCCGACGCGCCGCAGCGCGATCAGAACTTCAGCGTCGCACCCAGGGTGTAGGCGCGGCCCACCACGTCGTAGTACGACGGGAAGGTGTTGCCGCTGTTCTGGCTGGTCTGGCCAATGGTGCTGCCCGTCAGAGGCGGCTTCTTGTCGAACAGGTTGGCCACCGACAGCTTGAACTTCAGGTTCTTCGTGGCGTTCCAGTCCACCGTGGCGTCGACCAGGTTGTAGGACTTGATCGTCGCGAACTGGGGCTGGAACACGGTCGTGCCACCCGGCTCCTCGATCAGCTTGCTGGTGAAGCGCCAGTTGTAGCCGAAGGTCCAGTCGCCGACGCTCCAGTTCGCGCGCTGCGAGAACTTGGTCTTCGGGCTAGGGCTGCAGCTGGTGCTGTAGAAGCCCAGGCAGTCCAGCAGCGGCGTGCCAGGAATGGTCAGGAACTCGTACTTGGTGGTTTCCGTGGCGCTCAGAGCCAGGTCGACACGGCCCCACTTCGGGTCGAGGCCGAGGTTGCGCAACGGCAGGCGATAGCGCACTTCCACGTCGACGCCCGAGACCCAGTCGGTGCCCAGGTTCGACTGCGCCAGGACGATGCCCGGCGCGGTGCCGCCGTTGAAGGTGCCATCGACCGGGCTGCGCTGGATCAGGCCGCACAAGGTGTTGAAGCTCAGACCCGGGTTGAACGAGGTCTGGTAGCAGCCGTTGATGATCTGCGTGGCCGTGGCCGAGCTCACCGACTTCGTGACCTCGATGGCGTAGTAGTCGACCGACAGGCTCAGGCCCGGCACGGCGGCCGGCTCGAACACGAAACCGACGGTCGTGGTGTCGGCTTCTTCAGGCCCCAGGTTGGGGTTGCCACCGGTCAGCACGTTGATCTGGCCGGCCGAGGGCTGCGGCACGCCGCCGATCAGGTTCGAGGGCACGCCCGTCTGCACGCACAGGGCTGCCAATGCGCCAGTCGGGGCGGAACCGGCACACGGGTCCACCGCCAGGTTCGACAGGCCGGTGACCTGCGGCTGGTAAAGCTCGTTCACGTTCGGCGCACGGGTGGCACGCTGCTGCATGGCACGCAGGCGCAGGCCGGACACCGGAGACCATTCACCGCCGTACTTCCAGCTGCTGTAGTTCTGCTTGCGCTGGCCGCTGTCGAATTCGGTGTAGCGATAGCCGAGCTCGAGGTTCACGCTCTTGGCGAACGGCAGGTCGGACAGCACCGGCACGATGGCTTCCATGAAGCCTTCGTTCAGCTTCAGCTTGCCGATCCGGTCGGGCAGCGGCGCGCCGGTGCCCAGCACTTCACCCTGGATCTGCGACGGACCGTCGGACTTGTTGCTGCCGACGACTTCACGGATCTCGGCGCCCAGCGCCAACGACACCGGCGCCTTGGCGAACGGGCTCTTCACGGGGCCCAGGTCACCCGAGAACGACAGCGCGGCGGTCTTCTGCGTGACTTCCTGCTGCTGCAGGGCGTCGACGTTGAAGAAGCGAAGCATCGCCGGGGTGATGCTGCCTTCGGCGCCGAACACGTTCAGCGGAACGCAGCCGTTGGCGGTGCTGCGGCAGGCCGTGGTGCTGACGGCGTCGAGGGCCTGGCGCGAACGTGCCAGCGAACCCCAGTTCACGCGCGAGCTGACCTGGAAGGCGCGGCCGCTGGTCAGGTAGGCGTCGTAGCCCCAGGTGTCCAGCACCGGCAGCGTGCCCTTGGCGCCGACCGTGAACTGCGAGGTCTCGTTGTTGAAGTCGTTGATGCGCGGGCCGATCTCGGTGATGCGGCGGTTGATGGCCATCGACACGGTTTCGGTGCTGCCGACCGTGCAGTTGGTGATGGCACGGTTGGTGCCCGCCAGCGCATTGCAGATCTGCGTGCGCATCGCCGCCGGGATGAACGGGTTGCCGATCGGCACCGTGTACACGTTGTTGAACGTACCGGTGCTGGCCAGGTTCAGCTCGACCTTCGACCGCGTGTAGAACAGGTCGGCATAGACCTGCACGTTGTCGTTGATGCTGTACTCGCCCAGCGCGGTGATCTGGGTGCGCTCCAGCGGCGTGATGAAGTAGTTCGGCGGATTGAAGTTGAACGGCGTGACCGGTGAAGTCAGCGTTCCCGTGGCCGGGTTGATCTGGCGCGCGCCGCTCAGGCCGCGGGCCGTCCACTGGGCGGCGGTCAGGTCCGACGGTGCCGTGACAGTGAATGCGGCCGGCACGGTGGTGCCCGAGCCGCCGGGGCCGCCGGAGGCGGAGTCGATCGAGAACACGCTGAAAGGCCGCTCGCCTTGCGTCAGCGGCTTGGTGCGTGCCGTGCCCACGCTCAGTGCGACGTTGCCCTTGCCGTCGGCGAAGCCGGCGCCCAGGGTCAGGTCGCTGCGATAGCGCTTGGCATCGCCTTCTTCGGACACGCCGTACTGGGTCGAGGCTTCGACGCCCTTGAAGTTCTTGCGCAGCACGAAGTTCACGACACCCGACACGGCGTCGGCGCCGTACACGGCCGATGCACCGCCGGTGACGATGTCAACGCGCTCGAGCAGCGAGATGGGAATGGAGTTCGTGTCGACCACGCCGGCCAGGTTGAACGGCACCATGCGGCGACCATTGACCAGCACCAGAGTACGGTTGGTGCCGAAGTTGCGCAGCTGGATGGTGGCGCCACCGCCCGAACCGTTGTTCACGTTGTTGCCGATGGCCGGCGACGTGGCGGGCAGGCTGCGGATGACTTCTTCGACCGCGATCGGCTGGGTGACGTTCAGTTCCTCGGCATTGACGCTGGAAATGGGGCTGTTGGAAACAGCGCCCAGGGTGCGGATGCGCGAACCGGTGATCTCGACGCGCTCCGCGGTCTGTGCGTAGACCGGTGCCGACGTCAGCAGCAGGGCGCCGCCGAGTGCCACCAGCACGCCGGTGCAGACTTTCGTTCGTTTGAACATGTGAACCTGACTCCTTAAGGAAGAAGGAATGCCTGAGAAAAAACCAAGACAGCCGCCGTGCACGACCCTGACCAAAAAGGTGCGCTCATACCCCGTGCCACGACATGGCTCGTGACTCGATTGTTGCGGGAAGCAAAATTCAAACGATCTACGGGTAACCCCTGATTCTTGTACTCAGGACGGGGCTTCTTTCCAGCAAGCCAGGGGGAAACAGCCGGCCCCGCCCCGTTGCCGGCCAGCCGACCCCTGCGCGCTCAGGGTATGTCTTGGACGAGACCCGCCGGATTCGGCCAATCGTCGTTGGCTCAGCACAACAGCAGCAGAGGCCAGTCGGTCTTTTGTCACGCTCGGTTCGGGGGTCTGACAGCCCGCGACACGGCGGTTTCGGCGGGCCACCCCGCTGGCGGTGTGCGTCAGCGATGCACCAATTGCGGTACCGCCGCCAGCAACTGCCGCGTGTAGTCCTGCTGCGGGTTCGCCAAGACCTCGCTGCACGGCCCCTGCTCCTCGATCCGGCCATTGCGCATCACCGCAATGCGGTCGGCGATGTAGGCCACCACGCCCATGTTGTGGGTGATGAAGAGGTACGACACCCCCAGCTCGCGTTGCAGTTCGCGCAGCAGGTTGAGGATCTGCGCCTGCACCGACACGTCCAGCGCCGAGGTCGGCTCATCGCAGACGATCAGTCGCGGCTGCACCGCGAGAGCGCGGGCGATGGCGATGCGCTGGCGCTGGCCGCCCGAAAACTCGTGCGGAAAGCGCGCCAGGGCGTCGCGCCGCAGCCCCACCTGGTCGGCCAGGGCATGGATGCGGCGGGTGCGTTCGGCGCCGTCCAGGTCAGGCTGCAGAGCGGCGAGGCCTTCCTGCAGCAACTCGGCCACGCGCATGCGCGGGTTCAGCGAAGCAAACGGGTCCTGGAAGATGATCTGCACCTGGCGGCGGGCCGCATGCAGCGCGCTGCCCTGCAGCGTCAGCAGGTCCTGCCCATCGAGCATCGCCTGGCCTTCGATCTGCGCCACGCGACGCAGCAGTTGCACCACGGCTTTGCCGGTCGTCGTCTTGCCGCAGCCACTTTCGCCCACCAGGGCCAGCGTCTCGCCCGCGGCCACCTGGAAGGACACATCGCGCACGGCGCGGAACTGGCCCGTGACGCGCTGCAGCAGGCCGCTGCGGATGGGGAAGCTCACGTGCAGGCCGCGCACGTCGAGCAAGGCCTGCACGGCCGACTCGGCGCCCTGCCGCTGCGAACCAGCCTGCGATGCGGCGGCCAGGCTCGGTGGGGTAGCCAGCAGGGACGACACCGGCGCGGGCAAGGCCCGATCCACCGGCAACCAGCATCGCACTTGATGGCCGGGCCCTGCCCCCTGGACGGGCGGCAGGGCAGCGGCACATTCAGGCAGCGCCTGGCTGCAACGTGGCGCAAAGCGACAGCCGTCGAAGCGCTGCCACAACGGCGGCACGGTGCCGGCAATGGCCTCCAGCGGCTGGCCGCGGCGGTGCATGTCGGGCAGCGCTCGCAGCAGCGCCTGCGCATAGGGGTGGCGCGGCCGGGTGAAGAAGTCGGCAGCCGTGGCCACTTCGATGATCTGCCCGGCATACATCAGCGCCACGCGCTGGGCCATGCCGGACACCACCGCCAGGTCGTGGGTGATGAGCAGCAGGCCCAGGCCTTCCTCGCGCTGCAGTTGCCGCAGCAGGTCGAGGATCTGGGCCTGGATGCTGACGTCCAGCGCCGTGGTGGGCTCGTCGGCGACCAGGAAGTCGGGTTCGGCCGCCAGCGTCATGGCAATCATCACGCGCTGCTTCTGGCCGCCGCTCATGCGGAACGGGTAATCGTTCATCCGGCGCTCGGGCTCGGGGATGCCCACGCGCTGCAGCCACTGCACCGCCTTGGCACGCGCGGCGGCGCCTCGCAGTGGGGTATGCGTCTCGATGGCCTCGACGATCTGGTCGCCGACGCGCATCACCGGGTTCAGACTCGTACCGGGTTCCTGGAAGATCATGCCGATGCGCCTGCCACGCACGGCGCGCATCGCCCGTTCAGGCAGGCCCAGCACGTCGATCGGGCCGCTGCCGGCGGCATCCGCATCCAGTGTCACCTGCCCGGCCGTGACCACGCCGTTCTCGGGCAACAGGCGCATCAGCGCCAGCGCCGTCATGCTCTTGCCGCAACCCGATTCACCCACCAGCGCGAAGGTCTCACCCCGTTCGATGCACAGGTTCAGACCATCGATCGCCCGCACGATGCCGGCGTCTGCATCGAGCTCGACTTCCAGGGCTTCGATGTTCAGCATGATGCAAGCCTCTGGCCGACCGGGTTCGGCCCGTTGCGGTCATTCATTTCTTGCCTGCTTGGTCCCTCTGCAAAGGCGGGCTGGGGCTGGCTGTGGCGCTTATCCTCGGCGGCCTTCGCTGCGCTCAGGCTGCCCTGCGGCCCAGGCCAGTGGCCTGGTCCTTCGCCAGGCACAAACAGTCCACTGGACTGTTTGTGTCCGGGCTCAGTGCATCGGTCCCGCGGCCCCGCCGCCGAACTCGCTGCGTTCGCTGCGCTCACTGCGCTCAAACACCTGCGGCGAGTCAGAGGTTGATCCGCGCTGCGCGCGGGGGCCGCGGGCCCTGTGCTCCTCGGCGCCTCCCATGCGCGCCACAGCCAGCCCCAACCCACCTTTGCAGCCACCGTGTCTTCTCTCCCCCGTCGCGCGCCGACACGTTGTCTGGGCTGGGTGAGTCGGGTGGCCCCTGGTGAGAAGTAAAGGCAGGGGAGCAAGCCCGGACACAAACAGTCCGGTGGACTGTTTGTGCCTGGCGAGCGCCCAGGGCGCAAGCCCTGGGCATGAGCGGAAGGGGCCACCCGGCTCGCCCAGCCCACGGGACCCACTTCGACAGCCGAAGGGGTCCGAGCGAACGACCGCAACGGGCCGATTGCAGACAGCAGTAACACGCGGCCCATCAACTCAAGCCCCCCTTCTGCCGCTTGACGACCACCCGCGGCCGCATCACGCGGGCACGCGGGTCGAAGGCGTCGCGCACGCCATCGGCGAACAGGTTGGCGGCCAGCACCAGGGTCACCATGAAGCCGAAGGCCGAGGCGAATGACCACCAGACCAGCGGGTCGCGGCTCATCTCGTTGCGGGCCAGGTTGATCATGCCGCCGAAGCTGTTCATCGATGGGTCGACGCCGACGCCCACGTACGACAACACGGCCTCGTACAGGATGAGCGCCGAGAACTCGAGCACGGTCACGATCAGCATCAGGTGCGCCACGTTCGGAAAGATGTGCCGCACCAGGATGCGCGTGTCGCTCACGCCGAAGGCATTGGCGGCCTGCACGTAGTCCAGCTCGCGCAGCTTCAGCGTCTCGGCGCGCAGCAGGCGGCACAGCCCGGCCCAGCCCGTGGCACCCAGCACCAGGCACAGCAGGAACAGCTTGATGTCGGCCCGCTCGGCCGCGGTCTCGAAGAGTTCCGGGTGCTTGTCCAGGAACACCTGCACCATCAGCACGCAGGCCGCGATCAGCAGCACGTTCGGCACCGACGACAACACGGTGTAGACGTACTGCACCGCCTCGTCCACCCAGCCGCGGAAATAGCCGGCCAGCAGGCCCAGCACCACCGCCAGCGGCAGTGTCGCCACTGTCGCCAATGCCCCGATGACGAACGCCGTGCGGATGCTCTTCAGCGACTGGTACAGCACGTCGTTGCCCGTGAGGTCCGTGCCCAGCAGGTGGTAGGGGCCCGACAGTGCCGTCGCCGGGCCGGCCACGAGCGCAATGCACCACAGCGTGGCCAGGCCCACGTGCCAGGGAATCGGGCCCTGGCGCAGGCGCACGGCCCGCCAGGTGGCAACGAAGCTGCTGCGGCGATGACGCGCCAGCAAGCCCAGCCCCAGCACCGACAGCGCCAGCGCCACCGCTGCGCCCGCAGCCAGGCCCAAGGCGCTGCGCCACAGCACGTCACCCGCCCAGTCGCGTTCGGGGTCGGCCAGGTGTGCGCCGCCGAATTGCAGCCTCGGCGCCACTCGCCGGATCTCGCCGTCGACGAGCAACGACTCCTTGGTGAAGCCCACCGTCGCCAGCGGCCGCGAATACGTGGCCTCGCGGCCGTTCAGCAGGTCGACCAGCAGCGCGTCCAGCAGCGACTGGGTGCGGGTGTCGTAGATCGGTGCGGCGCCGGCAGGCGCCCCGGCAGGCTGCGGCAGCTGCAGGCGGTAGTGCACGCTGTCCAGCAGCGTGATGCCCAGGCACAGCAGCAGCACCAGGCTCGACGCCAGCGCCGGCGCGTCGCGGAACACGCGCTGCCAGCTGGCGGCGCGGTCGGGTCGGCGCAGTACGGCCACGGCATAGGCCAGCACGGCCAGCACCAGCGCCCAGACGGCGGCGTCGGTCCACAGCACGACGAGCTTGGGCAGGTTCATGACAGGCGCACCCGCGGGTCGACCCAGCTGTAGGCCACGTCGACCAGCACGTAGCTGGCGATGTAGAGCAGCGAACCCAGGAAGACCATCGTGCGCACGACCGCGAAGTCCTGCTTGCTGATGGCCTCGATGACGTAGGCGCCCAGCCCGGGCAGGCCGAAGAAGCTCTCGAACACCAGGCTGCCCAGGAAGACATACGGCAGGTAACTGCCGGCACTGGTGATGATGGGAATGAGCGCATTGCGCAGCACATGGCGGTAGAGCACCACGCTCTCGGCCAGGCCCTTCGCGCGCGCCGTGCGCACGTAGTCCTTGCCGATTTCTTCCAGGAACATCGCGCGGTATAAACGCGCCTCGCCGCCCAGCCGCGCCACCAGCGACAGCAGCACCGGCAGCAGCAGGAACTTGATGGCGTCCAGCCCCGGCGCATAGCCCGACAGCGGCGCCAGCTTCAGCACACGCGAGAAGAAGTACTGGCCGACGATGATGTAGAAGAGGCTGCTGATCGACAGCATCAGCACGCAGGCCACCACACCCCAGAAGTCGAGCTTCGAGGCGCGGAACATCACCAGCAGCAAGGCGAACGCCGTGCTCGCGATCACCTGCAGCACGAAAAGCGGCAGCGCCATCTGCAGGCTCACCACCATGCGCGAGGCCACCTCGGTGCCGATGTCGCCGGCACTTTCGCCATCGGCACGGCCGAACTTCAGCGCGAACAGCGAGACGCTGCGTTCCCAGAAGATCGTCTCGGTGAGCTGCGCCGTACCCTGCACTTCAGGGTTGAAGTACAGCGGCTTGTCGTAGCCGCGCTCCACCTTCCACTTGACGATGGCTTCCTGCGTCACGCGCTTGCCGCCCAGGTTCAGGCGCGCCATGTCGTCGGGCGTGTTCAGCGTGAAGAAAAGCGTGAAGGTGAGCAGGTTCACGCCCAGCAGCACGAGCACGCCATACATCAGGCGGCGGGCGATGAAGTTCAGCATCGGGCGGGCGTCATGGCATCAGGGCTTGACCAGGCCGCGGCCGTCGAGCCGCTCGCGCCGCTGCAGCACGCGCCGGCCCGACCACCACAGCAGCAGGGCCGCTGCAGCCGCGCCCAGCATCGGCCACCAGACTGGCGTGTTCCAGGCCGACTGCGCGGCCACGCGGCGCGGCACGTCCAGCCGCAGATAGCGGCCGAAGTCGCGCAGGATGACGGCCGGCTTCAGGTTGTGCACCCAGCCCTGCGCGGCCGCCGACGCATACGGGAAGAAGCCCATCGTCCACGGCGCGTCCTGCTGGGCGATGGCCACCATCTGGTCGATCAGGGCCTGCTTGGCCGGCCCGTCTTCCAGCACCTTCATCTGCAGGAACAGGCGGTCGTAGTCAGGGTTGTTGAAGTTCGAGACGTTCTCGCCGTCGTACAGCGTCTTGCTGGCTTTGCTGTTCAGCAGGAACAGGAAGTTCTCGGCGTCGGGGTAGTCGGCGTTCCAGCCCAGCCAGAACACCTGGTACTGGCCCTTGCGCGTCTTCTCCTGGAACTGGTTGTTGTCGGTGGCGCGCACTTCCAGCTGGATGCCGAGCTTGGCGAACTGGCGCACCACCCAGTCGATCTCGGGCTTGCGTTCGGGGGTGGGCGGGTAGTAGACGTCGTAGTTCAGCACCAGCGGCTTGCCGCTGCGGGCGTCGCGGCCGCCGCCGTAGCCGGCCTCTTCGAGCAGCTTCTTCGCGTCGGCGATGGGCCGGCGTACGGCGCGGCCGCCCTCGGGCAGCGTGGCGTCGGGCACCCAGCTGTGGGTGACGGGATTCAGGCCTTCGCGTGTGCCCTCGCGTGAACCGAAGATGCCCGGTGGTACCGGGCTCATCGCCGTCTGTCCGGCGCGTTTCGGGAAGATCTTGCTGTATTCCTCCCAGTCGATGGCGATGCTGATGGCCTGGCGCAGCTTTCGGCTGCGTTCGGCTTCCTGCGGTGTCTTGCCATGGCCCACCGTGGGGTCGAGCATGTTGAAGGCGATGAAGTAGTTGTTGACGTCGCTGCCGCGGTTCAGGCGGAAGCCCTTTTCCAGGTATTCGCGGCGCACTTCCTCGCTGTCCTGCATGGCCACCAGGTAGTCCAGCCCGGTGTCCACACGTTCCAGCACCTCGACGTCGTAGTAGCCCTGGCGGAACTTGCCGCGGCGCGAGACTTCCTCGCGCTCGACCGCGAACTCGATGCGGTCGATGAACGGGGTCGGCTTGCCGCAGTCGGCCAGCAGGCCGGCCGCTTCATCCCCAGGCTCGCCCTCGCAGGGGTAGGGCTCGCCGCGGTAGTTCGGGTTGCGCGCCATCGCCAGGCGGCGGTCCTTGATGTTTTCCACCAGCATGTAGGGGCCGGTACCCACCGGCCAGCCGTCCAGCGTCAGCCCCTTCTCGGCGAAGCCGGGCGTGGCGTAGAAGGCGTCGGCCTCCCAGGGCACGGGCGCCGTGAAGGTGAGCTGCATCCAGTAGTTCCACTGCGGGTTCTTGCCCTTGATGCGCAGGCGCAGCAGGTGCTTTTCAGGCGCCGTGGCGCCGGCCAGCGGGAACTGGCGGAAGTCGAGGAAGGGCTTGTCCAGGCTGGCCGGGTCCAAGCCCTGGCGCAGCCGGGCGTCTGCGGCGCGGATGACGTCGGCGTACTCGCGCAGGCCAACGATGACTTCGGCAAACACGCTGAAGATCGGCGTGGTGATGCGCGTCGTGGCCTGGCGCTTGTAGGCGTAGACGAAGTCTTCGGCCACGAGCTCGCGCGTGCCCTGGTGCTCAAATTCGGCCGGCGTGCGCTTTTCGCCCAGCGTGCCCGCCGGCTGCGCGTGCGGCCCGTGGTAGCGGTGGCGACCCTGCTCGTCGACCGCAAAGGCCGGGTGCGGCTGGAAGCGCACGCCGGGCTTGATGCGGATGTCGTAGATGCTCTCCGCCACCTGCTCGGCCGGCGCGTCGGCCGGCAGGGCCTGGCCTTCGCTGCCGATGTAGCGCGGCTGCACCACGGCCACCGCCAGCTTGGGTTCCAGTTGATAGGGGCGCTTCAGGTAGTGGTAGCCGTAGACCGTCTCGTAGATCTGGTAGGTGAACGGCGACTCGTTGTTCCAGTAGGACGCGGTCGGGTCCAGATGCCGGGGCGAGTTCTCGATGACCGCCGTGAACAGCGTGTTGCCGGCCGCAGCGCCGCGCGGCCAGGGGTTGTTGTCGCAGGCGGTCAGCAGGAAAAGCGGCAGGACCAGACCCAACGCAGCGCGCAGCGGCTTCAAGCTACCACCCGATCAGCACGTCACGCCCCTGCACCAGCAGCTGCACCTTGCGGCCCACCGGCAGCGTCACCTTCGTCGCCACATGGCCGAAAGGCAGGCCCGTGAGCACCGGCACGGTCAGCAACGAACGCAGGTGCGCGACCACCGTCTTCAGGTTGAAGCCGCGGTCCAGCGGCGAAGGCTTCCAGGCGCTGAACTGACCCAGCACCACGGCCTTCTGGCCGGCCAGCACACCGGCCTGGTGCAGCTGCAGCAGCCCGCGTTCGATGCGGTAGGGGTGCTCGTTGACGTCTTCCAGGAACAGCACCCCACCCTTCACGAGCCGCGCCGCCGGCCAGTGCGGCGTGCCCAGCAGCGACAGCAGCATGCTCAGGTTGCCGCCCCACAGACGCCCTTGCACGTCGAGACCGTCGAAGCCGGCCTCGGTGCGAAACCCCACGGCTTCGAGTTCGCCCGACATCGCTTCCAGGAAGCAGTCCCGCGTGACCTCGTCGACGCCGCCGGCTTCATCGGACCGGCCGAAATCGTCGGTGGCCATCGGCCCGGCCCAGGTGCTGGCGGCCGCGCCGGCATGGGCCAGCAGGCCCAGCTGCACGGCCGTGAAATCGCTGTGGCCGACCCAGCGCGTGCCCTGCTCGATGCTGCGCGCCAGCAGCGCCCAGTCGATGCGGTCGAGCAGGCGCGACAAGCCGTAGCCGCCGCGCGTGGGCATCGCGATCGACGGTGCCGCGCTGGCCACGCGGTGCAGGGCCGCCAGCCGCACATCGTCGCTGCCGGCCAGGCGCTGCTGGCGCGCGCGGGCGCTGGCGTCCACCTGAACCTGCAGGCCCAGCGCCTTCAGGCGGGCGGCAGCGCGCGTGAGGGCCGCAGGCTGGGCCACCACGCCGCTGGGGGAAAAGAGCTGGATCGACGTCATCGGCAAGGGTGTCAGGGTCGGAGTCAGGCTCAAACGGGCGACTCGGGCGCGGGGTGGATCTCGGTGGTCTCGGCCGTCGGTATCGGGGCGTTGTCGTCGTCGGCTGGCGTCTCTTCCAGACGCCCTGCCCGTTCGGCCTTCTGCTGCGCCCGGCGTTCGGCGAAGAAGTCCCGCAGCAGGGCCGCGCAGGCCGGGGCCAGCACGCCGCCGGCCACGCTGGTGTGATGATTCAGACGCGGTTCGGCGAACAGGTTCAGCACCGAACCGGCAGCGCCGGTCTTCGGGTCAGGCGTACCGAACACCACGCGCTTGAAACGGGCGTGCATCAGGGCCATGGCGCACATCGCGCAGGGCTCCAGCGTCACGTACAGCACGCAGTCGGGCAGGCGGTAGTTCTCCAGCAAGGTGGCGGCATGGCGCAGGGCCACGATCTCGGCATGCGCCGTGGGGTCGTGGGTGGTGATGGGGCGGTTGTAGCCGGTGGCCACCACCTGCAGGCCGCTGGGCGTGGGCCGGGCAATGACGGCACCGACCGGCACTTCGCCCACCAGCCAGGCGTTGTGTGCCTGGTCGAGGGCCAGGCGCATGCCGTACTCGTCGTGCGCGTCCAGGGCCCCGCTCTCGCCGGCGTTCACGCACCCACCCCGCCGGCCTTCATGCCTGCTGGCGCCAGGCTTGGTGGCGGGCGGCCCGCTGCTGTTGATGCTGCTGCCGCGCGTGGGCCACCCAGCGGGCGATATCCATCCCGGCCACGGCGGCCGCAGCAGGCTGAAGCGCAGCGGCCAGGGCGGTTGCCGCCACCCGGTCGTAGGCGCGACCGAAACCGTCGCGCGCCAGCCAGCCGGCATCGACGAGCCAGCGGCGCAATTCCACATGGTCGGTGGCCAGCCAGCAGGCCGGACCGGCCAGGGCCTGCCTGAGAGATTCGTTGACCTGCGCTTCGCTGGCCGTGACTTCGGGCAGGGCAGCCCAGACAGCCGCCAGCGCCAGAAGGCGGTCGCCCTGACCGAGCCCACCCAGGCTGACCCCGTCCTTGACGACGAGGCGGGCCAGTGCGTGCAGTGCGTCGGCGGGTGTGGGCTGCGGCATTCGGCCATTGTGCCCGCGCATGCCCGTGCCGCCGTGCCGCTGGCGCCTAGAATGTGCCACCCTGCAGGGAAGCGTGGCCGAGCGGTTTAAGGCACCGGTCTTGAAAACCGGCGACGGTTCATCCCGTCCGTGAGTTCGAATCTCACCGCTTCCGCCAGGCCTGCGGCACTCAAGTTCGAGGCCGCTGGTGCCGATGTCCCACGGGTGACGGGAAGGCTTAAGTGTCCGACGACGGGTCGGCTCCGGGCAACCCCCCCGTCGGGACCGTGATGCAGTTGCTCGTCGAAGTCATCGCCACCTGCGCCCGCGGCGTACGCCCGTTCCCGGCAGCCGGCCGCGAAAGCCAGGGCCAGCCGGGTTCACACGAGCTCGCGCCGCCATGATCGAACGACTGGGCAAGTACCGGGTCACCGGCGTGCTGGGCGAAGGTGCGATGGGCATCGTCTACCAGGGCTTCGACCCCGGCATCGAGCGCGTCGTGGCCATCAAGACCATGCGCAGCCAGCTGCAGGACGCCGACCAGCTGGGTGCCAGCGCTGCCCAGCGCTTTCGCAACGAGGCCCAGGCCGCGGGCCGGCTGTCGCACCCGGGCATCGTCGCCGTCTACGACTATGGCGAAGACAACACCGACCAGGGTGCGGTGGCCTACATCGCGATGGAATTCGTGCAGGGCCAGACGCTGGAACGCTACCTGGCCAACCAGGTTCGGTTCAACGAAGCCGACATCGTCAGCGTGCTTGCCCAGCTGCTCGACGCGCTGGAGCACGCCCATGCCCTGGGCGTATGGCATCGCGACATCAAGCCGGCCAATGTCTTGCTCACCCGCGAGGGGCGCGTGAAGCTGGCCGACTTCGGCATCGCGCGCATCGACTCGGTGGCCATGACGCAGATCGGCGGCATGCTGGGCACGCCCAGCGCGATGGCACCCGAGCAGTTCCTGGGTGCCACGCTGGACCACCGCGTCGACATCTACGCCTGCGGCGTCCTGCTGTACCTGCTGCTGACCGGGCAGCCGCCGTTCAAGGGCAGTGTCGAGAGCCTGATGTACCGGGTGGTCCACGAGCCGCCGGTGCTGCCCTCGGCCCTGCCAGGCTACGCCGGGCCGGTCCGCTACGACGCCCTGCTGGCCCGCGCACTGGCCAAGGAACCCGGCCAGCGCTTCGCCAGCGCCCAGGCCTTCAGGCAGGCCCTGCTGGGCGAGCTGGGCGAGCCGGCAGCCGATGCCGTTTCCGACGCCACCGTCATCGCCCTGCCCGTCAAGGCCAGCAGCAGGCCGACTTCGCCGGGCACCCGCAGCGGCCCGGCCTGGTCGTCGGCCGGCAGCTTCACGCCCGAGCAGCTGAGCCAGCTGGAAACCACGCTGGCGCGGCATGTCGGGCCGCTGGCGGGCGTGCTGGTGAAGCGAACGGCGCGCGAGTGCACCGACCTGCCGGCGCTGTACGCCCGGCTGGCCACCCATGTGACCGAGCCGGGTGCACGGGAAACCTTCCTGGCCGGGGCCTCACGCGCCGGCCACACGGCAGCCGGTCGGCCTTGCGCCACGGGGTCGACGGCACACCAGGCGCATGCCCGGGCCCAGGGCACCGGGGGCGCCGTCGCTCTTGCCGAAGCGCCAGCCACGCTGGCCGAGACCACCATTGCCAGCGCCCAGCAGCTGCTGATGCGGCAACTCGGCCCGATGGCCACGGTCGTGGTGCGGCGGGCCCTGGCCCGCAACCCCACGCGCGCCAGCTTCTTCCATGCGCTGCTGGAAGCGCTGCCGGCAGGTGCTGAGCGCGAGCGCCTGCGCGCCGACCTCGACCGCCTGCGCTGAAGCCGCAGCGCCGGTTCGACACTTCGGCCCGGGCCGAAGCAATGCTGTGCCGTCATCGGGCACAGTGCGGGTGTCTGCCCACACCACGCGAGCCCCCACGATGGCCATCACCTGCTTCATCCGCTACCAGATCGACCCGTTCCAGCGCGATGCCTTCCGGCGCTACGCCGAGGCCTGGGGCCGCATCATTCCGCGCTGCGGCGGCGATCTGATCGGCTACTTCCTGCCCCATGAAGGCAGCAACGACATCGCCTGGGGCCTGGTCGGCTTCGACGACCTGGCGGCCTATGAACGCTACCGCGCCACGCTCAGGCACGACGCCGAGGGCCGTGCCAACTTCGATCTGGCCCAGGCCCAGCGCTTCATCCTGCGCGAGGAACGCAGCTGGCTCGAAGACGTGGGCGCCACACGCCAGCAGCCGCGCCAGGTGGCCGCATGATCGCCGTCATCTTCGAACTCGAACCGCGGCCTGGCCAGACCCAGCACTACTTCGAGCTGGCTGCCGCACTCAAGGCCGAACTGCAGGCCGTGGACGGCTTCATCACCGTCGAACGATTCGAGAGCGTGACGCGCCCGGGGCACTACCTGTCGCTGAGCTTCTGGCGCGACGAAGAGGCCGTGCGCCGCTGGCGCTGCCACGGCATGCATCGCCAGGCCCAGCAGGAAGGCCGCGACCAGGTGCTGGCCGGCTACCGGCTGCGGGTGGCCAGCGTCTCGCGCGACTACGGCCTGCTCGACCGCGATGCAGCGCCCGCCGATTCGCGCGCGCTGCTGATCTGATCTGAACGTGGCACCCTCGAGCCGATGGCCGCTGCCCACGAACCCCGCCTCGCCCGCACGGCAGCCGTGGTCGCCGACCCGGCCCGCTCGCGCATGCTGGCCTATCTGCTGACCGGCGAATTCGCCAGCGCCAGCGAGCTGGCGGCAGTGGCATCGGTGACCGCAGCCACCGCCAGCGGCCACCTGCGCCAGCTGCTCGACGCCCGTTTCGTGGTCTGTGAACCGCGCGGCCGCCACCGCTACTTTCGCCTGGCCGACGCCGAGGTGGCACATGCCCTCGAGGCCCTGGCCCTGGTGGCCGAGCGCGACCGCCATGACCGCGCCTGGGCCCACCCGGAGCGCCAGCGCCTGCGCTACGCACGCTGCTGCTACGGCCACCTGGCCGGCCAGCTGGGTGTGTCGCTGTTCGACGCCTTGCAGGGCCAGGCTGGCTTGCAGGCCACCGCCGAAGGCTTCGATCTCACCGACGCCGGCCGGCATTGGCTGCGCGGACTGGGTCTTTCGCCGGCGGCACCGACTGCGCGCCGACGGTTCGCCTACCGCTGCCTGGACTGGTCGGAAAGGCGCGACCATCTCGCCGGCCAGCTGGCCGACGAGATCTATCGCCACTTCACACAGGCCGGCTGGCTGCGCCGCGGCAGCGGCCGGGCGCTGGAAGTCACCGCCAGCGGCCGGCAGGCGCTGCAACCGCTGCAGCCACATCTGCGCCTGCTGCAGCCCTGATCAGCGGGGCCTGCCCAGGCATCAGCCGGCCCCGGGGAGGCATCGGCCTGCGAGATGCCAGCCGCGCCAGAAAGGGACACCACGACCTGCGTTTCCCGTGAATTCGCACTGCGGGCCCCGCCGCCGATACAGTTGGCGGTGATCCAGGCCCAGGCGTCCGACCTGTGGCCGCACCCCAGAGCCGCCCACGGCCGACCCGGAGACAAGAGATGACCGCTGTCGCTGTCGCTATAGCCCCGCCCTCGCCTGCCGACCGCCTGCGCCAGGCGCGCCGTCAGTGGCTGGACACCGGTACCGTGGCCGAAGGCCTGCTGGCCCCGGCCGTGCACGAGCGCTGGGAACGCAGCCGCCGCCATGGCCTGGCGCCCGACGGGCGCGCGCCCGGCACACCCCATGCCTCGGCCGCGCAACTGGCACGTGCGCTCGACCACCGCCACACCCTGGTGTCCCACGCCATGCCGGTGATGGCCTTCCTGAACGAGCAGATCCAGGGCAGCGACAGCATCGTCGTGCTCGCCGACCCGCAGGGCATGCTGCTGCACGCCCTGGGCGACACCGGCTTCGCCGACCGCGCCGCGCGCGTGGCGCTGCGGCCCGGCGCCATCTGGAGCGAGCAATGGCGCGGCACGAACGCCATCGGCACCGCCCTCGTCGAGGACGCTGCCGTGGTCGTGCATGGCGGCGAGCACTACCTGCAACGCAATGGCTTCCTCACCTGCGCCGCGGCACCCATCGCCGACGCCGCGGGCCAGCTGCTGGGCGTGCTGGACATCTCGGGCGACCGCCGTGGCTACCACCGCCACACCCTGGGGCTGGTGCGTTCCGGGGCGCGGCTGATCGAACACCAGCTGTTCGAGGCCCGCCACGGCGCCGGCCTGACGCTGCGCCTGCATGCCCAGGCCGAGGGCCTGGGCACCGTCACCGAGGGCCTGCTGGCGCTGTCGGAAGACGGCTGGATCGTCGGCGCCACCGGCGCCGGGCTGGAACTGCTGGGCCTGGCGCGCACGGCCATCGGCACCACACGCATCGAACAGGTGCTGGCCGCGAACGTGGCGACGCTGCTGCAAGTGCAGCGCAGTGCACCGCACCGCGCCACCACGCTGCGCCGCCACGACGGCAGCGACATCTGGGGCCGCCTGGATGTCGGCCGCACCCTGCGCCCGGCTGCCGGCCCTGCCGCTGCAGGCGGGCGGGCCGACAGGGCCGACCCGCCTTCGCCCAGCGTCGACGCGCTGGCCGCGCTGGACACCGGCGACGCCGTGATGCACAACGCCATTGACCGCGCACGCCGTGTGCTCCACCAGCCGATCGCGCTGCTGCTGCAGGGTGAGCCGGGTGTCGGCAAGGAAGTCCTGGCGCGTGCCTGGCACCGCAGCGGGCCGCGCCGCGACCAGGCGCTCGTCGCCGTGAACTGCAGGGCGTTGCCGGAAGCCTTGATCGAGGCCGAGCTCTTTGGCGATGGTGACGGCGCCCTCACCGGCACCATCACCGGGGCCAACCGCGACAGCGCACGCGGGCGGATCCGGCAAGCCCATCGAGGCACCTTGTTGCTCGAGGAACCGGGCGACCTGCCGCTGGCCACGCAGGCGCGGCTGCTGCGCGTGCTGCAGGAACGCGAACGGCCGCCAGGCGGCGGCGGCGAGCCCGCGGCGGTGGACTTCCAGCTCGTCTGCGCCAGCCGTGGGCGCCTGCGCGCCGAAGTCGATGCCGGCCGCTTCCTCGAGGACCTCTATTACCGCATCAACGGCCTGACACTGACGCTGCCACCCTTGCGCGAGCGCAGCGACCAGGCCAGCCTGGTGGCGGCCGTGCTGCGCGACATCGCCCCCGGTCGCGCGCTTTCACTGGCCGCCGACGTGGCCGAGGCCTTTGCGGCCTACAGCTGGCCTGGCAACCTGCGCCAGCTGCACAACGTGCTGCGCACCGCCTGCGCGCTGCTGGAAGATGAGGCGCTCGTCATCGAACGCTGCCACCTGCCGGAAGACCTGTCCGACGAGCTCGACGCCGCTGCGCCCAGGCATGTGGTGCAGGATGAAGACGCCGACCTGCGCCTGCAGGCCGACCGCCGCATTGCCGAAGTGGTGCGCAGCAGCCAGGGCAACCTGTCGGAAGCGGCCAGGCGCCTGGGCATCAGCCGCAACACGCTGTACCGCCGGCTGGCGGTGCTGAAGCTGCGCTGAGCCTGCGCCCGTCAGACAGAAGGCCGCGCGTCGGCGGGCAAAGGCGGGCGCCGCCGCGGATCAGTCGCCGCCGGCCGCCGCTGGCGACGGGCCGGACTCCGTCATCAGGCGCGTCTGCGCCTTCTGCTCGGGTGTGGCCGCGCGCGTCTCGCCGAACAACGAGGGCTTGAACGTCGGCGCGTCGCTGCGCCCGCCCAGCGCCCACAGCAGCAAGGAACGCTGCGGCATCGGTCGCGCGAACAGGAAGCCCTGCAGCTCGTCGCAACCCAGGTTCACCAGCAGTTGCTGCTGGCGCTGGTTCTCGACGCCTTCGGCCACCACCTTCAGGCTCAGGGCGTGGGCCATCTTGACGACGGCGTCGACGATGGCCAAGGCGTCGGCGCTGTGTTCGATGTCCACGATCAACAGCCGGTCGATCTTCAGTTCGGCGGCTGGCAGCGTGCGCAGGTAGGCCAGGCTCGAGTAGCCGGTGCCGAAGTCGTCGATGGAGAGGTGCGCGCCCAGTTCGCCCAGGCGACGGAAGGTTTCCTGGGTGGCCCGCGTGTTCTCCATGGCCGTGGTTTCGGTGATCTCGCAGGTGAGCAGCGAGGGGTGCACGTTGAACTTCTGCAGCGCCCGGGCAATGCAATCGACGATGTCGTCCTGCCGCATCTGGTGCACGGACAGGTTGATCGCCACGCGCATGCGCAGCCCCTTCTCGCGCCATTCGCGCACCTGGCGACAGGCGTCGTTGATCACCCATTCACCGATGGCACCGATCAGCCCGAATCGCTCGGCCACTTCGATGAAGTCGCCGGGCATGAGCATGCCGCGCTGCGGGTGCCGCCAGCGCAGCAGGGCTTCGGCGGCGGTGACCTGGCCCGTGCGGGCATCGATCTTGGGCTGGTAGTGCAGCTCGAATTCGTCCCGGGCCACGGCATTGCGCAGGTCGGCCAGCAGGTCGAAGTTGCTGCGCGCCGACTCGTCGAGCTCGGGCGTGTAGAAGCAGTGACGTCTGCCACCCGCGCGCTTGGCCGCGTACATGGCCGCATCGGCGCGGACGATCAGCTCCGGGGGGCTGCAGTTGTCGGGGTACATCGCGATGCCCACCGAACAGCTGATCACGATCTCGCGCCCGTCCACCGGGTACGGCTGCGAGAGCACCGCGATGATGCTCTTGGCGGCCTGCGCGACTGCGGCTTCGTCGCCGGCCGCGGACAACAGCATCAGGAACTCGTCACCTCCGTGTCGTGCCGCCAGCCCCCTGCGCCCGGCCAGCTGGCGCAGGCGCTTGCCCACCTGCTCCAGCACCAGGTCGCCGGTCTGGTGGTGGAAGTTGTCGTTGACCGGCTTGAAGCCGTCCAGGTCGATGAAGAACAGCGCCATGCGGCGGCCCTTCGTGTCGCAGGCCCGTGCCACCGCGGCCAGGCGCGATTCGAAGTAGACCCGCGTCGGCAGTTGCGTGAGGCTGTCGAGCGCGGTGATATCGCGCGAGGGCACACGCACCGGCACCGCACTCCTGTCGAGCGGGGCGGCCTGAACGGCCACCAGCAGCAGCAGGCTGGTCAGCAGCAGGCAGGCCAGCAGGCCCACTGCCGGGCCCAGCAGCTCGCTGAGACCGGGTGCAGGAGCAGGTCCAGCCAAGCCCGCCGAGAGCGCCGGCCAGGCCAGCAGCCCCGCAACCAGGGTGGCACCCGTGGCCTGCAGCGCCCGCCGCCGCATGGGCGTGGAACCCGGCAGATGCATGACCAGCGCACCGGCGCTGGCCAGCAGCAGGACCACGCCCAGGGCCGTGGCACCCAGTGGCGTCATTTGACGAAACATCTGCGGCCAGCCCATCACCACCGCCAGATAGCCGCAGAACAGCGCCACGCCGGCAGCGGCCAGGGCCAGCGGCCAGGTTTTCGGAAGCCACCAGCGCGCGGCCAGCACGGTGGCGGCAGCCCAGAAGGTGCTGGCCAGCACGGCCAGCCCGGGCGGTGGGCTGCCCAGCAAGGCAAGGCTCGAGGCAGCGACGCTCGCCACCAGGCCGGCGCCAGCGGCGCCGAGCGCGGCGTCCAGCCAGAGGGGGCGTGAGCGGCCCGCGGCCACCACCGCACTGGCCAGCAGCAGCAGGACCAGGTGCACGGCGAGCACAGGCACCACCACGAGCAGGCTGCTTGTCATGGGCGGCGAACGGAACCTGGCGGCCAGGGGCAGGCTGTGCGGGGGCAGGGGTTTGTCATGGGCTTGTGTAACGAATGCGATTCGGGGTGTGGCACAGCGGTGGCCTGCGGTCGCGCCAAGCACCCCCCGTCCATGGAGATATCGGGCTGGCGCAGGAAAAACTGAGAATCCCGGTTGCAGCAAGCCTGTTCCGACTGCCACATTCTTGGCAGAAGACGACGCAGGGCCCCATCCTTCTTGCCAGGCCTGCGGCACGCAGATCGGTGAAGCGTGGCGAAGGTCTCGCCAGTTCCGTCTGGCTACATCTCTTTGAACTGCGCCAGGAAGTTGCGGCTGACGGGCAAGGTTTCGCGGCGGTGCCTGAGCTCGATGTCGGCGGTTTCATTGCTGCCGCGCGTGACGCGGCTCACCGCCCGCAGGTTCACCACCACCGAGCGGTGCACCTGCACGAACAAGGCCGGGTCGAGCTGGGCAAGCAGGTCCTTCAGCGGGGTGCGGATCAGCGCCTCGGCCGGCTGCGCGTCGTCGCCGCGATAGGCCACCAGGGTGTATTTCGTATCGCTCTTGAGGTAGTCGATGTCTTCCACCGCGATCATGCGCAGCGAAGCCCCCACCGAGGCACGCACCCAGCGCAGGTGCCCCGCCTCGGGCGCCTTGAGACGCGCTGCCAGCTGCTGCAGCAGCGCTTCGGTATGCACGGCCGGTTGCGCCTGGGCCAGCCGGTCCTGGAGCCGGGCCACGGTTTCATGCAGCCGCTGCGGCGTCACCGGCTTGACCAGATAGTCCAGCACACCGTGTTCGAAGGCCTGCAGCGCGTACTGGTCGAAGGCCGTGACGAACACCAGGTGCGCACGCTTGCCGATCTGGCGGGCCGCGTCGATGCCGCTCAGGCCGGGCATGTGAACGTCCAGGAAACACACGTCGGGCCGATGCTGTTCGAACAGGTCGACGGCCTCGCGGCCATTGCGCGCCTGGGCGACCACCTGCAGCGCCGGCCAGGTCGTGGCCAGGCGCGACTGCAGCACTTCCCGCAGCAGCGGTTCGTCGTCGGCGATCAGGGCGGTGGCGTTCACGGGCTGGCAGGAAAGTCGAGTTCGACACACACCCCGTGCGGGTGCACGGCGGTCAGGCTCAGTGTCGCATCGCCACCGTGCAGCAACTGCAGCCGTTCACGCAGCGCGGCCAGCCCCGTGCCCAGGCCGCTGCCGCCGGCCTGCAGGCCGATGCCGGTGTCGGCCACCCGCAGCCGGCAACGCCCGCCCTGGCAGCGGGCGCGGATGTCGATGCGGCCGCCTTCTTCGCTGGGGTCGATGCCATGGCGCACCGCGTTCTCCACCAGCGTCAGCAGCGTCAGCGGCGGGCAGCGCACGGCCAGGGCCGCAGCGTCGGCCTGCAGGTCGAACTGCAGGCGGTCGGGCATGCGCATCTGCATCAGGTCGAGGTAGGCGCGCACCCGCTCGAGTTCCTGGCCGAGCGTGGCGGCCTGGTCGTCGAGCCGCGGCACGGCGGCGCGCAGGTAGGCCGTCAGGCTTTGCAGCAGCGCTGCCGCGCGCGGTGAGCCGGCCTCGACCAGTGCCTGGACGTTGGCCAGGGTGTTGAACAGGAAATGCGGCTGCACCTGGGCGCTGAGCAGCCGCATGCGCGCGTCCAGCGCCTGGCGCGCGAGTTCGCTGCGCTCCAGCTCGAAGGCCAGGGCCTGCTCCCGCGCCCAGGCCTCACGCTGGCGCACCAGGGCCGACAGCGCGATCCAGGGCGCCAGCAGGGTGCCGAGAAAGCTGAAGGTGAAAAAGCCTTCCAGGCGCGTGCCTTCCTGCCAGAACGGCGGCGCGCCGGCCTCGGTGCGCAAGGTGTAGGAGATGAAGACGAACACCGGCGCGGCCAGGCCCACCGCCGCCACCTGCAGCGCCCAGCGCGCCAGCCAGCGCGGCAGCCGGCGTGGCCAGCGCTCGAAGACCCCGAATACCAGCATCAGCCCCAGCCCGATACCGAACACCTGCAGCCACAGGCTGTACAGGGCCGGCTGCCAGGTGAAGCTGAACGGCGTGGCGACGATGGCGCAGGTGATGGCCGTCGTGCGCACACGCCGCCAGGCCAGCAGGCCGCGCCAGCCGGGGGCCGGGGGCGGGGTCGAAGACATCGGGTTCACGATAGCCGAGCGCCGCTGGCGTGCCACCCGTTCAGCGCGCGGGAGTTGTTCGGGCGTGCCCGAGCGACGTGTCCAAAGCCGTCCGATCTAGGCTTCCTGGACACAGCCGCGGGCCCGGCACGGTGTCGCCGACCCCGCCGCAGGCCACGCAGCCGCGCTGCCGCTGGTCCTGGGCTGCGGTGGGAAGTGACTGGCTGTGCATGATGGGCGCACCCGGCTGAACACGATGCGACGCAGTCTCACCCGCCGCGCGCCCGGGTGGCGCTGTCGCCGACCGGCCACGCACCGGGATGCCCGAAACACGCCGGCGGCCGACGAGTCGCGTGGCGAAGCGCTCGCGCCGCGCCCGGGCAGCGCTCAGCCCGCCGGCTTCGTGAAGCGCAGCGTCATGCGGTCGGACTCGCCAATGGCAAGATAACGCTCACGGTCGACGTCCTTGCCGGCCAGCGTCGGCGGCAGCGACCACACGCCTCGGGCATGGTCGCGGGTGTCGCGCGGGTTGGCGTTGACTTCGCTGCGCCGAACGTCGGTGAAGCCGGCGGCGCGAGCACGTTCGATGACCAGTTCCTCGGTCACGTAGCCGGTCTTGACGGACTGCGCCAGCGTGGTGCCGGGGGCGGCGCGATGTTCGACCACGCCCAACATGCCACCGGGCCGCAGCACGTCGAAACTGGCGCGCAGGATGACATCGAAGGCATCACCTTCGAGCCAGTTGTGCACGTTGCGGAAGGTCAGCACGCGGTCGACGCTGCCGGCAGCGGCCAGGCCTTCGAAGCTGCGTGAGGTCTTCGGGCCGGGCATGGTGCCGACCTGAACGCGGTCGTACAACAGCGGCTGGGCCGCGAGCTTGGCATCGAAGCGTTCACGGCCCGTGCGTTCGTAGGCCACCGCCGAATCGCGCGCGAAGTGCGCAGCCAGCATGCGACCGTTGGCGCGCAGATAGGGCGCCAGGATCTCGGTGTACCAGCCGCCGCCAGGCGACAGCTCGATCACCGCATGGCCCGCGGCCACGCCGAAGAAACGCAAGGTCTCGAACGGGTGGCGGGCCGCGTCGCGGGCGCGGCCCGCGACGCGGTGGTCACCGGCGATGGCGGCCGCCAGAAGCGCCGCATCGGTGTCGGCCTGGGCCGCAGCGGTACGCGGCGGCGCCAGCATGGCTGCCAACAGGCCGGTGGCCATGAAACTGCCGGCTCGGCGGCGCGTGAATCGGAAGGTGGGTGCTTGCATGGCGCGCATTGTGGCCGGGCTGGCCGGCGCAGGGCCGCAGCCCTGGCCGAGCGGTCAGCGCCGGCGGACTCTCGCTTGGCAGGCCAGGCCTGCCAGGCCCGCCAGAAGCAGCAGTGCCGCTGCCGGTTCGGGGACAGCGCTGACGCCGAATTCCAGCCGGTACTGGGCGGTGCCGGTGCCGGTGTCCTGAACCCAGAAGGCATAGCTGCCGGCCTGCAGCGGGGCATTGAAGCCGGTGGCCCCGAAACCGGTGCCGATGAGCCCCAGGATGTCGGTACCGACATCGTTCACGCCGAAGTGCCACCAGCCCAGCAGACCAGCGGCGCTGCCGCCCGTGGGGCTGACGGTGACCTGGGTACCGGCCTGCACGCCGATGAAACTCAATTCCGACTGACCCAGGAACGTGGAGCCCGGCAGCACGGTCAGCGATTCCAGCTGCATGCCGGCCGGCAGCGTGAAGGTGAAGTAGTCGCGGTCGACCGCCCCCGCCACGCGGCCGGTGGTACCGGCGATCAGGTTGGCGCCCAGCCCCAGCGTGATGGCCGTGGGCACGGTGCCGAAGTTCGACAGGTCACCCGCCACCGACTCGTCCCAGCCGTTGGCGGCCTGCGCCGGACCGAGGGCAGCGACCATGAGCAGGGCGGAGATCAGCGCGGGAGTTTTTGGCATGGGGATTCCGGGTTCGGGGATCAGGCTCAGATTCACGCGCCGGATGGCGGCGCACATGGGGCAGGTGCGGTCACTGACGATACGCCCCCATCCTAGCGGCTGGCCGGTCCCGGGCAGCGCCAGGGCGTCGTGGGTCGGGGCCCGCATTCACGGGGGGCAGGCGAGTCTTCGCAGGGTGCGTGTAGTCCTTGCGGAACGTGCGCCCTTCCCCGCATTCGGGTCCTGCCCTGCAACGAATAGACTCGAATCGAACATCCAGAAACCGCCCAAGAATTTGTCCAGCAGCCAAATGAACGCACCGAAGCGGCCCACCCGGGAAGACCAGCGCGTTGCGCAGTTGATCGAAAGCGCCTACCAGGCGTTGCAGCAGGGCCGGCAGGCCGAAGCGGACCGGCTGATGCGCGAGGCCGAGACTTCGGCGCCCAGGCACCCGCTCGTGCTGAACGAGGTCGGCCAGCGCCGGCTGATGGCCGGTGACCTGGCGGGTGCGTATGAAGTGCTGACGCTGTCCACGCGTGAGGACCCCGAGAACCCCTCGGCCTGGATCAACCTGGCCGCCACCCTGCGCGGCCTGGACCGCCGCGACGAGGAACTGCGCGCGCTCGACAGCGTGCTCGCCCTCGACCCCGCGCATCTGCGCGCGATGCTGCAGAAGGGCTCGCTGCAGGAACTGCAGGCCGACGCCCGGGGGGCCGCCATCACCTACCGCACCGCACTGCAGTCGATTCGGCCCTGGACGCCGGTGCCGCCGGCGATGCAGGAGGTGCTGGCCCACGCGCGCCGTTTCGTCGACAACAACAACCGCGCGCTGGAATCGTTCATCGAAGAGCGGCTGGCGGGACTGCGCTCCCGGCACACCGGCATGCCCTTGAAGCGCTTCGACCGCTCCCTGGGCGTGCTCACGCAGCGCGACCGCATCTATCGCCAGCAGCCTTCGTTCCTGTACTTTCCGCAGCTGGCGCCCATCGAGTTCCACGAGCGCAGCGACTTCCCGTGGCTCGACGCCATCGAGGCCGCCACCGACGACATCCGTGAAGAACTTGTCGGCGTCCTGTCCGAAGGTCAGACCGTCCTCGAACCCTATGTCACACAGGGAACACCGCGCACCATCGAAGAGAAGTGGCGCGGCCTGCACCAGTCGCGCAAGTGGGGGGTGTATTACCTGTGGCGCGAGGGCGTGGCCTACCCCGAGCACATCGCCCGCTGTCCGAAGACGGTGGCGGCACTGGCGAACTGGCCACGTTGCGAGATTCCAGGCTGCAGCCCCACCGCGGTGTTCTCGATCCTGGACGCGCACACCCGCATCCCGGCGCACACCGGCGTCAACAACACGCGGCTGGTGGTGCATGTGCCGCTCATCATCCCGCCGGGTTGCGGCTTCCGCTGCGGCGGCGAGCAGCGGGAATGGCAGCCCGGCAAGGCCTTCGTGTTCGACGACACGATCGAGCACGAAGCCTGGAACGACAGTGACGTGCCGCGCGCGGTGCTCATCTTGGACATCTGGAACCCGGCATTGAGCGCCGCCGAGCGCGAGCTGCTGAGCGAGGCCATCGCAAGCGTGAACGACTTCTACGGCTTCTCGCAGCATCGGGACGCTTGAGCCGCGTCCGGCCGCGGGTGCGGGTGCGGGTGCGGGTGCGGGTGCGGGCCGCCCAAGAAAACGGGCCCCGTGAACTGAATCAGGGGGCCCGGCTCGAGGTCTGTCTGGCGGAGTCGAAGGGATTCGAACCCTTGATGCAGGTTTTGCCCACATACTCCCTTAGCAGGGGAGCACCTTCGGCCACTCGGTCACGACTCCGGCGAAGAACAAAGATTCTAGCCTGCCTCGGCCCCGCTTTCTGCGCCCACCGTCACGGGCTGGTCCAGATCGAAGGCTTTGTGCAACGCCCGCACGGCCAGCTCCATGTATTTCTCGTCGATCACGACGCTGGTCTTGATCTCGCTGGTGGTGATCATCTGGATGTTGATGCTCTCTTCCGACAGCGTGCGGAACATCTTGCTGGCCACGCCCACGTGGCTGCGCATGCCGATGCCGACGATCGATACCTTGCAGATCTTCGGGTCGCCCTGAACGTCGGCCGCGCCCAGCGCCGGCACCACCTGGTTCTTCAGCACGTCCATCGTGCGCGCGTAGTCGTTCCGGTGCACGGTGAAGGAGAAGTCGGTGCGCCCGCTGTGCGACATGTTCTGGATGATCACGTCGATGTCGATGTTGGCGTCGGCCACCGGCCCCAGGATCTGGTAGGCGATGCCCGGCTTGTCGGGCACGCCGATGACACTGATCTTGGCCTCGTCGCGGTTGAAAGCGATACCGGCCACCACAGCTTGTTCCATCTTCTCGTCCTCTTCAAACGTGATCAGCGTGCCCGAGCGGGCCTCTTCGTCCAGGGCGATGTCCCAGGGCGTGAAACTGCTCAGCACCCGCAACGGCACACGGTACTTGCCGGCGAATTCCACCGAGCGGATCTGCAGCACCTTGCTGCCCAGGCTGGCCATTTCCAGCATCTCTTCGAAGCTGATGGTCGTCAGGCGCCGGGCCTCGGGCACGATGCGCGGGTCGGTGGTGTAGACACCGTCGACGTCGGTGTAGATCAGGCATTCATCGGCCTTCAGCGCCGCGGCCACGGCCACGGCCGAGGTGTCGCTGCCGCCGCGGCCCAGCGTGGTGACATTGCCGGCATCGTCGATGCCCTGGAAACCCGTGATCACCACCACCTTGCCGGCGGCCAGGTCGGCACGCACGCGCGTTTCCTCGATGCTGGTGATTCGCGCCTTGGTGAACGAAGAATCGGTACGGATGGGCACCTGCCAGCCACCGTAGCTGACAGCCTGGAGCCCTTGCGCCTGCAGCGCCAGTGCCAGCAGGCCCACCGAGACCTGTTCGCCGGTGGCGGCAATCGCGTCGAGCTCGCGCAGCGCTTCGGCGCTGCTGGCTTGCGCGCCGACGGGCAGCAATTCCTTCGCCAGGCCAAGCAGGCGATTGGTTTCGCCGCTCATCGCCGAGGGCACCACCACCAGCTGGTGGCCGGCACGCACCCACTTGGCCACGCGCTGGGCCACGCTGCGGATGCGCTCGGTCGAGCCCATCGAGGTGCCGCCGTATTTGTGAACGATCAGGGCCATCGGTGTCGCTGATAGTGGTTCGTCGAAGCGCGCATCGCCGGCTGCAGGCGGATGCGCAAAGCCTGCAATTCTAGTTCGGGGGCTGACTCGGCCCTGTCGCCGGGAGCCAGGCCAGGCTGAACTGCGGCTGGCCTTGTGCGGCCAGGCAACGGGCGTCCAGCCCGAGCCAGGGCACGAACAGCATGGCGCCCGCCGCCGTCAGCAGCAAGGGGCCTTCGCGCTGCCAGACCGGTACCGCTTGGCCCTGGGCCTGCTTCTTCAGGCTGCGCGGCGGCGTGTTCGGGGCGCGCTGGAACTGTTCACCGCCGCAGCGCGGGCGCACCTGCACCTCGCGCAACAATTCGCCCGGCGCCCCACCCCGTGTGCAGGCGGTGACTTCGATGGCGCCGGCCCAGCCCGGCACGGGGTGCCGGCCCGGGGCAGACAGACACAGGGTCACGGGCATGCCCACGGCTGGGGGCTGTGACGGCGGCCCTGCCACCGCCGCGCGATCGGCAAACACCAGGCGCCCACGGTACAGCCGCAGTTCGCCGCCTTCGGCCTGGAACCGGGCGCTGCGCCGCACCGGCAGTTCGGCCAGCAGCCGCTGCACCAGGCTCTCGGTCACGGGGCCAGGGACAACCTGCGCCAGCCAGCGGCGCAGCACATTGGCACGACGCGCAGGCGGCAGGGCCTGCCACGCGCCCACCAACAGCGCGTCACCCGCCACACAGCCCGGCAGGTCCGATGCCGCCGCCTCGGCGGCCAGTGCGGCGGCTTCCTGGGCCCGCCGGCTGGACAGGGCCAGGCTCGTCTCGGCATCGGAAAAGGCAGCAAGCAGCGCCGGCCACACCTGCTGGCGCAGGCGGCTGCGGGCAAAGCGCGGGTCGCTGTTGCTCGGGTCGTCGACGGCGCGCAGGCGGTGCCGGCGCATGTAGTCGTCGATGGCTGCGCGCGGCTGGTCCAGCCAGGGCCTGGCCCAGACCAGCCCGTCACGCTGCGCCACACGCGGCATGGCGGACAGCCCGGCCGGGCCACCGCCGCGCAAGGCTTGCAGCAGCCAGGTCTCGGCCTGGTCGCGCTGGTGGTGGGCCAGCAGCACCAGCCCGGCACCGGCGGCGCGGGCCATCTGCGCGAGTGCGGCATAACGCTCACGTCGCGCCCAGGCCTCGACGCTGTCGCCGGCCTGCGGCGCGCCCGCAAGCCGGCGGCCTTCGAATGCGACGCCCCAGCGCCGGGCCTGCCGGCGCACCTGCTCATGCCAGGCATCGGCGTCGGGCATGAGGCCGTGGTGCACGTGCAGGGCCAGCACGCGTATGCCGAGCGGCTGCGCCATGCGCAGCGTGCAGTGCAGCAGGGCTGTGGAATCGCGGCCGCCGCTGGTGGCCACCGCGACCAGGTTCAAGTCACCGGTCCTTGGTGTCGGTGAAGCGGCCGTAGCTGCGCAGGCGCTCGTAGCGGCGCTGCAGCAGCACCTCGGGCTTGAGGTCGGCGGACTGGCGCAGCGCGTCGGCCAGCGCCCGCTTCAGCTGCGCGGCCATCCAAGGGATGTCGCGGTGCGCGCCACCCACGGGTTCGTTGACGATCTTGTCGACCACACCCAGCGCCTTCAACCGGTGCGCTGTGACGCCCAGGGCTTCGGCAGCTTCGGACGCACGTTCGGCGGTCTTCCACAGGATCGACGCGCAGCCTTCGGGCGAGATCACCGAATACACGCTGAACTGCAGCATCAGCACCTGGTCGGCCACGCTGATGGCCAAGGCACCGCCGCTGCCGCCTTCGCCGATGATGGTGCTGACGATCGGCACTTCCAGCTGCGCCATCTCGAAGATGTTGCGGCCGATGGCCTCGGACTGCCCACGCTCTTCGGCACCGATGCCGGGGTAGGCCCCGGGCGTGTCGACGAAGGTGAAGACCGGCAGCCCGAACTTCTCGGCCAGCTTCATCAGCCGCAACGCCTTGCGATACCCCTCGGGCCGGCTCATGCCGAAGTTGCGCAGCGTGCGTTCCTTCGTGTCGCGGCCCTTCTGGTGGCCCAGCACCATGCAGGCCTGGCCGTTGAAGCGCGCCAGGCCGCCGACGATGCTGAGGTCGTCGGCGTAATGGCGGTCGCCGTGCAGTTCCTGGAACTCGGTGAAGATCTCGTTGACGTAGTCCAGCGTGTAGGGGCGCTGGGCATGGCGGGCGATCTGCGTCACCTGCCAGGGCGTCAGGTTCGAATAGATGTCGCGCGTGAGTTGCTGGCTCTTGGCCGACAGGCGTTCGATCTCGTCGGAGATGTCCACTGCCGACTCGTTCTGCACGTAACGCAACTCGTCGATCTTGGACTCGAGTTCGGCAATGGGCTGCTCGAAGTCGAGGAAATGTCGTTTGCTCATGGCGCCTTTGTCAGTAGTCCACGGGGACCGGGTCGAGGCTGCGCCAAATATACCAAGTAGCCACCGACCGGTAGGGCGCCCAGGCCTCGCCCACTTCGCGGGCCTCGGCGCGCGACACCGGCTCGCCGCTGAAGTAGTTGACGCTGATGCCCTTGATCAGGCCCAGGTCGTCCAGCGGCATGACATTGGGCCGCATGAGGTGGAAGATCAGGAACATCTCGGCCGTCCAGCGGCCGATGCCGCGGATGGCCACGAGCTCGGTGATGATGGCCTCGTCGTCCATGCCCTGCCAGTCGGCCTCGTGCACCTGGCCGCCGGCGAAGTGGCGCGCCAGGTCCAGCAGGTATTCGCACTTGCGCGCCGACAAGCCGGCCTCGCGCATGTGCGGCACTTCCAGGCCCTGCACCTCGGTGGCGAGCAGGCCCGTGCCGGCTGGCGCGGCCAGCACGGTGAAGCGGTCCCAGACCGATTGCGCGGCCTTCACCGAGATCTGCTGGCCGACGATGCTGCGGGCCAGCGTCGTGAAGGCATCGCCGCGGCTCGTCAGGCGCGACACGCCGAAGCGCGGGATCAGCTTCTTGAGCACGCGGTCGCGCCGCGACAGATGGCGGCAGGCCTCGTCCCAATAGGCAGGCGTGACGGTGCAGGGTGCCCCATCCACCATGGCCGGGACCGGATCGGCCTTGGGCATCGTCGGTGTCAGGCCTTGACCCAGGTGGTGCCCTGGGCCGAGTCTTTCAGCACGATGCCTTGCGCCAGCAGTTCGTCGCGGATGCGATCGGCGCCGGCGAAGTCGCGTGCGGCCTTGGCCGCGGCGCGTTGCGCGATGCGCTGCAGGATGTCGGCCTCGGCCAGCGCCACGCCGCCTTGCAGGTAGGCCTGCGGCATCTGCTGCAGCAAACCGAGCACGGCCCCCAGCGCCTTCAGCAGCGACGCGTCGGCAGCCTGCCCGCGGTTGGCGCCGCCGGCGAGGTCGAAGAGCACGGCCACAGCGCCGGGCGTGTTGAAGTCATCGTCCATCGCCGCCCTGAAGGCCGCGGCACGCGGTTCCTGCCAGTCGATGGCGGGCAGCAGCGGCACGTCGCCTGCTGCCTGCAGTGCGGTGTACAGCCGCTTGAGCGAACTGCGCGTTTCTTCCAGTGCCACTTCGCTGAAATTGAAGGGGCTGCGGTAATGCGTGCGCAGCATGAAGAAGCGGATGGTCTCGCCGTCGAACTTCGTCAGCACGTCGGCGATGGTGAAGAAGTTGCCGAGCGACTTCGACATCTTGGTGTCGTCGACGTTGAGGAACCCGTTGTGCATCCAGGTGCGCACGAACGGCACGCCGCTGGCGCCTTCACTCTGCGCGATCTCGTTCTCGTGGTGCGGGAACTGCAGGTCCATGCCGCCACCGTGGATGTCGAAGGGCTCGCCGAGCAGGGCGCAGCTCATCGCCGAGCATTCGATATGCCAGCCGGGCCGTCCCGTGCCCCAGGGGCTGGCCCACTGCGCCTCGGGCGGCTCGCCGGGCTTGGCGCTCTTCCACAGCACGAAGTCGAGCGGGTCCTGCTTGTCGTCGGCCACGGCCACACGTTCACCGGCACGCAGTTCGTCCAGGCTCTTGCCGCTGAGCTTGCCGTAGCCTTCGAAGCGCCGCACCGCGTAGTTGACGTCGCCACCGGCGGCCTGGTAGGCCAGGCCCTTGGCCTGCAGCTGGCCGATGAGGTGCTGCATCTGCGGCACGTAGTCGGTGGCGCGCGGCTCGTGCGTCGGCGTGGCCACGCCCAGTGCCGCCAGGTCGCGGTGCATGGCCGCGATCATCTCGTCGGTGAGTGCGCGGATGCTGATGCCTCGCTCGAGCGCCCGGCGGATGATCTTGTCCTCGATGTCGGTGATGTTGCGCACGTAGGTCACGCGCAGGCCGCTGGCCTGCAGCCAGCGGTACACCACGTCGAAGGCCAGCATCATGCGGGCATGGCCCAGATGGCAGAGGTCGTAGACCGTGATGCCGCAGACGTACATGCGGACATGGCCAGGCTCGATGGGCGCGAAGGCTTCGAGCCGGCGCGTGAGGGTGTTGTGGATGCGTAGCGTCATGGCAGACGTCGGGCGGGGTTGCGGGGCATGGACTGCGGCATCGCCAGCCCGCCGATAGAATGGAAATCAGTATAGCGGTGGCCCTGCGGCCCGAAGCCGTTTCCGCACCACCTGCATTCACGTGCAGCTCCTGCCCCAACCCCACCACCCCCACGCACCCTTTCGCCCATGCTGAGTCCGCGCACCCGCTGGATGGCCGCCTTGCTGCTGGCCTGCGGCATGGCGCAGGCGGCCGAGCTCGACGAAGCCCGCGACCGTCTCGCCCGCGGCGACGCCGCCGGGGCGCTGGAGCGCCTGCAGCAGGGCCTGGAGCGCGAGCCCGCCAATGCCCAGTTGCGCTTCCTGCAGGGCGTGACGCTGATGGACCTGGGGCGCGACACCCAGGCGCTGGAGGTCTTCCGCCAGCTGCATCAGGCCTACCCCGAACTGCCAGAGCCGCTGAACAACATCGGGCTGCTGCAGGCCCGCGCCGGCCAGCTGGATAGCGCCCGCCAGAGCCTGCAGGACGCCCTGCGTGCCGATCCGCAGCACCGCGCCGCGCGTGCCAACCTCGGCCAGGTCTACCTGATGCTGGCCGTGCAAGCCTGGGAACTGGCCACTTCCGGCATTCCCGACGCTGCCCTGCTGCGGCGGCTGGAAGGTGCACGCGCGCTGCTGGCGCTGCCCGCCCGCTAGACTGCCGGCCCATCCCGCTTCAACCCCATGCGCCCATGACTCACCTGCCCCGCCTTCTTGCCCGCGCCGTGGTCGTGGCCACCGCCACCCTGGCCACCACATCGGCCCTGGCCGACACCGTGCGTCTGGCCACCAGCCAGGGCGACATCGTGCTCGACCTCGACCGCGAGAAGGCGCCCAAGACGGTCGAGAACTTCGTTCAATACGTCAAGGCCAAGCACTACGACGGCCTGATCTTCCATCGCGTGATCGACGGCTTCATGATCCAGGGCGGCGGCATGAAGCCCGACCTGAGCGAAAAGCCCACGCGCGCGCCGATCCCGCTGGAAAGCCGCAACGGCCTGCAGAACCTGCGCGGCACCATTGCCATGGCACGCACCTCGGTGCCCAATTCGGCAACCGCGCAGTTCTTCATCAACATCGCCGACAACGCCCGGCTCGACCAGCCCAACGCCCGCGACGGCGAGGGCTACGCCGTTTTCGGCAAGGTCACCGCGGGCATGGACGTCGTCGACAAGATCCGCGCGCTGCCCACCGAGCCGCGCGGCATGCATCAGAACGTGCCCACCACGCCGGTGGTCATCCTCAAGGCAACCCTGGAGAAGTGACATGACAAAAACCATCACGATGGACACCAGCGCGGGCAGCCTGCGCATCGAACTCGACGACGAGAAGGCCCCCAAGAGCGTGGCCAACTTCCTGGCCTATGCGGCTGCGGGCCATTACGACAACACCGTCTTCCACCGCGTCATCAAGGGCTTCATGGTGCAAGGTGGCGGCTTCGAGCCGGGCATGAAGCAAAAGGGCACGCTGGCACCCATCCCCAACGAAGCCAACAATGGCCTGAAGAACAAGAAGTACACGCTGGCGATGGCACGTACCAACGACCCGCACTCGGCCACGGCGCAGTTCTTCATCAACGCCGCCGACAACGAATTCCTCGACTTCCGCGCCGAGAACGCGCAAGGATGGGGCTATGCCGTCTTTGGGCGGGTCGTCGAAGGCACCGAGATCGTCGACGCCATAGAGCGTGTGCGAACCGGCCGCAAGGGCTTCCACGACGATGTGCCGGTGGACGACGTGCGCATCGAACGCGTCACTCTCGCCGGCTGATGGCCAGCGCGGGCACGGGCGGTGAAGCTGCCGACCGTGCAGCGCGCCCGCTGCCGGCGTTCTTCGAGCTGGCAGCGCCCGCGCACTGGGTGGCGGTCGACTTCATCTCCGACCTGCACCTGTGCGAGACCATGCCTCGCACCTTCGACGCCTTTGCACAGCACCTGCTCAATACGCCGGCAGATGCGGTGTTCTTGCTGGGCGACATCTTCGAAGTCTGGGTCGGCGACGACGCCCGCGACCGTGAATTCGAATCACGCTGCGTCGACGTGATGGCCGAAGCGTCCAGCCAGCGCATGCTGGGCCTGATGGTCGGCAACCGCGACTTCCTGCTGGGCTCGGCCATGCTGCGCGCCTGCGGCGGCATGGCCCTGGCCGACCCCACCGTTCTCAAGGCCTGGGGCCAGCGTGTGCTGCTCAGCCACGGCGACGCGCTCTGCCTGGACGATCTGCCCTACCAGGCCTTCCGCGCCGAAGTGCGCAGCCCCGCGTGGCAGCAGGCCTTCCTGGCCCGGCCGCTGGCCGAACGGCTGGCCATCGCCACGCAGATGCGCCAGGCCAGCCAGGAACGCCGGCGTTTCGACGGCGCCTTCGACGCCGATGCCGACTTCGGCGAGGCCGTGCGCTGGATGCATGCGATGGGCACCGCCGAACTCGTGCACGGCCACACCCACCGCCCCGGCAGCAACATGCTCGCGCCGGGCTTCAAACGCCATGTGCTGAGTGACTGGGACCTGGACACAGGCAACCGCGCCGAAGTGCTGCGCCTCAGCCGTGACGGCTTCGTACGGCTGCCACCGGCCACGGGGCCGGTGGCAGTGGCCAGCCTCTGAACCCGTGAACCGCTGAAACTTCACGTGCTGCGCCACTGGTGGCAACGTCTGAAGGCGCGACGCGATGACGCGGCGGTCGCTCGCCGCGAGATTCCCGCCGACCTGTGGAAGCGCACGCTGGTGCGCTACCCCTTCCTGCGGCGGCATTCAGCCGCAGACGCTGCCGAGCTCAGGCGCCTGACCAGTCTGTTCCTGGATCGCAAGGAATTCAGCACCGCGGGCGGCCTTCGCCTGAGCGACGCGATGGTGGTGGCGGTTGCCGCCCAGGCCGTGCTGCCGGTGCTGCGGCTCGGGCTCGACCGATACGACGGCTTCGTCGGCATCGTCGTGCACCCCGGGCAGATGGTGGCGCGCCGCGAAACGCTGGGCGAAGACGGCCTCGTGCACGAGTACGACGAAGTCCTGGCCGGCGAAGCCATGGAAGGCGGCCCGGTCACGTTGTCCTGGCAGGACATTCGCGCCGGCGGACCGCTGGCGACGCAGGGCTACAACGTCGTGATCCACGAGTTCGCGCATGTGCTGGACATGGCCGATGGCCTGGCCGACGGCGTGCCGCTGCTGCCGGCCGACATCCACCGCAGCGAGTGGGCTGCGACATTGCAGCAGGCGTTCGACAGCTTCGTGCAGGAAGTCGAGGTGGCCACGGCCGCGGGCACCTCGACGCCGCTCGACGCCTATGGTGCCAGCGCGGAAGAAGAATTCTTCGCCGTTGCCAGCGAGGCCTTCTTCGTCAACCCGGCCCTGCTGCAGGGCAGCCACCCTGCCCTCTACAGCCTGTTCCAGCGCTTCTACCGCCAGGACCCCGCCACCGAGACTGCCCCACGCCGGGGCTGAAGTCTCTTCAGGCGGCAGTGGTTTCCGTGCGCGGCTTGTCGCTGCGCTTGGGCGGCTGGATGTCCAGAAGCACTTCGCCCTTGTCGTCCACGTCCACCGTCAGGCGGCCGCCGTCGACCAGTCGGCCGAACAGCAGTTCGTCGGCCAGGGCACGGCGGATGGTGTCCTGGATCAGGCGCTGCATCGGCCGCGCGCCCATCAAAGGGTCGAAGCCCTTCTTGCCAAGCAGCTTGCGCAGCGCGTCGGTGAAGGTGACTTCGACCTTCTTCTCGGTGAGCTGGCTTTCTAGCTGCAGCAGGAACTTGTCGACCACGCGCAGGATGATCTCTTCGTCCAGCGGGCGGAAGCTGACGATGGCATCCAGCCGGTTGCGGAACTCCGGCGTGAACAGGCGCTTGATGTCGCCCATCTCGTCGCCCTGCTGGCGGCTGTTGGTGAAGCCGATGGTGCTCTTGTTCATCGTCTCGGCACCGGCGTTGGTGGTCATGACGATGATGACGCTGCGGAAGTCGGCCTTGCGCCCGTTGTTGTCGGTCAGCGTGCCGTGGTCCATCACCTGCAGCAGCACGTTGAAGACGTCGGGGTGCGCCTTCTCGATCTCGTCGAGCAGCAGCACCGCATGCGGCTTTTTCGTGATGGCTTCGGTGAGCAAACCGCCCTGGTCGAAACCGACATAGCCCGGAGGCGCGCCGATGAGGCGGCTGACCGCATGGCGCTCCATGTATTCCGACATGTCGAAGCGGATCAGCTCGATGCCCAGCACATAGGCCAGCTGCTTGGCGACCTCGGTCTTGCCCACGCCCGTGGGGCCGCTGAAAAGGAAGCTGCCGATCGGCTTGTCGGGCTTGCCCAGACCCGAGCGCGCCATCTTGATGGCCGCAGCCAGGGCGTCGATCGCGGGGTCCTGCCCATAGACCACGCTCTTCAGGTCGCGGTCCAGGGTCTTGAGCTTGCCGCGGTCGTCGTTGCTGACGCTCTGCGGCGGAATGCGCGCGATCTTGGCGACGATCTCCTCGACCTCGTTGCGCGTGATGGTCTTCTTGCGCTTGTTGGCCGGCAGGATGCGCTGGGCGGCACCGGCCTCGTCGATGACGTCGATGGCCTTGTCGGGCAGATGGCGGTCATTGATGTACTTGGCCGAAAGCTCGGCCGCAGCCTGCAGTGCACCCACGGCGTACTTCACGCTGTGGTGTTCCTCGAAACGTGTCTTGAGGCCCTTCAGGATCTCGACCGTCTGCTCCACCGAAGGCTCGACCACGTCGACCTTCTGGAAGCGCCGCGACAAGGCCGCGTCCTTCTCGAAGATGCCGCGGTACTCGGTGAAGGTGGTGGCCCCGATGCACTTCATTGCGCCGCTGCTCAAGGCCGGCTTGAGCAGGTTGCTGGCATCCAGCGTGCCGCCGCTGGCCGCACCGGCACCGATGAGGGTATGGATCTCGTCGATGAAGAGGATCGCGCCCGGCTGGTCCTTCAGTTGCTTGAGCACGCCCTTAAGGCGCTGCTCGAAGTCGCCGCGGTACTTGGTGCCGGCCAGCAGCGCGCCCATGTCCAGGCTGTAGACGGTGGCGTCTGCCAGCACTTCGGGCACGTCTTTTTCGGTGATGCGCCAGGCCAGGCCTTCGGCGATCGCCGTCTTGCCCACACCGGCTTCGCCGACCAGCAAGGGGTTGTTCTTGCGGCGGCGGCACAGCACCTGGATGACACGCTCGACCTCGTGTTCGCGGCCGATGAGCGGGTCGATCTTGCCCTGCAGGGCCAGCGCGTTCAGGTTCTGCGTGAACTGGTCGAGCGGCGACTTGCCGTCACCGGCGGCGCCGTCTTCCTTCTCGCCTTCGCTGCTGCCGCTGCCACCTTCGGCACCCTTGGCGGGCTCGGGCGGGTCGCTCTTCTTGATGCCATGGGCGATGAAGTTGACGACGTCCAGGCGTGTCACGCCCTGCTGGTGCAGGTAGTAGACGGCGTGGCTGTCCTTCTCGCCGAAGATGGCCACCAGCACGTTCGCGCCCGTGACTTCCTTCTTGCCATTGCCCGTGCTCTGCACATGCATGATGGCGCGCTGGATGACGCGCTGGAAACCCAGCGTGGGCTGGGTGTCCACCTCATCGCTGCCGCCGACGGTGGGCGTGTTTTCCTTGATGAAGGTGGCCAGGCTCTTGCGCAGGTCCTCGATGTTGGCGGCGCAGGCGCGCAGCACTTCGGCGGCGCTGGGATTGTCCAGCAGGGCCATCAGCAAGTGCTCGACGGTGATGAACTCGTGGCGCTGCTGGCGCGCCTCGACAAACGCCATGTGCAGGCTGACTTCAAGCTCTTGCGCGATCATGCGGCCTCCATAATGCATTGCAGGGGGTGGCCGTCGCGACGTGCGGCGGTCAGAACCAGTTCGACTTTCGTCGCGGCGACGTCCTTCGGGTACACGCCGCAGATGCCGCGCCCCTCGTGGTGAATCTTCAGCATGATGTGCGTGGCCGTGTCGATATCACGCTGAAAGTAATGCTGTAAAACCATGACGACAAACTCCATCGGGGTGTAATCGTCATTCAACAGCACCACCTGATACAGGGATGGGGGCTTGGTGCGCGCCACCTTGCGCTCGGCCACGACCGCACCGTCACCGCCGTTTCCGGGGGGCTGGACCACGGGTGGCTGCGCAGGTGGCGCCGGGGACTGTTCATCAGGCATGGGGCATTCTATCGAGATGACATCTTTCCGCGCGGCGGTCGCTTTCCAGCCCTGCGCCGGCGTGATTTCGGCAGCTGATCGACCCTCGGATCAACCATGCGCATCATCGCTGTGTCCACTTTGACTGACAGTCTTTGGGGCAAGAGACTGTAAATTCATCTTGACACTCGATCGCCGGCGATCCCAAAATGGGCTTCGGACTCGAAGTCTGGAGGTGTGTGATGGCAGTCGGAATGGTGAAATGGTTTAACGATGCCAAGGGCTTTGGCTTCATAGAACCCGAAGGGGGCGGTGCCGATGTCTTCGCGCACTTTTCGGCAGTCCAGATGGAGGGCTTTCGTACCCTGAAGCAGGGCGGCCGGGTCGAATACGAGCTGGTCCAGGGCCCCAAGGGCGACCTGGCGCAGAACATCCGCCCTGTCGAAGAGGTCTCGCGCCCCACGGAGCGCCAGCACAGCCTGGCCACGGGCTAGGCCTTTCACGGCTTGGTCGCCGTCAAGGCGGCAGTTTCCTCGTTCAGCGCCTGGCCGGCGCGGCTGGGTGGCGTCAGCGGCTTGGGCTTCATCCGGTTGCTGTGCAGCAGTTCGACGCCCGCCCAAGCGCCGCCGGTCACCTGCAGGGCCAAACGCTCCAGGTCGCGCTTGCGCACGTCGGCGACGATCTCCGCGGCAGTTTCCGGGGGCACGCCGATCGCCCGCAGTGCCGCTTCGCCAAAGGCGCTGGCCGACTCGAAGGTCTCGCGAATCTGGAAGTCCACGCCGGCCGCGATGAGCTGCAGGGCATGCTCGCGGTCGAACGAACGCACCAGCAGCCTGGCCTGCGGGAATTCATGCCGCGCCAGTTCCACGATCCGCAATGCCGCGGCCTTGTCGTCCACGCACACGGCAATGGCCTGCACGCCGGCCGCGCCCGAGGCGTGCAGCACGTCCAGGCGGCAGCCGTCGCCGTAGTAGACCTTGAAGCCGAAGCTTTCGGCGGACTGGATCATCTCGACGTCGCGGTCGATGATGGCCACGTCGACACCGCGCGCCAGGAGTGCCTGGCTGGCGACCTGTCCAAAACGCCCGAAGCCGATGACGAGCACATGGCCCGTCAAGCCGTCGGGGGCCTCGGCGCCCTCGGTCGACGCGGCCCTGGCCGGCACCAGCCAGCGCAGCGCACCCACCGCCAGCGGCGTGAGTGCCATCGACAGGATCACCACGGCCGTCATCACTGCGTTCATCGTGCCGTCGATGAGCCCGGCGGCCAGCGCCGCGGTGTACAGCACGAAGGCAAATTCGCCCCCCTGCGCCATCAGCACCATGCGATGGGCGGCGTCGGCGTGGCGGCTGCCAAAGGCCCGTGCCACCGCGTAGATGCCCAGCGACTTGACGAACATGAACACCAGCACGCCGGCCACGATCTGCTGCCAGTGGCTGGCAAACACACCCAGATCGAGCGCCATGCCCACGCTCAGGAAGAACAGGCCCAGCAGGATGCCGCGAAAGGGCTCGATGTCGGCTTCCAGCTGGTGGCGGAAGCTCGACTCGGACAGCATCACGCCGGCCAGGAAGGCGCCCATGGCCATCGACAGGCCGGCCGACTGCATGAGCAAGGCCGAACCCAGCACCACCAGCAGGGCTGCGGCCGTCATCACCTCGCGTGCCTTGGCTGCCGCCAGCACGCGAAACAGGGGGTTGAGCAACCAGCGCCCGGCCACGACGACAGCGGCCACCGCCACTGCAGCCACCAGCACCACCTGCCAGACCGGCCGCGTCGACGCCACGTGGTCCGGCGCGATCAGCGCCACCACCAGCAGCAGCGGCACGATCGCCAGGTCTTCCAGCAACAGGATCGACACCACCTTCTGGCCGCGCGGAGTCACCGTGTCGCCACGTTCGTCCATCAGTAGCATCACGGTGGCCGTGGACGTGAGCACGAAGCCCATCGCGGCCACGAAGGCCACCGGCCACGTCAACCCGGCCAGCACACCCACCCCGGTCAGCAACGCGCCGCAGGAAAGCACCTGGGCCAGGCCCAGGCCGAAGATGTCGCGGCGCAGGCCCCACAGCCGTGAGGGCTGCATTTCCAGCCCGATGATGAACAGGAACATCACCACCCCGAACTCGGCCACATGCAGGATGGCCGTGGGGTTGGAAAACAGCGCCAGTCCGTGCGGCCCGATCACCAGCCCCGCTGCCAGGTAGCCCAGCACCGAACCCAGGCCCAGTTTCTTGAACAGCGGCACGGCCACGACGCCCGCCGCCAACAAGGCCACCACCTGCACGAGCTGATCGCCACCTGTTGCTGCCATGAACCCGCCCCTGGAATTTGATAGGCGCGGCCAGAACGCCGGCGCGCCTGGTGTTCTACCGCATGGCGCGGTCACAGCCCCTGCCGCTGCGATTCAGCCCGAGCGGCCTCCGCCCAGCAGGGCCTTGGCCGACTCGACGCGCAGGGCCAGCGGCGCGTCACGGTCGTTCATCACCGACAGCAGGAACTGGCGCGCTTCCTGCGGGCCCTGCACGCGCGTGCCCACCACCGCCATCGGCGCAGGCGCGCTGGCGGGTGCGGCGGACTGCAAGCGGGCCATGGCAACCTCGAATTGCGCAGGCGTGATGCTCATCAGCGGCGCCAGCAGATCGGCCTGCCCGTCGTCGCCGGGTGCCAGGTCGAGCCAGGGCGTGTCGGCAAACAGGGCGGCGAGGTCGGGCGCGAGAAACGCCGCCCAGCAGCCGCCGTCGGCCCGCTGCGCCGGCATGCGGGGCGACACCCAGCCCAGCCTGACGGGCGACAGATCGGGCCAGCCGGGCAGATAGCGCTGGCGCAGGCCCAGCAGGAAGGCGTCGGCCCGTGCGCGCGCCAGCGGTTCGGCCATCGAGAACCACAGCTGCAGCCCGTCGGCACCGTTCACCGCCACGGCGGGCGCAGGCAAGCCCAGGTCGGCCTGCACACCCTGCCAGACCGCGGCCAGCGGCAGCCACTCTGCCGGGCGGGCCAACTCGAGCACCAGCGCTCGCGGCAGCTGATCCGGCTCGTGAACGCCCTGCCGCTCCGCAGCCAGCGGGGCGTAGAGACGGGCGGACTCTCTGGAAAGTCGGCTCATGGTCGGTGGCGGTGTCGGCATGGCGCCCACTCTAACGGTGCGGGCAGCGCAAGCGCGCCTTCCGGCATGCGCCCTTGCTGGCGCGATACCGACCCTCGCTGGCGCGATACCGGTGTAGGCGGTGTCCCACAGGGCATGGCGCGTCCGTCCGAGAGACGCGCAGTGCCGCGACCAACACACTTTGCCCATCGGTCACTGCGTGCCACCCGTGATGGGCCAGGCAGCGGCAGACCCCGAACACGACCCCAGCGAAACGGATTCCAACATGAACAAGATCGACCAGACCCACACCGCAGAACACCTGCAGATCCGCTCGCAAACCTCGCCACGGCCGACTTCGGCGCTGGTGCTGACCCTGGCCGTCGCTGGCCTGGCCATCCTCTCGGCCTGCGCCAGCACACCGCCGCCCACCGAGCAGATGGCCGTCGCGCGTGCCTCGGTCGAGCGTGCCACCGGTCCGGCAGCTGCAGAAGCGCCGATCGAGATGGCAGCTGCACGCGACAAGCTGAACCGTGCCAACGCCGCATTCGCTGCCAAGGAATTCCCGCTGGCCAAGCGCCTGGCCGAGGAAGCGGAGGCCGATGCCACGCTGGCCGAAGCGCGATCGCGCAGTGCCCGCTCGGCCCGCGCGCTGACCGAAGTCCGCGATGGCATCCGCATGCTGCGTGAAGAGATCGGCCGTCAGCCGGTGGCGCCGCGTTGATTCGCCTGCCCCGTTCGCTGCCCGCTGCCCTGCACTTCCATCAGAAAGAAAACACCATGAACCGTACCCTCATCGCCGGCGCCGTGCTTGCCAGTCTCCTCCTGGGCGCCTGCGCTACCGTGAAGGCGCCGCCGCAGGAGCTGGTCGAGGCGCGCAGCACCGTGCGCACCGCCGAGCTCGACCCGGCTGTCCTGTCGATGGCCCCGCTGGAGCTGAAGAAGGCCACCGACACCCTGAACCGCGCCAATGCCCTGCTGGCCAAGGACGAGCCGATGGTCGAGATCGCCAGCGCCGCCTACATCGCCAACCAGCAGGCCAAGACCGCGATCGCCGTGGCCCGGGCCAAGACCAACGACGCGGCCATCGCCAGCGCCGACGTCGAACGTGAACGAGCGCGTGCCGACATTCGCACTGCCGAAGCCCAGCGCGCCACCGCCGCAGCCAACGCCGCGAAGAGCCAGGCCACCGTTGCCATGTCGCAGGCCGACATGGCCCGCCAGCAAGCCGCCACCGCCAACCAGCGCGCGACCGGCGCCGAAGCCCAGGCCGCCGTGGCCCAGGCCAGCGCCAGCGCAGCGATGATGCAGAACGCCGAGCTGCAGAAGCAGCTGGCCGACTTGCAGGCCAAGCAGACCGACCGCGGCATGCTGGTCACCCTGGGCGATGTGCTGTTCGAATTCGGCCGTGCCGATGTCAAGCCCGGTGCCGAAGCCTCGCTGCGCAAGCTTGCAGACTTCCTGCAGAAGAGCCCGGCGCGCCGCATTCTGATCGAAGGCCATACCGACAGCATCGGATCGGCTGCCGCCAACAACACCCTATCGCAACGCCGCGCCCAGGCCGTGGGCGACGCCCTCCAGCGCATGGGTGTGGCGGCTGATCGCGTGACGACGGTCGGTTACGGCAAGGACTATCCGATCGCCGAAAACAACACCGACACCAACCGCGCGCTCAACCGGCGCGTCGAGGTCTACATCGGCGAAGACGGCCAGGCCGTGCGCCCGCGCCGTTGAACGGCTGGTTCACGGCGCTTTCGCCAGAAGCCATCGACTTCACGTGAGGCCTTTTCGGCCAACTTGACCCATCTGGCCCGGCCCGCGCCGGGCCAGCAGAGGAGCACACCATGAACATCGACCTGCAAACCAGCCCGCAATGGGCCACCTCGGCCGACGGCGAAACCGCCACGACCCGCCCGATGGAGCTGATGATGCTGGGCGAACACCTGACCTTGTGTCGCGACGGCGGCGGCCGGCTGCTGGGCCTGCGTTGTGCCGCCGAACAGGTGCACGGCTTCGTCAGTCAGCGCTTCATCACGACCCTGGTGGCCGCCACTGCAGTGATGGCAGGCGCGGCAGTGCTCCTATAGCGCATGTCACCCCGCGCACTGCTGCGTCTCTTCCCCGACGCGCCACAGGCGCTGCGCGATCTTCTCGACCCGTCGCGTGGGGTCGTCCAGGCTCCCATCCGTTCCGAGATCTTCGGCCCGCAACGCTTCGCCGAGCATGGCCGCAGCCTGGGCGCCACGCATCGGGCCGGGCGTGCCCCCTGGCGAGCACCGGGTTTCTTTCCGCGGCTGCGCAGCAACATCCTCGTGCTGCGCGAGGCCCACCGCTACATCGGCACCCAGGCGGCCACCGGCTACGACATCAGCCCGGCCGCGGAATGGCTGCTGGACAACTTCCACCTCGTCGAAGCGCAACTCGAGCAAGTCCATGCCGGGCTGCCCCACAGCTATTTCCGGGCCCTGCCACGCCTGCTGGACGAGCCCCTGGCGGGGCTGCCCCGAATCTACGGCGTCGCCTGGGCCTTCGTCGCCCACACCGATGGCGCCTTCGACGCCGACCTGCTGGCAGCCTTTCTCGACGCCTATCAGGAGACACGCGAACTCGAACTCAACGAGATCTGGGCGCTGCCGACGACGCTGCGCGTCGTGCTCGTGGAGAACCTGCGCCGTCTGGCCGAACGCGTGGCCGCGAACAAGGCAGCACGCGAGGTCGCCAATCGCTGCTGCGACGAGATCGGCCGCTTCGACGCGACCACGCTGGACGCCTTGCTGGCGATGCTGCAGCAACGCGGCGTCGACCGCGTGTTCCTGGCGCAGATGGCGCTGCGGCTCGACCCGGTGGATGCCGACCAGGCCGGCGCCGGCAGGGCCTGGCTGAACCAGGCCCTGCCTGACGCTGCCGCTGCCCAGGCCCAGCAAAGCGCCGACCAGGCGGCCGACAACCTGAGCGTGAGCAATGCGCTGACGTCGCTGCGGCACGTGAGCGACGCCGACTGGCCCGAACTCGTCGGCCGCATCAGCGTGCTGATGCGAGCGATGCTCGGGGCAAAAAGCTTCAAGGCCGAACACCCCGCGACACGCGACCGCGCACTGCATGCCATCGAGGCGCTGGCGCGGCGCACGCGCTGCAGCGAACGCAAGGTGGCCGAGACGCTGCTGCAGTTGATGCGCCAGGGTGAGCTGGGCACGGGTGACAGCGGCAGCCTCGACGGCACCCAAACCGGACCTGCAGTGCTTGCCGCCCGCGCAGCCTGCGCTGGTTACTGGCTGCACGGCGAAGGCCGGCCTGCGCTCCTGCAGGCCTTGGGCCAGCCTGCACAGCCCTCGATGCTGCATCGCGCCTTCTGGCGCCCGGCCGTGCTGCCCTTGTACCTGGGCACAGTGCTGCTGGCCACGCTGGCCTTGGTGCTGTGGCTGCTGGCACCGGCTGCGTCGGGCAACGGCGGCATCGCAGCCACGCTGCTGTTGGCGGTGCTGATGCTGTTCCCGGCCTCGGAAACCGTGATCGCCGTGCTCAGCCGCCTGATCAGCGAATCGGTGCGGCCTGCCCACCTGCCGCGCCTGGCCTTCGTGGGTGGCATCCCGCGCGAGCACCGCGTGCTCGTGGTCGTGCCGGCAATGTTGACCGACCCCGCTTCTACCCGCGAGCTCGTGCACCGCCTGCACCTGCACTACCTGGCCAACCCCGAGAACCAGGCCCAGTTTGCGCTTCTCACCGACGGTGCCGACGCCGACAGCCCACAGCTGCCGAACGACCCGGCGCTGCTGGCCGACGCGGTGCAGCAGATCGAAGCCCTGAACAACCGCTATCCGTCACCGGCGGGCGCCGATCAGGCTGTGCTGCGTTTCATCCTGCTGCACCGGGAACGCGACTACAGCCCCACCGAGCAACGCTGGATCGGCTGGGAACGCAAACGCGGCAAGCTGGAACTTCTGGTGGCGGCGCTGGCGCGGCGGGCATCGCCCGACGCCCCCGCCGCGTGTGAGGTGGCAGCGCTGCCCAGCACCTTCGTCGAGCTGGGCCCGATGTCGCACCTGGCCGCCGGTACGCCCTATATCGTGACGCTGGACAGCGACACCCAGTTGCCACCGGGCCGCCTGCGCGAACTGGTCGGCGTGGCGGCGCACCCGCAAAACCGGCCGCAGCTCGCGACCGACGGCCGTACCGTGGTGCGCGGCTACAGCATCCTGCAGCCGCGCGTGGTGACGCCGCTGCCGACGCCACGCGAGTTCACGCGCTACCACTGGCTGTTTGCCGGCCAATGCGGCATCGACCCCTACAGCGCGGCCAGCTCAGAGCTGTACCAGGACGTGTTCGGCGAAGGCACCTTCACCGGCAAAGGCCTGCTCGACGTGCAGGCCATGCATGCCGTGCTGTCGGGTGGCCTGCCCGAAGGCCTGGTGCTCAGCCACGACCTGCTCGAAGGCGCGCTCACCCGCTGCGCCGCAGTCACCGACATCGCCCTGGTCGAAGACGCGCCCTTCCACGCCGACGTCGCCGCCGCCCGCGTTCACCGCTGGACACGCGGCGACTGGCAACTGCTGCCCTTCCTGACCGCGGCGCTGCCCCGACCCGAGGTCGCAGGGCTGCGCCCGCGGCTGAACGCCCTGAACCGGTGGAAGATGTTCGACAACCTGCGGCGCTCGCTGGTGGCGCCGATGGCGCTGGGCCTGCTGCTGCTGGCCCTGGCCGGCATCGGCCCTTCGCCGTGGATGGTGCTGCTGCTGGTGCTGGCCGCCTTCACTGCGGGCCCGCTCATGGGCGCGGTGGCGGGTCTGTCGCCGAGCCGTGACGACGTCGCCAAGCTGCACTTCTACCGCCAAGGTGGCGCCGACCTGGCCCGCGCACTGCTGGGCGGGCTGTGGCACGTGGCGCAACTGCTGCACTCCGCCACGATGGCCGTGGACGCCATCGTGCGGGCGCTGTGGCGCATGCTGGTCAGCCACCGCCACCTGCTGCAATGGACCACCGCCGCCACGGCAGCGGCGCAGGCCCGTTCGAGCCTGGCAGCGGTACTGCGCAAGCACTGGTCGTTGCCGCCGGCGGCGGCTGTGCTGCTTGTGCTGCTGCTGGCCGCCGGCACACCCACGCCGGGCCTGGCCGCCGGCCTGTGCCTGCTGTGGGCAGCATCGCCTTTGTGGACCTGGTGGGCCAGCCGGCGCACCCCGCAGAACGAGGAAAGCGCGCTGCCCGACAGCGACCGCGAGGCCCTGCACGACATCGCGCGCGACACCTGGCGCTACTTCGAACGAGTCGTCACCGCGCTGGACCAGCACCTGCCCCCGGACAATCTGCAGACCGCGCCGCACGACATGCTGGCGCACCGGACCTCGCCCACCAACATCGGTCTGTACCTGTTGGCTGCAGCCTGCGCACGCCAGTTCGGCTGGATCGGCACGCAGGAACTGCTGGCACGCCTGGAAGCCACGTTGGCGACGATGGAACGGCTGCCGCGCCACCGCGGGCATTTCCTGAACTGGTACGACACCGAGAGCGCCACCGCACTGCTGCCGATGTATGTGTCCACCGTCGACAGCGGCAACCTCGGCGGCCATCTGCTGGCCGTGGCCCAGGCCTGCCGTGAACTGGCCTTGCATCCCCACGAAGACACCGCCCCACAACGCGCAGAAGCAGCGTCGCTGCGGCGGCTGGCGGCCCTGCTGCCGCTGGCGTCACGGCGGCAGGCCCGGCAACGCCAGGCCCTGCGCTGGGCGCTGGGCGACTTGCGCGCGCAGCGCCTGTCCGCAGCGCAGGACCTGCCGGCGGGCGCCGCGGTGGCCCGCCAGCGACTGAACGCCGTCGCCGACCGCTGCGAAAGGCTCGCCGGCGAGGCCGAATACGGCTTCCTGTATCACCCGCAGCGGCATCTGCTGCACATCGGCTACCGCGTCGCCGAACAAACGCTGGACGACAGCTTCTACGACCTGCTGGCGTCGGAATCGCGTTTGACGAGCCTGCTGGCAGTGGCCAAGGGCGACGTGCCGGTGCGTCACTGGTCAGCGCTGGGCCGGCCGTTCTTCGCCGTCGGCAGGCATGTCGGCCTGCGCTCCTGGTCGGGTTCGATGTTCGAATACCTGATGCCCACCCTGGTGCTCGACGAGCCCGCGGGCAGCGTGCTGCACGACGCCTGCCAGGCGGCGTTGAAGCAGCAGATGGATTTCGTCGCGGCCTTGTCGGTACCCTGGGGCATCTCGGAGTCGGCCTACGCCGGCAGTGACCACACGCTGGCCTACCAGTACGCGCCGCAGGGTGTGCCGCGGCTGGCGCTGCGCCGCACCCCGGCCGACGAACTCGTCATTGCGCCTTATGCCACCGCGCTGGCAGCGCAGATCGCACCGCGCCGCGCAAGGCGCAACTTCCAGGCCCTGCAAGACCAGGGCGCGCGCGGCCGCTACGGCTTCATCGAGGCGCTGGACTTTTCACCGGGGCGGCAGGTGGGCGGCGGCCGCTGCACCCTGGTCAGCACCTTCATGGCCCACCACCAGGGCATGAGCATCGTCGCCCTGGCCAACGTGCTGCTGGACGGCGTCGCGCAGCGCTGGGGCATGGCGCCGCCACTCATCGAGGCCGTCAGCTCGCTGCTGCACGAACGTGCGCCACGCGAGGTGTCGAACCTGGCCACGCCACCGGCCAGCGCGCCGCCGCAGGCACTGCAGCGCCCGGCCCCCGGCCTGTTGCGCGAAGTGCGGCCGGGCCACAACGCCGTGGAACCCACACAGCTGCTGGGCAATGGCCGCTACGGCGTGCAGCTGCGGGCCAATGGCGCCGGCAGCAGCCGCTGGGGCGCCATCGGCATCAACCGCAGCCGCGACGACGCACTGCGCGACAGCTACGGCAGCTTCTTCTACCTGCGCCCGCGCGGCGCCGGGGCGGCCTTTTCGCTGACCAGCCATCCCGCGCCCGACCCTGCAGCCCAGTACAGCAGCAGCTTCCACGCCGACCGCGTGTGTTTCGACGGCGTCTGGCCCGAACTGCACAGCCGCATCACCGTGTGGGTCAGCCCAGAAGACGACATCGAGTTCCGCCAGGTCGAACTGTGCAACCACGGCGATCGCCCGCAGGACATCGAACTCGTCTCGGCCTTCGAGGTGAGCCTGTCGGACGCACGTGCCGACGAGGCCCACCCGGCTTTCACCAACCTGTTCGTGCGCGCCGGATGGCAACCCGACGAGCACACCCTCGTCTTCAAGCGCCAGCCGCGCCTGCCCAGCGAGGCCGCGCTGCAGGTGGCCCACTTTCTCACCGCCGTCGACACGCCACTGCAATCGGTGCGCGTTCAGACCGACCGCCAGCGCTGGGCCGGCCGCAACCGCGCAGCTGACGCACCGCTGGCGGGGCTGGACGGCCCGGCGTCCGACTCGGCGCACGACGAAGACCCCGACACCGGCCTCGACCCGGTCTGTGCGCTCGCCGTGCGCCTGCGCCTGACGCCCGGGGCCAAGGTGCAGCTGACCTTCGCCACGGCCGCTTCCGACAACGCCGCGACACTGCGCGCCGTCGTCGACAAGTACCGCCAGTCCAGCCATGTGCAGCGCGCTTCGCTGATGTCGGCCACGCTCACCGCCATCCGGCTGCGGGCCCTGCGCATCAGCACCGAGAACCTGCTTGCCGTGCAGATGCTCAGCACGGCGCTGGCGCTGAGCCTGTCGCGGCCGTCGCTGGCGGGCCCGCCTGCTGCCAGTGAACCCACCGAGCCCCCGGCGCTGTGCGACAAGCGGCTGCTCTGGCGCTTCGGCATTTCCGGCGACAAGCCGCTGCTTCTAGTGGCGGTGGCGGGTGAGCAGGGGCTGGGCATGCTGCGCGCTCTGGCCCAGGCGCTGCGCCTGTGGGCCTGGGGCGGCCTGGCCTGCGACCTCGTCGTCATCAATGCCGAGCCGGCTTCCTATCTCTTGCCGGTTCAGCGCGAGGCCACGGCCCTGCGTGACCGCCATCTCGCCGACAGCGCGGCCATGCCCCAGCCCGGCGCCGCCGTCACCGGCCTGCACCTGCTGCGCGCCGACGATCTTTCGGCCGCCGACATGGCCACGCTGCACACCTTGGCACGGGTGCGCCTGCAGGCCGACGGCCGCCCGCTGGCGCACCATGTGCAGGCCTGGTGCGCGCTGCACGAACAGGCGCGGCAGGCGCGCGACGACATCGCGGGCACCCGGCTGACACCGGCGCCGGTGAGTCGCACGGCACTGGTCGACAGCGAGGGCGACTTCGATGCCGCCAGCGGCGAATTCCGCTTCGCCGTCGACACCACCCGGCGCCCGCAGCGGCCATGGATCAACGTGCTGTCCAACCCCGCCTTCGGCGCGCAGATCTCCGAGGCCGGCGGCGGCTACACCTGGGCGCGCAACAGCCGCCTGAACCAGCTCACCGCGTGGTCGAACGACCCGGTGTCCGACCCGCCGTCGGAATGGTTCGTGCTGCAGGACCGCCGCACCGGCAACGCCTGGAACGTGGTGCCCTCGGCCTGGGGCAGCGCCGAAGCGGCCTACCGCGTCGCCCATGGCCAGGGCAGCACCACCATCAGCCACCGGCTGGGCGACCTGGAAGTGCACACCAGCTGGTGCGTCGACCCCGAAACATCGGTCAAGCAAGTGCGGGTGCGCCTGCTGAACCGAGGCCACCGTGTGCTGCCGCTGCGTGTGCTGGGCATGGTCGAATGGCTGATGGGGGCGCAGCGCGCCGACCGCGCCACCGTGCACACCGCGCACCAGCGATCGGCCGGCTTCACCGCGCTGCACGCCACCCAGCGCGAGCAGTCGGCCGGCTTCGGCCACGGCACCGCCTTCCTCGCCCTGGCCAGCCATGCCGACAGCGCCCCGGGCGACACCGGCCGCGGCCACCGCACGGTCGACTGGACCTGCGACCGCCGCGAGTTCTTCGACACTGAAGGCCGGCTGCGCCTGCCGCAACACCTGGCCCGCCGCGCCGGTGCCGGCCTCGACCCCTGCGCGGCCATGTCGACCACCCTCGACCTGGCAGCAGGCGACAGCGCCGAATGCGTGTTCCTGGTGGGTTACGCCGACACGCCGGCAGCCGCACGCCAACTCGCAGCCCAGGCCAGCGTGGTGCCGGCGCTGCAGCGGCTGGAAACGGTACGTAACGGCTGGGATACCCTGCTCGGCGCGACGACGGTCAAGACGCCCGACCCGCTGTTCGACGTGATGGTCAACCGCTGGCTGCTCTACCAGACCGTGAGCTGCCGGCTGTGGGCCAAGGCGGCCTTCTACCAGGCCGGCGGCGCCACCGGCTTTCGCGACCAGTTACAGGACGCCATGGCCCTGGCCTGGGCCGCGCCGGCCATGCTGCGCGCCCAGATCGTCGTCTGCGCGTCGCGCCAGTTTCCGGAAGGAGACGTGCAGCACTGGTGGCATGCACCCACCGGTGCCGGGGTGCGCACGCACTTTTCCGACGACCTGCTGTGGTTGCCGTATGCCTGCGTGCACTACCTGCAGGCCACCGGTGACGCGAGCCTGCTGGATGAGCCGGTCGCCTTTCTCGAAGGTGCCGCCATCCCGCCCGGCGCCGAGGACGCTTATTACGCACCCGCCATCAGCAGCCAGCTCGCCAGCGTCTACGAACACGCCGCACGCAGCATCGACCACAGCCTGCGCGTCGGCGTGCACGGCCTTCCGCTGATGGGCAGTGGCGACTGGAACGACGGCATGAACCGGGTGGGCATCGAAGGCCGTGGTGAATCGGTCTGGCTGGGCTGGTTCCTGTGCAAGCTGGTCGCCGACTTCGCACCGCTGGCGCGCGAGCGCGGCGAAACCAGCCGCGCCCAGCTCTGGGAAACCGCCGCAGCCGGCTGGCAGCGGGCGCTGAACGGCCCGGCCTGGGACGGCCAGTGGTTCAAGCGTGCCTTCTTCGACGATGGCCAGCCGCTCGGCTCACATACCAACGCCGAAGCGCGCATCGACCTGATCGCGCAGGCCTGGTCGGTGCTGTCGGGTGCCGCACCCGTGGCGCTGCAACGCATGGCGATGGCGGCCGTCGACAGCGAATTGCTCGACCACCAGGCCGGGCTCATCCGCCTGCTGCACCCGCCGCTGGCGCACGCGGTGCCCAGCGCCGGCTACATCCAGGCCTACCCGCCGGGTGTGCGCGAGAACGGTGGCCAGTATTCGCACGCCGGCGTCTGGGCGCTGATGGCGCAGGCCGAGTTCGCCGCCGCCCACCCGGGCGAAGGCGTGGACGCCGACACGCCCTACCGAAGCTTCACCTGGCTGAGCCCGGCCCACCGCTCGCGCCACCCCGAGCGCCGCGCCGCCTACGCCATCGAGCCTTATGTGATGGCCGGCGACGTGTATACCCAGGCGCCTTATGTCGGCCGCGGCGGCTGGAGCTGGTACACCGGCGCCGCCGCCTGGATGCACCGTGCCGCCGTCGAATCGATCTTCGGGCTGAGCCTGCAGCCGCAGCAGTTGTGCGTCAGGCCGATGCTGCCCGGCAGCTGGCCGCAGGCCGAACTGAACCTGCAGCGAGACGGGCGCACGCTGCGCTTGATCTTCGTGCGCGCAGCGCCCGACCAGGCGCTGGCCCAGGCGGCTGCGGCACTGGCCGGGGCCGAAGCCACCGTGCTCCGGCCCGGCGAGGCGCTGGCCTGGCACGGCCCATTGCCCAGCGCCGTGTTCGTGGTGCCGCTGGCCTGACGCTGCCGGCGCCGCGCGGCCCCGTCCTACGCCAGGCCGGGGCCGGCACCGATGCTCGACAGGCCCGGCCATGCCCACACTGATGCGTCACCCAAAAGGAAAAACCATGTCAGAGCACAAGCCTTCAGACAAGCCCACGCCCATGGTGCTGAACATCGCGGCGCTCGACGCCGCGCGCCGCAGCCTGGATCAGGGTGCCGTCACGCCCAGCTATGGCCCCTGGCGCGAGGACATCATCCGCCTGCTGAACGACTCGCTCGCCACCGAGCTGGTGTGCGTGCTGCGCTACAAGCGCCATCACTACACGGCCGACGGCCTGGCTTCACCGGCCATCGCTGCGGAGTTCATGGTCCATGCCACCGAAGAAGCCGGCCATGCCGACCGGCTGGCCAAGCGCATCGTGCAGCTCGGCGGCGAGCCCGACTTCTCGCCCGACACCCTGAGCAAGCGCAGCCACGCCGCCTACGACGAATCGACCGACCTGAAGGCGATGATCCGCGCCAACCTGATCGCCGAGCGCGTGGCCATCGAAGCCTACAGCCAGCTGATTGCATTGATTGGTGACAAGGACAGCACGACGAGACGGCTGCTCGAAGATATCCTCAGCGACGAGCAGCAGCACGCCGACGAACTGGCCGACTGGCTGGAGTAGCCCGCCCAGGCCTCCAGCCCCGGCGTCGAACGCCGGGGTGGCCAACCCGCCCGCGTGACACTCGGCTGCCAACCACCAACGCCGGGGCACGATGCAGATACTGACGAGCTTGCTCACCCTGATCGTGCTGGCACGGGTGCTTGGGCACCTGTTCACGCGCTGGGGGCAGCCGGCCATCGTCGGCGAAATGCTGGCCGGCATCGTGCTGGGGCCGGCCTTGCTGGGCTTCGTCGAGCCCAACCCGGCCTTGTCGGGGATCGCGTCTCTCGCCATCTTTCTGGTGGTGCTCGACGCCGGGCTCGAGATGAGCTTCCAGGACGTGCAGGCGGCCATGCGTGGGCGTGGCCTGGTGGTGGCGATGTTCGCCTTCTTCCTGCCGTTTGCCGCCGGCGCCGCCGTGGCCTGGGCCTTCGACCTGGACCTGATGCGCACCATCTTCCTGGGCCTGTGCATTTCCATCACGGCCATGCCCGTGGCGGTGAAGATGCTCGACGAGATGGGCCTGCTGCACACGGCCATCGGCCGCTATTCGGTGTCCACGGCCGTCATCAACGACATCATGGCGCTGTTCATCCTGGGCGTGCTGCTGGCACTGCCGGCACAGACCGGCTGGGCCGAGATCCTGTCCACCGGCGGCATGGTCACGCTGAAGCTGCTGGTGCTGGCGCTGGTGGTGCTGGGGTTGAACGCCTTGCTCAACCAGCTGGACCGGCGTGGCGTCAACGTCTCGGCAGCACCGGAAAAGCTGGCCGCGATGTTCGGTCCGGAGGCCGTGTTCGGCATCGTCATCGTGTTCGTGCTGGCCTTCGGTTCGCTCAGCGAAAGCCTGGGCTTTCACTTCGTCATCGGTGCCTTCTTCGGCGCCTTGCTGCTCGACAAGCGGCACTTCGTGGCTGCCCGGTATGCCGACCTGCGGCGCACGCTCAGCTCGATCACCGGCGGCTTTCTCGCACCGGTGTTCTTTGCCTACCTGGGGCTCGAATTCCAGCTCTCGGCACTGGCCGATGTCGGCTTCGTGGCCGCCGTGCTGTTCGCGGCGATCGCGTCGAAGGTGCTGGCCGGCTGGCTGGGCGGGCGCGCCATCGGCATGTCCAGCCGCGAGGCGCTGGGGCTGGGCTTCATCCTCAACGGCCGTGGCGCCATGGAACTGGTGGTGGCCAGCATCGCGCTGGAGCGTGGCTTCATCGGCCAGGGGCTTTTTTCGGTGCTGGTATTGATGGGCGTGGTGACGACGCTGCTGGCGCCCATCTCCTTCAACGCCGCGGTCGACCGCCACATGCGCGAGCGCTACCGGGAGACCGGCCAGCTGTGAATCTGCCGGCACGTCGCACGAGGTAAGCTGCGCGGCACGAAAAATTTGGGTGCCCGCCATGTCCTACATGCTCCTGATCATCGAACCCACCGGCCAGCGCGCCACGCGCAGCGAAGCCGAGGGCCGCGCGGCCTACGACGCGATGGTGCGTTTCGGCCAGGGTCTGGCCGAGGCCGGGCAGCTGCGCGCCGTCGAATCGCTGGCTTCGCAAGCCAGCGCCACGCGTGTCAGCCGCGCCGAAGGCCGCACCCTGCTGCGCGACGGACCGTTCGCCGAAGCCAAGGAAATGATCGGCGGCTTCTTCCTGCTGCAGAACGTCACGCGCGAACAGGCGCTGCAGCGCGCCGCCGAATGCCCCGCGGCCGCCTGGGCCACGGTGGAAGTGCGGGCCCTGGCGCCCTGCTTCGACGACGGCCCGGGCTGAACCACGGCTTGGCCCGGGACGCGGCCATGTCGAAACCGCGCAGGCTGTTTCGTCGTGTGCCTATCAGCCGAACCCTCGGCCACAGCGAAGGAACCGCCATGCGCTATGTCATCTTCGTCCGCGCGAACGCTGAAACGGAAGCCGCCATCGCGCCCGACCCCGACCCTGAGGTCCTGGCCGAGATGGCTACTTACCACGAGGAACTGGCCCGCGCCGGCGTGCTGCTCGACGGCACCGGCCTGCACCCCAGCCGCAGCGGCTGGCGCGTGCACTACGGAGGCGACGGCGTGCGTGTCGTCGACGGGCCTTTCGCCGAGGCCAAGGAACTGATCGCCGGCTGGACGCTGATCCAGGTCCGCAACCGCGCCGAGGCCATGGAATGGAGCCGCCGCTTCCCCAACCCGATGGGCCGCGGGCGCGAGGCCGTGGTCGAAGTCCGGCAGCTCTTCGAAATGGACGAATTCAGCCCCGGGCCCGACATCGACCGCATGCTGGCCATCGACACCGCGGGCCATGGCCGCGGGCAATCCGGAAAGGACACCCTCCCATGATCACATCGCTCTTCGTCAACCTGCCGGTGGCCGACCTGCCACGCACCCGCGCCTTCTTCGGCGCGCTGGGTTTCAGCTTCGACCCGCGCTTCAGCAACGAGCAGGCACTGTGCATGACGATCAACCCGCAGATCTCGTGCATGCTGCTGCTGCAACCCTTCTTCCAGGGCTTCACGCAGCTGCCCGTGGCCGACGCGCGCGCCGGCACGCAGGTTCTGTTGGCTCTGGCCTGCGAAAGCCGCGACGAAGTCATGCAGTTGGTGAACCGCGCCGTGGGTGCCGGCGCCACCACGCCGAACCCACCCCAGGACCATGGCTTCATCTTCCAGCATGGCTTCGCCGACCTCGACGGCCACCAGTGGGAAGTGTTCTGGATGGACGCGGCCGCGGCGCAGACACAGGCCCCGGGCTGAAGGCCAGCGGGCTTGCTGCACAGCGCCGTCCACCAGAGCATTGCCGCCGTCTGGCGGCTGGAGTCGTCGCGCATCGTCGCGGCGCTGGCGCGCATCACGCGCGACCTCGGCGTGGCCGAGGAACTGGCACAGGACGCGCTGCTGGCCGCGCTGCAGCACTGGCCCGTCGACGGCCTGCCTGCCAACCCCGGGGCCTGGCTGATGGCCACCGCCAAGCACCGCGCCCTGGACCACCTGCGCCACCAGGCCATGGCCGCCAAGCGCCAGGGTGAGCTGGCGGCCGACCTGCAGGCGCTGGGCGCCGATGTCGTACCCGACATCGCCGACGCCGTCGACGCCGCACGCAGCGACGACATCGGCGACGACCTGCTGCGCCTGATGTTCGCGGCCTGCCACCCGCTGCTGTCGGCCGACGCGCGCGTGGCGCTGACGCTGAAGGTGGTGGCGGGCCTGGGCACGCCAGAGATCGCCCGGGCCCTTCTCGTGCCCGAGGCCACGGTGGCGCAGCGCATCGTGCGCGCCAAGCGCCAGCTGGCCGAAGCCCGCGTGCCGTTCGAGGTGCCGCGCGGCGCCGAACGTGCGCCGCGGCTGGCCTCGGTGCTGGAAGTCGTGTACCTGGTCTTCAACGAAGGCTATGCCGCCAGCAGCGGCGACGACTGGATACGGCTTGACCTCGTGCACGAGGCGCTGCGCCTGGCGCGCCAGCTCGTCGCCATCGCCCCGGGCGAAGCCGAGGTGCAAGGCCTGCAGGCCCTGCTGGAACTGCAGGCCAGCCGCATGCCCGCGCGCCACGACGCCCAGGGCCGCCCGGTGCTGCTGGACCAACAGGACCGCAGCCGCTGGGACCGGCTGCTGCAACGCCGTGGCCTCGATGCGCTGGCGCTGGCCGAAGCCCTGGCGCAGGCGGCCAGCAGCGAGCCCGGCCCTTACACGCTGCAGGCCGCCATTGCCGCCTGCCATGCCCGCGCAGCGGCCGCCGACGAGACCGACTGGGACCGAATCGCCCGGCTCTACACCCAGCTTGCCGGGCAGCAGCCGACGCCGGTGGTGCAGCTCAACCGCGCCGTGGCCCTGTCGCGCAGCAGCGCGCCGGGCGCGGGGCCGGCGGCGGCGCTGGCGGTGGTGGAAGGCCTGCTGGCCGCAACGGCGCTGCAGCGCTACCCGTGGCTGCCGGCCGTGCATGGCGACCTGCTCGAACGCCTAGGCCGCCACACCGAGGCCCGCGAGGCGTTCGCCGCGGCTGCCAGCCTGGCAGGCAACGCCGACGACCGGGCGCTGATGCAGGCGCGCGCCGATGCCCTGCCCGGCCCGGCGACCGCCGAGCCCACCTGAAGACCGCATAGAGTTCGATGTCGGCCGGCCGGCAGCCAGCCCGGCCCGACCCCACACACCAACACCTCAGGGGCTTCGATGACACGATGGCGCGGCCGTGAACCGGTCGATCGCGAGTGGGTGCGGTGGCCGCCCCAGGCATTGGCTCGCCAGGCGCTGACAAGCCAGGCGCAGCGGCGCCGCCAGCCGAGCGTTCACGCACAACCGGGCTTGGATGGACAGCACTGACGCACTGGTCGTCGGCGCTGGTGTCGTCGGGCTGGCCTGCGCGCGAGCGCTGGCGCGGGCCGGGCTGGGCGTGGTCGTCGTTGAAAGCGCTGCGCACTTCGGGGCCGGCGTCTCGTCGCGCAACAGTGAGGTGGTGCATGCCGGCCTGTACGGCGAACCGGGCAGCCTGAAGGCGAGCTTGTGTGTGCAGGGCCGCGCGCTGCTCTACGAGTTCTGCGGCCGCCACCACGTGGCGCACCGCCGCTGCGGCAAGCTGGTGGTGGCCACCCGCAGCGCCGACGAAGGCAAGCTCCTCGAACTGCGCGACCGCGGCCTGGCCAATGGCGTCGACGACCTGGCCCTGCTGACCGGCGCCCAGGCGCAGGCGCTCGAACCCGAGCTGGCCTGCAGCGCCGCGCTGCTGTCGCCCAGCAGCGGCATCGTCGACAGCCATGGCCTGATGACGGCGCTGCTGGCCGACGCCGAAGCCCATGGTGCGCTGCTGGCCTGCCACAGCGGATTCGTCGGCGCCCGCGCGGTGGCCGCGGGCTGGCAGGTCCAGGTGGCTGCGAGCGACGCCCCCGTCCCGTTCGAGATGCACACCCGCTGGCTCGTCAACGCCGCCGGCCTGGACACGCAGGCCGTGGCCGCGGCGATGCAGGGCTTCCCGGCTGCGGCCATCCCGCGGCGGCATCTGGCCAAGGGCCACTACTTCGCCATTGCCGCACGCTCGCCGTTTTCGCGCCTGGTCTACCCCACGCCGGTGGACGGCGGCCTCGGCGTGCACCTGACGCTGGACCTGGCCGGCCAGGCCCGCTTCGGGCCCGACGTGCAATGGCTCGACAGTGATGCTGCAGGGGCGGCGCTCGACTACGCCGTCGACGCCAGCCGCCTGCCGGCGTTCGAAGCCGAAGTGCGGCGCTACTGGCCACGCCTGCCGGCAGGCGCCATGACCCCGGCCTACAGCGGCATCCGGCCCAAGCTGTCGGGCCCCGGCGAGCCCGCTGCCGACTTCCGCATCGATGGCCCAGGCGCCCATGGCTGCGCCGGCGTGGTGCAGCTGTTCGGCATCGAATCGCCCGGGCTCACGGCCAGCCTGGCGATTGCCGAGCGGGTGGCGGCGACCGTGGCACGGGCCGACGGGCCCGGTGGGCGTGCGTGAAATCGGTTCTGGTAGAACGCTGCCACCGACCCGATGCGCTTCTTTCAACGCCACCTTCCCAAACCCGAAGCGCTGCAGAACAACCGCTGGCTGCGCTGGCTGGGGCCGCGCCTTCTGAACCCCCAGCTGTGGCACTTCAGCCGGCGCGGTGTCGCCCTGGGCGTGGCGCTGGGCATGTTCTTCGGGCTGCTGGTGCCGCTGGCACAGATTCCTCTGGCCGCCGGCGCCGCGGTCGTCCTGCGTGCCAACCTGCCTGCCGCCGTGGCCAGCACGCTGGTGACGAACCCCCTGACCTTTCCGCCGGTGTACTACGCTGCCTGGAAGCTGGGCAGCACGATCATCGGCACGCCGGCCGAAGGCAGCCCGCCGCCGCTGGCGGCCCGCAACGAAGGGGCCGCTGCTTCCTCGGCGCCCGGCGCGGCCGACGGCTTCTGGCGCCGCAGCCTGGCGCATCTGCAGGGCGTGGGCAAACCCCTGCTCGTAGGCCTGCCCCTGCTGGCCTGTGCCACCGGCCTGGCCGTGTACTTCGCCGTGACCTGGGGCTGGGCGGCGCGGGTCTACTGGGCACGGCAGCGCCGCCGGCGCGCCATGGTCACTTCAAGCCCGCACAGTTCGCGTAAAAGGTGACGGTGGCCGGCCAGTCGCTGAAGACGCCTTGCACCCCCACTTCGCGGGCCAGCACGTCCAGCACATGCATCACGTCGCCTTCGCGCTTCACCTGGCGGTCGAAGGTCTGGAAATAGAAGCCGTTGTTGCCATCGGCCAGCAGGCCTGAACGTTCCAGCGTCCAGGTGATGAGCTGCAGCCCGGCCTGCCTGGCCTGGCGCGCCACCGCCGAAGGGATGATGCTCGTGCCTGGCCCGGCCGCCAGCAATGCGAAGGTGGGCGGCGCCCAGATGCGGATGCCCTCGGCGCGCCAGGCCGCCATCTCGGCCGGCGTGGGCAGGTCGGCCACGGTGGTGGCGTCGTCCAGGTACACCGCCTGCTGGCCGAAAGCGGGTTCGTTGGCCACCCAGTAGCGAACGTCGGCGATCTCGAAGGACTGCGGCCACACGTCCCTGGGCGGCACACCCGCCTGCTTGTAGTCGTCGATGAGCTTCTGCGCATAGGCCTGCTGCGTGAAGCCGTCGAAAGGCATGTCGACGGCGGCGCGCTTCAGCTCGGGCGTCATCTTCACGCCCAGGCGCTGGAAGAGTTCGATGCTCTCGCGGTGCGTGAGCAGGGTGCCGCTGGTCGGGCCGCTGTACAGGTCGGTCCGAAAACTGGCGGTGCCGACCAGGTAGTCGGCCACGGTGCGGGCGTTCGGATTGGCCGCGTCCATCTTGCCGCGCAGCGTCTTGAATTCGGCCAGCGTGAGTTCGCTGGTGCGGCATTCGGCACTGGCCGCGGTGAGGCGGTTGCCGGCGGGGTCGAAGGTGGCTGGCGTGAACGGCCGGATGCACTTGGCCGCCAGGGGCGTGGCCAGGATGTTGGTGGTGGTGTGCAGGTCGTTCTGGGCGTGGCGGCACACCAGTTCCTTGTCGCGGGTGAAGGTGACGTCGCATTCCACGATGCCCGCACCCATCAGCGCTGCCGCTTCGTAGCTTTCCCGGGTGTGCTCGGGAAACTGCAGCGCGGCACCGCGGTGGCCGATGGAAAACTGTGAGCGCGTGAAACCCGGGCGCCGGGTGCAGGCCTGCAATTCCCGCTTCAGCGGGCCGTCGGCCATGTCGGCGACCAGGAAGAAGGGCCGCGGGCCCAGTTGCGCCGGCACCGGCGGCTGCGCCTGAGGGGGCGTCTGGGCCTGCGCGCCAGTGGTCGCCAGCAGGGCGGAAACGACGAGGGCTCTGAACATGGGCAGCTCCGGTGCTCGGGCGAGCGTGTAGGACAGGGCCGCACGCTGACGGCGCGCAACGACTTTCTCATGAACGGCGCTCTATATTTCCGAATCCACTGGAACACCCGAAAGGCCCGCCATGAAGAACCGCCCGAACCCCCGCCCGCTGCCCGTCACCGCCGGCCTCGCCGCAGCCTTGGCCAGCATCGCGCTGCTGGCCGGCTGTGCCAACAACATGTCCGCACGCGAACAGGGCACGGCCCAGGGCGCTGCCATCGGCGCAGTGGCCGGTGCCATCATCGGTTCGGCCACCGGCGGGCGCGCTGGCGGCGGCGCCGTGGCCGGCGCGGCGGTGGGTGCCATCGCCGGCAACCTGTGGTCGAAGAACATGGAAGACAAGCGCCGCGCCATGGAACAGGCCACTGCCGGTTCCGGCGTGGCCGTGGAACGCACCGCCGACGACCAGCTGAAGGTGCAGGTGCCCAGCGACATCTCGTTCGCCGTGAACAGCGCCGCCATCGAACCGCGGCTGCGCCCGGTACTGGACACCTTTGCCCAGGGCCTGGACCGCAGCACCCTGGTGCGCGTGGTCGGCCACACCGACAACACCGGCAGCGACGCCATCAACGACCCGCTGTCGCTGCGCCGCGCCGAGAGCGTGCGCGCTTACCTGGAAGACCGTGGCGTGGCCGCGGCGCGCATCGAAGTGGCCGGCCGTGGCTCGCGCGAACCGATCGTGGCCAACGACAACAACGAAGACCGGGCGAAGAACCGCCGCGTCGAGATCTTCCTGCGCGAACCGCGCTCCGCCGGCGGCAGCGGTTCCTGAAGCGGCGCGCCATGACCCGCCGTCACCTGCTCGTGCTGGCCGGGCTGGCCTGGGCCGCTCCGGCCCTGCTGCGCAGCGCCTGGGCCCAGGCGCCCGAAGAACGGCGCCAGGGCGAGTGGGTGATCCTGCGCGCTCGCTACGGAACATCCGAGCACAGTGTCGACGTCACCCAGCGCCTGCGTGAGCTGGCTCGGCGCGACGAGCGCTTCCGCATGGGCAACACCACCTTCGGCGTCGACCCGCACCCGGACCGGGTGAAGACGCTGCAGATCGTGGCGCGTGGCAGCAACGGCCAGGAACGCACCTTCGAATACGCCGAGGGCAGCATCGTCGACGGCAGCCAGTTCGCCAGCTGGGGCAGCGGCAACTGGGGTGGTGGCGCAGGCGGGGGTGCAGGCGGGGGTGTCGACAGCGGCGACTACCTCATCCTGCAGGCCCGCTACGGCACGGCCGAGCGCCATGTCGACGTCACCCAACGGCTGAAGCAGCTGGCGCGGCGCGACCGCGAGTTCCGCATGGGCAACAGCAGCTTCGGCGTCGACCCGCACCCCAACCGCGTCAAGACCCTGCGCATCTTCGCGCGTGGCCTCGACGGCCGGACGCGCACGTTCGAATACGGCGAGGGCAGCCTGGTGGACGGCAGCCAGTTCAAGGGCTGGGCCAGTGGCCGCTGGGGCAGCGGCTGGAACGGCGGCTGGGGGGGTTCGGGCGGCACGGAAGGTGGCGGCCAGATCGGGCCGGGCCGGCCGCAGCGCCTGACCATCATCAACGCCCGCTACGGCGCCGGCCAGCGCCAGCGCGACGTGACGCAAGCGCTGCGCTCACGCATCCAGGGCGGCAGGCTCGAGGTGCTGGTCGACAACGGCCTGCTGAACGGCATCGACCCCGCGCCCAATCAGCCCAAGCAAGTGCGGCTCACCTATCGGCTGGACAACGGCGGCCAACAGTCGCTGATCGTTGCCGAGGGCCAGCTGCTGCGCCTGCCGTGACTGGCAGCGCAGGCGGCCGCGAACAGACTGGCAGGGGCGAAGGCCTTCAGGCCCATGCCGAACTTGCGCTGCCCTTCCTGGGCGGCTACCCCACGCATCTGCTGCAACCCGTGCGTCAGGCCTTGGCCGAAGGCACTCTGGGCGAGCACCTCGCGCGCCGCTACCCCGAAGCCCACGCCATACGCAGCGACACCCTGCTGTACGAGCACGCCGCCGCCTTCAAGCAGCGCCATCTGCGCCACGCCGGCCCGCTGGCCAAGGTGGTGTTCGACAACCGCCTGCAGCTGGACCACCGCGCACTCGGCACATTGACCAGCGTCTCGCGCGTGCAGGGCGGCAACCTCAAGGCCAAGCGCGAGATCCGCATCTCGGCGGTGTTCAAGGCCGCCCCTGCGGCCATGCTCGACATGATCCTGGTGCACGAACTGGCGCACCTGAAGGAGCGCGAGCACGACAAGGCCTTCTACGCGCTGTGCCAGCACATGCTGCCCGACTACCACCAGGTCGAGTTCGACACGCGGCTGTACCTCACCTGGCTGGCGGCGCAGCGGCAGGCCTCACCGCCAGGCCCGGCCTGACCCCCAGCGGCCATGGTCCGAGTCGGCGACCCGGCGTGCAGCTTCCGCGGCAACGGCAGCTGGCGGCCACGGCCGGCGTGCCAACCCCGGCTGCCTTGGCACTGGGCTTGCTAAAGCCAGGTCGGGCCCTGCAAAACCTGCCATCTCAGCGCGACCCGCCGCCGGCCCAGGCGGGCCCGCGCGTGGAGCCTTTTCCGATGAAGCGTCGCGACCTGCTGGCTGCTGGTGCAGCCACCCTGGCGGCACCTGCCGTTGTCATGGCACAAGCTGCCTGGCCCACCCGTGGCCCCATCAAGCTCGTCGCCCAGTTCCCACCCGGCGGCCTGGTCGACACCGTCTCGCGGCTGATGGCGCCGCACCTGTCGATGGCCCTCGGCCAGTCGGTGGTGGTGGAAAACCGGCCCGGTGCCGGCGGCATCATCGGCACCGACTTCGTGGCCAAGCAGCCCGCCGACGGCTACACGCTCCTCGTCAGCCATGCCGCCGTGCATGTGTACGCCGCCGCCACGCGCCGCACGCTGCCCTTCGACCCGCTGGCCGACTTCACCCACCTCGGCATGCTCTGCGAGGCGCCGATGATCCTGGCCGTGCGCGCGCAGTCGCCGTTCCAGACGCTGGAACAGTACGTGGCCGCGGCACGCAAGCAACCGGTGCGCTACGGCACGTCGGGCATCGGCTCGGCCAACCACCTGTTCGGCGAGCTGCTGAAGATCGAGGGCAAGGCACCCGAGCACGACCACGTGCCCTACCAGGGCAGTGCCCCGGCCATGCAGGACCTGCTGGGCGGCCAGATCGACGGCGTCTTCGACCCCATCACCACCAACGTCGCGGCGCTGAAGGCCGGCTCGCTGCGGGCGCTGGCCGTGTCCACGCCGAAGCGACTGGCGGCTCTGCCGAACATTCCCACCTTCGCCGAGCTCGGCTATGCCAAGCTCACCGGCGCGCAGTGGCTCGGGCTGTCGGCACCGAAGGACCTGCCCGCGCCCATGGTGCAGCGCCTGTCGGCCCTGATTCCTGAACTGCTGGCGCGGCCCGATGTCGCCACGCGCCTGGAAGAGCTGCAGACGCTGCCACGCAAGCCCACGGTCATGGGCGACGCCTTCGTGCAGATGGTGCGCGGGGAAATCGACACCTGGCGCAGCGTTGCGCGCACGTCCAAGGTCGAAGTGATATAGCCTGCGCACGCCGCCACTTCCTGCAGCGCCTGCCATGAACCCAGCCTCCGTGAACGCACCTGCCAACACCGACCCGACCACGCCCGGCGCGGTCGTCGACGAGTTCCTGCGCCTGATCATGATCCCCGACCCGGTGGCGGCGCGCCGCTTCGTCGCCCCCGGCTTGCGCATCCGCTTCACCGGCGGGCGCGCGATGGCCGACCCGACCGAGTGCACCGCTTTCAACGCGTCGCGCTACAAATGGGTGAAAAAACGCATCGAACGCACCGAAACGGTGGCCCGGGCCGCCGACGCCGACGAAGACGTGGTCTACAGCCTGGGCACGCTGTACGGCGAATGGCCCGACGGCACGCCCTTCGAAGGCAACCGCTATGTCGACCGCTACGTGGTTCGCGGCGGGCTCATCACCCACATGGACGTTTGGAACGACAGTGCCGAATGGCTGATGGTGCGCGCCGGCCTGGCCACGCTGTAGCCCGGGTGTGAGCACCGCAGCCACGTCGCCGGTCTACACCGGCTTGCTGCCCACCCACGGGCGGTTCGATTACCTGCCCATCAGCCGAAGGCCGCACTATCGCTGGCCGGGTGGTGCCGGGCTGGCGGTCTACATCGGCTTCAACATCGAGCACTTCGCTTTCGGCGAAGGCCTGGGGGCAGCCATCGGGCCGGCCAGTCCCGACCCGCGCTCGCCGGATGTACTGAACTACAGCTGGCGCGAGTACGGCAACCGCGTCGGCGCCTGGCGTTGCCTCGACCTCTTCGACAGCCTGTGCCTGCCCGCAGCAGCACTCATCAACACCGCGCTCTACGACCACTGTCCCGAGCTGGTGGCGGCCTGCGTGGCCCGCGGCGACGAACTCGTGGGCCACGGCCACAGCAATGCCGAACGCCAGGGCAGCCTGGCCGAAGCCGGTGAACGTGAACTTCTGCTGCACTGCCGCCAGCAGATGCAGGCCCACAGTGGCGCCACGCCGGCAGGCTGGCTTTCACCGTGGATTTCTGAAAGCCCGCACACCCCCGACCTGCTGGCCGAAACCGGCTACAGCTATACCCTGAACTGGTGCCACGACGACCAGCCGCTGCCGATGCGCACCCGCAGCGGCCAGCCCTTGTGGGCCGTGCCCTACCCGCAGGAATTGAACGATATTCCGATGATCATGGCCCGCCAGATGGACGGCAAGGACTTCGCCCAGATGATCGTCGACCAGCTCGACGAGATGCTCGACCAGACCCGTCACTCGCGGGCCCCGGCGCTGGTCATGGGCATCGCGCTGCACCCGTACATCGTGGGCCAGCCCTACCGGCTGCGGCACTTGCGGCGGGCGCTGCAGCGGGTGGCGGCGGCGCGCGACGCAGGCGAGGTGTGGATGACGACGCCAGGGGCGATTGCCCGGCATGCGCAGGCCCAGGGTCCGACGCCGTAGGCCCAGGTGTCGTGCTTGCTCGCGTCCGGGCGGGCATGCTGGCGCTGCAGTGCCATGAGACCGGTGAGACCGGTAACCCGGTGAGCCCGGTGCAGGCAACGGTCAGCACGCATACTCGCCCATGCCCGATGCGCCTTCACTGCCCGCCTTCGACATGCCAGGCGCCGGCGTGCGAATGGTCGGCCTGGGAGCTTCCGCGGGGGGGCTGGCGCCACTCGAACAGTTTCTGAGTCAGGTGCGGCCGTCCAGCGGCCTGGCCTATCTGGTGGTGCAACACCTCGACCCCACCCACAAGACTCTGCTCGGCGAGCTGCTGCAACGCACCACCGCGATGCCGGTGCACGAGCCCACCGATGGCCAGCGCATCCAGGCCGATTCGGTCTACGTCATTCCACCCGGTACCGAAATGACGGTGCAGGCCGGCGTACTGAAACTGGCCAAGCCCGCCCAGCCGCGCGGACAGCGCCTGCCTGTGGACGTGCTGTTCGCATCGCTGGCGCAGGCACTGGGCAGCCGGGCCATCGGCGTCGTGTTGTCGGGCATGGGTTCAGACGGAACCCTGGGCCTGCAGGCCATCAAGGCGCAGGGCGGGCTGACCCTGGCGCAAGAGCCGGAATCGGCCCTGTTCGATTCGATGCCCCGCAGCGCGATCGCTTCAGGCTGTGTCGACGTGGTGGCCCTGCCGAACGACATGCCGCTGCGCATCCAGAGCCACACCAAGACGCCGGCGGCAGCCGAGGCCGTGCTGCCAGAAGAAACGCCGCCAGCGGCCTGCCCGGCGCCAGGCGCCACGGACTTGCAGACCATCCTGGCGCTGGTGTACGAGCGCACCCGGCATGACCTGAGCCAGTACAAAGCGAACACGCTGGTGCGCCGCATCGAGCGGCGCCAAGCCCTGCATGGCCTGGCGTCGACGGCCGACTACGCCGACTTCCTGCGCACGAACCCGCAGGAACTGGACCTGCTGTTCCAGGAAATGCTGATCGGTGTCACTTCGTTCTTCCGCGACTCGGACGCCTGGACAGACGCGCTTGAGCGGGTGCTGCCGCCCCTGCTGGAACGGCATGCCGAAGGTGCCGGCCCGCTGCGCGCCTGGGTGGTGGGCTGCTCGACGGGCGAGGAGGCCTATTCGCTGGCCATGGCCTTCATCGAGGCGCAGGAAGCAATGCCCGCACAGCGCCAGCACGAACTGCAGATCTTCGCCACCGACCTGAACGCCGAAGCCATCGCCGTGGCGCGGGCCGGGCGCTACCCCGCCAGCGTGGCCCGGGACCTGTCGCCCGAACGGCTGGCCCGCTTCTTCACCGAGCAGGCCGACGGCCTGCACATCGGCAAGCGCCTGCGCGACATGGTGCTGTTTGCAGTGCACGACGCCACCACCGACCCGCCCTTCACGCGGCTGGACTTCCTTTCATGCCGCAACCTGCTCATCTACCTGGGCAGCACGCTGCAGAAGCGGCTGATTCCTCTCTTCCATTACAGCCTTCGGCCGGGCGGCGCCCTGATGCTGGGAACGTCGGAAACCATCGGGCGCGCGCATTCGCTGTTCCGCCCGCTGCACCCGAAGTCCCGGCTCTACTGGCGCAACGACCACGAAGGCACCGGCAGCAGCGACAACAGCGTCGTCTTCCCCACCCGTCGGCGCCGGGCCGTCCGCTCGACAACGCAGGAGACCGCCATGGTCCACCCCGACACGCCCCCGGCCAACCTGCAGTCGCTGGCCGACCACCTATTGCTGCAGACCCACACGCCCGCGGCCGTGCTGGTCAACGAAGGCGGCGACATCGTCTACGTCAGCGGCAGCACCGGCCGCTATCTGGAACCCGCAGCGGGCAAGGCTAACTGGAACATCCACGTGATGGCCCGGCCGGCCATCCGCACCCAGCTCGCACTGGCGCTGCGCACGGCGCTGAACGAAAAGACATCGGTCGAACTGCATGCGCTGCCACTGGCCGAAGACGCGCCCGCCGCGGTCGACATCACCGTGCAGACGGTGCTGCAACCGCATGCGCTGGCCGGCATGGCCATGATCGTCTTTCGCGACCTGCCGCCCGCCACCACCGGCCGTCGCAGGCGCGGCACGAAGCCATCAGGCGGCGAGCCCGCCATGGCCGAAGCCTTGCTGCGCGCGCGCCAGGAGATCGACGCGCTGCGCCAGGAGACGCGCAGCTCGCACGAGGAACTGCAGGCCGCGAACGAGGAACTGCAGTCGACCAACGAGGAACTTCAGTCCGCCAACGAAGAGCTGACGACGTCGAAGGAAGAGGCGCAGTCGATGAACGAGGAACTGCAGACCATCAACGGCGAACTGCAGACCAAGCTCGACGACCTGGCGCTGGCGCAGAGCGACATGCAGAACCTGCTGAACAGCACCGACATCGCGACGCTCTTTCTGGACAACCACCTGAACGTGCGGCGCTACACCGAACAGATTGCCCGGGTGGTGCATCTGCGCCCGGGCGACATCGGCCGGCCGCTCAGCGAACTGGCCAGCACCCTGCTGTACCCCGAGCTGCACGCCGACGTGAAGGAGACCCTGCGAACGCTGGTCTTCAGCGAAAAGCAGATCGCCACCAGCGACGGCCACTGGTTCGCCGTGCGAATCATGCCGTACCGGACACTGGCCGACGTCATCCAGGGCGTGGTCATCACCTTCGTCGACATCACCGTCGCAAAAGAACTCGAGTCACGGCTGCGCAAGGCGTAGAGTCAGATTCCACGCGCGCCAGCGCACACACGCCGAAACGCCCTGACGCCACCATGCCCGACCAGCCTGTCCACGCTTTCGATCCGGATGCCATGGCGGCGCTGCGCGGTCGGGCCGCTTCACGGCTGACAGGCAAGGCCGCCACCCTCGGCTCGGCCGCTGGCAGTGCCGACGCGCTGACCGTGCTGCACGCCATGGCGTGTTCGCCGCAAACCGCGGCCGATGCGCTGAAAATCCTGCACGAACTGCAGGTGCATCAGGTTGAAGTGGACCTGCAGGCGCAGGAACTGCGGGAATCGCGGACCGAACTCGAGTCCGCGCTGCGGGGGCAGATCGAGCTCTACGACAGCCAGCCCGTGGGCTGCTTCACGGTGGACCCCCACTCGGCGCTGATCGCGTTGAACCGGGCCGGCAGCACCATGCTGGGTGTGGGCCACGCAGACGCCCTGGGCCTGCCACTGGCGGCATTCTTCGACGCCGACGGTGGCCGCCAGTTCAGAACCGCCCTGAACGACGGCGCCCGGCGCACTGGGCGCTCACCCCTGTTGCTCAGCCTGCGATGCAAGGGCGGCCCGGAACGGCCGGTGCTCGTCAACGTCGGCAAGGACCCCGCTTCAAGCCGCTTCCTGGTGAACTTGACTTACGCTGGCGACATGCCCGCGTCGGAACCTGCACACACCTGAGCGGGCACCGTGCCGCCAAGGCTGGCGCTAGCGGGCGGTGCGATTCGGCAGCAGGCGGTCGTACTCGGCCTTCACCACGGCATAACACTCGCAGGTGCGTCTTTCCATGCCCGGTCGGTCCAGCACCTTGATGTGGCCGCGTGTGTAGCGGATCAGCCCGGCCGTCTGCAGCTTCAGTGCAGCTTCGGTGACGCCTTCGCGGCGTACGCCCAGCATGTTGGCGATCAATTCCTGAGTCATCGTGAGCTCATCGCCATGCAGGCGGTCCAGGCTCAGCAGCAACCAGCGGCACAGCTGCTGGTCGATGGAATGGTGGCGGTTGCACACCGCTGTCTGCGCCATCTGGGTGATCAATGCCTGGGTGTAGCGCAGCAGCAGCTGCAAGACCGCCGCCGACTGGCCGAATTCGGTCTTGATGGTTCGCGCCGTCAGGCGGTAAGCCATGCCCGCGCTCTGGACAACGGCGCGGTTGGGCGTGGTGTCGCCGCCCATGAACAGGGCAATGCCGACCACCCCTTCGTGGCCGACCACGGCAATCTCGGCCGACTGACCGCTTTCGGTGACGTAGAGCAGCGAGACGATGGACGTCGTCGGGAAATAGACATGGCTCTGAGTGCTTCCCGATTCGTACAACACCTGGCCCAGGTCCAGTCTGACGAGTTCGAGTTGGTGCCGCCAACGCTCGATTTCCTCGCCAGGAAGCGCAGCCAGAAGCTGGTTGGAAGTGGGGTCGTTGGTGCCGGGCAGAGCTTTTCCCCGATGGCTCTCGGCAGATGGATTGCCGACCCCGGAGATTACCCCAGTTGGCGAGCGTCCATCAGAACAAAGATGGCGGCTCCCGTTGTACAGACACCGCGGTGCAGCGCAGCGGCACCGACCTGCGCAGCTGGTCCAGCGCGTCGATGCACTCATGGAGCGCCGTCGTGCCTGTGGGCGGCTGCACAGCGCCACCGTTCGAAACCGGCCTGCGCTCGGCCAGATGGACCAGCCGGTCCAGAGCCGCACGAAACATCACATCCCAGTCCTCGGCAGCAATATCCGCCACCGCGCACGCCGGTCGCGAGCTTGGCGCGCTGAGACAGGGCGCAGCCGGCCGCGGCAACCAGTCTCGGGCTGCGGATGCAGTCGGTAAAAGGAAGTTGCTCATGTGCAGCAGATCGCTTCGGTCGTGGTGCATGGCTGGCCCGTCAACGCATCGCGGCACTGCCGTCCGTGCCTCGGTGGACGGGGTTTCGACCGGCCGCACCCAAGACCGGGCACCACTGGCGCAGGCAGTCGTCGAGCGCCCAGGCAGGACAAGGCTTGGGCAAGCTACCGTTCAGCCCATTCGCCTGCAACTCGCCCGCGCTCAGGGCGCGGCTGGAATAGGCGACCACGGGCACGGCAGCCTGCCGATGACTGGCCTCGAACTGCCGGATCGCCGCCGTTGCCTGCAACCCGTCGAGATCGGGCATGTTCAGGTCCATCAGGATCAGGTCGAAGTGCAGTTCACACGCCAATGCCACGGCCTCGGCGGCGTCGGCCACCAGCAAGGGCGACAGGCCAAGTGCTTCCATCTGCGCCGAAATCATCATCAGGTTCACAGGCTCGTCGTCGACCACGAGAACACGCACCGAGCCGGTGAAAAAATGGTCCGGCCCCTGGGTGGGGCCGAAGAACGACCCAGCTGGCGGCCGCCGGAATTCAAGCGTCCGGGGCTGCAACCACGACTTCAGCGCACCGAGAAAACCGCCCGCGGCCGCTTTGCGAGCGGCAGGAAGACCACGCATGGCTTGCACCTTGGATAACAGGACAAGACAGAGCCTCTCACCCCCGGTGCGGGCTGTATGTGCGCCGGCGCACGGATTCTCGTGCGCCTGGTGGCCTATTCTCGCAGGCTGCCGGCGAAGTTGCGGCCGCGCCATGGACCTCACGCCGATGCCCCCAGCCACTTCAGATACCAAGCTCCACAACCAGTCGCTGACCGCCCTGGACGCAGCGCTCGACCAGAGTCACGACGTCCGCGCTGAAGTGGAAGCCTGCGCCGAAGAGCTGGCCTCGGCCAATGAACTGGCCAAGGCTCGCATCGCGGTCGGCGCGAAGACGCTGCCGGCGACGCAGACGCTACAGGTCGGCCAGGCGGTGGAGCAGCGCGTGAAGGCTTGCGCCGACGATCTGCAGCAAGTCACCGACAACCTGGCGCAGGGTGTCGAAGAGGTCAAGGCAGTGCAGCAGGCGCTGGACCGGTCGAGCGCCTCTCTGGCCGAATCCGAGGCGGCCTTGATGGTGGCCCGCAGCGCCGAACGTTCGGCCTGCCACAGGGCCATGCACGACGAGAAGACCGGCCTGCCCAACCGCAGCCTGTTCGACGACCGCCTGGATCAAGCCATGGCCAGCGCCGACCGGCATGGCTGGGTGCTGGCGGTGATGTTCCTGGACCTGGACCGATTCAAGCAGGTGAACGACAGCCATGGCCACGCCGCTGGAGATACGGTGCTGAAGGCCGTGGCCGAGCGGCTGATGACCCATGCCCGCGAAGAAGACACGGTGTGCCGCAACGGCGGCGACGAGTTCCTGTATCTGCTGATCGACCCGTCAGGCCGCCAGTCGGTGGCCAGCATCGCGGCTTTGGTTCGGCAGGTCATCCAGGCGCCCATCAACGTAGGTGACTTGCAGTTCGTCGTGACGCCGAGCATCGGCATTGCGATGTATCCCGAACACGGCGATACCGGCATGTCCCTGATCGCCCGGGCCGACGCCGCGATGTACCGGGCCAAGGAGCGCGCCAGCCCGTTCGAGTTCTTCGAACATCCCGCGGCAGGCACTGGAAGTTCGGCACAAGCGACAGGCTCAGTGCACCGCTGAAGCCCCGGCCAGCTTGAACGCAGCCACGGCCTGCACCAGCTGCTGGGCCTGCGACCTCAGGCTTTCGGCTGCGGCGGCACTTTCTTCCACCAGTGCCGCGTTCTGCTGTGTCGCCTGGTCCATCTGGCTGACGGCCTCACCCACCTGAGAGACACCGGTGCTCTGCTCGGTGCTGGCGGCGCTGATCTCGCCCATGATGTCGGTCACGCGCCGGATCGAGCCCACCACTTCCTGCATCGTCGCCCCGGCCTTGTCGACCAGTGCCGTGCCCTGCTCCACCTGGTTCACGCTGGTCGTGATCAGGTGCTTGATCTCCTTGGCAGCCTCGGCGCTGCGCTGGGCCAGACTGCGCACCTCGCTGGCAACGACGGCAAAGCCGCGGCCCTGTTCGCCCGCTCTTGCCGCCTCCACCGCCGCGTTCAGCGCCAGGATGTTGGTCTGGAAGGCGATGCCGTCGATGACGCCGATGATGTCGGCGATGCGGCGGCTGCTGTCGTTGATGCCCTTCATCGTCTGCACGACCTCGCTCACGACTTCACCGCCCTGCACCGCAACCGCCGATGCGCTCTGCGCCAGCTGGTTGGCCTGGCGGGCGTTGTCGGCGTTCTGCTTCACCGTCGAACCCAATTCCTCCATCGAAGCCGCGGTCTGCTGCAAGGCACTGGCCTGCTGTTCGGTGCGCTGGCTCAGGTCCTGGTTGCCCTGGGCGATCTGGGCGCTGGCCGTGGCCACGCTTTCGGCGTTGCCGCGCACTGTGCCGACCACCTTGCTCAATGCGGTCTGCATCTCGCCCAGCGCCGCCATCAGCGGGCTGAACTCGTCGCGGGCGCCGTCCACCACGGGCCGGGTGAAGTCACCGTCCCTGACACGCACTGCGGACACCTGGGCCAAGGCCACCCTGCGCCGCAGCGTGGTGGCCACACTCCAGGAAAACAGCAGCAGAGCGGCGGCCACCGCCACCACCAGCCCGACCAGCCAGTTCAAGGTCTTCTGCGCTTCGGCCTTGATCGTCGCGACATCGTCCAGCAGCGCTGCTTCGTAGTACTTGGTCCCTTCGGCCAGCGTCGTCAGCAGCGCGTTGCGCGCCGGAATCGTCTTGTCGACCAGGAAGGCAAACGCCGCTGCCTGGTCACCTTTCTGGATGAGGTCGATGTTCGCTTCGCCGATCTTCCAGAATTGGGCCGTCGCCCCCTGCACCGCCGCAAAACGCTCACGCGCAGCGTCGGAGTTCAAGGCCTTCTCGTAGTCGCCGATGTTCTTGGTGATGCGCTGGCGCAGAGCGCCGACGTCACCCATGGCCGCAGCACGCTCTTCCGGGGTGCGCGACAACATCGAATGGCGAAGTTGCAGCGAAGCGCGGGTGACGTCGAGTTCGACATTTGAAATACGCATCAGCTGCGGCACGCGGTTGTCGGCGATCGCGTCGGCGTCGCCGATGACGGTTTTCATTTCCACATAGGCGAAGCTCGCAACGACTGCCAGCGCCACGCTGACCGCGGCGACGACGGAATACAGGCGTTGAGTGATGCCGAAATGGGCCAGGACGGGCATGGGAGTCATTCCTTTAGATGAAGCGCTTGGTTCGCAGTGACGGCGGACGCAGGCCGGCGCGCAATGGGACCGGGTTCCGACTTGGCTCGCCGAGTGATGGCTGCACCGCCGTAATCGCTTATCGGAACGAATGACAGTCTGCTTGAGCGAATTAAATTCTTTCCTCGGAAATGTGGGTATTTAGGCTGATTTCTTTGCGACCGATCGTTTGCCCGCGCTTGTGGTGGAATCCCGTGTCCCACGGTTGACACCATTTCTTCCCGCCGATGCCCAAGAACCTGGCACTGATCGACGACGACAGCGAGTTTCGTGAAGGCTTGCACCGATATCTGAGTGAATTGGGAACGACGGTGGTGTCGTTTGCAGACAGCAACGACCTGCTCGCCCACCCCGACGCCTTCGGCTTCGACTTCTACGTCACCGACCTGGCCTTGCCGGGGGTCGACGGCACGGAGTTGATCAAGGTCCTGCGAAGGCGCACCAATGCCGGTGTGCTGGTGGTTTCGGGCCGATTGGCCGCGGACACCTTCAAACAGGTCATCACCGCGGGCGCGGACATGTACCTGACCAAGCCCGTGCAATTCGAACAGGTGGCCATTGCCATCAAGGCCGTGCAACGGCGTGCGCAGGCCAGCAATCCTTTGCAGAACGCCTGGCGCCTGGACCGCCGAGCGGGCCACCTGCTGGCGCCCGACGGCGCGCGTGTCGAACTGAGTGCCGCCGATCTCGCCCTGATCGAGTGTTTCGTCGAAGCCAACGGCGAGGTCGTCAGCCGCGAAACCCTGCTCCAGCATCTGGGCAAGGCCACCGAACTGGGCACGTCCGGCGGTTTGAACGCCACGGTCTTCAGGCTGCGCCGCCGCATCGAACGTGCAACACCGGCGACGGTGCCGCTGCAGACCAAATCCGGCATCGGCTACGCGTTCCGCGCCCCCATCGTGCCGATCTGATCGCTGCCCTGAAGCAACGCGACCCTGCCATGCTCATCCGCATCACCCCCGACGTTCGCCTCTTCGTCGACATCGAAGGCCCGGGCTGGGTTCCCGACGGACCGCGGCTGCGCGAAAAGCCCACCCTCGTGCTGCTGCACGGCGGCCCGGGGTACGACCATTCCAGTTTCAAGCCGATCTTCAGCCAGCTGGCCGACATCGCGCAGATCGTCTATGTCGACCACCGCGGCCATGGCCGCAGCGACCGCCGGCCCGCCGCCGAGTGGACGCTGGACACCTTCGCCGACGACGTCGTGCGCCTGTGCGACGCACTCGGCATCATCAAGCCCATCGTGCTGGGCCAGAGCTTCGGCGGCTTCGTGGCCCAGCGCTATCTGGCGCGGCACCCGGCACATCCGTCGAAGGTGGTGCTGTCCAGCACCAGCCACCACCTGGGGCTGGACCGCAAGCTGGCCATGTTCGAACGCCTGGGTGGCGCGGCCGCGCGCAAGGCCGCGCAGGCCTTCTGGACGGCGCCCAGCGCCGCCACCTGGGCACCCTACAACCAGCATTGCCGCGAGCTCTACAACACCACCCGCCCCGGCAACGACGACGCCCGCCTGCGCACGCTGATGAACGAGGAAATCCTGTTCACCTCGGCCAGCGGCGAACAGCAGACGATGCAGCTTCTGCCCGGACTGGCTGCGGTGCAGTGCCCCGTGCTGGTGATGGCCGGCGTGCACGACCCGGTGACGCCGCTGGCCGACGCGCAGGACATCGCCGCGGCCATTCCTGCGCCCTGGGGCCAGCTGGTGACGTTCGACCATGCCGGCCACGGCGCCTGGCGTGACGAGCCCGAAGCGGCCATGGCTGTCCTGCGCGAGTTCCTGCTGCGCCACTAGGCGGTTGGCGGGGTTTCAAGCGAACCCGTGCCGCTTCCGCGCCGCCTTGTCCTCGCGCTTGCCACTGCCCCGCTGCTGGGGCGTGCGTCACCGCGGCCGACGGCCCGCGCGCGGGACTTCCTGGCCAGCTTGCCCGGGCGTCTGGGCGCAGCACAGGTGCCGGGTCTGTCACTTGCGCTCATCGACGAAGGCCAGCCGCTGCACGAAGGCGCCTTCGGCTCGTCAGACCTGGCGAGCCAGCGGCCCATGCGCGCCGATACATTGCTCAACGTCGCCTCGGTGACCAAGACCTTCACCGCAGCGCTGCTGCTGCAGCTGGTCGAACAGGGCCGATGCCAGCTCGACGACCCGGCCGAGCGCCACCTGCCATTCGCGCTTCGACACCCCGTCGGGCATGCACCCACGCTGCGCCAGTTGCTCACGCACAGCGCTTCCATTGCCGACCCGGCCGCCTACGCGGCAAGCTACGTCTGTGGCGACCCGCGCCAGCCCATGGGCCACTGGCTGCAGGCGCAGTTCGGTGCGGCCTCGCTCTTCCACGCCGAACCGCCCGGCAGCCGCCACAGCTACAGCAACGTGGGCTACGGCCTGCTCGGCTTCATCGTCGAGCGGCTGGGCGGCCGATCGTTCGAGGCGCAGTGCCGTCGTGCCTGGCTGAGCCCGCTGGGCATGCACGACAGCCGGGTGATGCTCGCCGGCCTGCCGCGCCACCGCCACGCCACGCCGCACGAATTCATCGCCGCCGACCAGCAGCCACGCGAGCCGCGCCTGGTGCGGGGCCAGCCACTGCCCGTGGGCGACGGCGCACGCCAGCAGCCGCTGTGCCTGTACAGCTTTGCCACCATCAGCGACGGGCTGCTGCGCAGTTCGGCAGCGGAACTCGCGCGCAACCTGCAGGCACTGCTGGCCGGCGGAATACTGGAAGGCCGGCGCGTGCTGCAGGCCGCGACGGTGGCGCAGATGTTCAGCGACCAAGCGCCGCACCTGAACCCACGCGGCTATCGCCAGGGCCTGGCCTGGCGTGGCCTGGGCGAAGGGGCTTGGGCGCATTTCGGCAGCGACCCCGGTGTGGCCGCCGCCGTGGCACTGCGCCCGCGCGACGGGCGCGGCATGGCGCTGCTTGCGAACGGATCGCGCGCGCGGCCGCTGCTGGGCGCTCTGGTCACCGAATGGATGGCTCTTTGACAAGCTGCGCACCGTGAAGGCTTGCGCTTCACGGCCGCCGGACGGTTTGTCGTGAACGATTGGCGCTAAGCCGGGGCTGCTGCACGCCGATACCTCTACCAACGCACAGGCGCCGGGGTTCGGCGCGCTCGAGGAGCCTGCATGTCATCACCGTCGTTCCAGTGGTCTGCCCGCCTGTTGAAGCCAGGCCTGGCCGTGATGCAGCGCCTGCCCTTCGGCAAGAAGCTTTTGCTGATGGGCCTGGTGCTGGCGCTGCCCCTGGGCTGGCTGATGGGCTATGCAGTGCTCAACCTCAACAGCCGCCTGGCCGGCACCCAGGCCGAACGACTCGGCAGCGACGTCGTCGCCGCCACCCTGGCAGCCGGTGTCCTGACGCAGACGCATCGCGGCCAGTTGAATCTGGCACTGGCGCAGGCGCCGGACATGGCAGCGCCTTTGCAGGCCACGCGTGCCGATCTCAAGGCGGCGGTTGACGCCTTGGACAGCCGCATCGCGGCCGCGCCAGCGCTCGAACTGCAGACCGCCTGGGCACCGCTGCGCAGCGACCTGCTGAAGCTGTCCGAGGGCCGGCACCCGGCCGACGCAACGGCCAGTTTCGAGCTGCATACGCGCCAGGTGTCGGCGCTGTCGGCGCTGGCCACGCTGTCGGCCGAGCGCAGCGGCCTGCTGCTCGACCCCGAAGCCAACACCTTCTACCTGATGCTCCTGGCCGTGGAACACACGCTGCCGTGGACCGAAGCCCTGGGCCGCATGCGCGGCCAGGGCGCAGCCCTGCTGCAGCGTGGCGAGACCGATCTGCGTGCCTGGCTGCCCGTGGTCGCGGAGCAGGCCCTGCTGCTGGACCACCTGGAATCAGCCTCAGACATCGTCGCCGCGGCCGAACGCGCCGGCGAAGCGGTGCCACCGGGCTTCACCCAGGCCGTCAAAGCCGCGCGCAGCTTCAACCAACGGGCCCAGGCGCTGGTTGGCCAGGGCCAGGCCGGCACCGAAGCCAGGGCCTTCTTCGAAGCCGGCACCCAGGCCATCCAGCAGGCCGCGGCCGTGGGCCAGCACGCCACCACACGCCTGGCGAGCCTGCTCGACGAGCGCGCCGCCCATCTGCGCACGCAGCTGCTGCTGGCCTGCGCCATGAGCCTGGGCGCGCTGCTGGGCATCGGCTATCTGGCGCTGGCCTTCTATCACGCGTCGGTGGGGACGCTGCGTGATGTGCAGGTTCTGGTGACGGAACTGGCCGCCGGGAATTTCTCGACGCGGCCGCCGGTGGTCGGCCAGGACGAACTCGCCCACGTGGGCCGGACACTGGACACCATGGCCGGCCAGCTGTCGGAGATGGTCGCCGACATCCGCAGCAACGCGTCGATGGTGACCGAGGCCGGCATGCGCCTGGCCACCGACACCCGCGCGCTGAGCGAACGCACCGAAAGCCAGGCCGCGAGCCTGGAAGAAACCTCGGCCAGCGTCCAGGAACTGACGAGCGCACTGAACACCATGGCCACCACGGCCCAGGCCGCCGACACCCTGGCCGCGCGTGTTCGAACCATGGCCGAGGCCGGTGGCGAGGCGATCCGGAACTCGGTGTCGACGATGCAGGACATCCAGACCAGCTCGCGCCGCGTGCACGAGATCATCGGCGTGATCGAAGGCATCGCCTTCCAGACCAATCTGCTGGCGCTCAACGCCGCGGTCGAGGCCGCACGTGCCGGCGAGCAGGGTCGCGGCTTCGCCGTGGTGGCGGCCGAGGTGCGCAGCCTGGCGCAGCGCAGTTCGGCTTCGGCACGCGAGATCAAGACCCTGATCGGCGAGTCGGTGCGCCATGTCGATGCGGGTGTGAAGCAGGTGGGCGGTGCCAGCCAGAGTTTCAGCGACATCGTGGGCGGCATACGCGAGGTGGCCAGCCAGGTGGGCAGCATCGCCAGCAACGCGATGGAACAGAGCAGCGGCCTGGCGCAGATCTCGCAGGCCGTGAACCAGATCGACGAGCTGACCCAGCAGAACGCGCAGATGGTCGAACAGGCGCTGAGCAGTTCCACGCAGCTCAGCCGACGGGCCGAAAAACTGGCCGGCGCGGTGGCCTCGTTCCGCCTGCGCCAGGGCAGCGCCGACGAAGCCCTGGCACTGGTGAAACGCGCCATGGACCTGGTGCGCAAGCGCGGCAGCGCGGCGCTGGCCGAGATCACCGCCAACGGCAGCGACTGGACCGACCGCGACATGTACGTCTTCGCCTTCGACCGCCACGGCGTCTACCAGGCCTTCGGTGGCAACAAGGCCAAGTGCGGCACCTCGGTGCGCGAGGTGCGCGGTGTCGACGGTGACCAGCTCGTCAGCGACGCCTTCGAACGTGCGGCCCAGGGTGGCGGCTGGGTGGACTACACCTTCGCCAACCCGACCACCGGCCAGACGGCATGGAAGACCTCCTACGTCGAGCCGGTGAATGCCGATCTGGTGCTGGGCTGCGGGGTCTACAAGCGCATCGACGATGTGGCTTCCGGAACGCCGCCACCCGCCCCTGAGGCGGCCAGCAGCGCCCGACCCGCAGTGGCACGTGCGGCCACGGCCCCCCAGCGCCGGCCGGCCACTGCCGCGGCCTGAGCAAACCCGCGGCCGCGTCTCAGCCAGGCCCGGCTGGCAGAATCCAGCCGGCCGATGACCACACCCCCGCCCCCCGGGCTGCGCGTGCTGGCCGTCATCGCCCCGATGACGCAGCTCAACACGCCCTACCCGTCAACCGCCTATCTCACCGGATTCCTGCGTTCACGCGGCATCGCCGCGCAGCAGGTCGACCTGGCCCTGGCCCTGGTGCTGGCACTGTTCTCGGCCCCGGGACTGCACGCGCTGCGCGCCGCTGTTCAGTCCGTGCCGGCCGCGCGGCGCGGGCCCAGCCTGCAGGCCTTCGACGCCCAGTTCGACCGCTACCTGGCGACGTTGCCGCCCACGCTGGCCTTCCTGCAGGGCCGTGACGCGACCCTGGCCTACCGCATCGCGCCGCGCGGCTTCCTGCCCGAAGGCCCGCGTTTTGCGCAGCTGGACGCCCATGTCACGGCCGAAGGTGAACCCGAGGGCGACCCGCTGGCCTGGGCCTTCGGTTCACTCGGCCAGCAGGACCGCGCCCGCCACATCGCCACGCTCTTCCTGAACGACCTGGCCGACGTGGTGCGCCAGGCCGTGGACGAGCGCTTCGAGTTCGTGCGCTACGGCGAACGCCTGGCGATGAGCCAGCCCAGCTTCGACCCGCTGGCCGCCGCCCTGGCCGCGCCACCGAACCTGGTCGACACGACACTGCAGCGGCTGGCGCTGGACGCGGTGGCCACGCACCAGCCCGACGTGCTGCTGATCTCGGTGCCCTTCCCGGGCGCGGTGTTTGGCGCCTTCCGCATCGCCCAGGCGGTGAAGGCGGCGCACCCGCATATCCGCACGGTGCTCGGCGGCGGCTACGTCAACACCGAACTGCGGGAACTGAAGGAGCCGCGCGTCTTCGACTACTTCGACGCGCTGACGCTCGACGCCGGCGAACGGCCGCTGCTGGCGCTGCTGGAACACTTCGCGGGCAAACGATCGGCCAGCCGCCTGGTGCGGACGTTCGTGCGCCAGGAAGGTGCCGTGCGCTACATCGACATCGGCGAGGCCGACATCCCGTTCGAGGATGTGGGCACGCCCACCTGGGACGGCCTGCCGCTGGGCCAGTACCTGTCGCTGCTGGACATGCTCAACCCGATGCATCGCCTCTGGAGCGACGGCCGCTGGAACAAGCTGACGGTGGCCCATGGCTGCTACTGGAAGAAGTGCAGCTTCTGCGACGTCAGCCTGGACTACATCTCGCGCTTCGACGCCGCCAGCGCCGAGACCCTGGCCGACCGCATCGAGGCCATCGTGAAGGAAACCGGGCAGACGGGCTTTCACTTCGTCGACGAGGCGGCGCCGCCGAAATCCCTGAAGGCGCTCGCCGCCGAGATCCAGAAGCGTCATCTGCAAATCAGCTGGTGGGGCAACATCCGTTTCGAGAAGACCTTCACGCCGGATCTCTGCCAGCAGCTCGCCGACAGCGGCTGCATCGCCATTTCAGGCGGGCTGGAAGTGGCTTCGGACCGGCTGCTGAAGCTGATGAAGAAGGGGGTGTCGGTCGACCAGGTGGCGCGCGTCACCAAGGGCTTCAGCGACGCCGGCATCCTGGTCCATGCCTACCTGATGTACGGCTTCCCGACCCAGACGGTGCAGGACACCGTCGACGCGCTGGAATTCGTTCGCCAGCTGTTCGAGGCCGGCTGCATCCAGAGCGGCTACTTCCACCGTTTCACCTGCACCGTGCATTCGCCGGTGGGCAAGGCGCCGCAAGACTACGGCGTGACGCTGGTGCCGCCCCCCGAGGGCGGCTTCGCGAAGAACGACATCGGCTTTGTCGACCCCACCGGCACCGACCACGACGCGCTGGGGCTGGGGCTGAAGAAGGCGCTCTACAACTACATGCACGGCATCGGCATCGAAGAAGACGTGCGCAGCTGGTTCCCGATGCGCGTGCCGCGGCCCACCGTGGCTCGGCAGCGCATCGCGCGCGCGCTGGCGGCGGGCGTGGCCGCCGGCTGAGCCTTCAGCGACCTGCCGTGCTGGCCGCCAGCGGGGCGACGATGACGCTGGCGGTGCCGCCGACGCAATCGGTCGTCTGGCCGGGCTGGCAGACGGGCTTGTCGGCGCGCGGCGGCGGCTTGAAGTCGGCCGCACCGGGGCGGCCCATGACATGGCTCAGGATCAGCCAGGCGGTGAACAGGGCCAGCGCCAGCACGAGCAGCCGGCGACGCCAGGGTGGGGCAGGAAACTTCTCGACTTCGAACATGCCGTGATTCTGCGGCTCAAAGCCCGGCCAGGCTGGCCGGGTCCAGATTGGCGCCGCAGATCACCAGGGCCACACGCTCGTCGGCCGCCGGCCGCACGGCACCGCTGCACAGTGCCGCCAGCGGCAGCGCCGCCGCCGGCTCCACGGCCAGCCGCAGCTCGCGCCACAGCAGCACCTGCGCCTGGCGGATGGCCTCGTCGGACAGCAGGTGTGAAGCCGCGATCAAGCCGTTCAGCGACCAGGCGACATCGCCGATACGGCGCGCACCCAGGGCGTCGGCAGCGATGCCGCCCACCGCCACGTCCACCGGCCGGCCAGCGGCGCGCGCCGCATGCAGCGTGGGCGCCAATGCCGGTTCCAGCGCCTCGACGCGGCAGCGGCCGGCGCACCAGGCCGCGATGCCGCCCACCAGCCCGCCACCCCCCACGCTGACGAGCACCCGGTCAGGCAGGCCGGCATCGGCCTCCATCTCCAGCGCCAGGGTGCCGGCGCCAGCCACCACGTCGACCTGGTCGTAGGCATGCATCCACAGCGCGCCGCTGGCCTGCTGGCGGGCGCGGCTGGCGAGCAATGCATCGGCATAGCTGTCGCCCTGGGCGAAGACCCGGGCACCCAGGGCCTGCAGCCGCGCGCGCTTGGCTGCCGGCACGCTGGCCGGCACGAAGACCTCGCAGGCCAGCCCCAGCGCCGCCGCGGCGTCGGCCACGGCGATGCCGGCATTGCCACCCGAAGCCACCACAACGCCGGCAGCGGGCAAAGCGCCCGCCTGCTGGCGCTGCAGCATGCGGTTGAACATGCCACGCGCCTTGAAGCTGCCACTGCGCTGCAGATGTTCCAGCTTCAACCAGAGTTCGGCCACCGGCAGGCCGAGCGCCGCGCCGGGCAGGCGCAGCAGCGGCGTGTGGCGAACATGAGGCCGGATGCGCCGAGCCGCGGCTTCGATGTCGGCGCGGCTGAGGGGTTCGGCAAGAGGACTGTCCATGCCTGCCATGCTAGTACGCCGGGCTTCATGTCCCGGGCGCTTGCCGCGGCCAGGACAAGGCGGCTTTACGGTAGACCGAGGGCGCGCTTGCGGCAGGTTGCGGTCGTTCGCTTTCGTGCTTGTTCGTGTGCCTGCTTGGTCCTTCTGCAAAGGCGGGCCGGGGCTGGCTGTGGCGCTTATCCTCAGCGGCCTTCGCTGGCGCTCCGGCTCCCCTGCGGTGCTCGGTCCCGCGGCCCCGCCGCCGAACTCGCTGCGTTCGCTGCGCTCACTCCGCTCAAACACCTGCGGCGAGTCAGAGGTTGATCCGCGCTTCGCGCGGGGGCCGCGGGCCCTGTGCTCCTCGGCGCCTCCCATGCGCGCCACAGCCAGCCCCAGCCCGCCTTTGCAAACACCGTGTTTGGCGCTCTTCCGTCGCGCGCCGACACGTTGTCTGGGCTGGGTGAGTCGGGTGGCCCCTGGAGCGAAGTAAAGGAGGAGCCGCCGGCCCGCCAGGGCCGGCGGCGGGGGACATGAGCGGAAGGGGCCACCCGGCTCGCCCAGCCCAAGGGACCGAGCAGGCAAGAAGCGAACGTCCGCAACCTGCCGCAACGAGACGCCCACCCACGCTCGCTGTCATGTGAATCAAATGGACCTCGCACCAGGCTGCCAGCAGTCGAACAAGCCCGTCCTCACCCCGCTTTTCCGACTTTGGCAAACGCAATTTTTCGTAAAGCGCTAAAGCTTTGCGACAGCAAGACGAAAAAGGCTTCAACGTGCTTCGCGACACATTCCCCGAGAAGCACGGGGTCCGGACCATCACTGCTGCCAGGACTGACGCCGAAGACGGAAACGACGGCGCAGCCAGCAGCCCCAGGAGGCCCGGGCGAACAGCCTGTGGTCACCAACTGAACGGAGAACTCTCATGCCCCAAACCATCAACACCAACCTGGTCTCGCTGAACGCCCAGCGCAACCTCAGCAGCAGCCAGAGCGCTCTGTCCACCTCGATGCAGCGCCTGTCCTCGGGCCTGCGTGTCAACAGCGCCAAGGACGACGCGGCCGGCCTGGCCATCGCCGAGCGCATGTCGGCCCAGGCACGCGGCATGAACGTCGCCATGCGCAACGCCAACGACGCCATCTCGCTGTCGCAGACGGCTGAAGGCGCACTCGGCAAGGTCGGCGACATCTTCCAGCGCATGCGGGAACTGGCCGTGCAGTCGAGCAACGGCACCAACAGCACCGACGACCGCACCAGCCTGAACGAGGAATTCGTGCAGCTGGCCCAGGAAGCCACGCGTACCCTCGGTGGCACGCAGTTCAACGGCCAGAACATCCTGGCCCAGGCCACGGACTATGAATTCCAGATCGGCGCCAACAACGACGCCGCCCTGGACCGCATCAGCGTCACCGGCTTCGACTGGACCGCCGAAGCCGACATCACCGCGCTGACGGGTGCTGCCGTGCTGACCGGCGCGGCCACGCCCACGCTGCAGATCGACGGCGCCGACGGCACCGCTGCGCAGGCTGCCATCGCTGCCATCGACACCGCACTGGACGCCGTGAACAGCCAGCGCGCCACCTTCGGCGCGGTGCAGAACCGTTTCGACAACGTGGTGTCCAACCTGATGGTGGCCAGCGAGAACCAGAGCGCCGCCCGCAGCCGCATCATGGACGCCGACTACGCCGCTGAAACCGCGAACCTGTCGCGCGCCAGCATCCTGCAGCAGGCCGGCAACGCGATGGTCGCGCAGGCCAACCAGCTGCCCCAGCAGGTGCTGGCACTGCTGCGCTGACAGCGCGCGCGGCGACGCGCAAGCACTGAAGTCGGGCGCGGCAACGAGCAATTCGCGTCCATCCAAAGGCCTGCCGGCAACGGCAGGCCTTTTTCCGTCTGGGCGCGCCGCAGCGCGATCTGGCCGGCTTTGGCGCCGCTTTTCACGGGAATGTCCAGGCGGTCGCGGCCGTAATCTCCTTATCAGCGTTTCGGTACCCAGTCGGTTCGAACCGCGTCAGGAACCGACCGTCGTCCCAGCTGGGACACCGCCCCAAGGACTAGGAGATTCGCCGTGCCCCAGACCATCAACACGAACCTGGTTTCGCTCAATGCCCAGCGCAACCTGAGCACCAGCCAGAGCTCGCTGTCGACCGCGATGCAGCGCCTGTCCTCCGGCCTGCGCGTGAACAGCGCCAAGGACGACGCCGCCGGCCTGGCCATCGCCGAACGCATGAACACCCAGGCACGTGGCATGAACGTGGCCATGCGCAACGCCAACGACGGCATCTCGATGGCCCAGGTGGGCGAAGGTGCGCTCGGCAAGGTCGGCGACATCTTCCAGCGCATGCGGGAACTGGCCGTGCAGGCCAGCAACGGCACCAACAGCACCGAAGACCGCACCAGCCTGAACGAGGAATACGTGCAGCTCGCCCAGGAAGCCACGCGCACCCTGGGTGGCACGCAGTTCAACGGCGCCAATATCCTGGCCTCGACCACGGCCTACGAATTCCAGATCGGCGCCAACAACGACGCTGCGCTCGACCGCATCACCGTCGACCCGTTCGACTGGACCGCCGAAGCCGACATCACCGGCCTGCTGGGTGCAGCTGTGCTCACCGGCGCCGGCGGCGTGCCGCCGCAGGAGATCGCGGGCACCGACGGCGTCAACGCGCAGACCGCGCTGGGCCTGATCGACAGCGCCATCGACGCCGTCAACAGCCAGCGCGCCACCTTCGGCGCCGTGCAGAACCGTTTCGACAACGTCATCGCCAACCTGATGGTGGCCAGCGAAAACCAGAGCGCCGCCCGCAGCCGCATCATGGACGCCGACTACGCCGCCGAAACCGCCAACCTGTCGCGGGCGCAGATCCTGCAGCAGGCCGGCAACGCGATGGTGGCGCAGGCCAACCAGCTGCCCCAGCAGGTGTTGTCGCTGCTGCAGCGCTGATGGCGGCTCAGGCGCCTGCTGTCTGCTGCTGACCAGGTGCTGTCGCAGCTGCAGCGCTGACGAGCTGACACAAAGTCCGCACGCCGTCGCCCTCAAGTCCGGGCGGCAGCTGCCGAAACAGGGTCCATCGGGGTGGCTTCCAGCCATCCCAAGGACCCTTTTCCACTTTCGACCTCGGTTCAAAGCCGCAGGAGTAGATCATGGCCACCATCACATCGCTCGGCATTGGCAGCGGCCTGGACATCAACAGCATGGTCACCCAGCTGGTAGCGCTGGAGCGCCGCCCGCTCGACCAGATGCGCAGCGAAGCCACCCGGCTGCAGACGCAGGTGTCTTCGTACGGGCAGCTGAAAAGCCTGTTCAGCACCTTGCAGGACGCCAGCAATGCGATGAACAACGCGCCGCTGTGGCAGCGCTCGCTCGCCACCAGCAGCGACGACACGGCCGTCACCGCCATTGGCGGGGCCAACGCCGTGGCCGGCAACTATGCCGTGTCGGTGCAGAGTCTCGCCAAGAGCCAGACGCTGGTCTCGGCGGGTTCCCTGGGCACGCCCAGCAGCCTGGCCGGCGCCGGCACGCTGACGCTGCAGCTGGGCAGCTGGGGCGGCGCACCCGCTGCATTCACCGCCAAACCCGCCAGCACCTCGCTCGACATCACCGTCAGCGACACCGATACGCTGGCCGACGTCCGCGACAAGATCAATGCCGCCGGTGCCGGCGTCACGGCCACGCTGGTGACCGACGCCAATGGCACGCGCATGAGCCTGCGTTCGTCGGACACCGGTGCAAGCAACGGCTTTCGCATCCAGGCCGCCGACGATGACGGCGCACTCGGCGACGACGCCGGCCTGTCGCGTCTGGCCTACGACCCGCCGAGCGGCACCCTGGGCATGGAAAGCCGGCAGGCCGCAGCGAATGCACGCGCCACCGTCAACGGTGTGCCCATCGAATCGGCCAGCAATGAAGTCAGCGGCGTCATCGACGGCCTGACGCTGCGCCTGCGCAAGGAGACCGGTGTCAACGAGGTCTCGATCGACCTGGCCAACGACCGCGCCGGCGTCGACACCGCCATCAAGGCCTTCGTCGAAGCCTACAACTCGCTGGCCAAGTTCATCGGCACGCAGACGCGCTACGACGAGGCCAGCCAACGGGCCGGCAACCTGCAGGGCGACGGCGCCGTCACTGCCGTGCAGGCGCGGCTGCGCGCCGTGCTGAACATGCCCTCGGCCGCCGCCGCGGCCTTCCCTCGCATCTCCGACATCGGCCTGCAGCTGCAGCGCGACGGCACGCTGAAGATCGACCAGGCCAAGCTCGACAGCGCCATGGGCAACCTGCCCGAGCTGAAGAAGGCCTTCGGCAACACCGACACCCTGAACCCGGAGAACGAAGGCTTCACGCGCCGCTTCGCGACCCTGGCCAGGCAGTTGCTGGACGTCGAAGGCAGCCTCACCACCCGCACCGAAGGGCTGCAGAAGCTGATCTCGAAGAACAGCGACAGCCAGGCGCGGCTCGAAGACCGCGTCGAGCGATTCCAGCAGCGCCTGGTCGCCCAGTACACGGCGATGGACGCCAATCTGTCGCGCCTGAACGCACTCGGCGCCTACGTCACGCAGCAGTTCGCCAGCACCAACAAGAACAACGGCTGAGGCGGACCGCGGGGCTGGAAACAGCAGGGTTTTCCAACGCCGTCCTCCACTCAAGTCGTGGACGAGCCGGGCCGATAAACAGGTATCGCAGCCTGACCCACCAGCCCCCCGATGTTCGCCAGCCCGCACATGGTTCGCTCTGCCACCCAACGCCGCCAGTCGGCCGGCCTGTACCAGCAGGTGGGGGTGGAATCACAGCTCGCCAACGCCTCACCTCACGCCCTGGTGGCGATGCTGTTCGAAGGCTTCATGGAAGCGCTCGCCCAGGCGCGCGGCGCCATCCGCAGTGGCGACGCCGCCGCCAAGGGCATGGCCATCGGCCGTGCCGTGCGCATCCTCGAAGAAGGCCTGCGCGCCGGCCTCGACGTGCGTGCCGGCGGCTCGCTGGCCCGCGACCTGGGCGACCTGTATGCCTACGTCACCCACCGCCTGACCCTGGCGAACCTGCGCAACGACGAAGCGGCCGTGGCCGAGTGCCAGCGCCTGATGCAACCGCTGCGCGATGCCTGGCTGGCGATCGGTGCCACCGCCAGCAGCAGCGCCCCGAACCCGACGCAGACGCGCTGAAGCCATGCCTCGCAGCACCCCGCCCCGCAACGGTCGCCACTTCCAACCCGCCCAATCAGGACAGCCGATGGACCCGCAACTGCTGAGTTACTACGAAGCCATCGAACGCGCCAGCGCCGACATGCTGGCAGCCGCCCGCGCCGGCCACTGGGACGAGGTCGTGAAGCTCGAAGGCGCCTGCGTGCTCCTGATCAGCCAGCTCAAGCACGAGGCCCAGCGCCAGGAAGACGCCCTGCTCGCCGCAGAGACCCGCTGCGCCGCGCAGGACCGCCAGGCGCAGCGCCTGGCCGCGGCCCAGGAACACGAGAAGGACGCGGCACGCGCGAAGTCGCGCATCATGCAGCGCATCCTCGTCAACGACGCCGAGATCCGCCAACTGGCCGAGCCCTGGCTGCAGGACCTGGAAGACACCCTGGCCGGCCGTCGCCAGCTGATGCACTGACGGGCGGGTTGCGCGATGTTCCAAGACACCCGGCCAGCCGATCTGGACGCCGCGGGGGGCACCGACCCCTACGCCGAGTTTCGTGTCACCCACGCCGGCGAACGCCTGGCCCTGATGCGCCAGCTGCGCGACGGCAGCGTGCCGTTGATGCTGAGCTCGCCTGGCGGCAGCACCATGACGACGAGCTTGTGGGCACTGGACGACGCCCGCGGCCGCCTGAACCTGAACGCCGAGGCCAGCCATCCCCAGCTCGACAACCTGGTCGACGCCGACGAGGTGGTGGCAGTGGCCTACCTGGAAAGCGTGAAGCTGCAGTTCGACCTGCAGGGCCTGGTGCTGGTTCGAAGCTTCAATGCCTGCACGCTGCAATGCAAGATGCCGAGCGAGGTCTACCGTTTCCAGCGCCGCAACGCCTACCGCGTGCGCCCGCTGGAACGCCAGCAGCCCAAGGCACGGCTTCGCCACCCGTCGATGCCCGACATGCAGCTGGCCCTGCGTGTGCTGGACGTCAGTGCCGGCGGCTGCGCGCTCTGGCTGCCGCACGACGTGCCCACCCTGCAGGCCGGCACGCGGCTGGCCGAAGTCAGCATCGAACTCGACGAACTCACCCGCTTCACTGCCGCGATGTCGCTGCAACACGTGACCACGCTGCAGGCCGGTGACCGTGGTGTGCGCCTGGGCTGCGCCTGGCAGCCGCTGTCGAGCATGGCCGAGCGCACGCTGCAGCGCTGGATCGACCAGTCGCAGAAGCGGCGTCGCTTGCTGAGCCTGGAATGACATGAAGCCCGCGAACCGGTCCCAGGCTGCTGCACGGCAGTCAGCTTGCCAGCGCGGCTTCACGCTGGTCGAGGCTGCCATCGTCTGCGCCGTCAGCGGCGTGCTGGTCACGCTGGCGTGGCCGGCGTTCAAGCCGGCCCAGCTGCAGGCCGGTCGCGCCGACGCCGTCCAGGCACTGACCCAGCTGCAACTGGCGCAGGCCCGGCACCACGCCGTGCACGGCCTTTATGCGTACGACGCGCGGGCGCTGGGCTCGGCCGGCTCACCCACCAGTCCGCAGGGCCTCTACGACGTGAACGTGGACCTGGCCAGCGCCGAGGGCTACCGTGCCAGCGCCACCGCCCGTCCCGGCACCCGCCAGGCAGCCGATGGCGACTGTGTCCGTCTCACCGTCGATGTTCGCGAGGGCTTCGCCAGCCTCGGCCCCAACCCGCGCTGCTGGACGCCGTGAAACGCCACCAGCGCCCCTGGCACCCCAGCCGTGGCCTGACGCTGCTGGAGCTGATGGCCGGCCTCGCGGTGCTGGCCGTGCTGGCGACACTGGCCGTGCCAACGTTCAGCAGCCTGTCCCAGCGCCACCGCCTGGCAGCTGCTGCAGAGGCCCTCGCCGCCGACCTGCGCGAAGCCCGCTTCGAAGCCGCGCGCAGCGGTCGACCCCTGCATCTGCAGTCGCAACGCGCCGGCGAACACGACTGGTGCTGGGCGGTGTCGCGGCAGGCGGGCTGCGCTTGCGGCGGTGATGCGGCCGCCCCCGCACCGGCCTGCGGCTTGAAGTCGGTGCGTGCCAGCGACCACCCTGGCGTGACCCTGCTGCAGCCGCTGCATGCGCGGCTGGAATCGCAGGGCCAGGCTGGCCAGGTGGTGCGGGCGGAGCTCGCCTCGCGCCAGGGCGAGCGCCTGCGCGTGGAGCTCGCGGCCCTGGGCCGAAGCCATGTCTGTGTGCCCGGCACCGGCGCTGCCGCTGGCGTCTGGCGCTACCCCGCTTGTTCGCCTTCCTGAGCGCCCGCCTGAGCGCCCGCCCGCCCTTCATCACGCCATGTCCTCCAGGCATATTCCCCACTTCCAGAGGCTGCTGTGGCTCAGCGGCGGCCTGCTGGCCCTGATCGGCGTGCTGCTGGGCATCGACCGGCTGGCCCTGCATCACCTGCAGATGGATGCCGAGCGCACCGCCAACGACTGGGCCGTGCAGCTCACCCGTACCGTGCCCGGCCTCGACCAGGTGCTGCAGGGCAAGGCACCGTCACGCGAGGCCCAGGTCGTCATCAGCACCATTCACGGCAGTGCCGGGCTCTTCCGCTTCCGCCTGTTCAACCCCCAGGGCCGGCTGGTGCTGGTGTCCGAAGCGCCCGGCCTTGCCCAGGCCGGGCCGCAGGACACCATGCCGGTGCCACCTTCGGTGCTGGCCGGGAGCAGCAGCGTGCGGCTGGTCCAGGGCAACGGGCTGACGCTGCCGACCATGTACAGCGAAGTCTACGTACCCGTGCTCGACGGCGACCGCACGATCGGTGTCGTCGAGGTCTACCTCGACCAGAGTGAACGTGCCAAGCTCACCACCGACTCGTTCCGCCAGGCCGCGCTGTTGGCCGGTGGCGCGCTGGCCGCCAGTTTCGCGCTCGGCTCTGCCGTCTGGCTGCGCCGGCTGGGCGTCGAACGGCGGGCCCACGAACGCCTGCAGTACCTGGTGCAGCACGACAACCTGACCGGTACGCTCAACCTCGCGGGCTTCCGCCAGCGCCTGCGGCAGGCCTGCCGGCAGCCCGGCGATGAAGGGCTCGGCCTGGCCGTGCTGGCGGTGGACATCGACGACTTCAAGGGCATCAACGATCGTCATGGCCATGCCGCCGGCGACCACCTGCTGGCACGCACCGCCGATCGGCTGCGCAGCCTGCTGCGTGGCGCCGACACGCTGGCGCGGCTGGGCGGCGACCGATTCGCCGTGCTGCAGCTGGGGGTGACCGGCAGCGATGACGTCAAGGCCCTGGCCGAACGCATCCTGGCCATGCTCTCCGAGCCCTGCGATGTCGGCAACGGCGAGGTGCAGGTCACGGTCACCATCGGCGCGGCGATCCTGGGTGTCGACGGTGGCGACGACGAAACCCTGACACAGCGCGCCGAGCAGGCGCTGCTGCGCGCGCGCAGCAGCGGCCGCGGCGGCTACAGCTTCTACGACCCCGGCCTGAATGCCGCGCTGCAGCGCCGGCGCCAGCTGGCACTGGACCTCGAACTCTCGCTCGCCCATGGCCGACTGCAGTTGCACTACCAGCCCTTGTTCCGCAGCAGCGACGGCGCTCTTCAGGGCTACGAGGCGCTGGCACGCTGGCATCACCCGGTCCAGGGTCCCATCTCGCCGGCGGAATTCATACCGCTGGCCGAAGAGAACGGCCTGATCGTCGCCCTGGGACGCTGGGTGCTGCACACCGCCTGCCAGGAAGCCGCGCGCTGGCCCGGCAACCTGTCGGTGGCCGTGAATCTGTCGGCTGCCCAGTTCGGCCTGGGCGATGCGCTGGTCAGCGAAGTGCGCGAGGCCCTGGACCAGGCCGGGCTGCCTGCCGGCCGGCTGGAGCTCGAGATCACCGAGTCGCTGCTGATGAACCACACCAACCAGGTGCTGCAGACGCTGCGGGCCTTGCACGCATTGGGGCTGAAGATCGGCATGGACGACTTCGGCACCGGATTTTCGAGTCTGGCCTACCTGTGGCGCTTCCCGTTCGACAAGCTCAAGATCGACCGAGCCTTCACCCAGGGCCTGGACACCGACACCAAAGTCGAGGTGATCGTTCGCGCCATCGTGCAGATGGCGCATGCCCTGGGCATCCGGGTGAATGCCGAGGGCGTGGAAACCGAAGCCCAACGTGAAGCCCTGGTACGCCATGGCTGCGACGAGCTGCAGGGCTTCCTGCTCGGTCGCCCGCAGCCGGTGGGCAAGCTGGCGCACGAGACACAGCCGGAAACGGCAGCGGCTTGATTCAAGGCCAGGCGCGGAACCGGCTCTGCCGGGCCGCTGCCTGAGCCAGCCGGCAAGCATGCCGGCCGGCCTTCGCTGGCGAAGAACAGTCCGCAGGGACTGTTCTTCGTCCCGCTCAGCCCCCTCGGGGGGGGGGGCCGCGAAGGAGCGCAGCGACGAGCCTGGGGGCCAGCTACACCTGCATGTTCATGATCTCGCTGTAGGCCTGCGCGAGACGGTTGCGCACCTGCAGCGTGGCCTGGAAGCCGACCTGGGCCTTGGTCATCGCCATCATGGTCTGTTCGATGCTGACGGTGGGGTTGCCCAGCATCAGTTCGCGCTGCAGACCCTGGGCCTCGTGCTGCGAGGCGCTGACGGACTTCAGCGCATCGGCCATGGCCGCCTGGAAGCCGGCGCCGCCCTCGGCCGGCTGCACCCGCGGCTGGCCGTCCGGGCGCAGCCCGGCGCGGGCCACGGCCTGGTTGAAGTCGAAGGGGGCAAGTCGCAAGTCGTTCATGGTCTTTCCAGGCTTCGCACTTTAGGCGGCGGCGCTGGTGCCGATGGTGCGAACAAAGCAGCCTTCACTGGGCTTCTCGTGCCACCGGTCACACCTGCCGACCTCAAGAATGCGGACATCGCGGCGCCTGTCTGGCCGCCCTGTTCTGCCTGATCCACCGCCTCATGGACAACGCCCTCGCCACCAACGCCACCACCCCCTTGGTTCCCGCCGGCACCGGCCTGGGCGCCCGCTGGCAGGCCCTGCCCGGCCGCACCCAGGCGGCCGCCATGCTGGGCGTGGCGGTGCTGGTGGGCCTGCTGGCGGTGCTGGCCCTGAACAGCCGTGAAAGCGACTACCGCGTGCTGCTGCCGGGCCTGGGCGAAAAGGACGGCGGCCAGGTCATCGACCGCCTGGTGCAGATGAACGTGCCCTACCGCATGGCCGAAGGTGGCACCACGATCATGGTGCCATCGGGCCGGGTTGCCGAGCTGCGCATGAAGCTGGCCGCCGCCGGCCTGCCCAGCGCGGGCTACAGCGGCACGGGCAGCAGCAGCGGCCCGGGCTATGAGTTGCTGGACACGAACAGCTTCGGCCAGACCCAGGGCGCGGAACGCATGAAGTTCCAGCGCGCCAAGGAAGGCGAGCTGGTGCGCAGCATCCAGTCGCTCGAATCGGTGAAGAGTGCGCGTGTGCATCTGGCACTGCCCAACCAGAACGGCTTCTTCCGCGAACAGCAGAAGCCATCGGCATCGGTCGTGCTCAGCCTGCACCCCGGGCGCACGCTGGAACGCGCGCAGATCGCCGGCATCATCAGCCTGATTTCGGCCAGCGTGCCGGAAATGGCGGCCAAGGCCGTGAGCGTGATCGACAGCAGCGGTGCGCTGCTGTCGGCCGCGAACGAAGCCGACAGCATCGCCGGCCTGGACTCGCAACAGCTGCAATACCGCCGCGACATCGAGGCCAGCCACCTGAAGCGCGTGCTGGCGCTGCTGGAGCCGGTGGTTGGCGCCGACAACGTGCGCGCCACCGTCACCGCCGAGGTCGATTTCGCCCGTGTCGAACAGACGGCCGAGGCCTACCGGCCGAACCAGGGCGCCGACGCCCCCATTGCCATCCGTGAACAGCGCAGCGAAGAAACCAGCGGCCCTGGCGCTGCCACGCCGACCGGTGTGCCCGGCGCCCAAGCCAACCAGCCGCAGGCCGCAGCCAGCGCGCCCATCAACGGCGCGGCGCAGGGGCTGCAGACCGCCGGCGGCGGTGCCACGGGCGGCGCCACCCGGCGCGAGGCCGCCACCCGCTACGAGGTGGACCGCACCGTGACGGTGACACGCAATGCCGTCGGCAACGTCAAGCGGCTGAGTGCGGCCGTCGTCGTCAACCACCGCACCACGACCGATGCCAAGGGCAAGACCAGTACGGTGCCGCTGAGCGAAAAGGACATCGATCAGCTCACCGCCCTGGTGCAGCAGGGCATCGGCTTCAATGCCGAGCGTGGCGACGCCGTGCGCGTCATCAACGCGCCCTTCCGTACCGAAGCCCCGCTGCCGGAAGACGCCACGCCGCTGTGGCAGCAGCCCTGGCTGGTGGACCTGTTGAAGACGGTGGCGGCACCGCTGGCGCTGGCGCTGGTGGCCCTGGTGGTGGTGCAGAAGCTCATCCGCCCGGCGGTGCAACAAGTGCTGGCGCCGCCGCCGGCACCGCAGCCGGGCAGCGGGCTCAGCGAAGTGGTGGGCGACGAAGTCGACAACGCCCTGCCCCTGGTGGCCGGCCGCAACGGGCTGCCGCAGCTGGCCGCACCGTTGAACGACGGCAAGCTCGAGGCCGCCCGCACCATCGCCAAGGACAACCCGGCGGCCGTGGCGAACATCGTGCGCGGCTGGGTCAACGGCGAAGCCGCCTGAAGCAAGGGAGCTGACGCATGGCATCCGGCAACATGGACGAACGAGGCCTGGAAAGCGCAGCCATCCTGATGATGAGCCTGGGCGAGGAACAGGCCGCCGAGGTCTTCAAGCACCTGGCGCCCAAGGAAGTGCAGCGACTGGGTGAAACCATCGCCCGCATGAAGGCCGTGACGCGCGAACGGGTCGACGAAGTGCTCGAGAAGTTCACCGTCGTCGCCGCATCCGAACAGATGCTGGTGGCCGACAACAACGAATACGTGAAGGCGGTGCTGCGCAAGGCGCTGGGCGAAGAAAAAGCCAATCTGCTGATCGACCGCATCCTGCAGGGCAGCGACGTCACCGGCATCGAAAGCCTGAAGTGGATGGACCCCACCTCGGTGGCCGAGCTGCTTCGCAATGAACACCCGCAGATCGTCGCGGCCATCCTCGTGCACCTGGAATTCGACCAGGCCAGCGACGTGCTGAAACTCTTCACCGAACGCCAGCGCAACGAGGTGATGGTGCGCATCGCCACGCTGGACGGCATCCAGCCGCTGGCGCTGCGCGACCTGAACGAGGTGATGAGCAAGGTGCTGGCTGGCGGCGACCGCAGCCGCAAGAGCGTGCTCGGCGGCGCCAAGACCGCGGCCGAGATCCTGAACATGCTGGGCTCGGCGGTGGAGACCAGCGTGCTCGACTTCGTGCGCGAGGCCGACGCCGACCTAGCGCAGAAGATCATGGACAACATGTTCACCTTCGACGACGTCGAGAAGATCGACGACAAGGGCATCCAGGCCCTGATGAAGGAAGTGCAGAGCGAGAGCCTGGTCATCGCGCTGAAGGGTGCGACGCCGGGCCTGCGCGAGAAGATCTTCAAGAACATGAGCAGCCGTGCTGCCGAGACCTTGAAGGAAGACCTCGAATCGCGCGGCCCGGTGCGGCTGTCCGAGGTCGAGGCCGAGCAGAAGGAACTGCTGAAGATCGTTCGCCGCCTGGTGGACGAGGGGCAGATCGTGTTGGCAGGGGGTGGCGATGAGCAATTCGTCTAAGGGCTTCAAGAACATTCCGTCGCCACCGGGCAGCAAGGCGGGTTCACCCCTGTCGCGCTTCATCCCGCGCGAGGAACTCGGCGACTTCGCCAGCTGGAACCCCGGCGCCGTGGGCGAACGCCGGCAGACGCCCCGCACCGGCCACCCGGTCACCCAAGGCGACGACACCCCGGCGAAACCGCCGGAGACGACCGAGGCGGAATGGCGCGCACGCATTGCCGCCGCCCGCCAGCAGGGCTACCAGGACGGCTACCGCGACGGCACCGCAGCGCTGGAAAGCTTCAAGCTCAGCTTCACAAGCCAGGCCACGACGCAGATCGGTGCGCTGCTGGAAAGCTTCGACAGCCAGTTCGCCGCCCTCGACCGCCGCCTGGCCCACAACATCACCCAGGTGGCGGTGCAGCTGGCTCAGCAGGTGCTGCGCGCCGAACTCGAACAGAACCCGGCCGTCGTGGCCAGCGTCGCCAGCGAGGCCGTGAACGGCGTGATGCTGAGCGCGCGCCACATCAGCGTGTACGTTCACCCGGCCGACCTGCCGCTGGTCGCCGAAGGCTGCGAAGAAGCCCTGCGCGCCCGTGGTGCACGGCTCATGCCCGACGCCAGCCTGGAGCGCGGTGGCGTACTGGTGGTGTCCGATGCCGGAACGGTCGACGCCACCGTGGCCACGCGCTGGGCCCAGGCCGCGGCCACGCTCGGCGCCGACGTGCCCTGGCCGAAGCGCAGCGACCGCGACGAACCGGTGGAGACGCAGTTCTGATGCCCAGCCAAGCCACGCCCGCGCCAGCGCCCGCCCAGCCAGCCGCCCGCCCGCTCTCACTGGCCGAACGCGTCGAACGCCGCGACCGCCACTGGCTGCGCTGGCTGGCCGACCTGCGTGAACACGCTGCCGAAACCCAGCCCCTGCGCACCGAAGGCACGCTGCTGCGCGTGACCGGCCTGGTGCTCGAAGCCGCCGGCGTGCGTGTGCCCGTGGGCAGCGTGTGCGAAGTGCAGACCCCTGGCCAGCGCCCGGTGCTGGCCGAAGTGGTGGGCTTCAGCGGCGACCGCGCCTACCTCATGCCCACGGGTGAACTGCATGGCCTGACCAGCGGCGCACGGGTGCTGCCGCGTGAAGCGCCGAAGGTGCCGCCACGCTTCGGCGCCGACCGCCACCCCTGGCGCCGGCGTGAGGACCGCGGCCTGCACCTGCCCATGGGCAGCGGCCTGCTCGGCCGCGTCGTCGATTCGCATGGCCAACCGATCGACCGCCAGGGCCCGTTGGCCGACGTGCAACCCGAGCCGATGGTGCGCCGCCCGATCAACGCGATGGACCGCGACCCGGTACGTCTGGCGCTGGACACCGGCGTACGCGCCATCAATGCACTGCTGACCGTGGGCCGGGGCCAGCGTATCGGCCTCTTCGCCGGCACCGGTGTCGGCAAGAGCGTGCTGCTGGGCATGATGGCGCGCTACACCCAGGCCGATGTCATCGTCGTCGGCCTGATCGGTGAACGTGGCCGCGAGGTCAAGGAATTCATCGAGGACATCCTCGGCCCCGAAGGCCGCCGCCGCAGCGTGGTGGTGGCAGCTCCTGCCGACTCGCCGCCGCTCGTGCGCATGCAGGGCGCGAGCTATGCCACGGCCATTGCCGAGCACTTCCGTGACCGCGGCCAGCATGTGCTGCTGCTGATGGACAGCCTGACGCGCTACGCCATGGCCCAGCGCGAAATCGCCCTGGCCATCGGCGAGCCGCCGGCCACCAAGGGCTACCCGCCCAGCGTCTTCGCCAAGCTGCCGCAGCTGGTGGAACGCAGCGGCAACGGCCTGCACGGCATCGGCAGCATCACCGCCTTCTACACCGTGCTGAGCGAAGGCGACGACCCGCAGGACCCGATCGCCGACGCCGCGCGCGGCATCCTCGACGGCCACATCGTGCTGTCGCGCGAGCTCGCCGAAAGCGGCCATTTCCCGGCCATCGACGTCGAAAAATCGGTCTCGCGCGTGATGGGCGCCGTCGTGCCGCAGGACCAGGTGCTGGCCGCCCGCCGGCTGCGCCAGTGGCTGGCCAAGGTGAACAAGGCCCGCGACCTGATCCAGCTGGGCGCCTACGCTCCCGGCAGCGACCCCGAACTCGACACCGCCGTGCGCCAGCAGCCGCAGATCGAAGCGCTGCTGCAGCAAGGCATGAACGACCGTGCCGGCATGGACGCCAGCCGCGCCCAGTTGCGCGCTGTCACCGGCCTGTGATGCGGGGCACACCATGACCCAGGCCCTCGTCACCCTGCTGGCCCAGGCCGAACGTGAACGCGACGCGGCCCTGGCCGAACTGGCCCGTGCCGAGAACCATGCGCGGCGCCTGCAGACCCAGGCCGAACAGCTGCATCAGTACCGCAGCGACCTGCGCCAGCGCAACCCGGCCAGCGGCCAGGCCGCGCCGATCGACAGCGTGCTCGTGCACCAGGGGTTCTCGGGCCGCCTGCAGGACGTCATCGACCAGCAGCAGGCCCAGCGCCTGGCCGCACTGGCCCAGGTCGAACGCCAGCGCCGCAGCTTGCTGCCACTGGAACTGCGGGTGGCTTCGGTGCGCAAGCTGCTGGGCCGCCGCGCCCAGGCTGTTCAGCGTGTGCAGCACCAACGCGACCAGCGCCAGACCGACGAAACCGCACAGCGGCTGGGCCGCCGCGACGCCTGGTCCGCGGCAGGCAGCGACAGCGCCCACGCCCCTCTTTCCGACGCCGGGCGCTGAAACGCCCTGCCCCACTGTTCACCGCGCCGGTTCGGCGCACCACCCACCGCCTGGAGGCCCACGATGATTCGTTCCATGCCTTTTTCACCGACCGTGGTCTTCACGGCCCCCCTGCCCGCGCGGCGGGAAACGGCGCGTGAGCCCGAGAAGAAGGAAGCCCCAGCGCAGGACGAGTTCAACCGGATGCTCAAGCAGCAGCACGAAGTGGCGCGCCTGGCCAACAAGGTGCAGCAGCCCGCGCAGGCGCAGGCACCCGCGCAAACGCCGATGTCGGCGCCCACCCCCGAGTCGGGGCCGGGCACGCAGGCCGCGAACGAAAAGGACGACACCGCGAAACCGACACCCAACCCCGCAGCCACGCGATCGGCCCATCGCTCGCGCGGGCCGGCCGGCGAAGTCGACGGCAAGCCGGCCCAGATCGACCCCGAGCCGCCCACCCACGAGGCCCGCCATGGCCGCAAGGACACAGCCAGCGAGGCCGACGTCCTGGCCAAGCTGTTCAAGACCCCGCCCAAGACGCCCCTGCCCCTGCCCCCGAAGTCGGCGCCCTTCGGCGCCGACGGCCCGGAAGAAGACGGCCCGGGCCTGGCGCCAGGGCCGGCGCCTCTGCCGCTACCCACGGACGAAGAAGTCCCCGTGCTGCCCGGGCAGTTCAACCCGCAACCACCGGTCATCGAGTGTCCTGCCGAGCTGCCGATGATCGACCACACCACGTCGACCGGCATCCAGGACGGCCTGGGCAAGAACGCTGGCGGCACCGGCACGCAGGCACTGCAAGCCCGGATGGCCGACGACGCCGCCACCACCGCACAGCTGGCCACTGACGCCGGTGCCAACGCCGTGGGCAACGGCCTGGGCGCAGGCGCAGGCAGCGGCACCACGGCCGCCGCGATCCAGCTGCCAGCCAACATGGCCAACGCCCAGGACAGGACCGCCGACCGCACCGAAGCGGCGGCCCTGGCCCCTGCCACGGCCGCCGCTTCCGCGCCAGCTGCCGCGCTCGCCGGTGCGACGACGGCACCGGCTGCTTCAACCGCCCGCTCCGCGACGCTGGACGCCAGGCCGGGCACCGAAGCCTTCGAGGCCAAGTTCAGCGCCCAGGTCGCCGTCTGGGTGCGAGAAGGCGTCCACGAAGCGCAGTTGCAGCTGAATCCGGCCGAAATGGGGCCGGTGCGCGTGGCCATCCTGCTGGAAGGCGCCGCAGCACAGGTGAACTTCACGGCCGAGCACGCACTGACCCGGCAGGCGCTGGAGCAGGCTCTGCCCACTCTGGCGGGCAGCCTCGCCGAAGCCGGCTTCACGCTGGCTGGCGGCGGCGTGTTCGATCAGCCCCAGCAGTCGGAACGCAGCGGCGCCGACGACAGCAGCCGCAGCCGGGCGCGCGTTCAGAACCCGACCACCGACACCGACATCGCTGGCGATGCCCAGCGTGCCACGCTGGCACGGCCGCGCGGCGTCGTCGACCTGGTGGCCTGATTGCGAGCCAGCCCCGTGCGCCACGGCGACGGGGAAGCTGGCTTTTCGGGGTGCTTTTCAGCCCTTGGCTTCGGACAGGCGGTCTCAATAATGGTCTGAACCGGCCGAACCGCCCGGCGCCTGCTGCTACGGCAGGCTGCTGCGGGCGGGGCCCCAAGGAGACCCGATGTCCACCGCTGCCGCAGCCACTGACGCCGCACCGCCCAAGAAGAGCAACAAGAAGCTCATCATCATCATCGCCGCGGTGGTCGCCGTGCTGCTGGTCGGCGGTGGCGTTGCGGTGGTGATGATGAAGAAGAGCGCTGCCGCAGCCGAAGAAGCTGCCGCAGCCGAAGAGGGTGGCGAGCAACCGGCGAAGAAGACCAAGGCCGCCGCGCACGACCCCAAGCACCCGCCGGTGTTCGTGCCGCTGGACCCCTTCACCGTGAACCTGGCCGACCGCGACGCGGAACGCTACGCGCAGGTGGGCATCACGCTGGAAGTGGCCGACCTCGCCATGGAATCGCAGATCAAGGCCTTCATGCCGGTCATCCGCAACAACATCCTGCTGGCCCTGTCCGACAACAGCGCCGTCGATCTGGTGGGCCGCGAAGGCAAGGCCAAGCTCGCGCAGCGCATCCAACGCGAGACCTCGCGCGCCCTCGGCGTGGAGTTCGAGGAAGAGGTGGTCGAAGAAGAGGCCACCGACGAGGAAGCGCCGAAGAAGAAAAAGAAGAAGAAGCCCGCCGCCCCCGAACTGCCGATCAAGGCCGTGCACTTCTCGAATTTCATCATCCAGTGACAAGCGGCGTATGAACCAGCAGATCCTCTCGCAGGACGAGGTCGATGCCCTTCTCCAGGGCATCACCGGGGAAAGCCAGAAGCTCGAGCAGGAAGAGGACTCTTCCACCGGCATCCGCAACTACGACCTGTCCAGCCAGGAACGCATCGTCCGCGGGCGCATGCCGACGATGGAGGTCATCAACGAGCGCTTCGCCCGCAACATCCGCATCGGCCTGTTCAACTTCATCCGCAAGAGCCCGGAAGTGAGCATCGGCGGCATCAAGGTGCAGAAGTTCAGCGCCTTCCTGCGCGAGATCGTGGTGCCCACCAACTTCAACATCGTCAACGTCAAGCCGCTGCGCGGCAACGGCCTGATCGTCTGCGACCCGAGCCTCGTGTTCGCCGTCATCGACGCGCTGTTCGGCGGCGTCGGCAAGTACCACACGCGCATCGAAGGCCGCGACTTCAGCCCCACCGAGCTGCGCGTCATCCTGCGCCTGGTCGAAGTCATCACGGCCGAATTCAAGAAGGCCTGGATGGGCATCTATCCGGTCGAGCTGGAATACCAGCGCAGCGAGATGCAGCCGCAGTTCGCCAGCATCGCCACGCCCAGCGAGATCGTGGTGGCCACGAACTTCACGCTGGAAATCGGCGACACCTCGGGCTCGGTGCATTTTTGCATTCCGTACAGCACGCTGGAGCCCATCCGCGACGTGCTCTACAGCACCATCCAGGGCGACTCCGCCGAACCCGACCGCCGCTGGATCAACCTGCTGAAGACCCAGATCCAGTCCGCTGAAGTCGACCTGGTCGCCGAACTCGCCACGGCGCCGGCCACCGTCGAACAGCTGCTGGCCTTCAAGCCGGGCGACTTCATCGAACTCGACCTCGACCCCATGATCCAGGTCAAGGTCGACGGCGTGCCAGTGCTGGACTGCCATTACGGCACCAGCAACAACCACTACGCGCTCAAGGTGGACCGCCTGATCACGAGTTCCAACCTGTCCTGGATCGGCGAGACCAACACACATGGCTGACACCGACGACACCAGCGGAATGTCCGAAGAGGACAAGATGGCCGCCGAATGGGCTGCGGCCCTGGCCGAAAGCAAGCCCTCGGGCAACAGCACGGCCAGCGAAGTGGCCATGCCGGCCGAGAGCGTGGCCCCGGCCTCGTTCGCCAACTTCAGCCCCAGCGGCCCGGCCGGGGCCACGGGCAACGACCTGAACATGATCCTGGACATCCCTGTCCAGCTGACCGTGGAACTCGGCCGCACGCGCATCCCCATCAAGCACATCCTGCAGCTGGCGCAGGGCTCGGTGGTGGAACTGGAAACGATGGCCGGCGAGCCGATGGACGTGCTCGTCAACGGCTATCTCATCGCCCAGGGCGAGGTCGTGGTGGTGAACGACAAGTTCGGTATCCGACTCACCGACATCGTCACACCCAGCGAGCGCATGCGTCGGCTTTCGAGAGTATGAGCGCGGCTCCCGGGCTCACTGCCGCGTTGTGGTTCGTCGCCATCCTGGCGGCGATTCCGCTGTGCCTGTGGCTGCTGAAGCGCACGCCGCTCGGACAGGGTGGCGGTGCGCCAGGCACACCGCGGACGGTGGCGGTGCTGCCGCTGTCGACCCAGCAGAAACTGGTGACGGTGGAAGTGGGCCAGGGCGAGGAACGGCTCTGGCTGGTGCTGGGTGTCAGCGCCCAGGGCATCAACACCTTGCACACGATGGTGGCGCAGGGGCCGGCGCCGCTGGAACCACCGCCCGCCCCGGCGGCGGCCTTTGCCCAGCTGCTCGGCCGCCTGCGCCAGGGCGATGCCAGCAAGCCACCGGGGGCGGCATGACACCGCACCGTGCACTCTGGCGCGGCCTGGCCGCGAGCGTTTTGCTGCTTGCCGCACCGGCCTGGGCGCAGCAGGCGGGCGGCTTGCCGCTCATCACCGCACAAGGCCCGGGTGGCACCAGCTATTCGGTGCCGATCCAGACCCTGATCTTCTTCACCGCGCTGTCGTTCCTGCCCGCGGTGCTGCTGCTGATGACGGGCTTCACGCGCATCGTGATCGTGCTGAGCCTGCTGCGCCAAGCGCTGGGCACGCAGGCCGCGCCGCCCAACCAGGTGATCGTGGGCCTGAGCCTGTTCCTGACCTTCTTCGTGATGGCGCCCACCTTCGACCGCATCTACGAGCAGGCCTATGCACCCTATGCCGCCGGCACCCTGCCCGCCGACGAGGCGATGAACAAGGGCCTGGTGCCGCTGCGCGAATTCATGCTGAAACAGACGCGCCAGAGCGACGTGCAGCTGTTCGCGCGCCTGGCCAAGCTGCCGACCGAGGTGAAGGGCGAGGAAGTGCCGCTGCGGGTGCTGGTGCCGGCCTTCGTCACCAGCGAACTGAAAAGCGCCTTCCAGATCGGCTTCATGATCTTCATTCCCTTCCTCATCATCGACATGATCGTGGCCAGCGTGCTGATGAGCCTGGGCATGATGATGCTGAGCCCGGTGCTGGTGGCCCTGCCCTTCAAGCTGATGCTGTTCGTGCTGGCCGATGGCTGGAACCTGCTGCTGGGTTCGCTGGCAGCTTCATTCGTCACCTGAATCTGCCCCCGCCATGGATGCCCAACAAGTTCTTTCCGAAGGCCAGAACGCGCTGCTGATGCTGCTGCTGGTGAGCGCCCCGGTGCTGCTGGTGGTGCTGGTGGTGGGGCTGCTGGTCAGCATCTTCCAGGCCGCCACGCAGATCAACGAGGCCACGCTCAGCTTCGTGCCGAAGATCATCGCCGCCGTCGGCGTGCTGGTGTTCGCCGGTCCCTGGATGATGAGCACGCTGGTCGAATTCCTGCAGCGCACGATCCAGTCGATTCCCGCCGCGGTCGGCTGAACGGCCTGCAGACGCTGGCACGCCGGATGATCAGCTTCACCGAGGCGGAGATCCTGGCCTGGGTCACGCCCATGATCTGGCCCTTCCTGCGCGCGCTGTTCCTGTTCGCGGCCATGCCGGTGCTGGGCACGCGCATGGTGCCCACCCGTGTGCGGATCGGCCTGGCCGCCTTCATCGCGCTGGCGGCGCAGCCTTCGCTGCCCACTGTCGAGCCGGTGGCGCTGGATTCGGCGCTGGCGGTGCTGCTGGTCGCCCAGCAGGCCGTCATCGGCCTGGCGCTCGGATTCGCCGTGCGCTTGGTATTCGCGGCGCTGGAATTCGCCGGCGAGATCATCGGCCTGCAAATGGGCCTGAACTTCGCCGGCTTCTTCGACCCGCTGTCGGCCAGCACCGCCACCGCCACCAGCCGCTTCTTCGGCACCCTGGTGGCATGGCTGTTCATCGTCGTCAACGGCCACCTGCTCGTGATCATGGCGCTGGTCGACAGCTTCAGCGCGTTCCCGATCGGGCCCGAGCCGTTTGCCTTCGTCCGTGCAACGCTGCCGCACCTGTGGGGTGCAGAGATCTTCGCGACCGGGCTGTGGATTGCGCTGCCACTGGTCAGCATGCTGCTGTTCGTGAACCTGGTGCTCGGCGCCATCACCCGGGTGGCGCCGCAGATCAATATCTTCGCCGTCGGTTTCCCGGTGACGCTGGGCGTGGGACTGCTCGGCCTGCTGGCCGTGCTGCCCGCCTTGAGTGCGCCGTTCACGATGGCGCTCGAACGTCTGCTCGAGCAGTTCCGCTAGGCCGGCCGGCGCCGCATCGCGCGGCGCCCGGCAGCCGCCCTTTATTGGCGGACGAGCACGTCGCCTTCCACCTTCACACGCGTGCCCACCGTCACCTGCGGGTCTTCGGCGTAGTCGAAGTCGCGCGTGGAACCGCCCTGCAGCCGCACGCTGACGCGGTAGACCTTGTCCTTGTTCATGTTGTTCTGCACCCGGTTGCCGGCATAGGCGCCGCCCACCGCACCGATGACGCGGGCGATGTCCTTGCCAGTGCCGCCGCCCACCTGGTTGCCGACCACGCCGCCGAGAATGCCGCCAGCAATGGTGCCGATCACGTTCGACCTGCCGTCCTTCAGCTCGACCAGGTTCACCGACTCGATGGTGCCGCAGTTGCTGCAGGCCAGCGGCTGCGGTTGACGGTTGCCGCCACGGTTGTCGTCATTGACGAGGACGCGCTCGAACCGCTGTGTCGATTCACGGCCGCTGTTCACCAGGAAGGCGTTCGCCGTGAGGCCATTGCGCAGGCGGTCACCGCGGCGCACCACATAGCTGCCTTCGTACACGCCGCGGCTCACCTCACGCAACGGCACCGAGGCCTTGGCGCCATCGATCGCCACCCGGGCCTTGCCGCCCGGAGCACCGCGCAGCGAGAAATTCAGCTCTTCACCGGGGCGCACGCGTTCCGGCGCCGTCACCTGGAAGTCGGTGATGGCGTTGGTCGAGACGAAGCCCACGTCAGGCGAACCCAACTGCAGCGAGCGCGCCAACGAAGCCGAGGCCGCGCGGCCGTTGCGCAGCACCCGCGCCGTGACGCGGCTGTTTTCCGTCAGGCGGTCGGACTGGCGGATCGTGTACGAGCCTTCGTACTGGCCGGGCCGAACTTCCGTCATCTCCACCGGCGCAGACGCGCCGTCGATCTGCAGCATGCTGACGGCGCCTGGCGTGGCACGCAACTCGAACGTCAGCACTTCACCCGGCCGAAGCCGCTGCAACGACTGGACATCGAAGGACGAAATCGTGGGCGCGGCAGCGCTAGCCACGGTGCGCGTCTGTGCAACGGCGGGTGCGGACACCGCCAGAGGCAGCATCGCGGCCATGGCCAGGGCCACGGCCGACAGCTGCGACGAAAGGCGGGTGGAAATCGGGGTGTTCGTGTTCATGCGGAGACCTCTTGAAGGGTGATGTACCCATTCAACGCCAGCCGCGGGATCGAAGCTGACGGTCTTGGCGCCGCCCGCCCGTAGGACAAGCAGAAGCCCGCCGGGTCGGCCCACGAACGACGGCGGCCCCCAGAGACTGGGGGCCGCAGGGGCTTGAACGCATCTTTCAGGCAGGGTTCAGCCTGCCGGGTGCGTCACAGGCCGTAGTAGCGGTCGACCGAACCGGCGTACTCGCTGGTGTACGGCGGCACGGCGGTGTGCGGGTAGCGCGGTGCGTCCTTCAGGCGGGCCTTGTCCATCGGCACGACATAGCCGTCCTGGCGCGTGTCGTACTTCAGCATGTTCCACGGCAGCGGGTAGCGGTCGGTGTTCATGCCCAGAAAACCGCCGAACTCCAGAACGGCGTAGCGGACATTGCCGGAGTGCTTGTCGATCATCAGGCAGTCGATCGAGCCCAGGGTCTCGCCGGTCGTGTTGTAGACCTTCGTGCCTTCGACCTTGTCGGAAGAAATCAGCGAACCGCTGGTCACGTCGGGATCGATGGTGGTGGTGTTCATGGTGTGCTCCTTGGTAGCTTGGATAGAGGTCGGGATCTCTTCTGTCGCATCACGAATGGCTGTCTTCGCAACGTGGTTGAAGGATGCCTGCGTGTGCGCAGGCTCGCTGTCAGTGCGGCACGCCCGGGCTTGTAGGTGGACACCGACGACGCCTTCATGCGCGCCTGTCCGATCAGTCGCCCCGCAGGCCCGGTGGGCAAGCTGGAGTAGCCTCCGGGGCCATGAAGAACCCACGCGAACAAGCATGGCGGCCCTGATCGCTGGCGCCACCGGCCTCGTCGGCAGCGAGCTGGCCCGCCACTGGACAGGCCCGGGCGATCTGGTGCTGCTGCTGCGCCAGGCCGGCAAGGCACCCGCCGGCCCGCGCCTGCGGCCACTGCAGGTCGACTTCACCGCCCTGCCGGCGCTGCCGCAGGCCGAAGAGGCGTTCTGCTGCCTGGGCACGACGATCAAGCAGGCGGGGTCGCAGGCCGCCTTTCGTGCGGTCGACTTCGACGCCGTGCTGGCCTTTGCCCGCGCGGCGCGTGCGGCCGGCGTCCGCCGCTTCGGTGTCGTTTCATCGTTGGGGGCGGACAGCCGGTCCGGCAGCTTCTACAGCCGCGTGAAGGGCGAGGCCGAAGCCGCTCTGTCGGAACTGGGCTTCGACAGCCTGGCCATCGCCCGGCCCTCGCTGCTGGCCGGCGACCGCGCGGCGCTGGGCCAGACGGCGCGGGCTGGCGAACGGCTGGCGCTGGCCCTGGCCTTGCCGCTGGGCCGGCTGCTGCCGGCGGCCTGGCGGCCGATCCAGGCCAGCCATGTGGCCCGCGCGCTGCTGCGCGCGGTGCGGGAAGGCAGGCCGGGCCGGCGCGTGCTGGGCTCGGCCGAGATGCAAAGCCTGGGGGCACCATGAAGATCAGCTTTCTCGGCGCAGCCGACGGCGTGACCGGTTCGCGCCACTTCATCGACACCGGCAGCCAGAAGCTGCTGCTGGACTGCGGCCTGTTTCAGGGCTGGAAGCTTCACCGCGAACGCAATTGGCAGCCGCCCGGCCCGCTGCTGCAGGCCGACGCCGTGGTGCTGAGCCACGCCCACCTGGACCACAGTGGCTGGCTGCCGGCGCTGGTGGCACGCGGCTGGCGCGGCCCGATTTACGCATCGCCTGCCACCTGCGAACTGGCGGCCGTGCTGCTGCTGGACAGCGCGCACCTGCAGGAAGAAGACGCCCGCCGCGCCAACCGCTACGGCACCAGCCGCCACGACAAGGCGCTGCCGCTGTACACCCGGGCCGATGCGCTGCGCGCGATCGCGCAATTCGTGCCGGTGGCGCCGGGGCGGGTGCAGCGGCTGGGCGGGGCTGGCGCAGCGACGTTCAAGCTCACCCCCGTGGGCCACCTGCTGGGTGCCTGCGCGGTGACGCTGTCCAGCGGCGGCCAGAACATCGTGTTCTCGGGTGACATCGGCCGCCAGCACGACCTGCTGATGCCGGCACCGCAGACCCCCGACCTGGCCGAGGCCGCCGACGCCTTGATCATCGAGTCGACCTACGGCAATCGCAGCCACCCTGGCGACGACCCGGCCGAGGCCCTGGCCGAGATCGTGCGCCGAGCCGCGGCGCGCGGTGGCTCGGTGCTGATGCCGGCCTTTGCCGTGGGCCGCGCGCAAGCGCTGCTGCTGGTGCTGCAGCGCCTGAAACGCAGCGGCGCCATTCCTTCCAGCCTGCCCATCTACCTGGACAGCCCCATGGCCGAGCAGGCCACCGAGCTGTACCTGCGCCACGGCGCGCTGCTGCGTGTTACCCAGCGTGAACGCGCCGCACTGTGCGACGGGCTGCGCCAGGTGAGCACGGTGGCCCAGAGCACGCGGCTGTCGGCCAAGCTGGCCGGACGCGGGTTCCCGGCGCTCGTCATCTCGGCCAGCGGCATGGCCACGGGCGGGCGTGTCCTGCACCATCTGAAGGCCATGGCGCCCGACCCGCGCCATGCCATCGTGATGGCCGGTTTCCAGGCCGGCGGCACACGCGGCGCGCGTCTGGTGGCGGGCGAACGCGAAGTCAAGATTCACGGCGAATGGGTCCCAGTGCGGGCCGAGGTGGTGCAGCTGCAGGGCTTCTCGGGCCATGCCGATGCCGGCGAGCTGATCGACTGGGCCCGGCGGCTGCGCCAGCCACCGCGGCAGACCTTCGTCGTCCACGGCGAAGCCGACGCCGCCGACACGCTGCGCACCCGCATCCAGCGCGAACTCGGTTGGGCCGTGCGCGTGCCGGGCTACGGCGAAACCGTGAGCCTGTAGCCGCGCGCATGGCGAACCTGGATCTCTGGCCCACCGCCATGGGCCTGGCGGCGGCGCTGGGTGGCGGTCTGCTCATCGGCCTGGAACGTGAACGCCGCAAGCGCGGCACCGAACGCGGCCCAGCCCGCCCGCCGGCGGGCATCCGCAGCTTTGCCCTGGCGGCCCTGGGCGGCGGCATCGCCCAGACACTGCAGCAGCCGCTGCTGGTGGCCATGGGCGCGGCGATGGTGGCGGTGCTGGTCGGTGTGGCGTACTGGGCCAGCCGGCAGCCGCCAGCCCCCGGCGACCCACCCGTCGACCCCGGGCTGACGACCGAGCTGTCGCTCTTCGTCACCTACCTGGTGGGTGTGCTGTCCGTGCAGCAGCCCGTGCTCGGCGCCGGTGCCGCCGCCGTGGTGGCCGCCCTGCTGGCGGCGCGCGAACGCCTGCACCGCTTCGCCACGCGCGCGCTCAGCGACGCCGAATGGCACGACGCGCTGCTGCTGGCCGCGCTGGTGCTGGTGCTGCTGCCGCTAGCCTCGGCCAAGCCACTGCCCTGGCTGGCCGGGCTGGCGCCGCGCACGCTGCTGGGGCTGATGACACTCATACTGGCGCTGCAGGCGGCCGGCCACGTCGCGCTGCGGCTGCTGGGCCCGCGTGCCGGGCTGGCGGGGTCGGGAGCGATGTCGGGCTTCGTCTCCAGCACCGCCACGATCGCGTCGATGGGCGCCCGCGCGAAGGCCGAGCCGGCACTGGCCGCAGCCTGCACCGGAGGGGCCATCTTCTCGACCGCAGCGACCTGGGTGCAGGTGCTGCTGCTGCTGGGCGCCACCGCACCGGCGGCCGCGGCCCTGCTGGCCCCGGGCGCGCTGGCGGGGCTGCTGGTGGCCGCGGCAACAGGCGCCTGGACGCTGCGGCGGACGGGGTCCTCACAGCCGGCCAGCGAACAGCCGGACAGCGCCACGACGCACGGGCCGCTGCGCCTGCGTGAGGCCCTGCTCGTCACCGTGCTGCTGGCAGCCGTGGCTGCGGCGGTGACCTGGGCCGAGGGCCGGTTCGGCTCGGCCGGCCTGCTGGCCAGCACGGCGCTGGGCGCCCTGGCCGACGCTCACGCTCCAGTGGCTGCACTCGGCGCGCTGCAGGCCGCCGGCCAGGTGAGCGCTGACGCCGTGCGCGACGGCACGCTCGTGGCGGTGGCCGCGAATGCCTGCACACGCAGCGTCACGGCCTTCGTGGCGGGTGGGCGTTCCTATGGCTTGCGCGTGGCAGCGTCCTTGCTCGCCTCGACCGCGGCCGCGGCCGGCGTGGCGCTATGGCTCGCGTGAAGGGCCTGGCCAGCCGAAAGGGCCTGGGCGTAGGCTAGCGGGCCTGGATGTCGACTGCGGAGCACTCGCCATGGAGCTTGACCCGGTTCGCGATACCTTCCTGGGTGGCGACCCCATCGCCGGCAGAGCCGCGCTGCTGGCGTTGCTCGAACAGGGCGATGCGGGGGAAGACTTCCTGTTTTCAACGGCCATCGAGGTCCCCACGGTGCAGGTGCGGCGACGCTGGCTGCAGTACGTGGCGACACGCCCGCGTAGCACCGGTCCGCGCCTGGCCGCGCGCATTCGTGACGCGACGTCGCCGTTTGGCGATGGTGTTCGCGCGGCAAGCTTGTTCGCGGGTCTGCCGCTGCACGACCCCATGCATGGGCGGGTCAACGAAGCTTTGAGATCCGACTTTGCCCGCGGCACACCGAGCATCGTTTCTGCGGATGATTACTGGCGCGTCGCATCCACCTTCGCGGCAGCCGGCGCGAGCGAGCTGGCGCCGTGGCAGCTGTGGCATGCCACCAGCCGCAGTGCCTATGCCTGGGAAAAGCTGCGCACGCACGCGTTCCGTGCTGCCTGCGAGCTGGCAGCACGGTTCGGCAAGGAACACCTGGGGCTGCTCGAGCGCTTCGTGACGCGCCAAGGCACACCCCAGGACTGGCGCGACATCGATGCTTCGGAACTCTGGCTGCAGTCCTACCAAACTTTCAACTTGTGGCGATCCGGAAATCTGATCGACGGGATCTTTGCCACCTGGTCGACGCACCAGGACAAGCGGCTCAGGCGCTTCGGCGGAATGATCCTCAACGCGATCGGCTTTCGTCGTGCGCAAGAACCGCTGCTGCGCTGGATCGCTGTCGAAGGCGAAGCCGACATTCGAGACTCGCTCGTCACGGCGCTGGCGCAGTGCCGCACAACCGCGGCGGCCGACGCCTTGCTGGGCCTGGCGGACAAGGGTGTGGTGAACCGCGAGGCCCTGGCGATCGGGGCGCAGTACGCCACCGACCGCGCAACAGCCATCCTCCACCTGGAAGACACGGCCGACGCAGACAACACATCCGCCGCCGAGGCACTGGTGGCCCTGGCGAGGATGGGCGTGGCGAGCCAGAGCCTGGCGAAGGCCCTGTTCGCCGCTGACCACTACCGGCGCCTGAACGCCGCCCTGGCCTACGGGATCCTCAACGATCGCACGCGTGTGGACGATCTGATGGCGCTGCAGATCGAGTCTTCGGGCCCGATGGAGTCGGTCTATGTCGCCGCGGCCTTGGCCATGCTGGGCTGCGAGAACTCTGCCGAGCAGCTGCACAGGCAGCTGGTTCAGTTCGCGCGCCGCTGGGTGGACGGCGGCGAGCTCTTCTACCTGAAGCCAGCCCTGCAACAGGCGATCGTCACGGCGTTCGAACGCGGCGGCCCGGCGACGGCGCCTTGGCTCGAAGCCTGGAAGGCAGAGTTCGAACCGCTCAGTGGCGTGACACCGCCCGTCAGCACCGCCATCAAAAGGCTGAAGCTGACCCAGGCGGCGGTGGCGGCATCTGCCAACCCGGCTGTGGGCACGCCCAAGACGAACCACCGGAAGGTTCCCGAGCGCTTCCGCGTCGCGTTTTCCTTCGCCGGTGCCCAGCGCACGCAGGTGACTGCCGTGGCCGAAGCGCTGGAGCAACGCCTGGGACGCGGCCTGGTCTTCCTCGACGACTGGTATCAGGCCTACGTGGCGGGCCATGACGCCGACATCCTCCTGCAGCGCATCTACGGCCGCAATTCCGACCTGGTGGTGATGTGCATTGCCGCCGCGTACGACGACCGACCCTGGACGATGGTGGAGCATCGCGCCCTGCGCGCGCTCTCGTGGGGTGCGAATGCGGGTTCACGGCAAGCGATGCGTGTGTTGCCTTTGCGCTTCGGTGACGGCGATGTCGAAGGCGTCCTGAGCAACACGATCGCGCCCGACGTCCGCCAACTGGCCCCGGACGAGGTGGCCGATCTGGTCCTGGCACGACTGCATCTGGTCGACCCGTAGTGCGGCTGCAGCACCGGCCGCGGCCTTCGATCTAGACGAACACGCCCTGCCGCAGCCACTTGGTGGCCACCCACTTCTCGCCAGCCGTGACCGGCGCGCCGCCATGCAGCGTGCGTGTGCTGGGGTGCGCCCGGTCGTAGCTGAAGAAGACCGCGTTGCCACGGACGGGAGCCACTTCCAGGCCGACGTCGGGGAAGGTGGTGGCGCCGCCACCCTCGGGCGTGTTCAGGTACATCACGAGCGTGCCGACGCGCTGGCCGCCGCGCTCGAGAATCTTGGCGGTGCCGGAGTGCACCGGGTCGAAGTAGTCGTGGTGCGGGCGGTACTCGGCACCCGGCCGGTAGCGCAGGATCTGCAGGCCTTCGCCGTGGTTCACCGGCCAGCGCAGCAGCGCGCCGATGCGCGCTTCGATGCGCGTGATGAGCTCGGTCTCGCCGCGTTCGAAGAACATGCCGTCGCTGGTGCGCGACGCATTGATCTCGTCGCCGCCGGTGGCGTTGTCCACCGTCTTGCTGCGCTCCAGGCGCGGCCGCGACAGCGCCATCAGCTGATCGCATTCCGTGTCGGTGAGGAGCCCGCCGAAGACGATGACCCGCGGGTGACGCATCGACGTCAGGATGCGTACCGTGTGGCCCTCTGCCACCAGCACGGTGGGCGCCGTTTCCAGCGCCGGCTCGGGTAGCGGCGTGCCGGCATCCAGCGGCGCCACAGTGGCCTGCGGGCGCAGTTCCGCCAGGCGTTCGAGCAGCGTCTGTTCGAGCGCGGCTGCAGCGATGTCCTCGTCCCAGCCGCTGGTCTTCATGGCCTGCAGCACGTCTTCAGGTCGGCAGCCGGCCTCGGCCTGGGCGACGATCCAGCGGCGCAGTTCGGGGGTGATGGTTTGGGCAAGTGCGGCCATGCCCCTATTTTCACCCGGGTTCGACCTGCGCCCGAATCAGGCGCCGCGCGACCCGATGCCTTCTGCAACGGCGCTTCGGAACGTCGGTCGATCGTCTGCTGACGGCAGGTTGCGGACGTTTGCTTTCGTGCTTGTTCGTGTGCCTGCTTGGTCCCTCTGCAAAGGCGGGCTGGGGCTGGCTGTGGCGCTTATCCTCGGCGGCCTTCGCTGCGCTCAGGCTTCCCTGCGGTGCTCGGTCCCGCGGCCCCGCCGCCGAACTCGCTGCGTTCGCTGCGCTCACTCCGCTCA
>JALHPF010000002.1:0-202787 GCA_022842595.1 Rubrivivax sp.
GGCGCCGCCGGGCGATGCCGGCCTGGCGCGCGGGCAGGCCTGGGTGGCGGCGCGGTGGCTGCCGTCGGCGCAGTCGCGGTCGGCCCGATCTGCAGCCGTCCCGTGTGCCGTCGAGGAGCCCGCCTGATGTGCCTGGCCGTTCCCGCATGCGTGATCGAGCGTCTTGCCGGCGACGATGCCATGGTCGACCTGGGCGGGGTGCGCAAGCGCATCTCCCTGGCGCTGGTGCCCGAGACGGTGGTGGGCGACTTCGTCATCGTGCACGTCGGTCATGCCATCGGCGTGCTCGACCGCGACGAGGCCGAAGCGACGCTGCGCCTGCTGGCCGAGCTGGCCGCCACCGAGGCCCTCGACGATGGCCGGGCTGGTGTTTCAGGGGCCGCGGCTTGAAGTACGTCGACGAATTCCGCGACCCCGCTGCCGCGCGGGCGCTGGCCGCGCAGCTGGCCCGCGAGGTGCACCCCGGTCGGCGCTATCGCTTCATGGAGTTCTGCGGCGGCCACACGCATGCGCTGGCTCGTCATGGCGTGAATGCCTTGCTGCCGCCCGTCATCGAGATGGTGCACGGCCCGGGCTGCCCGGTGTGCGTGCTGCCGATCGGACGCATCGACCAGGCCATTGCACTGGCGCGCGAGCAGGGCGCCATCGTCTGCACCTATGGCGACACGATGCGCGTGCCGGCCTCGGGTGGCCGCTCGCTGCTGCAGGTGCGGGCCGAGGGCGCCGACGTGCGCGTGGTCTATTCACCCGCCGACGCACTGCAGGTGGCGCGCGAGCATCCGGCGCGCGAGGTCGTGCTCTTTGCGATCGGCTTCGAGACGACGACGCCGCCCACCGCCCTGGCGCTGCAGGTGGCCGCGCGTGAGCGGCTGAGCAACTTCAGCGTGCTGTGCTGCCATGTGCTGACGCCGCCGGCCATCGTGCGCGTGCTGGACGACGCCCGCACCCGCGGCGAGGGGGTGCATGCGCTTGACGGGCTGGTCGGCCCCGGCCATGTCGCGGTCGTGACCGGGGCAGCGCCGTTCGCGGACATCGCCTCGGCCCACCGCGTGCCGGTGGTGATTGCCGGCTTCGAGCCGCTGGACCTGCTGCAGGCGGTGCTGCGGCTGGTGGTCCAGGTCAACGCCGGCCGGGCCGAAGCTGAAAACGCCTTCGCTCGGGCCGTCACCCTGGACGGCAACCGCCATGCGCAGGCGCTGGTCGACGCGGTGCTGCAGCCGCGCGAGGCCTTCGAATGGCGTGGCCTGGGCACGCTGCCGGCCAGCGCCCTGCAGCCGCGTGCCGACTTCGCCGGCTTCGACGCCGAACGCCGCTTCGGCCTGCCTTGCCGCGTGGTGGCCGACCACCCGCAGTGCCGCTGCGCCAGCGTGCTGCGCGGGCTCGAGCGGCCCACGCAGTGCCGGCTGTTCGGCACCGCCTGCACGCCGTCGCATCCGCTGGGCGCGTGCATGGTGTCTTCGGAAGGCGCCTGTGCCGCGCACCATGCCCAGGGGTCCTGGCGCACCGAGCCGAGCACCGTTCGCCGGCAGGTGGCCGGATGAGCTCGCAGGCCTGCCCCGCGGTGTGGGCGCCGCCTTGGCCCACGCGGGGCGTCGTCCAGTGAGCTGGCGCGACGGCCAGCGTCCGCTGGACATCCAGCGCGGGCGCGTCGAAATGGCGCATGGCGCTGGCGGCCGGGCGGCACTGCAACTGGTCGAAGAACTGTTCCTGCCCGCGCTGGACAACCCCGCGCTGCGCGCGTTGGACGACGGTGCCGTGCTCGACATGCCGGCTGGCCAGCGCCTGGTGGTCGCCACCGATGGCCATGTCGTGTCACCACTGTTTTTCCTGGGCGGCGACATCGGCTGCCTGGCCGTGCACGGCACGATCAACGATGTGGCGATGATGGGTGCGGTGCCGCTGGCGCTGACGGCGAGCTTCGTGCTCGAGGAAGGGCTGCCGCTGGCCGATTTGCAGCGCATCGCGCAGTCGATGGGCCAGGCCGCCCGCGAGGCCGGCGTGCCGGTGGTCGCTGGCGACACCAAGGTCGTGCAGCGGGGCAAGGGCGACGGCGTCTTCATCGCCACCACCGGCGTGGGCGCTTTGCCTGCAGGCCGTCGGCTGGGTGCCGCGCTGCTGCGGCCCGGCGACGTGCTGCTGCTGTCAGGGCCGATCGGTCAGCATGGTGTGGCGGTGCTGTCGCAGCGGCAGTCGCTGGGCTTCGAGACCGACCTGCGGTCCGACACCGCAGCGCTGCACGGTCTGGTGGCCAGCCTGCTGGCCGCCGTGCCCGAAGGTGCGGTGCATGCGCTGCGCGACCCCACGCGCGGTGGCGTCGCGGCCGTGCTGCACGAGTTTGCACGCAGCTCCGGCGTGGGCATCGAGATCGACGAGGCGGCGCTGCCGGTGCCGCCGGTGGTGCGCGCGGCCTGCGAACTGCTGGGTCTGGAACCGCTGCAACTGGCCAACGAAGGCCGCCTGGTGGCGGCCGTCGAGCCGGCGTTCGCCGACGCGGCACTGGCGGCGCTGCGCAGGCACCCGCTCGGGGGCGAAGCGGTGGCGATCGGGCGGGCCGTGGCCGACGAGCACCGATTCGTGCAGATGCGCATGCGGCTCGGCGGCAGCCGCCTCGTGGAATGGCCGGCCGGCGAGGCGCTGCCCAGGATCTGCTGAACGCCGCGGCGCGACGCGAAGCCAGGCGCCCAGCCCGCCCGCTTGCTCAACGCGCCTGGCGCATCGCCACCACGCGCTGGACCTTGCCGCTGCGCCCGCGTTGAAGCGGTTCGGCGGTCTCGTCGACGACACGCAGCGACGGCACGCCCTGCGCCCGTGCAAAGGCCACCAGCACCTGGCGGCAGCGCGCCACGGCATCCACGTCGGCGGCTGCGCCGGTGCCCAGGCGCAGCGCCAGCGTGCGCGGGCCGCGCTGCAGCAGCTGAAAGTCGAAGATGCCGGCGTCGTCCTCCAGCACCGTGGACAGCGCCAGCGGCAGCAGCGTCACCGGCGTGCCGTCGTGGCCGGCCAGATGCAGGGCATCGTCGTGGCGGCCCAGCACTTCGATGGCCGGCAGCGGCGAGCCGCAGTCGCAGCGACCGGGCAGCAGGCGCACGCGGTCGCCGATTTCGTAGCGGATCAGCGGTTGCACCTGGTTGGCCAGATTGGTGAGCAAGGCGCCATGCGACAGTTCGCCGGCGGCGACCGGCCGGCCGCGCGCGTCCACCGGCTCCAGGATCACCCAGTCGGCGTTGAGATGCAGCCGCCCGAAGGCGCATTCGGCGGCGATGGTGAGGAATTCCGAGGCGCCATAGCTGTTGTGGACCGAGCAGCCGAAAGCAGTGCCGACATGCCGGCGCACCGTTTCGCCGAGTGTTTCGCCACCGGTCAGCAGCTCGCGCAGCGGCAGACGCAGTGTTCCGCGCAGTACCTCGTCGGCCAGCATCGATGCGGCGGTCGGGTAGGTGGCCAGCACGGTCGGCGCCCAGTCGTTCAGCGCCTGCACAAGTGCCGGCAGCGGCTGCAGGATCGAGAAGCTGCGCATCCGTCCGGCCAGCCAGGGGTTCAGCCGGCGCAGCCGTTGCACCGAAGCCTGGCTGGCGAAGTGGCCGTCGATCGCGCCGACGAAGGCCCAGCGATCACCAGCGCTGCCGAGAGCGGCCCAACGGCCCCAGGCGTCGAACATGCCGAACGGGTCGAGCGGATTGAACTGGGGCGGCGCTGCCTCAGGTGTGGTGGTTCGCGCCGCCGCCCGCGCCACCGTTCGTACGGGGGGCGGCCGGCGCAGGGCCTCCAGCGCGTCGTACACCGCCAGTGCTTCGGCGTCCTGCACGAACAGGCCCGCGAGGCCGCTGGTGCCCGAGCTTTCCCACACGGCGTAGCGGCCCAGCAGCGGTGTGCCGGCGCGGGCCGGGTCGGCGGTGAACGCACGCACCTCGGCCAGCGTCAACGCCGGGTCGGCCACGCTGTCGTCGAAACGCGCCATCAGGCTGGCCTTGTCCAGAACCGGCAGCGCGGCAAGCGGCGCATCGTCGGGCAGACCCTGCAGACGCTCGGCATGCAGCCGCGTGTGTCGACGCGCATGGCCCAGCAGCGCAGCCAGGCGTCGGCGCTGGCGCGATGCCACGCCTTCGGGACCCTCGTGCAGGGCCGCCAGCACGTCCATGGCCGTGCGTGCGCTCAGCCAGGGGTCGAAGTCGATCAGGCTCACGAGACAGCTCGATTCATCGCGCTCTTCGGTAAATACCGGCACCGGATGGGGAAGCCATCATGGGCCGGATTGATGGCCGCGAATCGGCCGTCGCACCGCGGTCATTGAGCTTGATCAATGCCACGCGACACAGGGCTGCCGATGATGTGCCGGCTGATGAGCAGATGCGGGCGCGGATGGCAGTTGCTGCCCGTGCCGATGTCGACCCCGCGAGGAGACGAACCGATGGGAAGCGCCCGATGACATCGGCCAAGCCCGCGAGCTGGCCGCGTATCGCCAAGGACCCGGCTGCTTTCCAGCGGCCGCCGAATCTTGCCGACCCGGCCCGGACGCAGTCCGAATTCCGGTGGCGCGATGCGTGGTCGTGGGTCGACGGACTGCCTGCCGGCAACGGCCTGAACATCGCCCACGAAGCCGTCGACCGCCATCTGCTGCACGGCCGCGGTGAGCGCATCGCGCTGCGCTGGATCGGCAAGAGCGGTGCCCGGCGCGATGTGAGCTATGCCGATCTCGCCGCCGCCAGCAGCCGGTTCGCGAACGCGCTGTCGTCCCTGGGGCTGGGCGTCGGCGACGGCGTCTTCGTGCTGATGGGGCGCTTGCCGGAACTGGTTGCCGCCATGCTGGGTGCGCTGAAGGCGCGTGCGGTGGTGACGCCGCTGTTCTCGGCCTTCGGGCCCGAGCCCATCGCCACCCGCTGCGAGATGGGCGATGCCCGGCTGATCGTCACGACGCCGGAGCTCTACCAGCGCAAGCTGCGGGCGCTGCGAGCGCGGCTGCCCAGGCTGGCCCATGTGGTGCTCGTTGGCGACGTGCCGGGCCCGCTGCTCGAGGAGCCCGGCGTGCATGCCTGGGCCTCGCTGGTCGATACCCAGCCCGCCAGCTGGGCGATCCCGCCGACGCCGGCCGATTCGCCCAGCCTGCTGCACTTCACCAGCGGTACCACCGGTCGGCCCAAGGGTGCGCAACATGTGCACGAGGCGGTGCTGGCGCATGCCATGACCGGCCGCTACGCGCTGGACCTTCATGCGGACGAAAGTGGTGGCGACATCTACTGGTGCACCGCCGACCCCGGCTGGGTCACCGGCACCAGCTACGGCGTCATCGCACCGCTGGTCTGCGGCGTGACCAGCGTCGTCGTCGAGGCCGAGTTCGACGCCGCCACCTGGTACGAGGTGCTCGAGCACGAACGGGTCAGCGTCTGGTACACCGCGCCGACCGCGATCCGGATGATGATGCGGCTCGGTACCGAGCCCCTGGGCGGCCGTGACCTCTCTGCCTTGCGTTTCATGGCCAGCGTCGGCGAGCCGCTGAACCCCGAGGCCGTGGTCTGGGGCCAGCAGGCCTTCGGGCTGCCGTTCCACGACAACTGGTGGCAGACCGAGACCGGCGGCATCATGATCGCCAACGTGGCGGCGCTGGACATCCTGCCGGGTTCGATGGGGCAGCCGCTGCCGGGCGTCGCCGCGGCCATCGTGCAGCGTGGCGCCGACGGCCACATGCACCCCGTCGGACCGGGCATCGACGGCGAGCTGGCGCTGAAAACGCCCTGGCCGTCGATGATGCGCGGCTACCTGCACGAGGAAGCGCGCTACGCCAAGTGTTTCGACGGCGAGTGGTACCTCAGCGGCGACCTGGCGCGGCGCGATGACGAGGGCTACTACTGGTTCGTCGGCCGCGCCGACGACGTCATCAAGTCGGCCGGCCACCTGATCGGCCCCTTCGAGGTCGAGAGCGCACTGATCGAACACCCGGCGGTGGCCGAGGCCGGCGTCATCGGCATTCCCGACGAAACCGTCGGCGAGGTCGTCAAGGCCTTCGTCGCGCTGAAGCCAGGCTTCGAGCCGAGCGAAGCATTGTTGCGCGAGCTGCTGGGCCATGCGCGCAAGCGGCTGGGTGCGGCGGTGGCACCGAAGTCCATCGAGTTCCGCGCCAACCTGCCCAAGACACGCAGCGGCAAGATCATGCGCAGGCTGCTCAGGGCGCGTGAACTGGGGCTGCCCGAGGGCGACCTCTCGACGCTCGAGAGCGACGAAAAGAAATAGGAGCGCGCGATGACGGAGAAGATCCACCTCGACCGCGCCCACCTGCACCACCTGTGGCGGCAGATGCTGCGCATCCGCCGCTTCGAGGCCAAGTGCGTGGAGCTCTACCAGGCGCAGAAGATCCGCGGCTTCCTGCATCTGTACGACGGCGAGGAGGCGGTGGCCGTGGGCGTGTGCAGCGCGCTCGACCCGGCGCGTGACGCGGTGGTCGCGACCTACCGCGAGCACGGCCATGCGCTGGCCCATGGCGTGCCGATGGCACCGCTGCTGGCCGAGATGCTGGGCAAGCTCGAAGGCTGCTGCCGTGGGCGCGGCGGCTCGATGCACCTGTTCGACGCCGCGCGGCGCCTGTACGGCGGCAATGCCATCGTCGGCGGCGGGCTGCCGCTGGCCGCGGGCATTGCGATGGCCGACCAGCGCCTGGACCGTGGCGCGGTGACGGCCTGCTTCTTCGGCGAAGGCGCGGTCGGCGAGGGCGTGTTCCACGAGACCCTGAACCTGGCCGAGCTGTGGAAGCTGCCGGTGCTCTTCGTCTGCGAGAACAACCTCTACGCGATGGGCGTGCCGCTGGAGGACAGCGAGGTGGAGACGGAGATCTGGCGCAAGGCGCGCGCCTACCGCATGCCGGCCGAGCGTGTCGACGGCATGGACCCGGTGCAGATGGAGGCGGCAGCCAGGCGCGCGGTCGAGCAGGTGCGCGGGGGTGGGGGGCCCTTCTTCCTGGAGGCGCGCACCTACCGCTTCCGCGCGCATTCGATGTTCGACACCCAGGCCTACCGCACCCGCGGCGAGGTCGAGGGCTGGAAGCCGCTGGACCCGATCGAGCGGCTGCGCGCCTGGATGGTGGCGAATCACGAGCTCACCGACACCGAGGCCGCCGCCATCGAGGCCGGGGTGGCAGCCGAGATCGCCCATGCGGTGGCCTTTGCCGAGGCCGGCACGCTGGAGCCGGTGGAGGAACTCGAGCGCTTCGTGCTGATGGACCGCGTCGTCCAGGACGACACCCGGGGCACCGTCGGCCAGCAGCGCAGCGCCGGGGCCAGGGCATGACGCCGCCGCTGCGCATGAGCTACCGCGAGGCCTGCCGTCAGGCCCTGCGTGACGCGCTGATCGCCGACCCGCGCTGTTTCGTGATGGGCGAGGACGTCGGCAAGTATGGCGGCTGCTACGCGGTGACCAAGGGCCTGCTCGAGGAGTTCGGCCCCCAGCGCATCGTCGACACACCGCTGGCCGAGAACGGCTTCACCGGCATCGGCATCGGCGCGGCGGTGGCCGGCCTGCGGCCCATCGTCGAGATCATGACCTGCAACTTCAGCCTGCTCGCGCTGGACCAGATCATGAACAACGCCGCCACGCTGTCGCACATGAGCGGCGGCCAGTTCGCGGTGCCGCTGGTCATCCGCATGGCCACCGGCGGCGGGCGCCAGCTCGCGGCGCAGCATTCGCACAGCCTGGAGGGTTGGTTTGCACATATTCCCGGGCTGAAGGTGCTGGTGCCGGGCACGGTGGAGGACGCGCGCCACATGCTCGCCGCCGCACTGGCCGACCCGAACCCCGTGCTGCTGTTCGAGCACATCGTGCTCTACAACGTGGAAGACACCCTGAACCCGGCCGTGACCGCGGTCGACATCGAGCACGCCAAGATCCGCCGCAGCGGCCGCGACCTAACGCTGGTGACCTACGGCAACAGCCTGCCCAAGTGCCTGGCTGCGGCCGAGCTGCTGGCCCAGGACGGCCTGGACGCCGAGGTCATCGACCTGCGCGTGCTGCGGCCGCTGGACATGCCGACCATCGTCGACTCGGTCATGCGCACGCGGCGCGTGGTCATCGTCGACGAAGGCTGGAAGAGCGGGTCGATCTCGGCCGAGATCGCCGCCCGGCTGGCCGAGGACGCCTTGTACGAGCTCGACGCGCCAGTGCGTCGTGTCTGCAGCCGCGAGGTGCCGGTGCCGTATGCAGCGCATATGGAAGAAGCCGCACTGCCGCGCGTGGACAACATCGTGGCGGCGGCACGTTCGCTGCTCTCGGCCAGACCGGACGCCTGAGCATGACCGACTTCACGATGCCAGCGCTGGGCGCCGACATGGAAACCGGCAAGGTCGTGCAATGGCTGGTCCGCGCCGGCGACCACGTGAAGCCGGGCGCCGTGGTCGCGGTCGTCGAGACGCACAAGGGCGCGATCGACGTCGAGTGCTTTCTCGACGGCGTGATCGGCGACCTGGCGCAGCTGGACCAGGCGTTGCCGGTGGGCGCTGTGCTGGCGAGGGTGCTGACAGCGGGCGAGGGCGTCGCGACCAAGGCAGCACCCTCAACCCCGGTCGCACCCGCAGTCGCCGCCACAGCCGAGCCTGCACCCGCATCTGCACATTCGTCCGCACCCGCACTTGCACCTGCCGTCGGGGCATCGCCTCAGCCTGTCGCAGCGCTGCGCGCCCGCGTCACGCCGGTCGCGCGCCGGCGCGCCGTCGAACTGGGCCTGGACAGCGACGCGTTGACCGGCACCGGCCCCGACGGCAGCGTCACGCTGGCCGACGTCGAGCGCGCCGCGACCGCAGCCGTGTGTCGCGCACCCGCACCCGCACCCGCACCCGCGAGCGCGAGCGCGACCGGGGCCGTGGGCTCGACCTTGCCCCAGCGCATTGCCCGAGGCGGCTTCGACCCGGTGCAGATGCGTCAGGCCATCGCTGCGGCGATGAGCCGCTCCAAGCGCGAGATTCCGCACTACTACCTGTCGACCACGGTCGACTTCGCTGCTGCCCAGTCCTGGCTCGACGACTACAACGCCGAACGCGACCCGGTCGAACGGCTGCTGCCGGCGGTGCTGCTGCTGAAGGCCAGCGCGCTGGCGCTGGTGCAGGTACCGCAGCTCAACGGCTTCCACGAAGACGGCGCCTTCCGGCCGGGCACCGGCATCCACCTGGGTTGGGCCATCGCGCTGCGTGGCGGCGGGCTCGTGGCACCGGCGATCCGTGATGCCGACCAGCTGGCACTGCCGGCCCTGATGGCGGCGCTGCGCGACCTGGTGCAGCGTGCCCGCAACGGCGGTCTGCGCAGCTCCGAGCTCACCAGCCCCACCATCACCATCACCAGCCTGGGCGACCGTGGTGCCGAAAGCGTGTACGGCGTGATCTACCCGCCCCAGGTGGCGATCGTCGGTTTCGGCCGCGTCGTCGAGCGGCCGGCCGTGGTCGGCGGGGCGATCGTTGCCAGGCCGCAGGTGACGGTCACGCTCGCTGCCGACCACCGCGTCAGCGACGGCCATCTCGGTGGCCAGCTGCTGGCCGCCATCGACCGCGCGCTGCAGTCACCGGCGGCCCTCTGAACCCGGAGTCCATCGATGACCGACCCTGAGATCCGTGCCCTGGCCGCCGAGGTGCTGGCCGCCATCGCCCCCGAGGCCGCGCTGGCCAGCGTCGGCGACGACGAGGACCTGCGCGAGGCCCTCGACCTCGATTCGATGGACTTCCTCAACTTCGTCATCGCGCTCGGCGAGCGCACCGGGCGCAAGATTCCGCAGGCCGATACCAGGCGCCTGTTCACCCTGCGCGGGTTGCTCGACTATTTCGCCGAACCCGGCTAGGGCGCGGCGGGCTCTGCCCGGTGGCTGGCGCCGACTGGCAAGATGGCGGGTCGATCCGGTCGCCATCCCGGCGCCAGGATCCGGCCCGCATGTCGCATCCATCCACCCGGTCTCGCCCTTGGCTTCAGGCGGCCCGTCGCTGCACGGCGGCGGCGGGGTGCGGCCTGGTCGCGGCGGTCACCTCGGCGCAACCGCCTGCGTTCGATGCCGCGTTGCTTGAAAGCATCGATGCCTTTGTCGAACGCGAGCGGCTGGCCTCGGGCATTCCAGGCATCGCGCTGGCGATCGTGCAGGTGGGCAGCCCGGCGCACCTGCGTGGATTCGGCGACGACGGGCGTGGCCGGGCCATCAGCGCCGACACGCCGTTCCCGATCGGCTCGCTCACCAAGTCGTTCACGGCGCTGCTGGTTCGGCAAGCCATCGACGCCGGCCAGATCGATGCCGACGCGCCGCTGCAGCGCGTGCTGCCCTGGTTCCGTGTTACCGATGCGGCCGCCTCGGCGCGCATCACCGTTCGCCACCTGCTCAACCAGACCAGCGGCTTTTCGCGCGCTGACGGCGTGGCGCCTTTGCTGCAAGGCAGCACCGCCAGCATCGACGAACTGGCGCGTGGGCTCGGTGCCGTGTCGCTGAACCGCCCGGTGGGCGAGCGGTTCGAATACAGCAACCTCAACTTCGTGTTGCTCGGCGCCGTGCTGCAGGCGGTGACGGGCCGGTCGTGGCAGGAACTCGTGCAGACCCAGGTGCTTCTTCCGCTGCAGATGAACCATGCCCACACCGACCACGACGCTGCCCGGCAAGCGGGCATGACGGCCCTGCACCGCATGTGGTTCGGCCTGCCGGTGGCGCAGCATGTGAGCCTGCTGCCGGGCTTCGCGCCCACCGGCAGCCTGGTCGCCAGTGCTGGCGACATGGCGGCTTATCTTCAGATGCTGCTGGCCGGCGGCATGGGGCCGGCGGGTCGGGTGGTGTCGGCCGACGCCGTGGCCCGGCTGCTCGCGCCGGCTTCGCCGCCCGCGGTCTCGCGACTGCTGTCGACGGACTTCTCCTTCCGCTATGGCGAAGGCTGGTTCGTCGGCCCGTTCGGCGCTGCCACCGACGCGCGCTGGCATCTGGGCAGCCTGCCCTCGTTCGCGGCGTGGATGGTGCTGCTGCCGGACACCCGGCAAGCCGTCGTGATGCTGATGAATGCCAACACCGAACTGCCGGTCAACGAAGTGAACGCCGTGATGAGCCGCCTGCCGATCGGCGTGGTGAACCTGCTGCGCGGCCAGCCGGTGCCGCAGGGGCCGAGCCTGCGCCAGGCCTATTTCGCGTTCAACGTGGCTGCCGCGCTCGTCGTGATGGCCGTGCTGGCCCTGGCCGGCTGGGCTGTGCACAGGCGCCGTGCCAGCGCGAGCGTGGTGCTGCTCTCGATCGCCCTGGCCGTGGTCGTGGGCTTGCCCGCAACGGGCTTGAGCGCAGCGATCCTGTCGGCCTTTGCGCCCGACCTGGCATGCGTCCTGGCCGTGGCGCTGGCCTTGCTGTGCATGCCTGCGGCATGGCGCGCGGCGGCCTGGTCGCGGCGTGTCGTCAGCGGCGCCGGACCACCGCCGCCATGAAGCGCAAGCGCATGCGGATCGCTATTGCTGTCTCGATCGCGGTCGTGCTGGTCGTGGCGCTGGTGATCCGCGACCGCTTCGGTGCCGACCTGGCAGTCGCAGCCGCACGCGCGGCGCAAGGCAGCGATGTCGTGGCCACCCGCTGCGGCCCGATCGAGCTTCAGCAGGCAGGCGCCGGCGCGCCGCTGCTGGTGGTCCACGGCAGCGGCGGCGGCCACGACCAGGGCATGGCCTGGGCCCGGCCGCTGGTGCAGCAGGGTGTGCGCGTGATCGCGATATCGCGCTTCGGTTACCTGCGCACGCCGCGGCCGGCCGATGCCTCGCCCGAAGCCCAGGCGGACGCACACATCTGCCTGCTCGACGCGCTGGGCATCGCCAAGGCCGCCGTGATGGGCATTTCCGCCGGCGGTGCTTCGGCGCTGCAGGCGGCCATCCGCCACCCCGACCGTGTCAGCGCACTCGTGCTCATCGTTCCCATCGCCTACAAGCCTGGCTCGGTGGCCGATTCCGCGCCGCCGGTGTCGGACGAGAAAGACGAGCTGCTGCTGCGACTGCTGGGCTCGGACTTTCTCTTCTGGGCCGGCCTGCACGTGGCGCGTGACTCGCTGATCCGTCACGTCCTGGCCACACCCCCCGAGCAGGTGGCTGCGGCCAGCGAGCAGGAGCGTGCGCGCGTGAACGATCTGGCCGAGCGCATCCTGCCGGTGTCGAGCCGCGCCGCCGGTTTGCGCGACGACACACGACTGGGCAAGCGCCTCGGCCCGGTGGCGCTGGAGACCATCCGCGCGCCGACGCTCGTGGTGAGTGCGCGCGACGACGGCTTCGGCACCTATGCGGCGGCGCAGTACACCGCGGGCCGCATCCCGAGTGCCAGGTTCGTCGGCTTCGAACAAGGCGGCCATCTGCTGGTGGGGCACGACGGCGAGGTGCGGGGCGAGATCGTCAAGCTGCTGTCGGACCCGAAGTAGTCGTCGCATTCAGGTCTTCCGTCGCCTGCTGTCGCCCGCCGCGGCCGACCTTGACGGGCCGATTCCGACCGGCACAGGGTCCGCTGACGAGACCCCGCCGAGTCATGACCCACGATGAAGAGGCTCCGGCGAGTTCGTCGGCAGTATGGCGGCCAGCATGCTCAACGTCCGCATGATCCACCTTACGATGTTCAGGCGCGATGGCGCGATCACCGGGGTCGCTTCCCTTTATCCCACCTGCGCAGATTCAACGCCATGAAGCTCATCCTGCTCACAGCCACCGCCTATTTCGCCGCAGTCTTCGCCGCGGGCTTCGCGCTGGGCGTGCTGCGCACCCTGGTGCTGATTCCGCTGCTCGGCGACCTGCTTGCGGTGCTGGTCGAGCTGCCGGTGATCCTGACCGTCGCCTGGCTGGCCTGCACGCTCATCCTGGGCCACTGGCCCCTCGTGCCCAGGGCCGCGGCGGCGATGGGCGTCATCGCCTTCGTGTGGCTGATGCTGGCCGAGGCGGGCTTGTCGACGCTGCTGGCCGGCCGCAGCCTGGCGGAGCACCTGGGGCTGTATGCCCAGCTGCCCCACCAGCTGGGCCTGGCGGGGCAGCTGGCCTTTGCGGCATTTCCGTGGATGCAGGCGCGGCGCTCGCCGAGGCCGCCGGGCTGAACCTGGACTCACACCGCATCACGCGGGGCGCTGCGGCCGCATCAGGGCCGGGTCAATGCGGCGTCGATTTCATGCAAGGCACCTGCGATCTGGATCGGCTTGCTCAGGAAGGCTCGTGCACCGGCACGCTGCGCCGCTGACAGGCTGTGCAGGGTGCCGTCTGCGGACACCACGATCACCGGCGTGTCGCGCAGCGTGTCCTCCAGGCGCAGCCGTTCCAGCAAGGTGAGGCCCGAACCGTCGGGCAGGTGCAGGTCCAGCATCACCAGGCTGGGCTTCAGCCGGCGGATCATGGCCAGGCCTGCGTCTGCCGTGCTGACCACGTGCAGTCGGCAGGCCGGGCGCAGCGCGAAGATCTGGCCCATGAGCATGGCGTTGACGGGGTTGTCTTCGATGCACACCACGTCCAGCAGCGTGTCGTGAACGGCCTGCACAGGCTGTTCCGGAGCTGCCAGCGCTGGCTCGGCGCCAGCAGCTGCCTTCAACGCGGGCTGGACGGCGCTGCGCAGCTGCACGGCCACGCGCGTGCCGACGCCCACCTGGCTGTGCACGCTGATGCCGCCGTCCATCAGGTCGACCAGTCGCTTCACGATGACCAGGCCGATGCCCGTACCCTCGATGGCGCTGGACTCCATGCCCAGGCGGTTGAAGGGTTCGAAGAGGCGCGCCAGCTGGGTTTCGTTCATGCCGCAGCCGGTGTCGCTGATCTCGATGCGCCACTGGTCGGAGCCGGCAGCATCCACCTCGATGCTCACCTGGCCGCCGCGGACGTTGTACTTGACGGCGTTGCTGAGCAGGTTGACGACGATCTGGATCAGCCGCGTGCGGTCGGCCCATGCCAGCAGCGGCTGAGCGCCCGTATCGCTGGGCAGCTGCTGGCTGATGCTCACGCCTTGCTGCGTGGCTTGTTGCGAAACCAGCCGTACGGCGTCGTCCAGCGCTGGCAGAAGGTCGACCGCGCCGAGCTTGATCTGCAGATTGCCGGACTCGATGCGCGACAGGTCGAGCACATCGTCGATCAGTCGCACCAGGTGCCAACCGGCGGACTCGATCAGCGCCACGCGGTCGCGCTGCACCTGGTTCAGCGGCGACTGGGTATCCATCGCCAGCAGTTGCGCGAAGCCCAGCATGGCGTTGAGTGGTGTCCGCAGGTCATGGCTCACGCGCGACAAGAACTCCGACTTGTTCTGGCTTGCCGCCTCGGCCACCTTGCGCGCCAACTCGAGCCCGGCGGCGCGGTGGTGTTCGCTCTGGTCGGTGGCGACAGCCAGGTAGCCGGCAGGCTGCTGGCCGCCGTCGCGCACCGCGGTAACGGCCACCGACACGCTCAGCCTTGTGCCGTCGCGGCGCAGATAGGTCCAGTCGCGCACTTCGTAGCCAGCCTGGCAGGCCACCGCCACCAGGGCGTCGAAACCCTCCACCGGCCGGCCCAGCTGCAGTGTGAGTTCGTGGCCTCGACGCGCCAGCTCGGCGGGGTCGTGCAGCAGCAGGGCCTTCTGCTGCCCGATTAGCGCCGCCGCCTCGTAGCCCAGCATCTTCTGCGCGCCGCTGTTGAAGACGGTGATCAGGCCCGCAGCGTCGGTGGCGATGATCGACACCTCGGTGGTGGCATCGAAGACGTTCTGCAGCTGTGTCCGCGCTGCGCAGGCTTCGGCATCGCGCGCACCGATCTGTTCGAACAGGTGACGCAGGTTTTGCCACAGCTGGTCGAATTCGAGGATGTCGAACTGGATGTGCGGCGGTACCTTCGCTTGCACATAACTGTCCGCTGCCTGGATGAGCTGGCGGTAGCGCCGGTCGGCCGTGCGCGACAGCACCATGGCGCCCGCCAGGGCCCCCAGCATGGCCAACACCAGGCCGCCCAGCACAGCCCAGCCCAGCTGGTACAGCGGCGCGTAGACCTGCGTGCTGCGTTCGGCCACCAGCACCGACCAGCCTGTGCGCCCGATGTGGGCCACGCTGCCCAGGTAGCTGACGCCGTCCCAGTCGAAACTGCCGTGCGCGACGCGGCCGGCCGTGCCCTCGCGCACCATGGCAATGTGGCGCAGGCTCACCTGGCTGGCTGCCTGAGCGCTGTCGGGGTGGCCGATGATGCGGCCCTGACTGTCGAGGATGACGACGAGCGCGGCCGTCTGCGTCGTCAGCTCGAGCAACGACCGCGACAGGCCTTGCAGCGACAACTCGGCCACCAGCGCGCCACGCTCCACCGGCACCGCCACCACCGCAGTGACGCGGCCGGTCAGCGTGGAAAGGAAGGTGTCTGACCAGACCGGCCGTGTGCTGTTGCCCAGCGCCTGGTAGAAGGGCCGCGATGCCACGTCCAGGCCCAGCACGTCGCTTTCCTGCAGCGCCATGTTGGGTCCCAGCGCCACTTGTTCCACCCGGCCGTCGCTGCCCGCTGCATAGAGGGCGTCGATGACCGGATCGACGCGCACCAGCTCGCGCATCAGGCGCACCCGCAGCGCAGGCTGGGTCTGGTCGGCCAGCGCAAAGGCGAGCAGTTCCACCGCTGTCTGGCGCGCCGCGAGACGGGCCTCGACCTGGTCTCGCACCGCGAGGCCCAGGCCGGCGGTCTGGCGTTCCACATCGGCCACCAGGCCCTTCAGGGTGACCGCTGCAACGACCACGATGACTGCCAGCAGCGGCAGCACCGAAACGCCGAAAAACTGCAGGAACAGGCTGCGTCGCAGTGGTACCGGTACGGCCATCAGCGCGCCACCGACACGTAGCGCCCGCGCTCGATGGTGGTCATGTACAGCGCGCCGGCCCCATCGCCGAAAGCGTCGATGCGGGTCGGGCGCTGCAGGCCCGGGTACTCGAGGCGCGACTGCAGCGCTTCGCGCAGGCTCTGCCCCGCGCTGCGGTGTCGCACGGCCTGCAGGCCCATGCTCACTGCGTCGTGGCCGATGGTGGCCGGAAATCCCGGGTCTTCACCGAAGCGTTTCCGATAGCGCTCGACGAAGGCCAGGTATTCCGGGCTGCGGCTGTTGCGGTCGAAATATTGCGGCACGAACGCACCTTCGACCGCACGGCCGCCCAGCTGGATGAGTTCTTCGGTACCCGCCCAGGGCGTGACGGCCAGAGCCACCGAGGGGTCGAGCCTGCGCACATGCTGGGCCACCAGCGCAGAGTCGACGGCGCCGGCGATCATGACCAGCCCGTCCGGCCGCGCCCCGACCAGGCGTGCTGCCAGTTCAGTGAATACCGTCTGGGCGCCCGAGCGGAAACGCTCATCGCCCACCACCCTGCCGCCACGCTGCTTGAAGTGGCTAATCAGGATGCCGGCGAAGCTGTCCACGAATGCGGCGTTGTTGCTGTCGCCCACCACGGCCAGCGCTCGGAGACCGCGGTCGAAAAGAAAGTCACCAAGCTGGCGTGCGGCGGCCGGCGCATCGGCCACACAGCGATAGAAATGGTCGTCCTTGCCCGAGAGCTCGTGTGTGGTGCCGGCCGGGCTGATCATCACCAACTTGCGCTCGTTGGCCACGGCGGCACCCGCCACCGCAGTGGAGCTCGTCATGGGGCCGATGATGAATTCGACACCGGCGGTGGCCAGCTCGGCCACCGCGCGCGCTGTGGATTCGGGTTTCTGCTCGTCGTCGCGCACCAGCAGTTGCACGCTGCGGCCGTTGATGCCGCCTGCAGCATTGGCATCGTCCACGGCCAGCTGGACGCCGTTGCGTTCACTGATGCCGAGGTCGGCTCCACGCCCCGAAAGGCCGGCGACAAAGCCCACCCGCACGGGCGCCGGCGGTTGGCAGGCAGCCAGGCCGAGGGCAAGCAGCAGAGCCAGCAGCAGCAAGGCCCCCCAGCCTGGGCGTTCGCAAGAAACGGCGTTGACTGCAGCCTTCATGAAGCGGGGGCGGGACCTCTTTGAATCTTCAGCATAGGTCGGCCAATTCGGCCTGAACATAGGCGCTGTACCCGGTGCGCGCCGTGCACGCCAATGCGCGGCCCGCGGTCATGGTCGTCGGGTCGCTCAGCGAGTCATCGTAGATTCAGACGCCATCCGGCAACCCGGAACAAAGTCTGGGTCCAACGCCAAGGATCGTCGCTGCATGCGCCTGGTTTTCACTGTGAGCTTGCTGCTGCATCCTGATGGTTCATCCGCAAGGCCCGGGTGTTGGCCAGCGCACCCCGTCGCCCGTGACCGAGATCGTTCTCCACGGGCCCAGCGATCAGGACCTGACCGTCGAGCATGTCAACGTTTGTCGACGGCAACTCGGTCGCTGTCCCTTAGGCGCCGCACAAGGCCCGACAGGGCAGGGCTGGAATTCCGGACCGCGATTCACGGCTCTGGGAGCTCAGCGGCAATCGAACAGTTCTGGCCCGCCAGCGAGCTTGCCTGCCTGCGGATCCCAATGCCTGCGTCCAGGCCTCGCCATGCGAGACTGAGGCTGCCTGCGGGCGCCGCATGTGGCCCGGGCCCGCCGCAGATGCCGAGGCTGATGCCCAATCGGGTTCTGCAGACATCGTTCTTGCCCAGGAGACCGCTCCGTGAATGACTTGACCGTCCAGCGCCAGTTCGTCGAACCGACCCTGGCAGACGCCGACCCCGCTGAAACCCAGGAATGGCGCGACGCCTTGTTGTCGCTCGTCGCTGCCCAGGGCCCCGGGCGCGCGCGTCAGATCCTCGACGAGCTGGCCGCGCTGGCGCGCTCACAGCGCATCGGCTGGCAGCCACCGCTGAACACGCCCTACATCAACTCCATCGCCGTGGAAGACCAGCCGCCATTCCCCGGCGACCTGGCGGTGGAAGAGCGTCTGGCTTCGCTGATGCGCTGGAATGCGCTGGCCATGGTGGTGCGCGCCAATCAGGCTTACGGCGAACTCGGCGGCCACATCGCCAGCTATGCCAGCGCCGCCGACCTGTTCGAAACCGGCTTCAACCACTTCTTCCATGCCCGTGACGCGGTGCATGGCGGCGACCTGGTGTTTTTCCAGCCGCACAGTGCCCCGGGCGTGTACGCCCGCGCCTTTCTCGAGGGCCGCCTGAGCGAGGCCGACCTGCTGCACTATCGCCAGGAAATCACTGCGCCGGCCAGCGGCGCGCGCGGCCTGTCCAGCTACCCGCACCCCTGGCTGATGCCCGACTTCTGGCAGTTCCCGACCGGCTCGATGGGCATCGGCCCGATCAGCTCGATCTACCACGCACGCTTCATGCGCTATCTCACCCACCGCCAGCTGCTCGACTGCAACGCGCGCAAGGTGAATGGGCAGAACGTCGCACAGCGACGTGTCTGGGGTGTCTTCGGCGACGGCGAAATGGACGAGCCCGAGAGCATGAGCGCGCTGACCCTGGCGGCGCGCGAGAAGCTCGACAACCTGGTCTGGGTGGTCAACTGCAACCTGCAGCGCCTGGACGGCCCGGTGCGCGGCAACGGCCGCATCATCGACGAGCTGGAAAAGCTCTTCGCCGGCGCAGGCTGGCACGTCATCAAGCTGGTGTGGGGCAGCGACTGGGATGGCCTGTTCGCGCGTGACACGAGCGGTGCCCTGGTGCGTGCCTTCGCGGACACCGTGGACGGCCAGATGCAGACCTTCGCCGCCAAGGACGGCCGCTTCAACCGCGACAACTTCTTCGGCCAGAACCCGGCACTGGCCGCGCTGGCACAAGGCATGACCGACGAGCAGATCGACCGCCTGAAACGCGGCGGCCACGACCTGGTGAAGATCCACGCTGCCTATGCGGCGGCTGCGGCCCACGTCGGGCAGCCCACCGTGATCCTGGCGCATACCAAGAAGGGCTACGGCATGGGCAGCGCCGGCCAGGGCAGGATGACCACGCACAGCCAGAAGAAGTTCGACGAGACCGATCTGATCGAATTCCGCAACCGCTTCAACCTGCCGCTGACCGACGAGCAGGCCAAGGGCCTGGCGTTCTTCAAGCCCGCTGAAGACAGCGCCGAGATGCGCTACCTGCGCGAGCACCGCGCCCGCCTGGGCGGCGCCATGCCGCGTCGCGATACCGTCTGCGCCGTGGTGCCGGTGCCGCCGATCGAGGCCTACGCGCAGTTTGCGCTGAAGGCCGACGGCAAGGAAATGAGCACCACCATGGCCTTCGTGCGCATGCTGGGCAGCTTGCTGAAGGACCCGCAGCTGGGGCCTCGCATCGTGCCCATCGTCGCCGACGAGGCGCGCACCTTCGGCATGGCCAACCTGTTCAAGCAGGTGGGTATCTACAGCAGCGTGGGCCAGCGTTATGCACCCGAAGACATCGGCTCGGTACTGAGCTACCGCGAAGCCCTGGAAGGCCAGATCCTGGAAGAAGGCATCAGCGAGGCCGGCGCCCTGGCCAGCTGGACGGCCGCGGCCACCAGCTACAGCGTGCATGGCCTGGCGATGCTGCCGTTCTACATCTACTACTCGATGTTCGGCTTCCAGCGCGTGGGCGACGCCATCTGGGCCGCGGCCGACCAGCGTTCACGCGGCTTCCTGCTGGGCGCCACATCGGGCCGCACCACGCTGGGCGGCGAAGGCCTTCAGCACCAGGACGGCAGCAGCCATCTGGTGGCGGCCACCATCCCCAACTGCAAGGCCTACGACCCGGCGTTCGCGGGCGAGCTGGCGGTGATCGTGGACGCCGGCATGCGCGAGATGCTGGTCGAGCAGAAGGACGTCTTCTACTACGTCACGCTCATGAACGAGAACTACGCCAACCCCGATCTTCCCGCAGCAGCGGCCGCGGGCGTGCTGCGTGGCGGCTACCGCTTTGGACGTGATGCAGGCGATGAGGGTCTGCGGGACCGGCCGCGCGCGACCTTGCTGGGCTCGGGGGCCATCTTCACCGAGGTGCTCAAGGCCGCGCAGCAACTGGCAGCGCGCGGAGTGGGGGTGGACGTGTTCAGCATCACCAGCTGGAGCGAGCTGGCGCGCGATGGCGTGGCCAACGAGACCGCCGGGCCGAAGGGCCCCGAGGCTTACCTCACGCGGCTGCTGGCCGACAGCAGCGGGCCGATCATCGCGGCCACCGACTACGTGCGCAGCGTGCCCGAGAGCGTGCGCGCATTCGTTCCGCCGGGGCGCCGATACCTCACGCTGGGCACCGACGGCTTCGGCCGCAGCGACACACGCGCGGCCCTGCGGGCCTACTTCCAGGTCGATGCGCAGAGCATCGTCGAACGCACGCTGGCGGCTCTTGGAACATAGGCTTGAGCCGCGCCGAGCGGCGCACAGGGCGGACGCCGGCAGTGTTGAGCCATGTCGATGCCTGCCTGGGGCGGTGCCTCAACCGAAGAGCCGCCACCACCGGCGCTGGCGGGCAGGGGGCAGTGCCGGCGCAGAAACGCCAAGCTCCTGCAGGCGCTGAACGATTGCGGCGAGCCCCGTCTGCCGGGCGGCCTGCGCGGGTGTCATGCCGTCGAATTCGGACAGCAGGCAGGGGTCGGCGCCATGGGCCAGCAGGTACAGCGCAGCCTGTTCCTGCCGCGCCAGGATGCTGGCCACGAGCGGCGTGGCCAGGAATTCCGGGTGGGCGTAGTTGACGTCGGCGCCATGTTCGACGTGGTAGGCCAGCAGTGCCAGGTCGCCCTCGCAGGCTGCGTTGAACATCTCCTTCCAGTTGCCACCCGACATCGTGTCTCGATCCTTGGTCATGCCCCGGCGCTGCAGCAGGGTCACTTTCCGGCCCTGTTCCCCTGCTGGCCATTGTCTTCGTGGAGCGTGGTCGACATCGTGGCATTTGCCACCATCGGCCTGGCCCAGGCGCCGGCCACCGGGCTTGCCTCACTCCTGCGCAATCAGCTCAAGCAATGCGGGCAACCGGCTGCGACCGACCGGCAACTCGCGCCCGTCCGCGAGTTCGAGCCAGCTTCGGCTGCCGCGCGCGCTGCGCAGCGTCTTCACGGCCGCCAGATTCACGATCCAGGTGCGGTGGCAGCGCACGAAGTTCGGCGGCAGCAGCGGAAGCAGGCGGTCCAGCGGCTTGGCGTGCAGCTCGGTGCGGCCGCCCTCGAGGTGCAACTCGCTGCCTTCGGGAACGGCGGCGATGCACGTCACCTTGTCGATGTCCACCAAAGCCACGCCCCGTGCCCGCCAGACGGCCACGCGCCGCAGCGCCCGGGTGCCAGGCACGGGTGCGCCTTGCAGTCGCTGCAGGGCCAGTTCGAGTCTCTCCCGGCCGAAGGGCTTGGGCACGAAGTCCAGCACGCCGAGCTCGAAGGCCTCCAGCGCCCGCTCGCCGTGGCCGGACACGACGACGACATGCATCGCTGCCGCCGCGGCTTCGTGCAGCAGCCCGAAGCCATCGTGACCGGCGACGTTCAGGTCCAGCAGCAAGCCATCGAAGCTGCGGCCGCGCAATTGTTCGCGCGCCTCGCCCAGGCTGCCGACGGCCGTGGCCGTGAAGGCGGCGCCGACGATCTCGCGGCACAGGCGCAGCAGGCGCTGGCGCAGCAGCGGCTCGTCTTCGACGATCAGCAGCTTCATCGTCGCGGGATGCTGAATCGATCGAGCCAGACCGCCTCGTCCTGCGGCCCGCTCTCGAATGACCAAGCGGCGTCGAACGCGCCGGCCAGGCTCTCGCGCACGAAACGCTGGCCCTGGCCGCCACCGCCTTCGCGCCCGGCACCACGCGGCGAGCGCAGCTCGATGTGCCAGCGTTGCCCAGCGCCGGCCGTGACCTTCAGCGCGAACGCCGGAGCGTCGGCGCGCACACCACCGTGAGTGATGGCGTTCTCCACCAGGGTATGCAGCAGACCCGGGGGCAGGCGCACGTCATCGAGCGGACCCTCCACGTGCAAGGGCAGCGGCATCTCGCGTGCCAGTTCGACGAGATCCAGCTGCGTGCGCGTGAGTTCCAGCTCTTCACGCAGCGACACCAAGGCCTTCTGCGACAGCGCGCGCAGCAGATTGAACTGGTCGGCCAGCCGCTCCACCAGGCGGCTGGCATTGGCGGGCCGCTGCTCGATCAGTTCCTGCAGGACAGCCAGCGTGTTCATCAGGCCGTGCGGCTGCATGCTGGTGCGCAGCAGCTGGGCCTGGAGCGCTTGCCGCTGCCCCGCTTCGGCGAGCGCTTGCGCCTGCTGCTCGCGTGCGTGGTCCAGCATCAGCAGCATCATCACCATGGCCAGCGTCACGGTGTACAGGCCGTCCAGAAAGGCCGCAGGGTCGAGCCACAGCCAGGCGTAGGCCAGGGACAGCAGCGTCAGCAGCGCAGGCACCGGCGCGTTCGGCTGGCGGCGCGCGCGCCAGGCCAGGCCCAGCGCGGCACTCAGCCCCGCAAGGTGGAGACACCAGGAGGCCACGTCGTAGCCTGCGACCGGCAGGGCGATGGCCACCACGAGCGCCAAGCCGGCTCCCCACGCGCCCAGCCAAGGCACCGGAGGTTGGGGCCAGCCCCAGCGCAAGGCCAGGGACAAGGGCAGCAGCCAGGCAGCCAGCAGGGTGCTGGCAAGGATGATCTGCAAGCGCAGGGCATGCCAGTGGTAGGGGTAGCTCCAGAGGTCGCGCGCGCTTTCGGCCAGCGGCAGCAGCAGGCCCACCGCGCCCAGCGCAATCAGGCTCCAGCGATGCGCCTGCGGCCCCAGGCGGTTTCCGCTGGACGCTCGGCCCAGGTGCAGGAAATAGAACCAGGCCAGTGCCAGGCCGCCGCAGGCCAGCCCGACGACCAGCCAGCGCGCAAAGCGCTGGCGCGGAATGGCCTCGAGCCGCATCGGCAGCAGCCCCGCGTGCGACTGGGCGATCTGGCCGGCACGGATGTGGTGGCTGGAGCCCAGCAACCGCAGCTCGTGCGTGCCCGCGGCCAGCGGGGGCAGCGCCAACCAGCGGTCGATCGGGCCCGGCACTTCCTCTGCGGCAGTGCGTCCAGGCTGGCCGCTGCGCAGCACCAACTGCCCGTCGCAGAACAGTTCAGCCGCGCCGCGCAGCGCCAGGCGCAATCCGAGGGCTTGCTCGTCTTGCGCGAGCTTCAGTGGCCACCGCAACTCGTAGGGGCCCGCCCAGGTGGCGAGCACGGCGCGATCCAGGGCTGTCCATTCGCCAGAAGCTTGGCGCATCTGCCCGTCTGCCACGGACACGCCGGGCACCGCGGCGTCGCCGGGCGCGTAAAGCCAGGCGATGCTGCACAGCAGAAGCGCGAGACCCCAGGCAAACGAGCTTGACCAGCTTGGCATGCTGCCGATGGTAGTGAACGTGACGCAGAGGGCGGAGGCTTTCAGCCACCGCTGGGAGCTGTTGGGCTGTCGGCTGGCCGCACCCGGCCGGGTCGGGTGACAACATGGCTGCCTGGGTCATCGTGAAAAGAGTCTCCAGTGAGTTCAGTGAAAGCTGTGTTGCGCGTTGGGCTGTCCACTTTCGGCCTGCTCGCCGTGTGGGTGGCGGTTGTGTTCTTCGGCACCTCAGAGGGCTGGTGGAAACAGCCGATCGCGCCTCGCGGCGACAGCACTGCCTGGCTCGCCGCGGCCACCCGAGCGATCGACGATGGCCAGGCGGGCAACGCGGTGATGGCCGTGATCCGTGACGGTGCGGTGCACGGCGTGCATGCAGCGTCCGTCGGCACGGCAGTGGATGCCGACACCGTCTTCCAGACCGCGTCCCTCAGCAAGTGGATCACGGCCTGGGGTGTGATGGCACTGGTTGAACAAGGCGGGCTCGACCTCGATGCGCCGGTCAGCCGCTACCTGAAGCGGTGGGCCTTGCCGCCCGGCGCGTTCGACAACAGCCAGGTCACGGCCCGGCGCTTGCTGAGCCACACGGCAGGGCTGACTGACGACCTGGGCTATGCCGGTTTCGCACCCGGCCTGCCGGTGCCTTCGCTGCAAGCGTGGCTCAAGCAGAACGCCGATGCCGCGCCTGGGGCCAAAGGCAGGATCGAGGTCGGCATCGAACCGGGGACCGCATGGCGTTACTCGGGCGGCGGCTACGCGGTGCTGCAGTTGCTGATCGAAGACCTGAGCGGCGAGCCGTTCGAGGTCTACATGCAGCGCGCCGTGCTGCAGCCGCTGGGCATGGTGCGCTCGACCTTCCACTGGATGCCTGCGCAGGGCACGACCCTGGCCACGTTCTACGGCAAGGACACCCAGCCCGCGATGCACTTCCGCTTCCCGGCGGTGGCGGCATCGTCGCTGTACACCTCGGTGTCGGACCTCACGCGCTTTCTGCAGGCCCACTTGCCTGGAAAGAACGGCGAGCCTGTCGGGCGTGGCGTGCTGGCGCCGACCACGGTGGCGCAGATGTGGCAGCCGAGCGGCTGGATGTATGGGCAGCCGATCTGGGGCCTGGGCACGATGCTCTATGCCGGCAACCGCGCTGGCGGGTTCGTCGTCGGCCACGACGGCAACAACGGGCCGGCGATCAACACCGCAGCCCGCCTGAACCCGGCCAGCGGCAACGGCATCGTGATCCTCGAGACCGGCACGCCGCTGCTGGCCACGCGCCTGGCTGGCGAGTGGGTGTTCTGGGAGACCGGTCGGGTGGATTTCCTTGCCTTCAAGCTCGCCGTCCCCGGCATGTTGCGCTGGCTGGGATGGGGCGGCCTGGCCATCTTCGTCGCGGTACCCGGCATTGCCTATTGCATTCGGCGAAGGCGGCGCTACTGGACCTGTCGTGGGGCAAACCATTAGCCCAAACCAATTGACGTTCCCTTGCCGTGCTCTTACGGTCGGGAGCAGCTGACTTCGCTTTGAATTCGCATTTTCGGATTCAGCCAACTCGGCCAAGAAGGGGCGAGCATGACCAGACCGGATCTTCCGACTGCCTTGAGAGATTCGCTCAAGGAACTGCAGGTGGGTGGCTCCATTACGCACGATCCATCTCGTCGTGCGTTGCTCGGACGGTCAGCCGCAGGTCTGGCCGCAGCCGGCGCCGCCGTCGTGGGCGGTGGAGCAGTTGCACAGACGCTGGAAGTCCCGGCGTCCAACCGTTCGGCGGGTCGCCCCATGCCGACCGATGAGTACGGTGCGCCATCCCGGTTCGAGGCCCATGTGAAGCGTCGGCGAAGCGACGTCCTGGTGAACCGCCAGAACTTCTCCGACTGGAGCATGTCGCCGCTGCAAAGCCAGCTCGGCACCATCACGCCGAACGGCCTCATCTTCGAGAGGCACCACAACGGCATTCCCGACATCAATCCCGACGAACACCGGCTGGCCATCCACGGCATGGTGAAGCAGCCGCTGCTGTTCACCATGTCTGACTTGATGAAGTACCCGTCGGTGACGAAGTTCCACTTCATGGAGTGTTCCGGTAACGGCCTCACGGATTGGCTGAAGCCGGCGTCCAAGACGGTCCAGCAGACGCATGGCCTGTTGTCGTGCGCGCAGTGGACAGGTGTCCCGGTGTCAGTTCTTCTGGAAGAAGCGGGCGTTTCCCCTGATGCGGCATGGGCATTGGCCGAAGGTGGTGACGGGGCGGCGCACGCTCGCAGCATTCCGATGAAGAAGCTGCTCGAAGATGCTCTGCTGGTCTACGCATCGAACGGGGAAATGCTGCGGCCGGAGAACGGCTACCCACTTCGGCTGTTCATTCCGGGCTGGGAAGGCAATGTCAGCGTCAAGTGGCTGCGTCGCATCAAGCTGGGTGACAAGCCCTGGCACCTGCGCAGCGAAACGGCCCGGTATACCGACCCGATGCCAGACGGAAAGTGGCGGCAGTTCAGTTTCGAAATGGAAGCCAAGTCGGTCATCACTTCACCTTCGGGCAACATGAAGGTGCGCCCTGGCGATCTGGTCATCCAGGGCTTTGCGTGGTCCGGCAACGGACACATCAAGACGGTTGATGTCACCACCGACGGCGGCCGCACATGGCGTGAAGCCAGGCTGGAAGGACCGGTCATGGACAAGTGCCTGACGCGCTTTCGCCTGCCTTGGAAGTGGGAAGGTGCGCCAGCCACGATCGCCAGCCGGGCGGTCGACTCGACCGGCTACGTGCAACCTACCGTCGACGACATCAAGAAGGTCCGTGCCATCACAGGTTTCGTGCAGCACCACAACGCCATCTTTCCGTGGTCGATCGATGCTTCCGGGGAGGTCAAGAATGCGATCGGTTAAGTCAATCTCCCTGTTGCTCACCGCGACAGCCTTGCTGGCGGCTTGTGCCGTTTCGGGGCCCGCGGCCGTCGACAAGCCCGTCAGCCCGCGCTTGGGCAAGGCAGTGACGGAACAATCCTTGGCCGCCTGGAACATCGACGTGAGGACCACCGACGGCCTGGGTCTGCCGGCTGGGTCAGGGTCGGTCGCCGCAGGAAAGCTGGTTTACGAGGCCCAGTGCCTCGCCTGCCATGGTGCCGATGCCAAGGGCGGTACGATGTTCGGCCCGATGGTGGGTGGCATTGGTTCCTTCAAGACCAATACCCGCATGCTGACCGTGGGCAGCATGTATCCCTATGCACCCATCCTGTTCGACTATGTGCGCAGGGCGATGCCGCTCACGGCGCCGCAGTCCCTGTCGAACGATGAAACCTATGCGGTCAGCGCCTACCTGCTGCATCTCAACGGCCTCATACCGGAAAGTGCGGTGATGGACCGCACCAGCTTGGCCGCAGTGCGCATGCCCAATCGAGACAACTTTTTCGTCGACACGCGACCAGACACGCAGGCTGTGCGTTGTCTCAGCAATTGTCCGTTGATCTCAGCGAAGAACTGAAGTACTCCCATGCGGACGGCGGCGCAGCTGCGCCGCCGCTTCTTCGCGAGGGTCCGTCTGTATTGAACTTGCGGCGCACTGTCCCTAGTCTCCAGGAGATAGTCCCCGTTCACCAGCTTCCCGCCGTGTACCGCATGAGTGATGCCTGCGATACCTGCGTCTTCACCGAACTGTTCGACCATCTGTTCGCCGCCTCCCCGTTCCCGATGCTGATGTTGGGCAAAGACGGCGCGGTGCTGGCCGCCAGCGACGACGAAGACGCGCACGACCTGCCGACGTCTTCCGACGCCGACCAGTCGCTGCGCTTGCGCGCGCCGCACTATCTGTCGCTGCTCAAGGGCAGTGAGCGATGGCCGGCGCCGCAGGACGTCGACGCCGTGCGCACGAAGCCGTCGGGCGAGCCGGTCTACGAGCGCCTGCACCTGCGCCGCATGCCCTGGGGCGCCAGCCTGGTCATCGTCGACCAGACGCGGCTTCGCAAGACCCAGACGGCCGACGTGCAGACGGCCCGTCTTGCAGCGCTGGGCTTCATGGTGGCCGGGGTCTGCCATGAGGTGACCAACCCCTTGACCTCGCTTCATTCCATCGTGCAGCTGTTGAAGGCAGAGCCGCATCCGTCACAGGAGCTGCTGAACAAGGGGCTGGACAACATCTCCGTCAACGTACGGCGCATTCTCGATATCTCTCGCCGACTGGTGCGCTTTTCGCGCGCCGGTGAAGAACCGCGCTGTCGCTTCGTGCTTGACGAGATCCTGGAGGAGGCCTTGTTCGTGCTGCGCAGCGACGACATGCTGCACGGCATCGAACTGCTGTACACACCGGATCCGGCGGCGCAGGTCTTCGGCAACCCGGGCCAGGTGCGCGAGATCTTCGTGAATCTCTTCGTCAATGCGGCACAGGCCATGGGCGGCCGCGGAAGGCTCTGGGTTTCGACGCGATGCACGGCTTCCACGGTCGAGGTGCTGGTGCGTGACAACGGCCCCGGCGTCCCGCCCGAAGTGGCGCCGCGCATCTTCGAACCCTTCTTCACGACCCGGGCTGCTTCGAACGGCACCGGCTTGGGCCTGGCGATCTGTGCCGAGATCGCCCACGAACATCGCGGACGCGTCGAACTGGTCGACGCACCCGCACCCGGCGCCAGCTTCCGCGTCAGCCTGCCTGCCGAGGAACCCTGATGGACCGCAAGCCGATCGACACGGAAGACCGTCGTCCTGCCGAACAGATTCTCGTCATAGACGACAACTGTGGCATCGGGGACTGCATCGAGATGCTGCTTCAGCGCGCCGGCCACGACTGCGTGATCGCCCGAAACGGCCAGGACGGCCTGGCCCAGCTGCGCAGCCGTGAGTTCGACATGGTCATTACCGACCTTCGCCTGCCCGATGCCAACGGGCTCGAGATCGTCGCCATCAGCAAGGCCACTCATCCCGAGACCCAGGTCATCCTCATGACCAGCTTTTCCTCGGTGGAAAGTGCGATCGAGGCACTCCGCTGCGGCGCCAACGACTACATCATCAAGCCCTTCGATAACGACGACTTTCTCTTCTCGGTGCAACGTGGACTGGGCGAACGACGAACACGCATGGAGAACGTGGCCCTCAAGCGCAGTCTGAAGAAGGCGTTCACGCAGCAGGCCATCATCGGAGAGAGCGACGGCATCCGGCGCCTGCTGACCATGATCCAGCGCGTAGCCGCGACCGAAGCCAACGTGCTGATCCAGGGCGAAAGCGGCACCGGCAAGGAGCTCGTCGCACAGGCCATCCACTTCGGCGGCAAGCGCGCGCACAACCCCTTCGTCGCCGTCAATTGCGGTGCGATCCCGGCCGACCTGATCGAGTCCGAGCTGTTTGGCCATGCCAAAGGCGCGTACACAGGGGCGACCAGCGCCAGCGAGGGACTGATCCGGGAAGCTGGCGGTGGCACACTGTTTCTCGACGAGATTTCCGAGATGCCGCTGAACATCCAGGTCAAGCTGCTGCGGGTGCTGCAGGAACGCCAGGTGCGACCGCTGGGCTCCAGCCAAAGCTACATCACCGACACCCGATTCCTCGCCGCCAGCAACCGCAACCTGAAGGAGAGTGCGGAGAACGGCAGCTTCCGCGCCGACCTTTTTTACCGATTGAACGTCATCACCATTCACGTGCCACCGCTGCGCGAACGCGGCAGCGACGTCGAACTGCTGGCGCGTCATTTCATGCTGGTATTCAGTCGCAAGTTCGGCAGCCCGGTGCGCGGCATGCGCAAGGACTTCGTTGACTTTCTCTACCGGCATTCCTGGCCTGGCAACGTGCGAGAGCTTCAGAACGTCATCGAGCGCGCGGTGATCCTCGCTGATTCGGATCAGCTCACCGTCAGCGACATCGAAGACCTGATCCCGGCGCAGGCCAAGAGCATCGCCGCGCCCGATGACGGTAGCCTGCCACTGTCGGTAGAGGAATACATCAAGGAGGTCGTGCGCATGCACCAGGACCGCCACGGCGAGGCCGAACTGGCTGCCATGCTGGGCATCGGCCGCAAGGCACTGTGGATGCGACGACGGCAGTGGGGCCTGTACCGGCCCGGCGACAGCCGTGGCGCAGGTGTCGCACCCACCGTGGCGGACCAGGAAGACCGTACCACCCGACTCCAGTGAGTCCATGCGGAGAACCGCACGATGAGCACCGAACCGGCCGAGATGACCTTGCCGACCGCCCTGATCCTGACGCAGACCCACTTCTTCCGCGAGCTCAGCGAGCGGCAGATCGATCAGATCTGTGCACTCAGTGAACTGCTGCACTTCGATGCTGGGCGTCAGATCTACCGCATCAGCGAACCGGCCCATTCGTTGTATGTGCTGGTCAGCGGCAGTGTGCGCCAGTCGGTGGGCCTGGGCGACCGGCTGGCCCGGACGGGCGACATCCTGCGACGTGGCGACATCTTCGGCTGGGCGGCGTTGACCCCCAGCTGCAGCCTGCGCATCGCCACGACCTCGTGCCTGAGCGCCTGCTGTGTGCTGGCCATCGACGGCGGCGGCCTGCTGCGACTGATGGAGCAGGACCACACGATGGGCTACCGCTTGATGACGCAGCTCAATCGACTCGTCACCGGCACCCTGACCGCTTTTGCTGGCGGCTGAGTCCTGATACTGGCCGGCGGTTCACAGCGTCCGCAGCACCAGTCCGATCCCCACCCCCACGCAGAGTATGCCGACGGCACGCCGCAGCAGCTGCGCATCCACTGCATGCGCCAGGTGCACGCCGGCCCAGACCCCGAGAACCTCGAGCACGGTCAAGCCAGCCGCCAGCGGGAAGTCGATCGTGCCGTGCATCGCATGGCCCACGCTGCCCGACAGTGCCGCCAGGATCTGAATGACTTGGCTGGAGCCTATGGCGGCGAGCGGCGCAAAGCCGGCGAGCACCATCATCGGCACCATCAGCGCCGGGCCGCCGACGCCGGTGAGGCCGGATCCGAATCCTGTCAGTGCGCCGATGCCCAGCAGCAGCAGCAGCCGAAGACGGGGCCGTGTGGAGAAGACGGCGCTGCGCGCAGCCGACCCGCTGGCCAGCGTGTAGGCCCCCGCGCCGACGATCAGCAGGCCGAGGATCAGTGCCAGCGCAGCACCGTCGAGCCTGGCGTTGGCCCAGGCGCCGACAATGCCGAACAGGAAGGCACCGACGCACAGCGGCGCCGTCAGCGCCCAGTCGATGCTGCCGCGGGCCTGGAACAACCAGCTTCCCACCAGGCCGGTGAAGATGAAGGTGAACAGCGAAGTCGCCATCGCCGTCTGGATCGTCAGCCCACCCAGCAACTCCAGCGCCGGAATCAGCAGCACGCCGCCGATGCCGACCGCACCGATCAGCACGCCCACCAGCAGCGCCACCAGGGCCAGGGCGAACAGGCTCATCGCTCAGTTCCGGCGCCGGTGGACGGTGTGCTTGCCGCGGGTGCTACGAGATGGCCTGGTAGTACAGATTCTGCGGGTGCCGCGACTGCGCAAAGAAGAACCAGCGCTCGGCGATGAGGCCCGTGTATTGAACGACGAAGGCCAGCACCAGCAGTGCCGTCGAGCTCCGAGCAAGCCCCATACCAAGCAGCAGGAGCGGCAGCACGAAGGCCATCATCAGGAAGATCCACTTCATGTTCTTCAGGAACAGCCGGCTGCGACCATGGAAGAACTCCCGCGTGTTGTACGAGCCGCCCATGAACCCCTGCGAGGTCTGCACGATGCGCGGGTGGTGGATACCGGTGGCCGTCTGCAGGTTCGATTTCGGCTTCAGGCGGCTGTTGCGCACCAGGGCCGCACTGCGCGTGCCCAGGCCCAGCAGAGTGAAGCCGATCGCGCCCAGCGCATAGGCCGGCATCAGGCTGTCGGCACCGAAGGCTGCGTAGGCGGCCGCCAGCGTCAAGCCGGAGGCGCAGCCCAGCACCCCGTAGTTGACGACGGTCAGCGGGCTGGCCCATTCCTGCAGGAACTTGATGCACGCGTAGATCATTCCGGTGCATATGAAGAGCGTCACACACAGCAAGGCCGCCAGCGCACCGACGACCAGGGTGCCCGACCACGCGAACCAGTGGCCAAGACCGTAGAGGCCCAGCAAGGCCATGAACGAGGGCAGCGCGATGCCTTCGCGCGAGAGCCAGGACGTACGCCACATCGCCAGCGCCCGCCAGGCGCGCTCGGGGTGCCCCAGGTGGAACAGGGAGGCGATCGCACCCAGGCCGGTGAAGACCAGCGCGATCCCGCTGCCGACGGCGAAGAAGCCGCGCCCGGGGGGCACCGCCAGCACGCCCATGGCCTGCGCGAGTTCGGCGGCAAAAAGGCCGAGGAAGAGACCTTGTCCGACGCCGATCAGCGTGGTCAGGAAGATGACCGAAAAACCGGGATGCATGGCGGCGTGTCCTTCAGCCCGAGAAGTTGGCTGCGTCGTCGAGCGTCGAGCGCGGGTGTGCGTCTGCGCGTGACGGCTGCTGGTCGATCTGCTGCGGGCTGTCAGGGCGCAGCAGTTCGTCGTCGCGGATGTTGATCACGGTCTTTCGCCGCGGCAGGTAGTGGTTGGACGGCGAAGTGCCCCATTCCGGCATCAGCGGGTAGCCGCCGCGTTCCCGGATCGCGACCGAGACCTCGGATTGCGGGTCGTGCACGTCGCCGAACAGGCGCGCGTTGGTCGGGCAGGCCATCACGCAGGCTGGGCGACGGTCCTGTTGCGGCAGCGCCTCGCTGTAGATGCGGTCCACGCACAAGGTGCACTTGGTCATCACCTGGCGTTTTTCGTCCAGTTCGCGAACGCCATAGGGGCAGGCCCAGGCGCAGTAGCCGCAGCCGATGCACTTGTCGTAGTCGATCAGGACGATGCCGTCCGAAGCGCGCTTGTAGCTGGCACCCGTGGGGCACACCGGCACGCAGGGCGGGTCTTCGCAGTGCAGGCAGGACTTCGGGAAATGCACGGTCTGCGTGTCGGGGAACTCGCCGACCTCGAAGGTCTGCACGCGGTTGAAGAAGGTGCCGGCCGGGTCTTCGTCGTAGGGCCGCAGGTCGGCCAGTGCGCCGGCGCTGCCGGAGGTGTTCCACGACTTGCAGCTGGTGACGCAGGCTTGGCAGCCCACACAGACATTCAGGTCGATGACAAGGGCGAGTTGGCTCATTCGAAGGCTCCGCAGCTTGGGGACAGTCTCATCGCCTAGTCCCGTTCCGGCTGCGCACGGCCGGCGAACAGGGCCAGCCAGCCGGCGCGCAGGGTCTGCATTCCCGGGTAGCGCGACAAGGGCGCGAACTGAGGTGCGCTCTCCTTGGGTTCGTCGACTGCTGCCTTGCGGATGCGCACACGCACGTCGTACCACCCGGCCTGGCCGGTGACCGGGTCGGAGTTCGACAGCGGACTCGCGCCGTCGACCCCCGGCAGTTCTTCGGTGATGAGGTGGTTGAGCAGGAAACCCTTGCGCGACTCGTTGGCCGTCGGGCCCAGGTTCCAGGCACCGGCCGCCTTGCCGATCGCGTTCCAGGTCCAGACCGTGCCAGGCTCGACCGCTTCGCTGTAGCGGCACATGCAGCGCACCTGGCCCCACGCCGACTCGACCCAGATCCAGTCGTCGTCTGCGATGCCTTGCGCGCGTGCCGTCAGCGGGTTCACGAACAGATAGTTGTGGCTGTGGATCTGCCGCAGCCAGGCGTTCTGCGAATCCCAGGAGTGGTACATCGCCATCGGCCGCTGCGTCACCGCGTTGAGCGGGAAGGCCTCGCCGTCCGTGGCCTGCATTTCCAGCGGTTCGTGGAAGAAGGGCAGGGGGTCGAAGTAGGTCTCGATGCGTCCGCGCAGATGATCCGGTGGCTGTTTGCCGGCGCGTTTGCCCTGGGCCGCCAGGCGGAAGCGCTGCATCACGTCGGAATAGATGTGGATCAGGATCGGGTCGGCGTCGCGGCGCATGCGAACGCTCTTCGACCAGTTCAGGTAACCCTGGTTCCAGTTGCGCATGTACTGGTAGGAAGGCGGCAGCTCGTGATGGAAGACGCAGTTGTTCTTCTCGTACATCTCCCACTGCTTCGGGTTGGGCTCGCCGCAGATCGACTTGCTGCCGTCGACGCCGCGCCAGCCGGCGAGAAAGCCGATGCCCGATCCTGGCGCGGTCTCGTAGTTGACGACGAAGTCCGGGTAGTTCTTGAACTTGCGGCCACCCTCGGCGGTGGTGAAGGCCGGCAGCTTGAGCCGGCCGGCAAGCTCGACCAGCACTTCCTGGAAAGGCTTGCAGTCGCCCAGCGGTGCCACCACGGGAATGCGCACGGCGTCCACTGGTCCGTCGAACTCGGATATCGGCCGGTCCAGGATGGACATCACGTCATGACGTTCGAGGTAGGTGGTGTCGGGCAGCACCAGGTCGGCGAATGCGGTCGTCTCCGACTGGAAGGCATCGCAGACCACCAGGAACGGAATCTTGTAGCCGCCGTCGGCGTCCTTGCCGTTCAGCATGCGCCGGACCTCGGAGGTGTTCATGCTCGAGTTCCAGGCCATGTTGGCCATGAAGATCAGCAGCGTGTCGATCCGGTAGGGGTCGCCGCGCCAGGCGTTGGTGATCACGTTGTGCATCAGGCCGTGCACCGACAGCGGGTGCTCCCATGAGAAGGCCTTGTCGATGCGCACCGGCCTGCCGTCGTCGTCGACGCACAGGTCGTTCGGGTCGGCCGGAAAGCCCAGCGGCATGCCTTCCAGCGGACTGTTCGGCTTGACGTCCTGCGGCCCGCGCGGGGGCTTGGCGATGGGTGGGATCGCGCGCGGAAAGGGTGCCTTGTGCCTGAAGCCGCCAGGCCGGTCGATGGTGCCCAGCAAGGACATCAGCACCGCCAGCGCACGCACCGTCTGGAAGCCGTTCGAATGCGCGGCCAGCCCGCGCATCGCATGGAAGGCCACTGGATTGCCGGTCACCGTGGAATGCTCGACACCCCAGGAATCGGTCCAGGCGATCGGCAGATGGATCTTGTGGTCACGTGCAGTCACGCCCATCTCGTGCGCCAGGCGGTAAATGGTTTCAGCCGGAATGCCTGTCAGAGCAGCCGCCCACTCGGGCGTGTAGCCAGCCATGCGCTCGACCAGCAACTGGAAAGCCGGCTTGACCTGCCGTCCGTCGGGCAAGCGGTACTCGCCGCTCAGCCGCGGGTCGGTGCCCGGGGTGTGTGTGGGCACCAGGGTGTCGGTGTGGCGGTCCCACCAGTACTTGTTGTGCGGGTAGTCGGCGTTGACGACATCGCCCTCGGGGTTCATCGCAAAGAGGCCGAAATCGTCGTCGTCGGGTGTCTGGTTCACCAACTGGCCGGCATTGGTATAGCGGGTCAGGAACTCGCGGTCGTACAGGCCCTTGTCGATGATCACGTGGATCAGCGCAAGCAGCAGGGCGGCGTCTGTGCCTGGCTTGATCGGCACCCATTCGTCGGCGATTGCCGAATAGCCGGTGCGGATCGGATTGATTGAGACAAAGCGGCCGCCGCCACGCTTGAACTTCGAAATGGCGATCTTCAGCGGGTTGGAGTGATGGTCCTCGGCGGTGCCGATCATCACGAACAGCTTGGCGCGGTCGAGGTCGGGCCCGCCGAACTCCCAGAAAGAACCGCCGATGGTGTAGATCATCCCGGCCGCCATGTTGACCGAGCAGAAGCCGCCGTGCGCCGCGTAATTGGGCGTGCCGAACTGCTTGGCGAACAGCCCCGTCAGCGCCTGCATCTGGTCGCGACCGGTGAACAGGGCGAACTTCTTCGGGTCGGTCGAGCGGATCTGCGACAGGCGCTTTTCGAGCAGCTCGAAGGCCTGATCCCAGCTGATCTCGTCGAATGCGCCTTCGCCACGTTCGCTGCCGGGCCGGCGCAGCAGCGGCTTGGACAGGCGCGCCGGCGAGTTCTGCTTCATCACGCCCGAGGCACCCTTGGCGCAGATCACACCCTGGTTCAGCGGGTGATCGGGATTGCCGTCGATATAGCGCACCTCGCCGTCGCGCAGGTGCACGCGGATGCCGCAGCGGCAGGCGCACATGTAGCAGGTCGTCTTGCGCACGTCGAGCGCGCCGATGTCCTCGCTGCGGAAGTTCGATAGGGGCTCTGATGAAGACATTTCCGGGTTCCTGGATCCTGAGAGACTGGGGTGTCAGCTGCTGCCCTGCAGCGGTGCTGGGCCATCGCCCGCCACGGCGGCTGCGTCGGCGCGCAGGCTGCCGTCCGGCAGCACGCGCTGGCATTGGCTGAAGATGCGGGTGGTGCAGCGTCTGCACACTTCGACGTCGAGCTGCGGGTAGATGGCATCGATCACGTTCGGGCCGATGGGGTGCAGGTTCTCGCGACCGATCTCCGCCAGGTGCCCGGATCGCGCGAGCACATCGACTGCGCCCGGGTGCAGGCGATGGAAGTGCAGGCCACCGCCCAGCCGACGCCGCCGGCGTGCTTCCTGGCCCAGCAGTTCGGCGCCCGAGCTGTCGATGAAATTGATGCCCGGTGCCAGCACCAGCAGATGCTTGTGCAGCGGCTGCACCGCATCGACGTCGCGCAGGCTGCGCTGCACGTGGTCGACTGCGCCGAAGTAGATGGCACCGTCGACGAACAGCATCTTCAACTGGCAGCAATCGGGCTCGTTCGTCTGCGCGACGAAGTGCACGCTGTGGGGGCCAGGGGCCGGTACTGCGGCGCGGATTTCGGGGCGCGCCGTGCGTTCCAGGAAGATCAGCAGCGAGAGCAGAACGCCGACATAGATGGCGAATTCGAGCTGCAGGAACAGGGTGGCCGCGAAAGTGGTGCCGAGCACCGCCACTTCGCCGCGGCTGGTGCGCAGGATGCTGCGGATGCTGTGGAAATCGATCAGCGACCAGGCCACCACCAACAAAATGGCCGCCATCGACGCAATCGGGAGGAATCGCACGAAGGGTGCCAGCAGCACCAGCGTCAGCACCAGGAAGAGTGCCGAGAACACCGGTGCCAGCGGCGTCCGTGCGCCAGCCGTGTAGTTCACGCCGCTGCGGGTGAAGGAGCCGCTGGACACATAGCTCGAAGCGAAGCTGCCGAGAACGTTCGACAGCCCCTGGCCGATGAATTCCTGGCTGCTGTCGATGCGCTGACCCGACTTCAACGCGATCGCACGCGCGATGGCCACAGCCTCGGTCAAGGAAAGCATGGCCAGCGCCAGCGCGATCGGGGCCAGCTGGCGCAGCGTGTCGCCCGAGAGCACCGGCACCGACAGGGGCGGCAAGCTGCGCGGGATGGCGGACACGGTGGCAATGCCGGTGTCCGGTCCGAGCAGCAGGCCGAGCAGCAGCGCGAACAGACTGCCCGCCAGCATGGCCGCGATCATGTGAGGCACCCTCGGCCACCATGCGCGCGCGGCAAGACCGGTCGCCAGCGTGACGACGCCCACGGCCAGCGCCGCCGGGTTGGTCTGCGGCAGCCCCGTGAAGAAACCCGACAGGGCGTCGACAAAGGAGGCCGTTGCCGGCGCCTCGAACCCGAAGAAGTTCTTCAGCTGGCTGGTTGCGATCAGCACCGCTGCACCTGCAGTGAAGCCGACGACCACCGTGTGCGAGATGAAGTTGACCAACACACCCAGTCCCGCGACACCCATGGCCAGCATCAAGGCGCCGGTCATGAAGGTCAATGTCAGCGCCAGCTGGATGTAGGCCGCACTGCCGGGTTCGGCCAGCGGGCTGAGCGTCGCGAAGATCACGATGGACAAGGCTGCGGTGGGACCCGAGACCAGATGCCACGACGAACCAAACAGCGCGGCGACGATCACCGGCACGATGGCCGTGTACAGGCCGTACGCGGGCGGCAGGCCGGCAATGCTGGCGTAGGCCACGGCCTGCGGTACCAGGATGATCGTGCCCGTCAGCCCCGCGAGCAGGTCCGCGCGCACGCTGCGGCGGTCGACCATCGGCCACCAATGCAGCATCGGCAGCAGCCTTGCGAGCCAGCGAACGGTCGTTGCCATCGTTCCTTTGTGAAGGGCCTTCGACATCGCGATGCCGGGCGTCGAGCGGCGATGAATACGCACATCGCCTGTGGGCTTGCTCAGCAAGCTTGGTGCCACTGGCGGCGTGGCGTGCGCCCGGCAGCAGCAAGCGAGGCGCCGCGCGTGGTCGGGCCAGTCGGTGGCAGCAGCGCCTGTGCGCGACCTGTCGTCGGGCGTTTCGAATGGAAACGGGCCACGGTTTCCATAGGAAACGCGATGCCGCAGCAGCGGTCAAGGCAAACCCTTGGAAGCGCCGCAGCACCGAACCTGGAAGGCCCGTTTCGACCCCACCAAGAGCCCGAAACGGGCTCAGGCTGCATCAGGCACGGAGTGTGCAAAGAAGCACACGACACCGAAGCACGAACAGGCCATCCAGTCGGTGGCTGACACGCCTTCGCAACCCCCGGAGAGACCCATGTCGCGCAACGCAGCCGAGTGGCAAAAACGCCCGAACTTCCCAGAGACGCATTTCGTCGACACCGCGATCTACACCGACGAAGCGATCTTCCGCGAAGAGCAGGAGCGCATCTTCAACAAGGTCTGGATCATCGGCTGCCACGAGTCGGAACTGCCGAACGCCTACGACTACCGCACCTTCAATCACCCTGGTGGCGCGCCGCTGATCATCGTGCGTGGCGAGGACATGAAGGTGCGCAGCTTCTACAACATCTGCCCGCACCGCGGCAACACGCTGCTCTACGAGCCGGTGGGCAACGCCAAGCGCATCACCTGCATCTTCCACGCATGGTCATTCGACGCGAAGGGTGCATGCATCGACATCTCGCGCGGCAAACAGGGTTACCAGGACCGCTTCGGCTGCGAACAAGCCGGTCTGCGCGAGGTCAAGACCGAGATCGGTTTCGGTGGCTTCGTCTGGGTCAACGTCGACGACGACTGCGGCAGCCTGGCCGACTACATCGGCGATGCGATGGGTCTGCTCGACGAGCAGCTCACGATGCCGCTGGAGGTCTTCCACTATCACAAGGCCGTGGTCAACACGAACTACAAGCTGTGGCACGACACGAACAGCGAGTTCTATCACGACTACATGCACTACTTCAATCGCATCACCGGCATGATGCAACCCGGCTACTTCGACCGCAAGTACACCGGCTTCCCGAACGGCCACGCATCGGTCGGCTCGATGGCGATCAAGTACGACGCCTACGAAGGCAGCAAGGCACGCGGGGTGGGCTGGCCGGGCCTGGCACCGGGCGGCTGGGTGCTGATCGACGTCTTCCCCGGCATGACCTTCAACCTGCGCACGTCGGTGCTGCGCATGGACACCGCGATCCCGCTGGGGCCGAACAAGCTGATCATCGAGTTTCGCGGCCTGGGCCTGAAGAGCGACACACCGCAGGAGCGCGCCGAACGCGTGCGTGACCACAACACGATCTGGGGCCCGTTCGGACGCAACCTGCACGAGGATCTGCTGGGTGTGCACGGCCAGGGCCTGGCGATGCGTGACCGCAGCGACAGCAAGTGGGTGCTTCACGGTCGCGAGGAGAACATGACCATCCACGACGAGGGCGGCATGCGGCACTTCTACGCCGAATGGAGCCGTCGCATGGGCCGCAAGGCCTACGACCCGCATGGCACTGCCCAGGCCGAGGCGGCCGCGTGAACGTCGAAACCCCCGACCGCGAGAGGAGCATCGTGGACACACGCACCGCCATCACCGAACTGATCTGCCGCTCGGCCCTGACGCTCGACGAAAAGCGCTTCGACGCCTATCTGGAGCTCTGCGACCCGGCCTACGTCTACCGCATCACCGCCTACAGCCCGGAGATCCGCAAGGACATGATCTGGCTGGAACACGAGAAGCCAGCACTGAAGACGCTGTTCGCCAACCTGCCGCGCCACAACAGCGACCAGTCCCCGATGACGCGCCATGTGTGCGTCTACACGGTGACGATGTCCGAGGACGGCAGCCGGGCCGACGTCGTGAGTACGGTGCAAGCCTATCGCACCACGCTCGACGGCGGCGCCACCGAACTGTTTGCGGTGGGCAAGCTGTACGACACGGTCAAGCTCGGTGCCGACGGCCCGAAACTGCTCGACCGCAGCGTCAGGCTCGACACGCGGATGCTCGGCATCGGCTACCACATCCCGCTGTGAGTGCGAAGGCCGGGTCCCCCATGAAGATCGACGTCAAGGCGCGCAACCGTGCTCATGTGTTCGAAGCCGACGCAGGAACGCCGGTCTTGTACGCCGGCCTGCAGCAGGCCATCGGCCTGCCTTACGAGTGCGGCAGCGGCACCTGCGGCACCTGCAAGGCCAGGCTGCTTTCGGGCAGCATCAACGACGGCTGGCCCGAGGCGCCCGGTCGCAAGTTTCTGAAGAGCGCCGACGAATTCCTGATGTGCCAGTGCATCGCCAGCGGCCCCTTGTCGATCGAGGTTGCCGGCTTTGTGGAAGACCTCGATCCTGGCGTGTGCGTGCCGCGTGCGTTGCCGGGCCGGCTGGGTGGCGTGCGCCGGCTCACCCACGACGTGATGGCGCTGCATATCGACCTCGACGCCGCAATGAACTTCGACGCCGGCCAGTTCGTCCTGGTGCACGTGCCCGGCATCGACGGCTATCGCGGCTGGTCGATGACGAACTTCGCCAAGGACACGAGCCGGCTGGAATTCGTCGTTAAGCGCAAGCCAGGTGGGCGTCTGTCGGACTGGCTGTTCGAGCCGCCCGCAGGTACGACCATCGAGGGCACCGCGGTGGACGTCTTCGGTCCGCTGGGCAGCGCCACCTTCTACCCCGGCCTGGACCGCGACATCCTGTGCATTGCTGGCGGCAGCGGCATCGCCGGCATGATGTCCATCCTGGCCCGAGCCGCCCAGTCCGACCACTTCGGCCGTCGCGCCGCCGATGTCTACTTCGGCGTGCGTTCGGGTGCGGACAGCTTCTTTCTCGACGAACTCAGCGACCTGAGGGCGGCCTGCGGCGACGGGCTGCGCGTCACCGTGGCGATGTCGGAAGCGCCAGCCTCGGACGAGCTGAAGGCCGCCCACCCGCTGCTGACCTTCGCCACCGGCTTCGTTCACGAGGCTGCAGGGCGCGGCATGCAGGGGCGGTGGCAGGGCGTCCGCGCGTATCTTGCAGGCCCGCCGCCTGCCGTGGACGCCTGCGTTCGCATGCTGCTGATGGCTCGTGTGTCGACCGACAACATCCGCTATGACAAGTTCAGCTGACCCGGGCCCACGATGAAGCGCATCCGCATCTGTAACGAAAGCGAGATTCCCGGGCCGGGAATGAAGTGCTACGACACCGAAGGCGGCGTCAAGGTGCTGGTGGCCAACAGTGGCGAGGCCTTCCATGCCTACCAGGGGCTGTGCCCACACCAGGACGTATGCCTGGACGAGGGCTTCTTCGACGGCAGCACGCTGACCTGCCACCAGCATCTGTGGCAATGGGACATCCAGACCGGTGCAGCGCTCGGCCTGGCCGAGGCGCCACTGGAGCGTTTCGAGATCGAGCGGATTGGCGGCGAGATCTTCGTGCTTCAGTCCAGCGCATTGCGTGCCTGCGAATTGTTCCGCGAAGTCTCGGCCGAGACAGTGAGCCGGCTGGACGAAGTGTCGCGACGCGAGGAGCACAGCGCAGGAACGGCGCTCTACGACATCGGTGACCCGGCGGACGATCTCTACATCCTGGAGTCTGGTCGCGTCGAGTTCGAGATCGGTCGCGACGACCGCACCCGGATGGCCGGGTTCATGTTGAGAAAAGGCGAGATGTTCGGATGGGCGGCGCTGCTTCAGGACCATCCGCGCCGCATCGCCCGGGCCACTTGCATCGAGCCGTCGACGCTGTTGCGTCTGCGGGGTGAAACGGTGCTGTCGATGCTCTCGCAGCAGACCGCCGACGGCTTCATCGTGATGCGTCAGCTGTCCACGTTGATCACCCGGCACCTGCGCACGCAGGGCGGCAAGTGAGTCGGGGAGGAATGGCTGCAGCCCTTTGCGCGCTGTAACGAGTCGACAGGTCCCGTGAAGAGTGTCCGCATCGCCGGGCACGAAACAGAAAAGCTAGGAGACAAGCATGAAATTCAGCATGATCAAGCGCGTTCGCGCGGCGGCCACCGGCCTTGCCCTCGTGTGCGGTTTCAGCCTCGGCATGCCGCAGGCCGCCCTGGCGGCGGACCTGGACTACGGCAAACCAGGGGGCCCGGTCGAATTGGTGATCGGCTATCAGCCGTACTACACGCAGTCCTGGTCTGGCGTCGTGATGCGCGGCAAGAAGTTCTACGAGAAGTACCTACCTGCAGGATCGAAAGTTGAATTCTCGATCGGCTTGCAGGGCGCTGTGCTGGTCAACGCCATGCTCGCGGGCAAGCAGCACATCGGCTACATGGGCGACATGCCGGCCATCGTTGCCACCACGAAGCAGGATGTGACCGACATCCGCATCGTCGCCACCCTGGGCATCGGCTTTGACCAGTGCAACGTGCTGCTGGCGCGCAACGACGCACCCGCCTTCAAGACCGGGGCAGAAGGTGTGAAGTGGCTGGAAGGCAAGCGCATCGGCATTCCGCTGGGCAGCTGTGCCGATCGTTTTGCGAAGGAAGCCTTCCGCAAATCGAGCGTCACGCCGGCAGCGATCATGAACCAGAACATCGAGGTCATCACCAGCGGCTTTCGCGCCGGCAAGCTCGATGCGGCGGCCATCTGGGAGCCGACGGCATCGCGGCTGGTCGAGGAGGGCCTGGCCAAGCGCATCGCCAGCGGCGCGACGGTGCAGGAAAAGGACGGTGGCTTCCTCGCGATGCGGGCCGACCTGATCCGGCAGCGCCCTGACGTCGCCAAGGCCTGGCTCAACGCCGAACTGGACGCGCAGCTCTTCCTGGCCGACCCGAAGAACGCGAGGGAGATCGCAGCCATGGCCGCGCAGCAGGCGACGGGCTTCACGGAAAAGATGCTCTGGCAGTCGCTCTACGGTCAGTACCCGGAGTCGGTCGGTGGTGTGAAGGTGCGGATGCAAATGCCCTTCACGCTGACGCCGGAAGTGGTGCAGCAGATCGATGCCGCTGCAGCCTTCCTGCACTCGATCAAGAGCATCAATGTCGAGAAGCTCCGCAGCGATGCGCTGATGAACAACATGGCCGCCGAAGTGTTGAAGGAACGCGGTTTGCGCTCGCCGATCGGTGAGGTCGCCTCGCTGCCTGACAGCGCCTACGGAAAGTAGGGAGGGCATGCACAACCCTGCGTATCCCGCCGGCCCTACCCAGGGCGGCGGCGGCCGAACTCGGCCCCCACCTCCAGGAGGATCGATGGATCAGATCGGTGCAGTGCTCAAGCGAGCCATGCCGTTCCAGACGGTGTCGCCCGAGATGCTGCAGCAGATCGTGAAGCTGGCGACGATCCGCTCGTACGCCCGCAACGACATGATCTACGACTTCGACGAGCAGGCCGACGACATCTACATCGTCGCTTCCGGCAGCGTGAACCACGCGCTGCGCAGCGAAACCGACGGGCAGATCCTGGAAAAGGTGATGCGCGCCGGTGACGTCTTCGGCTGGGCGGCGGTGCTCACCGGCCGCAGCGTCCGGATGGCGCGAACCGTCTGCCAGGAACGCACGGAGGTGCTTCGCATCAACGGCGAGGCGCTGATGCAGCTGATCAAGCAGGAGCCGGCCACCGGCGACGTCGTGATGAGCCGCTTCGCGACGATGATCACGCGCGAGTTCTCAGCCTCGCCCGAGGTGGCAGCGCGGGTGCCGAAGATCGGTGCCACACAGCCCAACCAGGCGCAGGGTGGCGGCACCAGCGACAGCGTGGCCCGCTTCATGTTCCGCATGTCGGAATGGCTGAAGAGCCCCAAGCCCTATCTGATGGTGATCGGCTACGCCATCGTGCTGGGCATCTGGTATCTCACGGTCGAGGTCTGGAAGCTGCCGCGTTTCCGCGACATGCCAGGGTTGACCGTGGTCTTCACTGAACTGTTCAACCCCGACCCGGTCTACGGCCTGTCGGTCTACACCCCTGAGTACTACGACCACATCTGGGCCAGCGTGAGACGTGTGGCGATTGCCTTCGCCTTGGCCACCGGCCTGGGGGTGCCGCTGGGACTGTTCCTCGGCTGGTCCAAGACCTTTCGCGAGTACGTCTTCCCCATCTTTGAAACCCTGCGCCCGATCCCGATCCTGGCCTGGGTGCCGCTGGCGATCCTGATGTTCTCGGGCACCGAGACGCCGGTGATCTTCCTGACCTTCCTGGCCTCGTTCTTCGCCACTGCGCTGAACACGATGCTGGGGGTGGAGTCGATCGACGAGAGCTACAGCCGCGCGGCCTACTGCCTGGGCGCCAGCAAGTGGCAGGTGTTCCGCGAGGTCATCGTGCCGGGCTCCATGCCCTACATCTTCACCGGGCTGCAGATCTCGGTCGGCGTGGCCTGGTTCTCGTTGGTGGCTGGCGAGATGGTGTCGGGCGAGTTCGGTCTTGGTTACGTGATCAACACGGCGTACACCATGGTCCAGTACCCGACCATCGTGATCGGCATGATCACGCTGGGCGCGGTTGGCTACATCACCAGCGCCATGGTGCGTGTGGCCGGCGACATGATGATGCAGTGGCGCGTTCGCGAACTTGCACTGGGAGGCCGCTGATGAGCGCCAATCTGGAGCACAGCCTGTCGCGTCCCCCGACGGCCGGGCGCACGGCCCGGCAGGGCGCCATCAGCATCGACGACGTGGTCAAGGTGTACGACCCCGATGGCGCGGCAGTGATGGCCGTGGACCACTGCACGCTGGATATTCCCGCCGGCGAGATCTGCATGATCGTCGGGCCTTCGGGTTGCGGCAAGACCACCTTGCTGAACGCGATCGCCGGCTTCCACAGCATCAGCTCGGGCACCATCCGTATGGACGGCGAGGTGTTGTGCGGTCCCGGCAAGCCCCAAGCCGAGCCCGGGTCGGACCGCATCGTCGTGTTCCAGAACGGCGCGCTGTTCCCCTGGAAGACGAATCTCGAGAACGTTGCCTTCGGCCCGAAGATGCAGGGCAAGCTGAGCCACAAGGAGATCTATGCGAAGGCCCGCAGCATGATGGCCGACGCGGGTCTGAACGGCACCGAGAACAACTATCCAGGCGAAGTGTCGTCGGGCTTGCGACGTCGGGTGGAGATCGTTCGGGCGCTGATGAACGACCCGAAGGTGCTGCTGTTCGACGAGCCCTACCGGGCGCTGGACTCGCTGACCAAGTCCGTGATGCACGAGGCGCTGCTTGAGATCTACTACAAGAACAAGGTCACGATCTTCTTCATCACGCACGACCTGGAGGAGGCCATCTTCCTGGGCCACCGGCTGGTGATCATGACTTCGCGCCCGTGCCGGCCGAAGAAGATTCTCGACGTCGACATTCCCCACCCTCGCGACTACAGCGTCCTGACCAGTCCGCGCTTTCGCGAGCTGATGGAAGAGACGAGCGCGATCGTGCACGAGGAAGCCAAGAAGTCCTTCGCCGCTGGCGAGAAGGAGGGTTGACCGATGAGCACGAGGCTGGAGAGATTGCGCAAGAAGCTGCTGAGCCGATCGACGCTGCGCGCCGTCATTGCGTTGACGACCTTCGTCATTCTTTGGGAGATCGGCTCGCGATCGGCTGAATGGATGGGTCGGCCCTTGCCCTGGATCGGCAAGGTGCCGGCGCCGAGCGGCGTGCTGGTGGCCTGGGCCGGGCTGCTCGACAACCCGGGTTACTGGGAAAGCTGGTACCTGAGCCTGGTGCGGGTGCTGGCAGGGTTCACGGCGGCGATGTTGATCGGCATCCCGCTGGGGCTGATGATGGCCGTCAGCAAGGCCGTGCACGGCGTGGTATTCCCCAGCTTTGAATTGCTGCGCCCGATTCCGCCGCTGGCGTGGGTGCCGGCGTCGATCATTTTCTGGCCCACGGCCGAGATGTCGATCGCCTTCGTCACGTTCCTCGGGGCGTTCTTCACCATCGTCATCAACGTCGTCGGTGGGGCCAAGTCGATCGACGTGCGCTACTTCCAGGCAGCCAAGGCCATGGGGGCGTCGCAGTGGGACATCTTCCGCCGCGTGGTGCTGCCCGCCACGCTGCCTTCGATCGTGGTCGGCTCGGCGGTCGGAATGGGCATCACCTGGGAAGTGGTGGTCGCCGCCGAGATGATCTCCGGTGGCGGCAACAGTGCAGAGGGTGGAGGCCTGGGCTTCTTCATCTGGAATTCCTATGTCGGCGGCTCGTATGAGCAGATCGTGGTGGGGATGATCAGCATCGGCATCGCCGGCTTCGCCTGCAGCGAGGCGCTGCGGGCCCTCGGCGGCTTCGTCACCCCGTGGCTCAAGCAGCGCTGAAGGAACAGACCATGAACAGCACGAACAACACCGACGGCGTGCACGGCGAGATCCGTGTCGAGGCGGTGACCAAGTCCTACGGAACCGGCCCCTTCGCCAAGACGGTGGTGAAGGACTGCAGCTTCGTGATCGAGCGACACAAGTTGACCGTGATGATCGGTCCCTCGGGATGCGGCAAGAGCACGCTGATCCGACTGATGGCGGGTTTCGAGCGGCCCGACAGCGGCACGATCCAGATCGACGGACGCCCGATCACTGGCCCAGGCAAGGACCGTCTGGTGGTGTTCCAGGAAAGCGCGCTGTTCCCGTGGATGACGACGATGGACAACATCCTGTACGGCCCGCGCGCACGCAACGAACAGAACGCGCAGACGCAATCCAAGGCCGACTTCCTGCTCGAAAAGGTAGGTTTGAAGGCCTTCCGTCGGAAGTACCCCACCCAGCTGTCCGGTGGCATGCAAAGACGCGCCGAACTCGCGCGCGCCATGATCAACGACCCGGACGTGATGATCCTCGACGAGCCGTTTCGCGGGCTTGACGCGATGTCGAAGGAACTGATGTGGGAGTACTACTCGGGTCTTTACGAGGAGTCGCATCGCACCAACTTCTTCGTGACCACCGACATCGACGAGGCCATCTTCCTCGCCGACCGGCTGATCGTGATGACCAACATTCCCACACGGGTGCGCGCGACGATCGAAGTCGACATCCCGCGCCCGCGCAGCCTCTCGGGCATTGTCGAGAACGAACGCGCCAACGAAATCAAGATGCAGGCGCTGTCGCTGCTGCACGAGGAGGCGATGAAGTCCTTTTCGGGCGGCAGTCGTGCTGCAGCCGATTTCATCGAAGCCTATGCCCGGCGCACCGCGAAGACGCCCGAGGCGTCGCGCGCCGAATGACAGATCACCACGACAAGGAGAAGAAGACCCATGGCCACCAAGAAAGTGATCGACATGCGCAGTCGTCCTGCGTTCCTGCACGACTTCTACGGCAAGACGCCGGGCACGCCCGACTTCGAAGTGGTCAAGTGGCTCAACGGCCGGGTGGGCTCGAAGCACGTCGAGCATTTCACCCGTTCGAGCACTTTCGAGGGCTATCTGCGCGAGATCAAGGACACGCGCATCACCGCTTCGGTGATCGTAGGTCGTGACACGCCAGCCATCAAGCATTCGAACGACGAGATCCACGACATCGTCCGCCGTCACAGCGAACTGGTGGGTGTAGGTTCGATCGACCCGCACCGCTGGGGCGTGAAGGCTGCGCTGGTGGAGGTCGAGCGGGCCATCAAGGTGCTGGGTCTGAAGGCCATCAACGTCGAGCCCGGTTTCGGCTCGCCGCCGGCCCGGGCAGACGACCCGATGCTCTACCCGATCTACGACGCCTGCTCGCAACTCGGCGTGCCCGTGACGATCATGTCCGGGCCGACCGCGCCCAGTCTGGACATGGTGAATCCGACGGCGGTCGGCCATGTGGCCCGGGCTTTCCCCAAGCTGCAGATCATCTGCTACCACGGGTTCTACCCGTTCGTGAACGAGATCATCGGCGTGGCCTTCCGCTGGGAGAACGTGTTCATCGTTCCCGACATGTACATCTTCGCACCCGGAGGCGGCTTGTACGTGGAAGCGGCCAATGGCTGCATGCGCAACCAGATCCTGTTCGGAAGCTCCTACCCTTTCCGGCCGATGGCGCAGTCGATCAACGACTACCGAATGCTGGGCTTCAAGGACGGCGTGATCGACGATGTGATGTACGGCAACGCGAAGCGGGTTCTGTCTCTCGCCTCATAGTCAATCTACCGGAGCTCGTGCATGGACCTGAGCATTCGTCCTGCGAAAGCGGAAGACCTGCCATGTCTGCTGGAGCTGTACCGGCTGCTCGATGTCGGGCGAGGCGAGCCGATGCGACTGGAAGATGCGCAGGAGCACTTCGTCGCATTGATGAACGATCCGCGACACACGATCTACGTCGCGCATCTCGATGACAGGGTGGTGGGGACGTTCGCGCTGATCTTCATAGGCGGTCTGCCACACGGGGCGCGGGACTCTTGCATCGTCGAGGATGTCGTTGTTTCGCAGGAGCTGCAGGGCCAGGGCGTCGGTCGATTCATGATGCGCTTCGCGATGAACGAGTGCGCTCAGCGCAGTTGCTACAAAATGGTGCTTTCGAGTCATCTCGTTCGTGCGGAGGCCCATCGCTTCTATGAAGGCTTGGGCTTCCGCCGGCATGGCTACAGCTTCCTGATCGACGACGGCGGCCTGACGCAGGAAGGCTCTTCGCCTGCCGCTTGATGAGGGAAGTCTTGCCTCGTCAAGCCGATGACCCAGGGTCCGACCACCGCGGTGCCGAGTTTGTGATCGACATCGGGATCAGCGCATATTCCGATTCGACCGGATACATCGCGTGGGTGATGGTGCGACGCACACCGCAGATGAACGTCGTGGCGCTGGAGGAGGTACGTGCTGACGAGCGGCCCTGGGCGCATGCCGACCAGGCCCTCGCCGCAGCGCAGGCCCGCGGCCGTCGGCTGGTATTCCTTGAGTTCATGCGGTCCATGCCGCTGCACATCGCACCCTGAGTGGGGGTGGAGGTCGGCCCCGACTTCACGCCCCACGGTTTCGCAGTGAATTCGGTGAGCTGCTGCACCGCCGACTTCGGCAGCTCACCTGCCCGCTCACCTTTCGAGGAGGCGCGGGGCAAGGAAACGCGACCTGATCATGCGGTATGGGCTTCGGCGCGCATCGTCAGCAAGCCCTGGTGGTCGCGGCCCCAGAGCTCGAAGCGGGAGGGTCCGTCTTCGCGGCCGCAGACGTCGAAGGGGTGGATGTCGAACGTGGGCCGCACGGCGGTGAAGGCAAAACGCTTCAGCTGCGCCATCGGGCGTTCGCGGCGCAGCAGGTCGACCAGCAGGGTGGCGATCAGCGGGCCGTGCACAACGAGGCCGGGATAGCCCTCGACGTCGGTGGCGTAGCTGCGGTCGTAGTGGATGCGGTGGCCGTTGAAGGTCAGGGCGCTGTAGCGGAACAGCAGCACCGGGTCGGGCACGACCCGCCGGCTGAAGCCGGCGTTGTCGGGCGCGGGTTGTGCGGGCGGTGTCGGCGCCGCGGGCGAAGCTTGCGAACCTGGCGAAGCTTGCACAGGGGCATCGCGGTAGACGATGTCGTGTTCCTCGGTCAAAGCCAGACCGCGGGCGCTTGAAATCTCGTGCCTGACCGTCACGAACACCAGTGGCCCGCTGCGCCCGGCCTTGGCATCGACCTGGGTGATGCGAGACACCCGCGTGACTTCGTCGCCCACCTGCAGGGGGTGATGGAAGTCGAGCCGGCCACCGGCCCACATGCGGCGCGGCAGCGGCACCGGCGGCAGGAAGCCGCCACGCCTTGGGTGGCCGTCGGTGCCGATCTCGCTGGCTCGCGCCACGGGCAGGAAGTACAGCCAGTGCGCCAGAGGCGGGATGTCGCTGCCGGGCAGGGGTGCGGGCTCGTCGCGGTCCAGCGTCGCCGCCAGCGCGGCCAGGGGGGCCGCGGTGACGTGATCGACGCGGCTTTCGCTGCGGCCCACCCAGGCGCGCCAGGCGGCGAGGGGTTCGGCCAGGTCGGCAGCCGAAAGAATCTGCGCGCTGCTGCTCATGGCCGGGCCGCAGCTTGGGTCCAGGTGGCTGCCCCCGCCATCCGGCTTCGGGGCTGCCGGTCGCGGGCTGCCTGATCGCCGCGGGTGGGTGCCATGCTGGCCATGTTCGTCGTCCTTCGGGTGATCCGGTCAGCAGCCTAACGCAAGCCGGCGTCGGCTGATGAAGCGGCGCGGCTCGCCGCTGATCGGGTCGGTGAAGCTGAATTCACGTGACAGCAGCTGCAGCGGCCGCGTGTAGTCGGGCACCGCGCCCGGTGCCAGCGCAGGTTGCAGCAGCGGGTAGATGCGGTCGCCGACGATGGGCAGGCCGAGCGCGTTCATCTGCGCGCGCAGCTGGTGCCGGCGCCCGGTGCGCGGCGTCAGTCGGTACAGCGCCAGAGGCACATCGGGCGCATCGGGTGCGGCCGCCACTTGTGCGATCAGTTCCACCCTTGTCTCGGTGTTGGGAACACCCTCCACCACCTGCATCTGCAGGAATGACTCGCCTGGCCCGTCCTGCAGCCGGTGGCGGCAGGTCTGCTGCAGAAGCACGTCGGCACGCCATGGCGCCACGGCTTCGTAGACCTTGTGCACCTGCCGTTCGCGCAGCAGGCCCTGATAGGCGTTGCGCTGCGCCGGCTGCACGGTGAACGCCAGCACGCCGGCGGTGTCGAGGTCGATGCGGTGCATGGGCGTCAGCGTGGCCATGCCGAGCAGCTTCTTCAGCCGCACCAGCACGGTTTCGTGCAGATGGCGGCCGGAAGGCGTGACCGGCAGGAAATGCGGCTTGTCGACGACGACGAGCTGGTCGTCCTGGAACAGCACATCGATCTCGAAGGGCACGCGGGTCTCGGGGGGCGGGTCGCGCCAGTACCAGATCAAGAGGCCATGCGGGCAGGGCGAACCCGCTGCCAATGGCCGGCCTTCGGCGTCGAGCACGTCGCCACGCGCCAGCCTGGCTTGCCAGCCACCGATGCCGGGAAATCGGGCGTCCAGGAACTGTGCGACGTTGTCGAAGCGGCCGGCACCCACCGCCACGCGGCTGGCACCGACGCCGTCGCGCAGGGGCGGCGTCCAGGCGGGCTCAGGCCGGGCCATCGGCGGCGGGTGGGGTGTCGAGCTCGCGCGCGCGGCGCAGGCGCCAGGCTTCGTCGGCGTGCCGGGGGTCGAACACCTGCTCGGCCGTGGTGCCGGTTTCCTGCAGGCGGGTGTCCAGCGCCAGGCGGCGGTCGAAGACGAAACACTCGCCCTGCCAGTCGCGACCGGCGTCTTCCATCTGCTGGAAGTAGTTCAGCACCCCGCCATCGAGCTGCCACACCGCCAGCCCCAGGCTGCGCAGCCAGGGTGCGGTCTTGTCGCAGCGGATGCCGCCGGTGCAGTACATCGCCACCGGGCGCTTGGCGGCGCGCCAAGCCGGGGCGTGGGCCTGGACGTAGGCCACGAAGTCGCGGAAGTTGTGCACCTGCGGGTCGAGAGCGCCGCGGAAGTGGCCGAGGCGGAATTCGAAGTGGTTGCGGTTGTCGAGCAGTACCACGTCGTCGCGCCCGAGCAGCTCGCGCCAGGCGTCTGGAGCCAGGTGGCTGGTGTCGGTTTCGTCCGGTGCGGGCAGGGGGGCGGTGGCGGGCAGGCCCAGCGCCACGATCTCGGGCTTGACGCTGACCTTCCAGCGACCGAAGGGTGCCGTGCGGCAGCCGCTGTGCTTGAAGACCATGCCGCGCAACACGCCGCCGTGCAGGACCTGCAACGCGGCCTCGAAGGCCGCCACATCGTTGGCCGCGCCGGCCACGGTGCCGCTGATGCCTTCGCTGGCGACGACCACGCTGCCCTGCACCGCATGCGCCTGTCCCAGCGTGCGCAGGGCGTTGGCCAGGCCTTCAGGGTCGGGCAGCGGCACGAAGCGATAGAAGGCGCTGTGCAGTGGCGTGTGGGCGGCGGGGTCGAAGGACAACATGGCCGCCGATTCTGGCAGCGCCACCCACCCCGCCCCTGCAACCCGCCTGGCGCCGCGCCAGAATGAGCCGATCGGCGGTTTCCGCCCGTCTTGCCCCGAGGTCATCCGATGCATGCTGCACGACCGAATGAACTGTATGCGTGGCAGGCTGCGCGCCTGTTGGCCCGCCGCGAGCTGAGCGCCGTCGAACTGCTGCGCGCCTGCCTGGACCGCATCGCCGAACGTGAACCGCATGTCCTGGCCTTCGCCCACCTGGCTTCCGAGGCAGCCCTTGCGCAGGCCAGCGCGCTCGACGCCGGCACGTGGCGCGGCCCATTGCACGGCCTGCCGCTGGGGGTGAAAGACCTGTTCGATACCGCCGCCATGCCCACCACCTACGGCTCGCCGGTCTACGCCGGCCATCGCCCGGCGGCCGACGCCGCTGCCGTGGTGCTGTGCCGCGAGGCCGGCGCCGTGCTGGCGGGCAAGACGGTGACGACCGAGTTCGCCTACTTCCAGCCCGGGCCCACCCGCAACCCGCGGAACCTGGCGCACACGCCGGGCGGTTCGTCCAGCGGCTCGGCCGCGGCCGTGGCCGACGCCATGCTGCCGCTGGCGCTGGGCACGCAGACGGCGGCTTCGATCATCCGGCCGGCGGCCTTCTGCGGCGTCGTCGGCTACAAGCCCAGCCTCGGGCGCGTGCCGCGGGCGGGGGTGAAGAGCCTGTCGGAAACGATGGACGTGGTCGGCGGCTTCGGCCGCTGTGTACGCGACGTCGCCCTGCTCGGCGCCGTGCTGACCGGCGACCAGCGCCTGAACGACGAGGCTGCGCTGGCTGCGCCTGCGGCGCCGCGCATCGGCCTGTGCCTGACACCCGACGCCCCACAGATGGGCGCCGATTCACAGGCCGCCTGGGCGCAGGCCCTGCGCGTGCTGGCGCCGGCCGCGGCGCGGATGGCCGATGCGCCGTGGCCCGCGGCGCTGCCCGGCCTGGTGGCGCTGCAGAAGGCCGTGATGGCCCACGAGATGGCACATGCGCTGAGCCACGAGCGCACGCAGCACAGCGCGGCGCTCAGCGAGCGCCTGCGTGGCCTCTTCGACGAAGGCATGGCCATCGACGGCCAGGCCCATGTCGCCAAGCTGCAGGCCACGGCCGCAGCGCGCGGGCTGGCGAATGCCTGGTTCGACGACTTCGACCTGCTGCTGGCTCCCAGCACCCTGGGCGAAGCGCCGGCCGGCATCGATGCCACCGGCGACCCGCTGTTCAGCCGCGGCTGGAGCCTGTTGGGACTGCCTTGCGTCCACCTGCCGTTCGCGCGCGGCAGCCGCGGCCTGCCGGTAGGGCTTCAGGTCGTCGGCCGCTGGGGTGACGACCACCGGCTGATGGCCGCCGCGCAGTGGTGCATGGCGCGGCTGGCGGGCTGAAACCCGCCGGCCGAGGGCTGCGTTCCTGAAGTTCTGGTCAGACCCGTTCCAGCACCAGCGCGATGCCCTGGCCGACGCCGATGCACATGGTGGCCAGCGCATAGCGCCCGCCGCTGCGGTGCAGCTGGTTCACGGCCGTGGTGGCCAGCCGCGCGCCGCTGGCGCCCAGCGGGTGGCCCAGTGCAATGGCGCCACCGTTCGGGTTCACGCGCGGGTCGTCGTCCTGCAAGCCCAGGTCGCGCAGCACCGCCAGGCCCTGTGCGGCGAAGGCCTCGTTGAGCTCGATCACATCCATCTGCGCCAGGCTCAGCCCGGTCAGCGCCAGCACCTTGCGCGTGGCTGGCGCCGGGCCGATGCCCATGATGCGCGGCGCCACGCCGGCCGTGGCCATGCCGACCACCCGCGCCCGTGGCGTGAGGCCGTTGCGCGCGGCGGCCGCCTCGCTGGCCAGCAGCAGTGCGCAAGCGCCGTCGTTGACGCCACTGGCATTGCCGGCGGTGACGCTGCCTTCGGCGTGGACCACGGGCTTGAGCTTCGCCAAGGCCTCCAGGCTGGTTTCGCGCGGGTGCTCGTCGCGCGTCACCATGACCGCGTCGCCCTTCTTCTGCGCCACGGCCACGGGGCAGATCTCGGCGTCGAAGAAGCCGGCCTGCTGCGCCGCCACGGCCTTGCGCTGCGAGGCCAGCGCCATGCGGTCCTGGGCCTCGCGTTCGATGCCGAACTGCAAGGCCACGTTCTCGGCGGTTTCGGGCATGGAATCGACGCCGTACTGCTGCTTCATCAGCCGGTTGACGAAGCGCCAGCCGATGGTGGTGTCGTGGATGGCGGTGCTGCGGCTGAAGGCCGACTCGGCCTTGGGCATCACGAAGGGCGCTCGGCTCATGCTTTCCACGCCGCCGGCAATCATCAGTTCGGCTTCGCCGGCGCGGATGGCGCGCGCAGCACTGCCCACCGCGTCGAGGCCGCTGCCGCACAGGCGGTTGATGGTGGCGCCGGGCACCGCCATCGGCAGCCCCGCCAGCAGCGCGGCCATGCGCGCGACGTTGCGGTTGTCCTCGCCGGCCTGGTTGGCGCAGCCGTAGAGCACGTCGGCCACGGCCAGCCAGTCGACCTTCGGGTTGCGCGCCATCAGTGCCTGCAGCGGCAGCGCGGCCAGGTCGTCGGTGCGTACGGTTGACAGCGCGCCGCCGTAGCGGCCGAAAGGCGTGCGGATGGCGTCGCAGATGTAGGCGTGGTTCATGGCTGAATTCCGGTTCGGTTCATCTCAGGTGGCGCGTCGCCGAAGCAGAGGGCTGACGCGGTAGCGTTCACCGCGGTAGTGCTGGTCGAGCGTGTCGAGCAGGGCCACGACTTCGGCCGCGCTCCAGCCGCGCAGGAAGTCGAATGGGCCAGCCGGGTAGTTGACGCCCAGCTTCATCGCCGCGTCGGCCCCGGCTTCGTTGCAGACACCTTGCTGCACAGCGTCGGCGGCTTCATTGATCAACATCGCCACGGTGCGGGCCACCACCAGGCCGGGGGTGTCGGCTACGGGCAGCGGCGCGAAGCCCAGCGCGGCCAGCCAGGCGGCGGCCTGGGCGGGCCAAGTGGCGGGGCAGCCTTCGGCCACGGCAAAGCTCAGCGCGGTGCCCGGTGCCGGCGGTGAACCCGTGGTGATGCCGACCGGTCGATCGAACACCGCCACTTCGCGGCGTGCCTGGCCGGCTGCGAGTTCGGCGGCAGTCTGGCCGGCGGTCAGCACGAGCCGGGTGCCGTCGATGGCAAGCCCCGTCCAGTCGCTGTCCGGCAACCGCGCCGGGCCCCAGCCTTGGGCCGCCAGCGCGGCGGTGGCGGCCTGCTCCAGATGGTCGGCGATGGCGCCGCGGCCGTGTACCGTGACCTCGCGCGCCGTGGCCGGGGCTTCATGCAGGGCCACCGGCAGGCCTGCGTCTTCGGGCTTGCCATCGCGGTAGCGAAAGAAGCCATGCGCCGTCTTGCGGCCCAGCAGGCCGCCAGCCACCATCTCGGCCTGCACGATGCTGGGCTGGTAGCGCTTGTCGAAGAAGTTGGCCTCGAAGACCGATTTCGTCACGGCGAAATTGGTGTCGTGGCCGATCAGGTCCATCAGTTCGCAGGGCCCCATGCGGAAGCCCGCACCGCGCAGCGCGGCGTCCAGCACGGGCGGGGTGGCGGCACCTTCCTGAAGCAGCGCCAGGGCCTCGGCGTAGTAGGGCCGCGCGATGCGGTTGACGATGAAGCCGGGCGTGCTTTTCGCATGCACCGGCACCTTGCCCCAGGTCCTGGACAGATCGAAGATGGCGGCAGCCACGACCGGGTCGGTCTGCAGGCCGCTGACCACTTCGACCAGCTTCATCAGCGGCACCGGGTTGAAGAAGTGCATGCCGACCACGCGGCCCGGCCGCTGCAGCCCCTTCGCGATGGCCGTGACCGAGATCGAGCTGGTATTGGTGGCGAGCACGGCACTGTCGTCCAGCAGCGCCTCGAGTTCGGCGAACAGCGCACGTTTGGCGTCGAGCTGCTCGACGATGGCTTCCACCACCAGGCCGGCGCCCGCAGCCTGCGCCAGGGTGTCCACGGGTTCGATGCGGGCCAGTGCCTGCTGGGCCGATTCCGCAGCCAGGCGGCCCTTGGCCACCAGGCCGTCGAGCGTGCTGGCCAGCTTGCCCTTGGCGGCGGCGGCGGCACCGGAGCGGGTGTCGAACAGCCGCACCGGGTGGCCGGCCTGCGCCGCCACCTGGGCAATGCCCGCGCCCATGATGCCGGCGCCGGCGACGAAGACGGTGGTGCCTTGAAGTGCGATGCTGTCGTTCATGTTCAGGGCTTTGGAATCCATGCGGCGGGCCGCTTGTCCAGGAAGGCGGCGAAGCCTTCGCGGGCCTCGTCGCTGCCACGGACGCGGGCGATGGTCTGCGCCGTGAGCTCCACCACGTCGGCGGTGATGGCGCCCACCTGCAATTGCGCGAACAGGGTCTTGATCTCACGCTGGGCGTTCGGGCCGCCGGCCAGCAGCGCGTCGAGCATGGCGTCGACGGCAGCGTCCAGCGCATCGGCCGCCACCAGCTTCTGCACCAGGCCCATGGCCAGGGCTTCGGTGGCGGGGATGCGCTCGGTCGTCAACGCCAGTCGCCGGGCCTGGCGCTTGCCGACCGCATTGGTCACGTAGGGGCCGATGACCGACGGCAGGATGCCGAACTTCGCTTCGCTGACCGAGAAGCTCGCGCCTTCGGCCGCAATCGCAATGTCGCAGGCGCAGGCGAGGCCCACACCGCCGCCGAGTGCCGCGCCCTGCACGCGCGCGACGGTGGGCTTGGGGCAGCTTTCGATGCGCGCCAGCATCGCGGCAAAACGCCGCGCGTCCTGCAGGTTCCAGTCGAGCGTGGCGGTGCTGGCGCGCTGCATCCACTGCAGGTCGGCGCCGGCGCTGAAGTGCTTGCCGGCGCCAGCCAGCACGATGACGCGCACGCTGTCGTCGGCGATCAGCTGCGCGAAGGCGTCGTCGAGCTCGCCGATCATGGTTTCGTCGAAGGCATTGAACACCTCCGGCCGCGCCATCGTCACCTGGGCCACACCGGGGCGGCGGGTTGTGAGTTGCAACGTCTTCATGGGTGGTTCCATAGCGAGACATCAGGCCCGCGGCCGGCGTTCGATGTCATGCCTGCTTGGACCGCGGCAAAGGCGGGCTGGGGCTGGCCGTGGCGCTTATCCTCGGCGGCCTTCGCTGCGCTCAGGCTCCCCTGCGGCCCAGGCCAGTGGCCTGGTCCTTCGCCAGGCACAAACAGTCCACTGGACTGTTTATGTCCGGGCTCAGTGCATCGGTCCCGCGGCCCCGCCGCCGAACTCGCTACGTTCGCTGCGCTCACTGCGCTCAAACACCGGCGGCGAGTCAGAGGTTGAACCGCGCTGCGCGCGGGGGCCGCGGGCCCTGTGCTCCTCGGCGCCTCCCATGCGCGCCACAGCCAGCCCCAGCCCACCTTTGCAACACCGTGACTTGCTCCCCACCGCCGCGCGCCGACACGGTGGCGGGCTGGGTGAGTTGGGTGGCCCCTGGAGCGAAGTAAAGGCGGGGGAGCAAGCCCGGACACAAACAGTCCGGTGGACTGTTTGTGCTTGGCGAGCGCCCAGGGCGCAAGCCCTGGGCATGAGCGGAAGGGGCCAACCGGCTCGCCCAGCCCAAGGGGAGCGGCCTCGCGCCAAAGGGTCTCGGCGAGTGCCCCAAGTGAATGCGGACAAGCAGCGCACATCTCAGTAAGTCTCCAGATGCAGCCGCCCTTCGCGCTTCAGCGCCGCGCCCACGCTGTCCCATGCGAGCCCCGCACCTTGGGCGATGTCGCGCAGGGCCAGCACCACGCCTTCTTCCATCGCCTTCAGGCCACAGACGTAGAAGTAGGCCTGCGGGTCGGCCAGCAGCGGGGCGAGGTCGGCGGCGCGTTCGCGCATCAGGTCCTGCACATAACGCTTCGGTGCACCGGGGGTGCGGCTGAAGGCGAAATTCGAGTCGATGAAGTCCTTCGGCAGGCTTTGCAGCGGGCCGAAATAAGGAAGCTCTTGTTGTGTGCGCGCACCGAAGAACAGCATCAGCTTGCCGCCTTCGAACTTGCCGCTGCTGCGCAGGCGCCGCCGCCATTCGGTCATCGCGCGCATCGGCGCGCTGCCCGTGCCGGTGCAGATCATCACGATGTGGCTCTTCGGGTGGTTGGGCATCAGGAAGCTGCTGCCGAAGGGGCCGATGACCTGCACCGAGGCGCCCACCTTCAGGTCGCAAAGATAGTTGCTGGCGACACCGCGGACAGGCCGGCCTTGATGGTCTTCGAGCACGCGCTTGACCGTGAGGCTGGCGTTGTTGTAGCCCGGGCGTTCGCCGTTGCGCGGGCTGGCGATGCTGTACTGGCGGGGGTGGTGGGCGCGGCCGTTCGCGTCCACGCCTGGCGGCACGATGGCGATGCTCTGGCCTTCGAGCAGCGGGAAGGGCATGGCGCCGAAGTCCAGCACGATGTGGTGGGTGTCGTAGTCGTGGCCGACATCGGTGACGCGCACGTTGCCGGCCACCGTGGCGGTGATCGACTTCTCGGTGGCCTTCGGGCCGTACAGGTTGGTGTAGGGATGCGCGGCCGACCAAGGGGGCAGCGTGGCTCCGTAGGCCGCACTGTTGAACAGGGTCGCGCCGGTGGCCGCGGCGGGCAGCGTCGGTGCTTCTAGTTCTGCGGCCACGGTGCCCGCCGCCACGCCGTCGGCCGCCAGGGCTTCGGCACTCAGCTCGGGCGGCAGTTCGTCCCAGCCCAGCTGTTCCTGCACGCTGTAGGCCTTGATTCGCGCCACCAGCCGCCAGTTGTCGATGCTGCCGGTGGGGCAGGGCGGTACGCAGGCCATGCAGAAGTTGCACTTGTCGGCGTCGACGACGTAGTTGCGGTCGTCGTGCGTCACCGCGCCCACCGGGCAGGTGGCTTCGCAGGTGTTGCAGCGGATGCAGATCTCGGGGTCGATGACGTGCTGTTTCAGCAGCGCCTGGTCAGCCATGTCCATGGAATGTCTCCTCAATGGGCGAAGTATTCACCCAAGCGAACGCCGCGGAACCGGCTTTGCCGGGCCGCTGGCGTTGCCCCCTTGAGGGGGAGCGGCGAAGCCGCTACGGGGGTGGGTCAATTGAAGCGCACGTACTCGTAATCCACCGGCTGACGGTTGATGCCCATCACGGGCGGCGCGATCCAGTTGGCGAACTTGCCGGGCTCGACCACCCGGCCCATCAGGCTGGCGACGAATGCGCGGTCGCCGCCGCTGGGCAGCCAGCGATCGACATTGGCCTTCCATTCGGCTTCGCTCACGACACGGCCGTCCGGCGAGACCTTCACGCCCGAGAGCGCGCCGATGTTGCGGTGGAAGGCTTTGTGCGGCACGGAGAGCGTGACGGGGATGCCGGCTTTTTCCAGCACCTTGTTCCAGCGGTTCACGCCGGCGATGCTGTCCTTGATGTAGTCGTCGCGCAGCACCTCGTTCAGCGCGTTGAGCATCGGCACTTCCTTTTCCAGCAGCTGGCCGTTCCGGGCTTCCAGCACCTTGTAGGTCTGGCCCTTCAGCACGTGGTCGTCGACGCGCTTGCCTTCTTCATAGCGACCCTTCAGGCCTGATGAATAGAACGTGGCGGCATTGCTGCTCTCGTCGGCGCCGAAGAGGTCGATGGTGACGCTGAAGTGGAAGTTGATGTAGCGCTGGATGGTGGGCAGGTCGATGACGCCGGCATTGCGCAGCACCCCCACGTCGTCGGTCTTCAGCTCGTTCATCTTCTGCGCGGTGCGCTGGATGACGCGGCTGATGCCCGACTCGCCCACGAACATGTGGTGCGCTTCTTCGGTGAGCATGAACTTGGTGGTGCGCGCCAGCGGGTCGAAGGCGCTTTCGGCCAGCGCACACAGCTGGTACTTGCCGTCGCGGTCGGTGAAGTAGGTGAACATGAAGAAGCTCAGCCAGTCGGGCGTGGCTTCGTTGAAGGCCCCCAGGATGCGCGGGTTGTTCTCGTCGCCGCTGCGGCGTTCGAGCAGGGCTTCGGCTTCCTCGCGGCCGTCGCGGCCGAAATGTTTGTGGAGCAGGTAGACCATCGCCCACAGGTGGCGGCCTTCCTCGACGTTGATCTGGAACAGGTTGCGCAGGTCGTACATGCTGGGCGCCGTCAGGCCCAGGTGGCGCTGCTGCTCGACCGACGCGGGCTCGGTATCGCCCTGCGTCACGATGATGCGGCGCAGGTTGGCGCGGTGTTCGCCGGGCACGCTGTCCCAGGCCTTCTCGCCCTTGTGGTCGCCGAAGTGGATGGTGCGGTTGGCGTCGCCCGGGTTCATGAAGATGCCCCAGCGGTAGTCGCGCATCTTCACATGGCCGAAGCTGGCCCAGCCTTGCGGGTCGACGCTGACGGCGGTGCGCAGGTAGACGTCCATGTCGGTGGAACCCTCGGGGCCCATGTCGTCCCACCAGCTGATGAAGTTGGGCTGCCACTGTTCCAGCGCCCGCTGCAGCGTGCGGTCTTCGCTCAGGTTGACGTTGTTGGGGATCTTTTCGCTGTAGTTGATGCTGCTCATTTGTCTGCTCCAGATGATCTTGCTTAAACGCGATTCCAGTCGAATTGGGCTTTTTCGCCCTTGCCGTAGACCTTGAGTGCACCCTTGTCGCCCACGGCGTTCGGGCGCTGGAAGATCCAGTTCTGCCAGGCCGTCAGGCGTCCGAAGACGCGGGTGAACATGTTCTCGGGGCCGTTGAAGCGCAGGTTGGCTTCCATGCCGGTCAGCGCGTCGGGGCTCATCGCGCGGCGCTCCTCGATGGCGATGCGGATTTCGTCCTCCCAGTCGATGTCGTCCGGGTTCGCCGTGACCAGGCCCAGCGCGAAGGCGGCGTCGGCGTCCAGCGGCTGGCCCACGGCGGCGCGCACGGCGGCGAGCGGGGCTTCCTCGCCGTAGAAGCGGCGTTCGAGGCGGCTTTGGCCGGTGATCATCGGGTACATCGGGTTCGGGCCGAAGTTGCTTTCGCCCACCGTCAGCTTCGGCGTGCGCGCGGCGTCGTCGGGCAGCATCAGCTGGTAGCTGCGGTCGCAGGCCAGGGCCAGCTCGAGGAAGCTGCCGGCAAAGCACGAGCCGGGCTCGACCAGTGCGAACAGACTGCGCGAAGACACGTCCAGCCGCGCGAAGGTGCGGCGCAGCAGGCCCACGGTTTCGCGCACCAGCCAGTGGCCGGCGTGGGCCCGCAGCGTGGCGTCCATCGCCAGCACGGCCGCGGCATCGCCCTCGGTCTTGATCAGCCAGATGCCGATCTCGGGCTCGTTCGTCCGCATCTCGAGGATGGCGTCTTCGAGTTCACGCGCCATCTGCAGCGGGTACCAGCGGTCGCCCGCGGCTTCGATGGCGGCCACGGTGCCGGGCTGTTCACCTGCCGGGGCCTTCACGGTCCAGCTGGCGCTGCGCTGCGCGCGGTCGATCTGTACCGTCACGTGGGTGTAGCGCAGCGCGTCGGCGGCGATCGTGCGGTCCAGCGGCGTCAGCATCACGGCCTGGGCGCCTGTTCCGGGTGAAGGGCGGTCGCTCTGTGCGGCCAGTTCCAGCGCACGTTCCTGCACCTTGGCCGCGAACACCGCGGTCTTGGCGACCTCGTCGACCAGCCGCCATTCCTTGGCCTTCTGGCCGCGCACGCCTTCGACACTGGTGCAGAAGATGTCGGCCAGGTCGTGGCGGACACGGCGCTTGTCGGTCACGCGCGTCAGGCCGCCGGTGCCGGGCAGCACGCCCAGCAGCGGCACTTCGGGCAGGCTGACGGCGCTGCTGCGGTCGTCGACCAGGATGATCTCGTCGCAGGCCAGGGCCAGCTCATAGCCGCCGCCGGCGCAGGCGCCGTTGACGGCGGCCAGGAACTTCAGGCCGCTGTGCTTGCTGCTGTCTTCCAGGCCGTTGCGCGTCTCGTTCGTGAACTTGCAGAAGTTCACCTTCCAGGCGTGGCTGCTGACACCCAGCATGAAGATGTTGGCGCCCGAGCAGAAGACCCGGTCCTTGGCGCTGGTGACGACCACGGTGCGTACTTCGGGGTGTTCAAAGCGGATGCGCTGGATGGCGTCGTTCAGCTCGATGTCCACGCCCAGGTCGTAGCTGTTCAGCTTGAGCTTGTAGCCCTCGCGCAGGCCGCCGTTTTCGTCGAAGTCGGCCAGCAGGGTGGCGACCGGGCCCTCGAACTTCAGCTTCCAGTGGCGGTAGCGGGAAGGGTGGGTCTGGTAATCAACGCGGGCGTTCTGGCTCATGCGGGGCTCCTGTGGAAGTGGCTGCACTCGGGTTACGGGCTGCGGGCTGCACTCGGCTGCCATGACAAGCAGAATACTGCCACTAACGCCACTCGTCAACTGGAAAGTGCATTTTCATGCATGTTGTTGCAAGCCCAGGGCTTCCCGCACCGATCGCCTCAGCAAGCCGAAGGTGTCCGTCAGCGGCTGCGCGCTGGTGTTCACGCGCAGTTCGGCCTTCGAATAGAAGGCGGCGCGGCCGGCCAGGATGCTCTTCAGGTCTTCCATCGCTTCGCGGCTGGCCTTCATCGGCCGCATGTCGCCTTGCGCGACCACTCGCGCCATGTGGTGTTCGGGTTCGGCCTGCAGCCACACCGTGGTGCAGTGCGCCAGCAGCAGGTTGAACGTGGCCGGGTCGCTGACGAGGCCGCCGGGCGTGGCGATGACGGCGTCCTCGTAGATCTGGATGGTTTCTTCCAGGGCCCGGCGTTCGTAGCGGCGGTAGGCGTTCTGCCCGTACAAGGCCTGGATCTCGCTGACGCTGCAGCCGGCGAACTTCTCGATCTCGCGCGACAGTTCGACGAAGGGAAAGCCCAGGTCCTCGGCGAGCATCGCGCCCAGGGTGGACTTGCCAGCGCCGCGCAGCCCCACCAGGGCTACGCGCGAACTGCGCACGCGCCCGCCGCTGCCGTGGTCGCCACCCGTGCCCAGCAGCTCGCCGATGGCCACGCGGGCCCGGCGCAGCGTATCTTCGTCGCGGTGCTCCAGCAGTTCGCGGATCAGCAGCCATTCCGGCGATCGTGTCGTCACGTCGCCCAGCAGTTCGGCCAGCGAACACTGCAGCGCACCGGCCACCTGTAGCAGGATCAGGATCGAGGCGTTGCCGACGCCGTATTCCAGGTTCGCCAGGTGGCGCTCGGAAACATCGGTGGCCATCGCCAAGGCCTTGCGGGTCATGCCGCGCCGCGCGCGCAGCGCGCGCACGCGCTCGCCCAGGGCCATCAGGAAGGGGTGCTTGTGCGGGCTGTCAGCGTCGTCGACCTCGATCTGACTCGGGACTAACCCGGTAGCTGGCAATATAGTGCTTGACATGGGGGTGGCCCGCTCATAAAGTCTCGACACGCACAATACTGCATTGTCTAAGGGGCGACAAGCCCAAGGTCGGCGCAGTTTGACTTGCCTCAAGACTCCAACGGGCTCCTGCTGCCGATCCCACCCATGACCCCAGAGCATTTCCGTACCCAGCTGGCCGGCTTGACGGCGCAGCTGCAGGGCCGGCCGCTGGACTCGGCGCTCGACGCCTGGCTGAACGCCGAGCACGGCGCCGGCAGCGCCAGCTACCAGGCACTGAAGGCCAGTTGCGAAGCCGGCGTCGCCGCCGGCTGGCTGTGCAACCGGGAAGCTGGTGGCATCCGCTATGGCCGCATCTTCAAGCCGGCCGACGACCTGCACGGGTTCTCGGTCGACGTCGTCGACATGACCGAGATCGCCGGCCCGCACCATGGGCACCCGCTGGGCGAAATCGACCTCGTCATGCCGCTGGACGAGGGCGCCTGCTTCGACGGCCGCCCGGCCGGCTGGCTGGTGTGCCCGCCCGGCAGTGCGCACCGGCCCACCGTGCACGGCGGGCGTGCGCTGGTGCTGTACCTGCTGCCGCAAGGGCAGATTCAATTCACGTGAGCAGCTGTTCTGCTGCACGCCAACACAGGCAAGGGCCGCCATGAGCGAACTTCTTCTCAACCACCTGGGCGGCCGCTGGACGGCCGGCACCGGCGCCGGCACGGCGCTGTTCGACCCCGTGCTCGGCGACGAGCTGGTGCGTGTCGACGCCACCGGGCTGGACCTGCCGGCCGGATTCGCCTTTGCCCGCGAACAGGGCGGTGCCGCCCTGCGCGCCCTGGGCTACCGCCAGCGCGCCGAGATGCTGGGCGCCATCGTGAAGCTGCTGCAGGGCCACCGCGACGCGTACTACGAGATCGCCACGGCCAACAGCGGCACGGTGAAGAACGACTCGGCCGTGGACATCGACGGCGCCATCTACACCCTGGGCACCTATGCCAAGCTGGGTGCTGGCCTGGGTGCTCAGCTGAAAAACTCACGCTTCCTGTTCGACGGCGAACCCGCCATGCTGGCCAAGGAAGGCGCGTTCCAGAGCCAGCATGTGCAACTGCCGGTGCGTGGCCTGGCGCTGTTCATCAATGCCTTCAACTTTCCGGCCTGGGGCCTGTGGGAAAAGGCCGCGCCGGCCTTGCTGGCGGGCGTGCCGGTGGTGGTGAAGCCCGCCACGGCCACGGCCTGGCTGACGCAACGCATGGTGCGTGACGTGGTCGACGCCGGCATCCTGCCTGCCGGTGCGCTGTCGGTCGTCTGCGGCAGTTCGGCCGGCCTGCTGGACGCGCTGCAGCCCTTCGACGTGCTGTCCTTCACCGGCAGCGCCGACACCGCCGCCACCATCCGCCGCCACGCCGCCGTGGCCGAACGTTCGGTGCGCGTGAACATCGAAGCCGACAGCATCAACAGCGCGCTGCTGCTGGAAGGCGAGGCGCCGGGCAGTGCCGCCTTCGAGCTGCTGGTGAAGGAAGTGGTGCGCGAGATGACGGTGAAGTCGGGGCAGAAATGCACGGCCATCCGCCGTGTGTTCGTGCCCGAGGCGGTGTACGCGTCGGCCGCGGAAGCCATCGGCGCCAGGCTGGCGAAGACGACGGTGGGCAACCCGCGCAACGACGCAGTCCGCATGGGGGCCTTGGTCAGCCGCGCGCAGCTGGCGGCGGTGCAGCAAGGCCTGCAAGCCTTGAAGACGCAGACCGAGGTGCTGCACGACGGCGCCACGCATGCGCTGGTCGACGCCGACCCGGCGGTGGCCTGCTGCGTCGGCCCGACCCTGCTGGGCGCCAGGGACGCCGACGGGGCGCACCGGGTGCATGCCAGCGAGGTGTTCGGCCCCGTGGCCACCCTGGTGCCCTATCGCAGCGCGGCGCATGCGCTGCAGCTCATCCGCCGCGGCGAAGGTTCGCTGGTGGCGTCGCTTTACGGCAGCGAAGACGCCGCGCTGGGCCGCAGCGCGCTGGAACTGGCCGACTGCCATGGCCGCGTCCACGTCATCAACCCGGCCGCTGCTGCCGTGCACAGCGGGCACGGCAACGTCATGCCGCAGTCGGTGCATGGCGGCCCGGGCCGCGCCGGTGGCGGCGAGGAACTGGGTGGCTTGCGCGCGCTCGACTTCTACCACCGCCGCGCAGCCGTGCAGGCCGCGCCTGGCGTGCTGGAAGCCTTGGCCCAAGCCCAAGCCTGACGGCCCGCCGCACGACGACAGGAGAGACCGATGAACAGCATCCCGCAAGACGACGCCGTGGCCGAGGTCGCAGCACCCCCGGCGCGCTTCAACTTCGCGCAGCATCTGCTGCAGGCCAACGCCGGCCGCGCCGAAAAGGCAGCCTTCGTCGACGACGTCGGCGTGCTGAGCTATGGCGAACTCGACCATCGGGTGCGGCGCCTGGCCACCGGCCTGCGCAGCCTGGGCATCAAGCGCGAGGAACGTGTGCTGCTGCTGATGCAGGACAGCGCCGACTGGCCGGTTGCCTTCCTCGGCGCGATCTACGCCGGCGCCGTGCCGGTGGCCGTGAACACCTTGCTGACGGCCGACGACTACGCCTACATGCTGGAGCATTCCCGCGCGCAGGCCGTGCTGGTGTCGGGGGCGGTACTGCCGGCGCTGAAGGCAGCGTTGACGAAGAGCGATCATGAAGTCCAGAAGGTTGTCGTCTCGCGCCCGGTGGCGCCACTCGACTTCGGCGAAGTCGACTTCAGCGCCTTCGTCGATGCCCACGCCGCGCTGCCCAAGCCGGCCGCCACCGGCGCCGACGACCCGGCCTTCTGGCTCTATTCCTCGGGCTCCACCGGCCGTCCCAAGGGCACCGTGCATTCGCACGCCAACCCTTACTGGACCTGCGAGCTGTATGGCAAACGTGTGCTCGGCCTGACGGATGCCGATGTCTGCTTCTCGGCCGCCAAGCTGTTCTTCGCCTACGGCCTGGGCAATGCGTTGACCTTCCCGCTGGCGGTAGGTGCCACCGTCGTGCTGATGGCCGAACGGCCTACGCCCGAGGCCACCTTCAAGCGCTTGTTGGGCAAGGTCGGCGGCGAGGCGGGTGGTGCCAGGCCCACGGTCTTCTACGGCGCCCCCACTGGCTTCGCCGGCATGCTGGCGAACCCGGCGCTGCCGGCACGCACGCAGCTGGCCCTGCGACTGGTGTCTTCAGCCGGCGAAGCGCTGCCGGCCGACATCGGCGAACGCTGGAAAGCGCAGTTCGGCGTCGACATCGTCGACGGCATCGGCAGCACCGAGATGCTGCACATCTTCCTGTCCAACCTGCCGGGCCGGGTGCGCTACGGCACCACGGGCTGGCCGGTGCCGGGCTATCGCATCGAACTGCGCGGCGAGCAGCCGGGCCCGGTGCCCGACGGCGAACCGGCCGACCTGTACATCCAGGGGCCGAGTGCCGCGATGATGTACTGGGGCAACCGCGAGAAGACGCGCGAGACCTTCCAGGGCGGCTGGACGAAGAGCGGCGACAAGTACATCCGCAACGCCGACGGCACCTACACCTATGCCGGCCGCAGCGACGACATGCTCAAGGTCAGCGGCATCTACGTCAGCCCGTTCGAGGTCGAGGCCACGCTGGTGCAGCACCCGGCGGTGCTGGAAGCCGCGGTGATCGGCGTGCCCGACGCCGAGGGCCTGACCAAGACCAAGGCCTTCGTCGTGCTGAAGGCCGGCAGCCAGGCCACCGACGCCGAACTGAAGGCATTCGTCAAGGACAAGCTGGCCCCGTACAAGTATCCGCGCCAGATCGAATTCCTCGCCGAGCTTCCGAAAACCGCCACCGGCAAGATCCAGCGCTTCAAGCTGCGGGAAATGGAGGCCCCCAAGCTCGCTGACGCTCGCTTCCCCCCAGGGGGGTCGTCCGCCAGCGGTCCGGCAGAGCCGGCCCCGCGGCGGGAAGCTTGATGAAGTCCCGCGTGCGCGTTGGCCGTGCCCGACATGAGCTTCGTTGACATCGACTGGGCGGGTCGCCCGGTGCGCATCGAACACGCCTGGGTCGGCGTGGACCACGCGGCAGCGCCGATCGTCGTCTTCCTGCACGAAGGCCTGGGCTCGCTGGCGATGTGGCGCGACTTTCCCGAGCGCCTGTGCCAGGCCGCGGGTGCACGCGGCCTGGTGTATTCGCGCCCGGGCTATGGCCGCAGCACGCCGCGCGCGGCAGGCGAAGCCTGGGGCCCGGACTTCATGCACCGCCAGGCCCATGAAGTGCTGCCGGCGCTGCTGCAGGCGCTGGATGTGAGCACGCCACCCTGGCTGTTCGGTCACAGTGACGGTGCCTCGATCGCGCTGCTGCATGCCGCGCGTTTCGAGGTGGCTGGCACGATCGTCCTGGCGCCGCATATCCTGGTCGAAGACCTGTCGCTGACGAGCATCGAGCAGGCTCGCATCGCCTACGACGACGGCGACCTGCGCCAGCGCCTGGCGAAGTACCACGACAGCCCCGACTCGGCCTTTCGCGGCTGGAACGACATCTGGCTGAACCCGGCGTTCCGCGGCTGGTCGATCGAGGAAGAGATCGCCGCCATCCGCGGCCCGCTGCTGGCGATTCAGGGGCTCGACGACGAATACGGGACACTTGAACAGATCCGCGGCATTGCACGCCGAGTGCCGCAGACCGTGTTGCTGGAATTGCCGCAGTGCGGCCATTCACCGCACAAGGACCAGCCCCAGGCCGTCATCGATGCGGCCGTGGCTTTCATTCACCCCCCTGGAGACAAACCATGAAGACCCGCCTGCTTTCCACTGCATTCACCACCGTCTTTGCGGCTGCCCTGCTGGCGGCCGCACCCGGCGCCTTCGCCCAGAACACCGGCAAGGTGAAGGTGGGCCTGATGCTGCCGGCCACCGGCACCTTCGCGGCGCTGGGCACGGCCATCGAGAACGGCTTCCGCCTGTACGTGGCCGAACGCGGCGGCAAGCTGGGCGGGCGTGAAGTCGAATTCGTGCGTGTCGACGACGAGAGCGACCCCGCCAAGGCCACCGACAACGTCAACAAGCTGGTCAAGCGCGACAACGTCGACGTGCTGGTGGGCACCGTGCATTCGGGCGTGGCCATGGCCATGGCGCGCGTGGCGAAGGAAACCGGCACCGTGCTGATCGTGCCCAACGCCGGTGCCGACGCCGTGACCGGCCCGATGTGCGCCGTGAACATCTTCCGCAGCAGTTTCAGCAACTGGCAGCCGGGTTATGCGATGGGCGACGTGATGGCCAAGCGCGGCCACAAGAAGGTGGTCACCATCACCTGGAAATACGCAGCGGGTGACGAGAGCGTCAAGGGTTTCAAGGAAGCCTTCGAGAAGGGCGGCGGCACGGTCGTGAAGGAACTGAGCCTGCCGTTCCCGAACGTCGAGTTCCAGGCCCTGCTGACCGAGATCGCAGCCACCAAGCCCGATGCCGTGTACACCTTCTTCGCCGGCGGCGGTGCGGTGAAGTTCGTCAAGGACTACGCCGCGGCGGGCCTGAAGAAGAACATCCCGCTGTACGGTGCCGGCTTCCTGACCGATGGCACGCTCGAGGCCCAGGGTGCCGACGCCGAAGGCCTGATGACCACGCTGCACTATGCCGACAGCCTGGGCACGCCGCGCGACGGCGCCTTCCGCCTGGCGTATGCGAAGAGCTACAAGCTTCAACCCGACGTCTACGCCGTGCAGGGCTACGACGCCGCGCAGATGCTGGCCGTGGGCCTGGAAGCGGTGAAGGGCGACCTGTCGAGGAAGGCCGATTTCGCTGCCGCGCTGCAGAAGGCCAGGATCGACAGCCCGCGTGGCGCCTTCAGCCTGAGCAAGTCGAACAACCCGGTGCAGGACATCTACCTGCGCCAGGTCAGCGGCAAGGAAAACAAGATCGTCAGCGTCGCCTCGAAGGCGCTGTCCGACCCTGGCCGCGGTTGCAAGCTCTGAGGCATGGAGCCCCCAAGCTCGCTAGCGCTCGCTACCCCCCGAGGGGGCCGTCCGCCAGCGGCCCGGCAGAGCCGGTTCCGCGGCGGGAAGCTTGAATCCAAGGCGCTGCGCGCCGCGGCTGTTGCCTGACATGGACTTAGCCACCTTCCTCATCCAGTGCCTGAACGCGCTGCAGTACGGGCTGCTGCTGTTCCTGGTGGCCAGCGGGCTGACGCTGATCTTCGGCATCATGGGCGTCATCAACCTGGCGCACGGCAGCTTCTACATGATCGGCGCCTACATGGCCTTCGCTTTGGCGGCGCCGGTGGCGGCCACCTTCGGCGGCGGCTTCTTCGCCACGCTGCTGGTGGGCACGCTGCTGGCGGTGCTGCTGGGCTATGTGCTCGAGTGGGTGTTCTTCAGTTTCCTGTACGAACGTGAACACCTGCAGCAGGTGCTGATGACCTATGGCCTGATCCTCGTGTTCGAGGAACTGCGCAGCCTGCTGGTGGGCGACGACGTTCATGGCGTGCAGGCCCCGGCGCTGCTGTCGGGCACGCTGCCGCTGGGTGACGTGATGACCTACCCGGTGTATCGCCTGTTCGTCAGCGGCGTGTGCCTGCTGCTGGCGCTGGGCATGTGGTTCGTGTTCACGAAGACCCGCCTGGGCATGATGATCCGCGCCGGCAGCACCAACCGCGAGATGGTGCAGAGCCTGGGCATCGACATCAAGTTCCTCTACCGCGTGGTGTTCGCCGCGGGTGTGGCGATCGCGGTGTTCGCGGGCATGGTGGCCGCCCCGGTGAGCAGCGTCTACCCGGGCATGGGCAACCAGGTGCTGATCATCTGCTTCGTGGTGGTGGTCATCGGCGGCATCGGCTCGATCCGCGGCGCGCTGCTCGCGGCGCTGCTGATCGGCTTCGTCGACACCTTCGGCAAGGTGCTGCTGCCTTCAGCTGCGGGTGTTCTCGTTTACGTGCTGATGGCGCTCATCCTGCTGTGGAAGCCCGACGGCCTGTTCAAGGCTTCATGACATGTCCAGCAAGCTCCTCTTCGTCATCACCTGCTTCGTCGCGCTCGCGCTCTGGCCCCTGGCCGCCGGTTCGTATGGCATCGACCTGGTCACCAAGATCATGATCTACGCCATCCTGGCCTTGAGCCTGGAACTGCTGGTCGGCACCACCGGCCTGGTGTGTTTCGGTCAGGCGGCCTTCTTCGGCATCGGTGCCTATGGTGCCGTGCTGCTGTCGCCGGAAAGTGACGCCGCCAGCATCGCCTGGCTGCTGCCGGCCTGCATCGCGGCAGCGGCGGCCTTTGCACTGGCGGTGGGCGCGCTGTCGCTGCGCACCAAGGGCGTGTACTTCATCATGGTGACGCTGGCCTTTTCGCAGATGGCCTACTACGTGGTGCACGACACGCCGCTGGGCGGCGGCACCGACGGCATCTACCTGAACGTGCGCCCGTCTTTCGGTCCGTCCATGGGCCCCTGGCTGCAGCTGGACCAGGCCTTGCCGCTGTACGGCTTCACCCTGGCCTGCCTGGCCGCCGTGTTCGGTGCGCTGGCGCTTCTGCTGCGTTCGAATTTCGGGCGCGCGCTGGCCGGCATCCGCGTGAACGAACAACGCATGCGCGCCACCGGTTTTTCCACCTACCCGTACAAGCTGGCCGCCTTCACCGTGTCGGGCGGCATCGCCGGCATGGCGGGTTTCCTGTTCGCGGTGAAGGACGGCTACGTGAACCCCGAGCTGCTGTCCTGGCACCTGTCGGGCGCGGTGCTGGTGATGATCATCCTGGGCGGCCTGGGCCATCTGCGCGGCGCGCTCATCGGTGCCTTCGCGTTTGCGCTGCTGCAGGAATTCTTCAAGAGCGAGGCCATCTTCGGCAGCTTCGCCAAGCACTGGCACCTGGGCCTGGGCCTGGCCATCATCCTCAGCGTGGCGCTGTTGCCGCGCGGGCTGGTGGGGCTGCCGGCGTTGTGGCGCGACCGGCTCACCGGCCGGAGTTCGCGGCGCGCGGTGCCGGCTGCGGAGGTGCGGCCATGAACGCCGATGTGCTGCTGCGAGGCCGTGAACTCACGCGCCGCTGGGGCGGGCTGGTGGCCGTCGACAAGGTGTCGATCGAATTGCGGCGGGGCCAGGTGCATGCCGTCATCGGCACCAATGGCGCGGGCAAGAGCACCTTGATCAACATGCTCTCGGGTGAATTCCCACCCTCGGCCGGTGAAGTCGAATTGCTGGGCCAGGACATCACGCAGTGGCCCCAGCCGCGCCGCGCGCGCGCCGGCCTGGGCCGCAGCTACCAGCGCAACACCATCTATCCCAGCTTCGACGTGCTCGAAAACTGCCGCCTGGCCGCTCAGGCCCTGCACCAGCGCCCCTGGCAGTGGTGGCGCGACGCCCGGCGCTTCGACGACACCATGGGCCTGGCGCGTGAAGCCGCGCGCCGCGCCGGGCTGGATGGCGTGCTGGACCGCCAGGCCGGGCTGCTCAGCCACGGCCAGAAGCGGCAGCTGGAAATTGCCATGTGTCTGGCCACTCAGCCACAGGTGCTGTTGCTGGACGAACCCCTGGCCGGCATGGGTGCCGAGGAAACCGACCGCATGCTGGCGCTGATGGCCGAGCTCAAGGCCGGCCACGCCATCCTGCTGGTCGAACACGACATGGATGCGGTGTTCCGCATCGCCGACCTGATCACGGTCATGGTCAACGGCGCCGTCATCGCCACCGGCACCCCCGACGCCGTGCGCAATGACGCAGGCGTGCGCACTGCCTATCTCGGCGAGGACCATTGATGCCAGCCACCGCCGAAGTGATCATCGACGCCCAGGGCCTGCACGCCTGGTACGGCAGCAGCCATGTGCTGCACGGCATCGACCTGCGCATCCACCGCGGCGAGACCCTGGGCCTGCTGGGTCGCAACGGCATGGGCAAGAGCACGCTGATCCGCAGCCTGCTGGGCCATGTGACCCAGCGCGAAGGCCTGATCCACCTGTTCGGCCACGACATCTCGCGCGCCCGGCCCTTCGACGTGGCGCGACGTGGCGTGGCCTACGTGCCCGAAGGCCGCGGCATCTTCCCGAACCTGAGCGTGCGTGAAAACCTGGTGATGGCCGCCCGCCCTGGTCGCGACGGCCGTCGTGAATGGACCTACGAGCGCGTGATGCAGACCTTCCCGCGCCTGGCCGAACGCGAAGGCTACCAGGGCAGCCAGCTGTCGGGTGGCGAACAGCAGATGCTGTCGATCGGCCGCGCGCTGATGACGCACCCGGAACTGATCATCCTGGACGAGGCCACCGAAGGCCTGGCGCCGCTGATCGTGGCCGAGATCTGGCGCGTCGTCGGCGAGATCCGCGCCAGCGGCATCGCCACGCTCATCGTCGACCGCGACTGGCGCCGGGTGCTGGCGCGCGCCGACCAGGCGATCGTGCTGCAGAAGGGCCAGGCGGTGCTGCAGGGTGCGGCGGGGGACGTGGCGGCCGACGCGGCGCTGGCCGGCTACCTGGGGCTTTGAGGTGGCGCTTCCGCCGGGCCCGGTGCCGCGGCCTGTGCCTGCAGGAAAGCGGCCAGTGCCGGCCAGGTGGCCAGGCTGGCCGATCGATCGCCGGCCGCCGCGGTGACCTGAACGGCGCGCGCCAGAGCGGCCCCGGGTTCGTCGCCCAGCAGCGTCATCACGCCTTGCAGGCTGTGAGCCAGGCGGTGCAGCGCCGGCAGGTCGCCAGCGGCGATGGCGCGGTTGCCGGTTTCGATGTCTTCGACGAAGTGGCCGTGAGCGTGGTCGCGGAAGTCGATGAAGAGGGCTGCGTCACCGCCGAAACGCTCGGTCAACGAGCGCTGCTCGCCGGGTGACAGAGTGGTCGGCCGTGCCGCAGGCACCGTGGCCGCGGCCAGGGCCAGCGCATCGCTGACACAGGCCTCCAGGGCCGACATCGACACCGGCTTGTCGAGCTCGCGCCAGACGTCCAGACCGGCCAGCCGTGCGCGCGTGGTGGCCGTCAGCCCGGCGCTGAACACCACCAGTCGGGCACCGTGGCGCAAGCCCGGTTGGCCGACCAGCATCGCCAGCAGCTCGTAGCCAGTGACGCCGGGCATCATCAGGTCGGTGATGACCAGCACCGCCGGCCGTTCGCGCAGGGCGGCACAGGCTTCGTCGACGCTGGCGCAGGTCAGGAGTTCGATGGCCATGTCTTCCAGCGCGCTGGCCACCAGCCGCCGGATCGATGCGTCATCGTCGACGAGCAGCACCCGGGGCCGGTGCGCGGGCAGCGTCATGCTTGGCCGGCTGGCGCCAGCGCCGCAGCGAGCAGTGCCGGCAGTTCCATCGCCAGGCGTGGCTTGTGGACTCGCGGCAGGCCTTCGATGGCGAAGGCATAGGGTGCCAGGCCTTCGCCTTCCAGCGACGTCACCACGATCAGGCGGCTGTGCGCGAAGCTGGCGTGTGAACGCAGCCCGCTGATGAGCATCGCACCGTCGATGCCGGGCAGCAGGATGTCGACCAGCAGAACCTCGGGTTCGAGCTTGCCGACCATGGCCAGGCCGGTGATGCCGTCGTCGGCGATATGCAGGTCGACCTCGGGGAAGCGGCTCTTCACGAGCATCGACACCAGCGTCTGGAAGTGGCGCGAGTCCTCGATCAGCAACACCCGCGGCCGCGTCACGGCCGCTGTCGGCGTGCTCCCGCCAGGCTGGCGTGCGGCCAGCCAGCGATCGACCGACGCGCGGCTGATGCGGCGATGCCCGCCGGGTGTTTTCCAGGCTTGCAGCTCGCCCCGGTCCACCATGAGCTGGACCGATCGCACGGCCAGGCCGAGGCGCTGCGCGACGTCGACGGTGGTGCAGTCGTCGTCGTGCGGCGAAGGGGGCGGGAGTGGGCTTGAAACCATCTGTGCGATCTTGCCGGGTTTGTGGTGCGGTTCCTCGTGAGGTGTCAAATGTAGCACTTTCAATCTATCACTTCGGGCACACTTCGAGGCCTCGACCCCTGCTGTTGCCGCCATGTACAAGATCCTGCTCGTTGAAGACCATGCCGACATCCGGCGGCTGATTCGCATGACGCTGGAATTCGAACCGGTCGAGATCCACGAAGCGGGCGACGCCGAATCCGGGCTGGCTGCTGCCCGTGCGCTGCTGCCGGATCTGGTGCTGCTGGACGTGATGATGCCGGGCCCGATCAACGGCCTCGACCTGTGCCGCGCGCTGCGCGCCGACCCGGCGCTGGCGCGCGTGCCCGTCGTGATGCTGTCGGCCTGTGGCCAGGCCAGCGACCGCCAGGCCGGCCTGGACGCCGGTGCCAGTGCCTACCTGGTCAAGCCATTCAGCCCGATGCAGCTGCTCGACCTGACGCTGTCGCTCGTCGGCACCGATCAAGGGGTGTGCGCATGATGTTGAGTTTCCACGCCCAGGTGTCTGCACCGCCCGCGGGCGGTGCTACCTCCGGCCAGTGCTTCAGCGAGGAAGCCAGCGCCCAGATGGAGTGCCTGATCGCCGATTTCGGCCGCATGTACCGCGAGCGCAACGATGCCTTGCGTGAAGTGGCGCAGGCGCACCACGACGCCTTGATGCGCCTGTCGCGCGCGGCCGAACTGCGCGACGACGATACCGGCGTGCACATCGTGCGCATGGGTTTCCTGGCCTGGGCCGTGGCCCTGCGCATGGGCTTGCCGGCCAGTTGGGCGCTGCAGCTGCGCCAGGCCGCGCCGATGCACGACATCGGCAAGATCGGCGTGCCCGACGGCGTGCTGAAGAAGCCTGGAAAGCTCACACCCGAGGAGCGCGCGGTGATGAACGAGCACCCGCGCATCGGCGCCGACATCCTGGGCCGCTCGCGCATCCCGTTGTTCCAGCTGGCCGCCGAACTGGCACTGACCCACCATGAGCGTTGGGACGGCACCGGCTACCCGGCGGGCCTGGCGGGCGAAGCGATCCCGCTGTCCGGCCGCATCGTCGCGGTCGTCGACTTCTTCGATGCCCTGACGATGGACCGCTGCTACCGCCAGGCGTTTCCCGACCCGATGGCCTTGCAGATGTTGACCGAAGAGCGTGGCCGCGCCTTCGACCCGCGCATCGTCGACATCTTCCTGCACCACGCCGGGTCGATGATCGCCGTGCGTGACCAGGTCAACCGAGCCGGCCTGGGCGTCGACGATCTCTCCGACGCCGAGTCGGCGGGCCTGGGCGAACCGGGCCAGGTGATCCAGATCGAAAGCCGACGATGAAACGTGAACTGTCCGGGCTGCTGCTGGCCGCCGTGCTGGTGGCGCCTCTGCTGCCCGCAGTGCCAGCCCATGCCGGCCCCGTGCTCGACCGCGTGCGCACCAGCGGCACGGTGCGTGTATGCATCTGGCCCGACTACTACGGCGTCAGCCTGCGCAGCCCGCGCACGCAGCAGCTGGTGGGCATCGACATCGACCTGTCCGCGGCCCTGGCCTCCGACCTGAAGCTGAAGATCGAGTATGTCGACTCGTCGTTCACCACCCTGCTGGCCGACCTCGAGGGCGATCGTTGCGACGTGGCCATGTTCGCCATCGGCATGCTGCCGCAGCGCATGGCCCGGCTTCGTTTCACCCGGCCCTATCTGCAGAGCGACATCTACGCCGTCACGACCAAGTCCAACCGCGTCGTGCAGCGCTGGGAAGACATCGACAAGCCCGGCGTGGCCGTGGCCGTGCAGGCGGGCACGTTCATGGAACCGGTCATGAGCGCGGCCTTGAAGCAGGCGCGGCTGGTGCGAGTGGCGCCGCCGGCCACGCGCGAACGAGAACTCGAGTCCGGCCGTGTCGATGTCTTCATGACCGACTACCCCTACAGCCGGCGCCTGCTGGACAACGCCGACTGGGCCCGGCTGATCTCGCCGCCACAGCCTTTCAGCGTGCTGCCCTATGCCTATGCCGTGCGGCCGGGTGACGCCGAATGGCTGGCACAGGTCGACGAGTTCGTGGCTCGCGTGCAGCGCGACGGCCGGCTGGAAGCGGCTGCGAAGACACATGGCTTGTTGCCGATCGTGCTGCTGAAGTGAGCCAGACCCTGGGCCAGCGGCTGGTGTCGCGCAGCAGCGTGGTGCTGGCCGGCGGCTTGGCCGCACTGGTGGTGGCACTGGCGCTGGCGGCGCTGGCTCTGTTGCAGCGCCAGGCCCATCTCGAACGCACGCAGGACCATACCGAGCTGATGGCGCGCGTGTTTGCCGACCAGGCCACCCGCAGCATCGACGCGACCGCGCTGGCACTGGCCACGATCGACGAACTGCTGGCGGCGGGCCTGCAGCCGCAGGCGCCGGAGCTCCGGGCCTCGCTGTCGCAGACCGTGGTGAACCTGCCGTTCCTGCGCGGGATTGGCCTCGTCGATGCCAAAGGCAGGGTGCTGGCGAGTGCCGAGGCTGGCGACGTCGGCCTCGTGCTCGACCTGACCCGGCTCGGCCCGCTGCCAGCGCCCGGCCTGCGGGTGCTGGGCCCGTTCGTGGCTGAGCGCCGCCTGGCCGATCTGGGCATCGGCGCGCCGCGCAGCAGCACCCCCGGCGTGGGCTTCCTGCCACTGCTCAGCAGCGTGGAGCTGCCGGGTGGCCGACGCGTCATCGTGCTGGCGCAGATCAATGCCGAGGCACTGGCCAATTTCCAGCAGGTGACCCTGAACGACGAACGCATGGCTTCGGGCCTGCTGGCCTGGGGTGGTGCGCTGCTGGCAGCCACCGCCGGGGTCGAGCGCGCGCCCGGATCGGCCTTCGAAGGACTGCCGCCGTTCACGCAGTTCCTGCCGGCACGCGAAAACGGCCGCTGGATCGGTTCCGGCCTGCGCCAGGGCGAGCAGATCGCAGCCTTCCGCGCCTCGCGGCGCTGGCCCGTTCTGGTGGCCGTGGAATTCGATGCCGCGGCCGAGCGCGCGCAGTGGTGGGTCGGCCATCGTGGCGGGCTCGGGCTGGGCCTGGGGGTGCTGGTGTTCATCGGCGTGATGACGTCGCTGGCAGCGCTCAGCGTGCGCTCGCGTGACCTCGCCCAGGCGGCGGTGGCGCGTCGCGAACGCGAGATGGCGGCCACGCTGCAGGGCCTGCAGGAACTGGTGTTCCGCTGCGACCGCAGCGGAGTGCTGAGCTTCGTCAACCCTGCCTGGGTGCGCCTCACCGGTGTGGACGCCGAAGCCTGGCTGGGCCGCTCGCTGGCCGACTGCTTGCCCCTGGCGCGCCGCCACGACGTACGCCGCCTGTTCGCCCCCGGCGCTGGCGCCCGCGACGGCGTGCTGACGCTGCTGGACGCCGCCGGCAACGAACGTGTCTTCGAATGCACCGTCGTCCCCCTGGCAGAGGAAGACGGCGGCTTCGTCGGCAGCGCCGTCGACGTCACCGAGCGCGCGGCCGCGCGGCGCCGCCTGCAAGGGCAGCTGGCCTTCACCGAGATGCTGCTGGAGAGCAGCCCGCTGCCGATGTCGGTGATGAGCCGAGAACGCCGTTACCGCATCGTCAACCGCGCCTGGGAGGCCTTCGCTGGCCGCCATCGCGACCAGGTGCTGGGCTGCCAGGTGGGGGCGCATCTGCCCGAGGCCGACCGCCAGGTGCACGAAGCCGCCGACGAACGCGTCTACGCCACCGGGGAGCCTGTGCGCTACGACGCCCGTGTGGCCCATGCCGATGGCACGCTGCGTGACGTGGTGATCGAGAAGCGCGCCTTGCCGGGTGAGGCGGGCGAGCCGGGGGGCGCTGCGGGCATCCTGGCGGTGCTGATCGACGTCACCGAGTACCGGGTTGCCGAGCGCGCCACGCGGGAAGCCCGCGACGCTGCCGAGGAGGCATCGCGCGCGAAGTCGGAATTTATCGCCAACATCAGCCACGAACTGCGCACGCCCTTGCAGTCGATCATCGGCTTCTCCGAACTGGGCCAGCGCCGCGCTGCCGAACAGCCGCGCCTGGCCGCGATGTTCGACGACATCCATGCCTCGGGCCAGCGCATGCTGGCGCTGGTGAACGACCTGCTGGACGTGGCGCGCATCGAAAGCAGCGTCGGCACGATTCATCTCGAACGTGCCGACCTGCGCCAGCCCGTGCGCGACGTGCTGCATGAACTACAGCCGCTGGCGGCCCGCCGCCACCTCGTGCTGGAAGCGCGCCTGTTCGACCAGCCCATGGCCGCCCGCATCGACCCGACGCGGTTCCAGCAGGTCGTGCGCAATGTGCTGGCCAATGCCATCCGCTTTTCGCCTGAAGGCGGCAGCGTGAAGATCACCGCCGACATGACCGATGCCGGCGAGTGGCGGCTGAGCCTGGCCGACCGCGGCCCGGGGGTGCCCGATGCCGAGCTGGAACGCATCTTCGAGGCCTTCGTGCAGAGCTCTCGCACGAAGGACGGCTCGGGTGGCACGGGGCTCGGGCTGGCCATCTGCCGCACCATCATGCAGGCCCACGGCGGCCACATCAGCGCACGCAACCGCGAAGGCGGCGGCTCGGTGTTCGAGATCGTGCTGCCCGCCCGGGGCGGCGGTGAAACGATGCCGGCGCCGCTCTAGCCCGGATAGAGCCCGCGCACCTGCCCGAACAGGCGGGCCAGCCCCAGCAAGGCGTCGATGTGGGGTGTGGGCAGGCCCAGGCGCTGGCCGATCTCGCGCACCGCGCCGACCAGCGCGTCCAGCTCGATCGGCCGGCCGGCTTCCACGTCCTGCAGCATCGAGGTCTTGAAGGCGCCGAGCCGCGCGGTGATGGCGTGGCGTTCCTCGGGGGTCTGCGTGATCGGGCAGCCGATGCGCGCACCGATGGCCGCTGCCTCGGCCATGGCCGCGGAATTGAAGGCACGCACCAGCGGGTCGGCCAGCACCCGGTCGGCGGTGGCGCCGGTCAGCGCCGAGACCGGGTTCATGGTCATGTTGCCCCAGAGCTTGAACCAGATGTCGCGGCGGATGTCGGCCGAGAGCAGGGCCTCGAAACCGGCGTGGGCCAGCAGGTCCACGACGGCCTGTGCGCGCGGGCTCGTGCCACCCCAGCATTCGCCGACGATGAGCCCGCGCCCCATGCGGTGCTGCACCAGCCCGGGCGCGGAGGTCGCCGCGCTGGCATGCACGACGCAGCCCAGCACCTGCGCCGCGGGCAGCGTACGGGCGATGACGCCGGTGGGGTCGACGCTCGTCAGCGCGCCGTCGCTGAGCGCGGCGACGCGCTCGCAGAACCACCAGGGCACGCCGTTCATCGCCGGCAGCACCAGCGTCTGCGGGCCGAGCAGCGGCGCCAGGAGCGGGGCCAGTGCCGCCAGGGCAGGGCCCTTCACGGCAATCACGACCAGGTCCTGTACGCCCAGGGCGGCGGGGTCGACCTCGGCCCGGGCGGGGCAGTGCAGCAGGCCCTGGGCCGTCTGCAGGCGCCAGCCATGGCTGCGCAGGGCTTGCAGGGTGTCGCCACGGGCCAGTGCGCTGACCTCGGCCTGGCCGGCCAGCGCCAGCTTCGTGCCGATGAAGCCGCCGATGGCTCCGGCGCCGACGATGCAGGTTTTCATCCCGGCATTACAGCCGATTCAATGCCGCCCGTTCACTCCAGCGTCACTTCAAGCTCAGCCAGACCTCGTTGCGGCGCATGAACCAGGGGGTCATCGGGCCGTTGTAGCGCGACAGCGTGGGTTCACCCGTCCAGGCCAGGCCGGCCGCCTGCAGCGCGGCCTTCAGTTCGGTGGTGTGTTCGTCCTGGTTCGACTGCGTCCACAGCCCGCTGTAGCGGATGGCGGCCACGCGCACCGGCGCCACTTCGCGCAGCCGGATCTGCGTGTCCAGCGGCTCGGGGGCCGTGGCCAGACTGACGGAGGCCGGCAACACGAACTGCACCACGAAGCCGGGCTGGCCCGCGCCGGCTGGGGCCTGCGTCACCGGCGCCGTCATGGCCAGGCGCTGTGGCGTGGCGGGCGCCTGCGTCACGGGCGCCGTCATCGCCATCTTCCGCTCGCCCTTGTTCTTGCCGAAGATGTAGCCGGCGAGGATCGGGAAGGCCTGGCTGCCGGCCTCGTCGGCCGGGCCGGGCACCGTGACTTCGGCGACGACGTAGCTGCTGTAGTCCCGCACCTCGACATCGCCGCCCAGGCTGCGCACGACGGTGTAGCCGGGTTCCTCGATGGCATTGGCTGTCATGGGCGCGGCCAGCACGGCGGCGGCGGTGGCAAGAACGGCCCGCCGGCGATTCATGCCGCGTCCAGCAGTCGGCCCTTCAACGCGCCGTACTCGGCGCCATCGAGCAGGCCGCGTTCGTGCAGGGTGGCGGCTTCGCGCAGCAGCATCAGGTTCTCGGCCATGCCCTGGTGGCCCGTGGGCATCAGGCGCAGCCGCGACCAGGACACCCAGGTCGCCACGTCGGCCGCCTGTTCCTGCGACAGCGCCGCAGCAGGCGCGGTGGCAGCGGCACCCGCCGGCAGGCTGCGCGCCAGCGCGGCCGCGAAGGTCTGCGCCAGGCCGGGGTGGGCGGCAAACAGCGACTTGCGCTCGTCGGCCGTGTACAGCGCCACGGTGCTGCCGTAGCGCCCGGCCTCGAGCGTCAGGCGCTGCACGGCCGACACGGGCAGCGTGCCCACGCCGCGGCGGCGACCGTCCTGCAGCGTCAGCACACGCCGCTCGGTCAGCACCCACAAGCCGCCACCGGCGCCGACGATGCGGCCTCGCACGAAAGCACCGAGATGTTCATCGGGCTGGAGTGCGGCGCGCACGCGGGAAAGTTCGTTGTCGCTCAGCGGCCCGCCGGCTTCGGGATTCATGCCTTCGATCAGGATTTCGATTTGCTGGAACACAGGGGTCGCCTCGGGTTGAACATGCACGACCCTTGATTGTGGCGAGCGCGCGCCTCCGGGTGGCACCGGGGGTCTTTGCCGGCACCATGCGCATACGATGGAGCCATGCCTGATCCAAGCCACCCAAGCCACCCGACCCGCCCCACGCCGCTGGCGGCGCAGATCGACGCCGCCGCCAGCGCCCTGCAAGAACCCCTGATCGCCTGGCGCCGCGACTTCCACGCCCACCCCGAGCTCGGCAACCGCGAGTTCCGCACCGCGGCCATCGTGGCCGAGCACCTGCGGGCCATCGGCCTGGACGAGGTACGCACCGGCGTCGCCCACACCGGCGTGGTCGGCGTGCTCAAGGGCGCCTTGCCGGGCCCGGTGGTGGCGCTGCGCGCCGACATGGACGCGCTGCCGGTGGCCGAGCAGGTGGACCTGCCGTTTGCGTCGAAGCAGCGTGCCACCTGGAACGACGAAACCGTGGGCGTGATGCACGCCTGCGGCCACGACTGCCACACCGCCATCCTGATGGCCGTGGCCCAGGTGCTGGCCGGCCTGCGCGCGCAGCTGCGCGGCAGCGTCAAGTTCATCTTCCAGCCGGCCGAGGAAATGCCGCCCGAGGGTGAGGACGGCGGCGCCAAGATGATGATCGCCGAGGGCGCCCTGCAGAACCCCACGCCGCAGGCCATCTTCGGCCTGCACGTCACTTCCAGGCTGCCGGTGGGCGTCATCGGTTACCGGCCAGGGCCGACCATGGCCAGTTCCGACACACTCAGGATCACCGTGCTCGGCCGCCAGACCCATGGCGCCGCGCCCTGGCTGGGCGTGGACCCCATCGTCACCGCGGCGCAGGTGGTGCTGGGCCTGCAGACGGTGGTCAGCCGCCAGCTCGACCTGACGAAGGAACCGGCGGTGGTGACCATCGGTGCGATCAAGGGCGGCGTGCGCGAGAACATCATCCCTGACTCGGTGGAGATGCGCGGCACCATCCGCAGCTTCGACGAAGGCATGCGCGAGCAGATCCACGACAGCGTGACGCTGCTGGCCGAATCGGTGGCGCGCGGATCGCGCGCCGAATGCCAGGTGTGCATCACGCGCAACTACCCGGTCACGGTGAACGACCCCGGTCTCACCGCGGCGATGGTGCCGACGCTGCAGCGTGTGGTGGGCGCAGAACGGGTGTTGCTGATCGACAAGGTCAGCGGTTCCGAAGACTTCTCGTTCTTCCAGCGGCTGGTGCCTGGGCTCTTCTTCTTTGTCGGCGTGGTGCCCGAGGGCCAGTCGCCGGACAGCGTGGCGCCGAACCATTCGCCGCGTTTTTTCGTCGACGAGGCCTGCCTGCTGCCAGGCGTGCGCGCGCTGGCGCACCTGGCGTGCGATTACCTGGAAGGCAGCGCCGAAGGCGCAAGCGACTGAGCCTGAGTCTGAGTGCTGGCCAGCAGCGGCCGCAACTGCGCCAGCCGCTGCGCCAGGTCGCCGCGAACCAGCATGTAGGGCAGGCCGAAGCGCACCAGCAATCCCACCGTCAGCGCATGCTGTTCGCCGCGGAAGCCGGCGTCGCGGCGCGCGCCGTCCTGCACGAAGTCGAAGTCGGGCGCGCACAGCACCGTCAGGTCGTAGCGGCGGCGCGCCAGTTCGTGCAGTGCCTCGGGCGCCTGGCCATGGTCCAGCAGCGCGTAGACCAGGGTCGTCAGCGGCGAGGTGTCGCACACCAGCCAGCCACGGGCGCGCGGCAGCGCCAGATCTTCACGCGCCACCTGTTCGCGGCCGACGTGCAGCAGTTCGTCCAGCCCGAAGGTGCCGCCGATGTCCAGCCAGCGTTCACGCCCGTACTCGGCCACCCAGAGGGTGTCCAGCTCGGCGGCCAGGGCCTGGGCCAGGGTCGTCTTGCCGGCGGATTCACCGCCCAGCAGGCACAGGCGGCGGGTGGGGGAAGGCAGGTCAGGCTGTGTCATCGGGACGCGAGGCTACAGCAGGCCGGCCGCAGGTGTAGCCTGAAGGCCCGTCCGCGTCATCGAGGAGCCCCATGTCGAACCCACCTGCCTACGAACTTTTCGCCTTCTGGCGCACCTCGGCCACCTACCGGGTGCGTGTGGCGCTGGCCCTGAAGGGCCTGACGGCGCACGAACACATCGTCAACCTGGACGCCGGCGAACAGCGCAGCCCAGAGTTCCTGCGCATCAACCCGCTGGCCGCGATTCCGGCGCTGGTCGAACCCGGCCACCCGCCGCTGACGCAGTCGCTGGCGATCCTGGAATTCCTGGACGAACAACACCCCAGCCCACCGCTGTTGCCGGCTGACGCCCATGGCCGGGCGCGCGTGCGTTCGATCGCACTGATGCTGGCCGCCGACACCCACCCGCTGATCACGCCACGCGTGCGAAAGTACCTGACGACCACGGGCGGCTTCGACGACGCCGGCTGGCGCGCCTGGCAGCAGCAATGGTTCGGCACCGGTTTGCAGGCCGTGGAGCAGCGCCTGGCCGGCGACCCGGCCACCGGCCTGTTCTGCCACGGCGACCAGCCGGGCCTGGCGGACATCAGCTTGGCCAGCATCGCCGCGGTGATGCAGGTGTTCAAGATCAGCGTCGAGGGCACGCCGACGGTCGACGCCATCGTCGCGCGCTGCAACCAGATCGACGCGTTTGCGCACGCGGCGCCTGCGCTCCAGGTGGGCGCACCCGGTTGAAGGCAGCGCGCGCCTGAGGCGCGCGGGGTGAAGGATGTGCAGGAGTGCACGCCGCGGGGCAGGCCGCCAGGTTCCAGTGTGCCGGCCGCAGGCCGATAAACAGTGGCCGGCGCTTCCTGCCCGGCTGCCTGTTGCTGCCAACCTGCACCCGCCCGATGCCCCGAAACCTGCCGCTCGTTGCCAGCCAGTCCGTACCCCGCGTGGGTGTGAACCTGAAGCGTCTGTCGGGCGTCTTTCTGGGCGTGGTGGCCTTGCTGCTGGTGCTGAACACGGTCGGGCTCTGGGTCATCCGGGGTGCCCAGGAGCGCATCGAGCACGCCGCCGCGCGCGCCGATGCGGCGCATGCCGAGGTCGACGAACTGGTGCAGGGCACCGAGCTCCTGGCCTCGCTGGTGCAAAGCTACACCACGACCGCACGAACCCGCTACCTGGATGTCTACTACGAGATCCTGTCGGTGTGGGAAGGCGAGAAAGCGGCACCCGTGGCCGAGCGCCAGGCGGCCTACTGGCGTGCGCGCATCAGCGGGCGAGCCCCGGCCACGGACGCAAAACTCGCACCGCGCTCAACCCTCGACCGCCTGCGCCAGCAGGACTTCACGGCCGCGGAGCTGGCGGCGGCGCAAAGGCTCATGGAAGCGTCCAAGACGCTCCAGAATCTGGAAAAGGTGGCATTCGCGGCCACTCAGGGCCTCTACGACCGGCAGACCGGCCAGATCGTCGACGACGGCGTGCCTGACCGCGCCTTCGCCATCGAACTCGTGCATTCAGTCGAGTACGAGACACTTCGCGCCGATCTCATCCAGGCGGTGGGCCAGTTCAGCCAGGCGGTCGAAGGCCGTACCGCGCAGGAAGTGGCCTCGGCCCGCGACGGCCTGAGCGCCGCCATCGGCGCCACGCTGCTGGCCAATCTGCTGATGGTGCCGCTGGTCGGCCTGGCCGTCATCGGCATGCGCCGGCGGGTGCTGCGGCCGCTGGCCGAATTGGTCGAGCTGGCGGGCCACTATGCCGCCGGGCGCTATCAGATGCGATACGAAGGCGCGCCGGGCCAGGTGGCCGAACTGGGTGCGCTGTCGCAGACGCTGGCGCAGATGGCCCAGGCCATCGGCGAAGACCTGCACCGGCGCGACGCCGCCCAGGCCGAAGTGGCCCTGGCGCGCGACCAGGCCGAGGCCGCCGCGCGCGCCAAGACCGCCTTCCTGGCCAACATGAGCCACGAGATCCGCACGCCGATGAACGCCATCATGGGCATGACGCAGCTGGCCTTGGCCACCGAACTTCAGCCGGTGCAGCGCAACTACCTGGACAAGTCGCTGGCGGCCTCGCAGCATCTGCTGCAGCTCATCAACGACATCCTCGACTTCAGCAAGATCGAAGCCGGCGGCATGACGCTGGAGGCTGCGGCCTTCCGCGTCGAAGACCTGGCCGCACGTGCGCTGGGTCTCGTTCGCCAGCGCGCCCAGGAAAAGGGCCTGGAGCTGCTGTGCCGCTTCGACGACGCCAGCCTGCTGGGCCACCGCGCGCTGCTGCGCGGCGACGTCTTGCGGCTGCAGCAGGTGCTCGTCAACCTGCTGGGCAATGCCGTGAAGTTCACCGAAGCCGGCCAGGTGGTGTTGAGCCTGGGCGCAGAGTCCGATCCAGCCGCAGCGCCTGGCCAGCCCCATGCCCCGCTGACGCTGGTACTGGCGGTGCGCGACAGCGGCATCGGCATGACGGCCGATGAACGCTCCCGCCTCTTCCGCGAGTTCAGCCAGGCCGACGCGTCGATCACGCGGCGCTATGGCGGCACGGGTCTGGGACTGGCCATCTGCCAGCGCCTGGTGGGCTTGATGGGTGGCCGCATCGACGTCGACAGCACCCCGGGTGCGGGTTCGTGTTTCACCGTGCGTGTGCCGCTGACGGTGGAGCCCGACGCCGTTCCGGCCCGCGTCGACGCCCAGCTGGGCGCGCTGCGGCTGCTGGTCGTCGACGACCGCCCTGACACACTGGCCACCGTCATGGCCTTGCTGCAGAGCATGGGTGTGGGCACCAGCGTGGGCCACATCAGCGGCGCGGCCGACGGCAAGCAGGCCTGGGCGGCTCTCGAAACGGCGGCGGCAGCAGGCCTGCCTTACGACCTGGTGCTGCTGGACTGGGTGCTGCCCGACACCAACGGCGGCCAGCTGCTGGCGCGCATTCGCCAGCACTGGCCCGACCAGCGCGTACTCGTGATGACGGCCTACGGCGCCCCCGAACTCGCCCAGGCCGCAGCCGCCAGCGGCGCCATCCTCATCGACAAGCCGCTGATGCCGCAAGACCTGCGCCGCGCGCTGCGCCCGGTCGCCGGCGCCGGCCAGGGCCTGCTGCCCCGGCCAGGCCCCAGCCGCCGACAGCTGCAGGGCCTGCGTGTGCTGCTGGTCGAGGACAACGCCCTCAACCACGAGGTTGCGCGCGACCTGCTGCAGGCGCAGGGCGCCACGGTCACCTGGGCCCAGCATGGCCTGCTGGCCTGCGAGCGCCTGCAGGCCGATGGCCCGCAGGCCTACGACCTGGTGCTGATGGACCTGCAGATGCCGGTGATGGACGGTGCCGAGGCCGTGCAGCGGCTGCGCAGCGACCCGCGCTTCGACCCGCTGCCGATCCTGGCGATGACGGCCAATGCCATGCCCGGCGAACGTGAGCGCTGCCTGGCCCGCGGCATGCAGGGCTACATCTCCAAACCCTTCGACCCGCAGTCGCTGTTCGACGAAGTGGCGCGCTGGGCCCGGCCCGCCGCGATGCTGGCCTCGCCGGTCACGACCCGGCAGGCGCCCGGCCCGGCCGAACTGGACAGCCAGGACCTGCCGGCCATCGACGGACTGGACCGCGGCCGCCTGCTGGCGCACTGCGGCGGCAACGCAGCGCTGGCCCGGCGCCTGCTACGCGGCATGGCCGAGGAATACGCCGATGGTGTGGACACCTGGGCGCAATGGATCGCACACGATGACTGGGACCGCCTGGCACGCGCTGCGCATACGTTGCAGGGGCTGGCCGGCACGCTGGCACACGACCCGCTGCGCCAGGCCGCCCAGTCGCTGGAGCATGCTGCGCAAGACCGCGACAGGGCCACCGCCTCGCGCCTGCTGCCGCCGCTCGAACAGCAACTGGCCACCCTGCTGATGGCCCTGGCGGCGGTGCGCGAACACATCGCCGACGCGCCGAGCGCGATGCCGGTGCGCGCCGTGCCCGCCACACCACCTGCCGTCGCCAGCGACACGGCCAGCGACATGCCCGACCTGGGCGAACTCGCCGCCTTGCTGGCCGACAGCGACAGCCGTGCGCTCGATTGGTGGCAGCAGCATCAGGCCGGCTTGCGCAGCCAGCTCGACCCCGTGGCTTGGCGCAGTCTGTCGCGCGCCATCGGCCGCTTCGACTTCGACGCTGCCCTGGCCACGTGCAACCGTATGACGAGCGGCGGCAGCCCTTCTCAATGGCCCATCAGCAGCCTGGATCCGACCCTGCCATGAACATGAACGATGCTGCCGGCATGCTGGCCACGCGCGAAGGCGGCAACCGACCCACCGTGCTGGTGGTGGACGACACGCCGGCCAACCTGATGCTGCTGTCCAGCCTGCTGGCGCCGAGCTACCGCGTGCAGCTGGCGCCTTCGGGCGCCAAGGCCCTGGAACTGGCGCGGCGCCAGTGCCCGGACCTGATCGTGCTGGACATCATGATGCCCGAGCTCGACGGTTATGAAGTCTGCCGCCGGCTCAAGCAGGACCCTGCCACCAAGCACATCCCGGTGCTGTTCCTGAGCGCGCTGAACCAGGCCGAGGACGAAAGCCGCGGCTTCGAGTGCGGCGCCGCCGACTTCATCCACAAGCCCTTCAACGCCACCACCGTGCTGGCGCGGGTGGCCACGCAACTGCAGGCCAAGAGCTGGCGCGACGCGCTCAGCCAGCGCAACCACTGGCTGCAGACGGAGCTGCAGGCGCGGCTGTCCGAGGTCGACGAGCTGCGCGAAGCCACGCTGCATGTCATGGTGTCCTTCGCCGAGTTCCGGGACGAGCAGACCGGCTACCACGTGCGGCGCACGCAGGAGTACGTGCGGACGCTGGCGCGCTGGCTCAACGCGCAGCCGCGCAGTGGTGTTCGGCTGACCGACGAAGACATCGAGCAGATCGCCAAGTCGGCGCCGCTACACGACATCGGCAAGGTCGCGATCCCCGACAACATCCTGCTCAAGCCCGGCCGCCTCACCGACGACGAGATGGTGGTCATGCGCACCCACTCGATGAAAGGCTGGGAGATGCTGCGCCGCGCCGCCGCAAGAATGGGCCAGCAAGGCAGCCTTTATCTGCACTATGGCATGGAGATCGCGCGCCATCATCACGAACGCTGGGACGGACAGGGCTACCCCGACCGCCTGGCCGGAACGGACATTCCACTGTCGGCGCGCCTGATGGCCGTGGCCGATGTCTACGACGCCCTGATCAGCCGCCGCCCGTACAAGGAACCCATGAGCCACGACGCTGCCCGCGCCTACATCGAAGCCCACAGCGGTGCCCATTTCGACCCGCAGATCGTCGCCGGCCTGTGCGCCACCCATGGCGAGCTGCAGCGCATCGCTCGCGAGTGGAGCGACGATGCCTTGTCGGTGCCGGCCACGACGGAGGCGGCATGAAGCGCGGACTTGTCGCCTGGGCCTGCGCCCTGGCCGCGAGCCTGGGCGCGGTGCTGCCGGCCGCAGCGGCGGTGGACTACTCGCTGTCGGGCTACGCGACGCTGGGCTATGCCCGCAGCACCGGCCTGAACGGCGGAAGCTACCTGCGTTTCAGCAACAGCGATGGCAGCCTGAAGACCGAGAGCCGGCTGGCCGGCCAGCTTGACGTGCGCTTCACGCCGGCCTGGTCGGCCACGGTACAGCTGAAGCTGGCGCCGGCCGCCGACAGCGACCACGGCACCGCTCTCACCACCGCCTGGGCCTTCGTCGGCTGGCGGCCGAGCAACGACTGGCTGCTGCGTGCCGGCCGCATGCGCTTGCCGCTGTACCTGCACTCGGAATCGCTCGACATCGGTGTGGCCTACGACATGGCCCGGCTGCCGGTAGAGATGTATTCCGTAGCGCCGTCGAACGAGTTCGACGGGATCTCGGCCGCCTACACGTTGCCGCTGTCACTGTTGGGTGGCAGCGAGCTCAGCATCGACATCTACGGCGGCCGCATCCGCACCGACGCTAGATTCTGGAACCGGGACGGTGCACCGCCACAGCTCGCCGCAGGCGCCAACTTCCGCGATGCCGACGTGAAGCTGTCCGGCGCGGTCCTGACCTTGCGCAATGCCGATACGACCGCTCGCCTGAGCGTCAACGACGCGCGCAGCAAGACGCTGGACGGCGACGGCCTGCCAGTCAGCGTTCCCTTCGTGCAGATCGCGCCGGGGCTGGGTTACTTCCGCGTCAGCGAAGCCCTGCCCGGCCCGCCGATCGAAACCGTCGACCGCCTGCACAACATCGTCACGACGGTGGGTATCGACCATCAGTTCGGCGACGGCTGGCGGGCGACAGCAGAAATCGCCCGCAACCGCCAGTTCCGTACCAACGTCGGCGCCAACACGACCGGTGGCTACGTCGCGCTGTCACGCGAGCTCGGTCAGTTCACGCCCTATGTCAGCTACGGCCGCCTGCGCACCCACGGCACGCAGATGGACATGTACCGCCGCCTGCTGGCGGTGCAGCTGCCGGGCTTCATTCCCGGTGCGGCACAGATCAATGCCTCGCAGCGCGTCTTTGCCGAGTCGATCTACGCCGCCGACCAGCACACCTGGGCTCTGGGCACCTCATGGAACGCCCCGTGGGGCGGCAGGCTGAAGCTGGAATGGGCGCGCACCGGCGTCGGCGAGGTCTCGCGCCTGCTCGACACCCCGCCTGGGCAGCCAAGCCTGCGTGATGCCGACTTCAGCACCACGACCTTCACCTACAGCCTGGCTTTCTGAAAGGAGGAACGATCATGCAACGACGTTCATTCCTTCTGGCCGGTACCGCCACCCTGTTGGCCGGGGCCGCCGCGGCCCAGACCGACACCGGCATCGTGATCGTGGGCCATGCCAACCTGCCGCGCATCGAAGCCGCGCTCGTGCAGCGCCTGTACACCGGCCGCGCCATCGAGGCCGGCGGCCAGCTGGCGACGGTGGTCAACCTGAACGGCGGCCATCCGCTGCGCCAGCGTTTCCTGGCGGCCTACCTGCAGACCGACGAGGAACGCTACCGCGCCTACTGGACAGTTCGGCGCCACGTCGGCAAAGGCGCGCCGCCGCGCGAAGTGGACGGGGTTGCCGAGATGCTCGATTTCGTCGCCCGCACGCCCGGCGCGATGGGCTATGTCGACGTCGCGGCCCTGCGGCCCGGCAGCAACGTCATCTGCCGGCTCTGACCCGCTGCCGAGGGGGCCTGGCCCCCGACGCGGTGGCACACGCGGCTATCCTCGCTGCATGAACGAGGCAACTGGGGCCCTGCAGGGCTTGCGCGTGGTCGAGCTGGCCGCCATCGGCCCGGTGCCGATGGCCGGCATGCTGCTGGCCGACCAGGGTGCCGATGTCGTGCGTGTCGACCGCCTGGTCGACCCTGGCCTGGGCCTGGCGCTGGCGCCGGAATTCGACGTGCATGCCCGCAGCCGGCGTTCGCTGGCTCTGGACCTGAAGGCCGGCGCCGGCCGTGCCGCCTTGCTGCGCCTGCTAGAGCGCGCCGATGTGCTGCTGGAGGGCTACCGCCCGGGTGTCCTGGAAAGCCTGGACCTGTCGCCCCACCTGCTTTTGGCGAGTTTTCCGCGCCTGGTGATCGGCCGCATGACGGGCTATGGCCAGCACGGACCGCTGGCCCAGGCCGCCGGCCACGACCTGAACTACATCGCGCTGACCGGCGTGCTCGACGCCATCGGCCCGGCCGAAGGCCCGCCGCTGCCGCCGCTGAACCTGGTGGGCGACTATGGCGGCGGCGCGCTGTTCCTGGCCTTCGGCGTCATGTCCGCGCTGTTCGAGCGCCAGCGTTCAGGGCTTGGTCAGGTGGTGGACGCGGCCATGGTCGACGGCGTCGCGGCCATGGCCGGGCTTTTCCAGGGCTTGCGTGCCGGCGCTGGCTGGCGCGAAGAACGTGCGGCCAACCTGCTGGACGGCGGCGCACCGTTCTACAGCTGCTACGAAGCCGCCTGCGGCAAGTACCTGGCCGTGGCCGCGCTGGAACCCAAGTTCTTCGCCGAACTGGCCAGGCGCATCGGCCTGGCGCCCGAGTTCGTGCAGGCCCAGCACGACCGCAGCCGCTGGCCGGCGATGCGTGCGGCGCTGGCAGCGATCTTCCGCAGCCGCGGGCGCGACGAATGGTGCGCACTGCTCGAAGGCAGCGACACCTGCGTGACACCGGTGCTGAGCTTTGCCGAAGCACCGCAGCATGCCCATGCCCGCGCCCGCGCCGGTTATCACCAGGTCGAAGGCGTGGCCCAGCCTGCTGCCGCTCCGCGCTTCGGCCGCAGCCGGCCCGTGGCGCCGCGGCCGGCACCGCAGCCCGGGGCCCATACGGTTGAAGTCCTGAAGGAGGCCGGCTTGTCCAGCATCGAGATCGACCAGCTCATCGCCAGCGGGGTGGCCCGTTGAACGCGCCCTGGCAGGTGCCCGCCGGCGCCCGGCCGGCAGCTTCGGTGCTGTTCCTGCGCGAGCCCGCCGGCGGCGGCCCCGGGCTCGAGGTGCTGATGCTGGTGCGCGCCGAAAGCGGTGGCGGCGACCTGCGCAGTGGCGCCGCGGTGTTCCCCGGTGGCGTGCTCGACCCGCGCGACCGCGCTGCGCACGCCTGGTGTCTGGGCCTGGACGACGCCACGCTCTGCCGCCGCTTCAGGCTGTCCGACGGCGCGCTCGACTATGCCGTTGCTGCGCTGCGCGAGAGCTTCGAGGAAGTGGGCCTGCTGCGCGCCTGCGCCGCCGACGGCAACGCCGTCGACCTGGCCCCGGGCAGTGTGCTGCACACCGCCTTGCAGCCCTGGCGCGAGCGTTTGCAGGCCGGGGACGCGGGCATTGCCGAACTCTGCGCTGCATTCGACCTGCGGCTGGACCTGCGCGCCCTGGCCTACACGGCGCACTGGCTGACCCCGCCGGGCCTTCCGAAGCGCTGGGACGCCCGCTTCTTTGCGGCCCTGGCACCGGCTGGACAAGTGGCCATGGCCGACGGCGGTGAAGCGCAGTCGGTGCTGTGGACGACGCCGCAAGCCGCCCTGCACGGTGCCCAGTCGAGCCTGCCCTTTGCCGTGAACGCCGGGCCGGGCAGCCAGCTGAAGCTGCTGCCGGCGATGCAAACGATGCTGAAGGAACTGGCGGCCTTCAGCAGCGCCGCCGAGGCTTTTGCAGCCTTGCACGCGCGCCCGCAGGTCGAGCTGACGATGCCACGGCGTGCCGCCAGCAGCGGCGGCGCGCGCATCGTGCTGCCCACCGACCGGTCCTACGCCGAGATCGCCAGGCTCGACCCGCACGGCCGCGGCGATGTCTCGTGCGAGCTGCTGCCCGGGGCAGCGGTGCAGCTGTCGCCCAACGTGTGGCGCGTGACCGCCCCGAACCCGGGCGTGATGACCGGGCCCGGCACCAACAGCTACCTGGTGGGCGCTGGCGCCAGCTGGACCGTCATCGACCCCGGGCCCGTGAACGCCAGCCACCAGCAGGCCCTGATCGACGCCGCAGCCATGGCCGGCGGGCGCATCACGCGCATCCTCGTCACCCACACCCACCGCGACCATTCACCCGGTGCCATGCCGCTGGCTGCCAGCACCGGCGCGCCGGTGTGGGGCCGGCTGGCCGTGCATGCACATTGGCAGGACGAGAGTTTTGTTCCCGCCCACCAGCCGGTACATGGCGAGACGATCGAAGCCGCGCCCGGTGTGGCGCTGCGTGTGCTGCATACCCCCGGGCATGCGTCGAACCACCTGTGTTTCCTGCTCGAGGCCGAGAAGCTGCTTTTCACGGGCGACCAGGTCATGCAGGGCAGCACGGTCGTCATCAACCCGCCCGATGGCGACATGGCCGCCTACCTGCAGGCCCTGCACGGCCTGCTGACCGAAGACCTGGACTGGCTGGCTCCGGGCCACGGTTTCCTCGTCGACCAGCCCCACGCCGTGCTGCGCCAGCTGATCGCCCACCGCCTGAAGCGCGAAGCCAAGGTGCTGCAGACCGTGCAGGCCCTGCAGACGCGCGGCCCGCTGCCGCTGGCAGCCCTGGTGCTGCAGGCCTACGACGACGTACCCGCCAGCCTGCATGGCGTGGCCCGGCGTTCCCTGCTGGCCCACCTGCTGAAGCTGCAGGCCGAGGGCCGCGTGGCTCAGCTGCGTTCGGACGCCGGCGCCGGCCAGGGCGGCGGTGGCGAAGACAGTCTCTGGATGGCTTCGGCCTGAGGCCACCAGGCGCCGTCCACCAGCAGTTCGTGCGGGCCGAACTGGGCCTTGTAGGCCATCTTCGGGCTGGCGGCGATCCAGTAGCCCAGGTAGAGGTACGGCAGCTTGAGCTGGCGCGTCTGCTCCACCTGCCACATCACGCTGTAGGTGCCGTAGCTGGTGCCGGCTTCGGGCTCGTAGTAGGTGTAGACGGCCGAGATGCCGTCGTTCAGCACGTCGACGATCGACACCATCTTCAGCGCACCGGGTTCGCCGTCGGGGGCCGAGGGCTCGCGGAATTCGACCAGGCGTGAATTGACCCGGCTTTGCAGCAGGAACTGCGTGTACTGGTCGACGCTGTCGTTGTCCATGCCACCCCCGCTGTGGCGGCCGCTCTGGTAGCGCAGGTAGAGCTGGTAGTGCTCGGCCACGAAGCACAGGCGCAGCACGCGCGTGACGAGGTGGCCGTGGTCGCGCATGGATCGGCGCTGGCTGCGCGTGGGCTGGAAGCCGGCCACCGGCACGCGCAACGGCACGCAGGCGCGGCAGCCGTCGCAGTAGGGCCGGTAGGTGAACATGCCGCTGCGCCGGAAGCCGTTGGCCACGAGCCCGGAATAGGCATCGGCGTGGATCAGGTGGCTGGGCGTGGCCACCTGCGAGCGGGCCTGCCGGTCGGGCAGGTAGCTGCAGGGGTAGGGCGCCGTGGCATAGAACTGCAACGACGACAGCGGAAGTTCTTTCGGGTGCGTCACGCCTGGCCAGGATGAAGGATTTCGGGGTCCAGCAGGGACCACGCATTTTCATCATAGGTCCAATCGGCCGGCGCCATCGCCCGTGTGCCATGCGCCACCTGCGCGAGGAACTGGATGCGCGAAATCTCGCCGGCACCCAGCGAAGCCAGATGGCGGGTGTTCTGCTGGCAGTCGATCAAGGCCACGCCGCGCGCGCGGCAGGCCGCGACGAAGGCGGCCATGGCGATCTTGCTGGCGTCGGTGCGGTGCGCAAACATGCTCTCGCCGAAACACACGCGGCCGATGTTGACAAAGTACAGGCCACCCACCAGCTGCCCGTCGACCCAGGTCTCGGCGCTGTGAACGCGGCCCAGGTGATGCCAGTCGATGTAGGCCTGCATCAGCTCGGGCACGATCCAGGTGCCGTCCTGACCTTCGCGCGGGGTGCTGGCACAGGCGCGGATGACGGCGGCGAAGTCGCTGTCGAAGCGCACTTCGCAGCGCGGGTCGTGGACAAAACGCCGCAGTGTCTTGCGCAGTGATCGCGACAGCTTGAAGCCGGCCACGGGCAGCACCATGCGCGGGTCGGGGCTCCACCACAGCGGCGGCTGGCCGGGGCCGTACCAGGGGAAGATGCCCATGCGGTAGGCCTCCTCCAGCCGCGCCGGCGTGACCCGTCCGCCAGCGGCCACCAGGCCTGGCGCGTCGGTGTCGGCGCCCAGCGCGGTGTGGGCCGGCGGCAGCGGGCTTTGCTCGTCGATCCAGCTCAGCATGCGGCGCGCCCCTCGTCAGCTCAGGGCTTGCCCAGCTGCTTCCAGAGAAACGCGTATTCCAGCGCCGTCATCTGCGCGCGCTGGCCGTTGTCGGCCGCCCCGCCGTGGCCGCCTTCGATGTTCTCCCAGTACAGCAGCGGGTGGCCCTGCTCCAGCATGCGCGCGGCCATCTTGCGGGCATGGCCGGGGTGCACGCGGTCGTCGCGCGTGCTGGTGACGAAGAGCACCTTCGGGTAAGTCTTGCCCGCCTTCACGTTCTGGTAGGGGCTGTAGGCGCTGATGTAGCGCCATTCATCGGGCTTGTCGGGGTCGCCGTACTCAGCCATCCACGAGGCACCGGCCAGCAGCTTGTGATAGCGCTGCATGTCCAGCAGCGGCACCTGGCAGACCACGGCATTGAACAGTTCGGGCCGCTGCAGCATCACTGCGCCGACCAGCAGGCCGCCGTTGCTGCCGCCCTGGATGCCCAGCCGGCGCGGGCTGGTGATCTTGCGCGCGATGATGTCCTCGGCCACGGCGGCGAAGTCGTCGTAGCTCTTCTGCTTGAGCGCCTTGATGGCGGCCTGGTGCCAGCCCGGGCCGAACTCGCCGCCGCCGCGGATGTTGGCGAGCACGAAGACACCGCCCTGCGTCGTCCAGGCGCGGCCCTGCACGCCGGAATACCAGGGGTTCAGCGGCACTTCGAAGCCGCCGTAGCCGTACAGCAGGGTGGGGTTGTCGCCATCGGCCTTGGCGTTCTTCGGCCAGATCACGAAGTAGGGCACCTTGGTGCCGTCCTTGCTGGTGGCGAAGTTCTGTTCGACGCGCAGGCCGGCGGCGTCGTAGAAGCTCGGTCGCGCCTTGAGCCGTTCACGGTCGTCGCTGCCGGTGCGACCGAGCTGCAGCGAGTCAGGCTGCAGGAAGTCGGCCACGTTCAGCAGGTAGGCCTCGGCCAGGGTGTCGGTGCGCAGCAGCGGGTCGTGCAGGGCGGCAGCGCTCAGCGTGCCGGGGTAGGGCGCATTGACCTCGCGTCGGGTCCAGCGGCCGGCCTTGGGCGTCCATTCCTCGAGCCGGCTGGCGACGTTGTCGGAAATCGTCAGCAGCAGCGAACCGCGCGTGGCCGAGAAGCCCGACAGCGAGCGCGTGGCCGTGGGCGTGAACAGCGCCGTGAACTTGCGTTCGCCCTTCAGGTAGGCGTTGGCGTCGCCCACCAGCAGCGCGCCACGTGGCCAGGTGGTTTCGCCCAGCTTCCAGTCGCTGCGCAGTTCCACCAGCACACGTTCACGCCAGAAGCTGAGCTGGGCGTCGCTCGGCTTGTCGATGGGCACCAGCTTGTCGCCCTGGAGCAGCTGCATGCGGTTGTTGTAGAAGTCGAGGGCGCGCACGAACAGCGTACGTTCGTAGCCCGGCGTCTTGTCGACCGAGGCATAGGCGTAGACGTCCTTCACTTCGGCTTCGAACATGGTGCGCGCCGAAGCCAGCGGCAGCCCGCGCTGCCAACGCTTGACGACCCGCGGGTAGCCCGACTCCGTCATCGAGCCCGGGCCGAAGTCGGTGGCCACGTAGACATGGTCGATGTCGATCCACTCGACGCTGCTCTTCGCTTCGGGCAGGGTGAAGCCGGTGTCGACGAAGCGCTTGGCGGTGGCGTCGAATTCGCGCACGACGCTGGCGTCGGCACCACCGCGGGACAATGCCAGCAGGCAGCGGCTGTAGACACCCTTGTCGTCCGGCACCAGCCAGGTGGCGCCGCCCCAGACCCAGTTTTCCTTTTCTGTCTTGCCCAGCGCGTCGATGTCGAGCACGGTTTCCCAGGCCGTGTCCTTTGCATTGGGCTTGCGGTATTCGGCCAGGCTGGTGCGACGCCACAGGCCACGCGGGTTGGCGGCGTCCTTCCACAGGTTGTAGAAAAAGTCGCCGCGGCGCTGCACGTAGGGAATCTGCTCCTTCGAATCGAGCACGGCGCGGATGTCGGCACGCATCTGCTCGAAGCCGGGGCGTGCCTGCAGTTCGCCTTCGCTTTCCGCGTTGCGCTGGCGCACCCAGGCCAGTGCACGCTCGCCCTGCACGTCTTCGAGCCACAGGTAGGGGTCGGTGACGGAGGGGGCTGAAGCAGGTGCGGTTTGGGACATGGCGAGGCGTGGGGAAAGCAAAGGGGAGGCGCCGGCTACGAGTGCGGCGCTGGCTTGAAGCATGTGGCGGCGGGTGGGCGTGGTGGGAGTCATGGCTACGGTGTCGGCGCTTGCAGGGACTTCAGGTGGACCTCAACGCTGTCGCTCTGGTTCCCGACCCAGATCTGGCCTTCCTGCACCGTCACCTGCAGTTGCATCGAACGGTCGGCCAGCCGGGCCAGGGCGGCGCTTTCGTCGGCGGGAATCTGCCAGACCTGCAGGTTGCGCAGGCGCGAGAGCTTCGGTGCGATGGCCGCCCACCAGATGGGGGCAGACTGCGCGTAGCAGTAGAGCGTGACGAGTTCGGCGCGCCCGCAAGCCTTGGTCAGGCGGCGGTCGTCGGCCGGCTGGCCCACTTCCACCCAGTGGCGCAGTACGCCGGCCAGGCTGTGGCGCCAGAGGTCGGGCTCGTCGCCGTCGGACAGGCCCCGGGCAAAGACCAGGGCGCCGTCGTGGTCGTCGGCGGGAACGTTCAACGCGAAGGCCAGCACCCGGGCCATCAGGCGCTCGTCGGTTTCCGACGGGTGGCGGGCGAGGGTCAGTGCATGGTCGGCATACAGGGCGCGATCCATGTCGGCAATCTGCAGGGCGGCCTTGAAGATGGTGGACTTGATGGCCATGGGTGCGGTTGGGGGTGGGTGCCGGGTTTCGGCGCCTGGTGCAATGGCATCATTGTCGCCCTGCCGGGGCGGCTTGCCGCCCCATGCCCATATGTCTTCGAGGACACGCATGAAGCTTCACACCGCAGCCGCTTCCGTTGCTTGCGCCGCCCATGCGGCATTTGCCGCTGCCTTCCTGTTCAGCACCTTGGCTCCGGCCCAGGCCCAGACCACCGCGCCGGCCAAGCCTGCACCCAAGGCCGCGGCCAAGCCTGCTGCCGAGGCAGGCGCGAAGACGCTCAGCCTGGGCGGGGCCGCACCGGCCGAAGGCGCCGCCAGCGGCGTGCGCCGCGGCATCATGACGCGCGACGAGCTGCGCGCCTGCCTGAGCGACGAAGCCACCATCCGCACGCGCCTGGCCGAACTCGAAGGCAAGCGCGCGCCGCTGGAGGCCGAAAAGGCCCAGCTGGCCACCGAACAGACGGCCTTCCGCGAAGAGCGCGTGGCGATGGAGGCCGCGCAGAAAGAAGCCACCGACGCTTTGAACGTCAAGTTCAAGGCTTTCGCGGTGCGGGTCGAGGCCGTCAACGAACGGGTCAAGAGCCTGAACGAAGGCGGCAAGTCCGGCTCTGCCTTCGAGCGTGAGCGCAAGGCCATCAACGACGAGCGTGCGACGCTGGAAACCGAGCGCAAGGCGCTCGAAGCGGAAAAGGAAGGCATCGTCGGCAAGCTGCAGGCGCGCGTCACGGCCTACAACGAGAAGGCGCGCGCGGTCGACGGCCGCGTGGCCGACTGGAACACGCGCAACAACAAGGTCAACGACGATGCCCAGGGCCTGGAAGCCGAGCGCAAGGACTGGGTCAGCACCTGTTCCAACCGTCGCTACCGCGAAGAAGACGAGATCGCCATCAAGGCGGGCAAGTAAACCAAGAAAAGGGCCTCGCTGCCCAGGGGAGACACCGCCGCATGGATACCACCGCCGTCACCAACCCCTTGCTGCAGGACTGGCAGGCCCCTTACGGCCTGCCACCGTTCGCCAGCCTGGAACCCGCTCATTTCGAACCGGCGCTGCGCGAGGCCATGCGCCAGCACCGGGCAGAACTTGCCACCATCGGCAGCCAGCGCGAGGCGCCGAGCTTCGACAACACGGTGGCTGCCTTCGACCGCAGCGGCCGCCTGCTCGACCGCGTGGCCGCGGTCTTCTACAACCTCACGAGTTCGGCCACGAGCCCGGCGCTGCAGGCCGTGCAGCGGACCATGGCCGCGCCGATGGCCGCGCACAGCAGCGCCGTCTACATGGACGCGGCGCTGTTTGCGCGGGTCGATGCCGTCCACGCCGAACGTGCCAGCCTGGGCCTGTCGCCCGAGGCCCGGCGCCTGGTCGAACGTGTGCACCTGGACTTCGTGCGTTCGGGCGCGCGCATGGCGCCCGAGGCACAGGCGCGCTATGCGCAGGTGATGGAAGCGCTGGCCGGCCTGACCACCCGCTTCGCGCAGAACGTGCTGCACGACGAAAGCAGCTGGAGCCTGTCCTTGCCCGACGCCGCAGCGCTGGCCGGCCTGCCCGACTTCGTGCGCGCGGCGGCACGCCAGGCCGCGGCCGAGCGTGGCCTGCCCGGCCACGTGGTGACGCTGTCGCGCTCGCTGGTCGTGCCTTTCCTCACCTTCAGCGAACGCCGCGACCTGCGTGAACAGGCCTGGCGCGCCTGGACCCGCCGCGGCGAACATGCCGGCGAGCACGACAACCGCGAGGTGGCCCGCGACATCCTGCGCCTGCGCAACGAGCAGGCGCGCCTGCATGGCCACGCCTGCTTCGCCGACCACGCGCTGACCGACACCATGGCCGGCACGCACGCGGCGGTGCAGGGACTGCTGGGTGAAGTGTGGCCACGTGCGCTGGCCGCCGTCGACCGCGAACAGCAGCAGCTGCTGGCCCTGATGCAGGCCGAAGGCGTGCAGGCCACGCTCGAGCCCTGGGACTGGCGCTTCTACGCCGAGAAGGTGCGGCGCGAGCGCTTCGCCATCGACGACGCCGAGGTCAAGCCCTACTTCCGCCTGGACAACATGGTGCAGGCCGCCTTCGATTGCGCCAGCCGCCTGTTCGGCCTGCGCTTCACGCTGCGCGATGACTTGCCTGTCTACCACCCCGACGTCAAGACCTATGAGGTCCGCAATGCGGCCGGCGAGGTCAGCGGCATCTTCCTGCAGGACAACTTCGCCCGTGCCGGCAAGCGCAGCGGTGCCTGGATGAGCTCGCTGCGCTGGCAGAGCCGCAACGGCGGCCCCGGCAACGAGCCGGGCACGCTGCCGGTCATCCTGAACAACAACAACTTTGCCAAGGCCGCCGAAGCCGAAGGCCAGCCCACGCTGCTGTCGATGGACGACGCGCGCACGCTCTTCCATGAATTCGGCCATGGGCTGCACGGGCTGCTGAGCGATGTCACCTACCGGCGGCTGTCGGGCACGCAGGTGCTGCGCGACTTCGTCGAGCTGCCCTCGCAGATCTTCGAGCACTGGATCACCGAACCCGAAGTCCTGCAGCGCCATGCCCGCCATTGGCAGACCGGCGAGCCCATCCCGGCCGAGCTGGTGGCGCGGCTGCAGCGCGCGCAGCGTTTCAACCAGGGATATGAAACGGTGCGCTACACCGCCAGCGCGCTCGTCGACATGGCCGTGCATGCGCTGCCCGAGGCCGAACCCCCGGCCGACCTGTGCGCCTTCGAGGCCGACATGCTGCAGCGCGCCGGCCTGCCGCACGCCGTGGGCCTGAACCACCGCCTGGTGCATTTCCAGCACCTGTTTGCCAGCAGCGGCTATGCCGCGGGCTACTACGTGTACCTGTGGGCCGAGGTGCTGGACGCCGACGGCTATGACGCCTTCACCGAAGCCGGCAGCCCCTTCGACCCCGCGGTGGCCGAGCGGCTGCTTCGCCACATCTATGCCAGTGGCAACAGTGTGGCGCCTGGCGCAGCCTACGCCGCCTTCCGCGGCCGCGGGCCGACCGTGCAGCCCCTGCTGAAGAAACGCGGCCTGCTCGAAGCCGCGCCGGCCTGACTACACCGGCGCAGGTCCGAACCGGGCTTCGAGCGCGGCCATGAAGGCGCTGAAGTCCAGCGGCTTGGTCCAGTAGGCGGCAGCGCCGGCGCGCAGCGCGCGCTCGATGTCGTCGGGCATGGCGTTGGCCGACAGAGCCATGCACGGGATGCGTGCAGTGGCCGCATCGGCCCGCAGCCGCGCCAGCACCTCCAGGCCGTTGATGTCGGGCAACTGCATGTCCAGGAGCAGCAGTTCGGGCTGCAGTTCGCGGGCACGGGCCAGGCCGCTGGTGCCGTCCGCGGCGAGATGCAGATCGATGTCGCGGCGGCGGGCCAGGAGCTCGGAAATGATCAGCGCATTGACCGGGTTGTCCTCGATGTACAGCACCTGGTGGCGCGCAGCGGCCGGTGCCGGTGCCCGTGCCGGTGCCAGCGCAGCGCTTGGTGCGCGCGAAGCCTCGCTGGGCCCGGTCTGAACCGTGGGCGGCAGCGCGCGCCGCAGGCTCAGCACGAAGCTGCTGCCCTCGCCGGGCTTGCTTTGCACTTCCAGCCGGCCGCCCATGCGTTCGGCCAAGGTCCGGGCGATCGTCAGTCCGATGCCCGAGCCTTCGATGCCGGAGGCCTCGGCACCCAGGCGGTTGAAGGGCTCGAAGAGGTGGCGCAATTGCTCGGCGTTCATGCCGCAGCCGGTGTCGCTGACACGCAGATGGACTTCGTCGCCAGCCGGCCAGGCTTGCACCTCGACGCGGCCGCCGGCGCGGTTGTACTTGATGGCGTTGCTGAGCAGGTTCAGCAGCACCTGGCGCAGCCGCATGGTGTCGGCCGCTACCTGCAGTCCTGGCAAGCCGGGAGTCTGATCGATGTCGGTGAGCAGACTGATCTGTCGTGCCTGCAGCTGCGGTTCCAGCATCGGCAACGTCGAGCGCAGCACCGCGGCCAGCGCCACGGGTTCCAGGTTGATCCGCAATTCGCCGGTCTCCAGGCCAGCGAGGTCGAGCACGTCGTTGATCAGGCGCAGCAGGTGCTGGCCCGCGGCCTGCACATGCTGCAGCCGCCGCTGGCGCAGGCTGGCGTCCGGCGCGCTCTCGCCCTCGTCCGTCAGCAGCAGTTCGGTGAAGCCCAGCACGGCGTTCAGCGGGGTGCGCAGTTCGTGGCTGATACGCGCCATGAACTGGCTCTTGGCCGCACTTTCGCGCTGGGCGATCTCACGTTCATGGCGCATTGCAGCAGCGTTGCGCGCGTCGGTGACGTCCCAGTTCACGCCGATGCGCCGCACCGCCTGGCCCTGGTCGTCGCGCAGGGTCTGCGAGCGCGTGGCGAGCCAGCGTACCTGGCCGTCGGGCCAGACGACGCGGAATTCGTAGTCGGCCTGCTTCTGCTGTTCCACGGCCACCCGGTGCAGCGCCATCACGCGGTCACGGTCGTCGGGGTGCACGATCGCCATGCGCTCGACCGGGCTCATGGCGTGACGTTGCGGCGGCAGGCCGCGCAGCACCCACATCTGTTCGTCCCAGTACGCGGTTTCGCTGCGCAGGTCGACTTCCCAGGTGCCGATGCCCGCTGATCGCGTCACGAGGGCGACACGCTCGGCCGCGTTGCGCAGCGCGATTTCGGCGTCGCGACGGTCCGTGACGTCCATCGACACGCCAACGAAGGCCAGGGCTTCGCCCGTGGCACTGCGCTGCAGCACGCGCCGTGTCAGCACTTGCCGCCAGCCGCCGTCGGCGCGGCGGTAGCGGGCTTCGACATCGACCGGCTTTTCGCTCGTCATCGCCAGGTGCGCCGAGGCCTGCACGGCGGGCAGGTCGTCGGGGTGGATGAGCGCGCGCACGTCGTCGATCGACATGTCCTCGGGGCGCGGCGGCATGTCGAGCAGCGCCCAGGCCTGGCTGTTGTAGCTCATGCGCTGGGTGCGCAGATCGTGGCGCCAGATCGCGATGCGGCCCAGGTCGACCGCCAGCGCCAGCTGTGATTCGATCTCGCCCGAGACGCCGGCCAGCGCCAGCGTCTCGGTGTCGTCGACCATCAGGCCGATGGCGCGTGCGGGCACGCCGTCGGGCCCCGCCTTCACTCGCCATTGCGAGTGCACGCGCCGCAGGGTGCCTTCCGGCGTGCGCAGGCTGAACCGGTGGCTGTAGGTGCCGGGTTGGCGCAGGGACTGGAGGAAGGCCCGTTCAAGCCCGGCGCGGTCGGCCAGGGCCACCTGCTGCAGGCTGTCCTCGAAGCTCGGCGCGCTGCCATCGCTGGCGGCCAGCCCGCGCAGCATCTGGACCTGGCGGTCCCAGGTGCCGGCGAGCGTGCGCGCGTCACGTTCCCAAAGGCCCAGGCGTCCGAAGTCGCGGGCCAGGTCCAGCGATTCCTGCAGTCGCGCGACTTCGGCCTGGGCCGCTCGCAGCGCATCGATGGGCTGCAAGCTCAGCATCCAGCCGCCTTCGGGCCGCGCTTGCGCCAGGGCCCGCACCCAGGCGGCGGGCGCTGCCGGTTCAGTCGGGCCTGGCAGCCGCAAGTCCAGCCCCTGACCCGCAGGGTTCGGCGACAGCGCTGCGTCCGCCAGCCAGGCCGCCCAGGCGACCCATTCAGCCGGCCTGGCCGTGGGTGCCAGGGCCCGGGCGGCGGCATTCGCCCAGGCCCACTGCATACCGCTGCCCACGCACAACAAGGGCGCGGGCACGGCGTCCAGCAGCGTCCGCGACTCCAGTGTCATCTCCATGGTGAAAGTATGGATCAGACACGCCGCGCCCGAGCACAGGTGGCGCAGCTACATCGGCTTGAAACGCCAGGTATAGGCCTGGCTCACGAGCAGCCGCTCGGCGTGCTGCTTCAGCTGCAGCGTGATGCGCCCGGTGTCGTCGCGCTGCGCCCGGCCGATGGCGTCGGCGCGGACGATGACGCCGCGGTGGATCTGCCAGAAGACGTCGGGGTCCAGGCCCTCGGCAATGTCCTTCAGCGCCTTGCGAACATGGGCCTCGTCATGGGCCGTGACCACGCGCGTGTATTTCTCGTCGCTCTGGAAGAACAGCACTTCGTCGATGCTGAACATCTTGATGACGTCGCCGACACTGGCGCTGACCCAGCGCAGGCGCGGCGCCGATGCTCCGATGCCAGCGCCCGTGCCCTCGCTGTGGCGCCGCTGCAGCTGGGCCGACAGCTGTTCGACCAGGCCGCTCAGGTCAGGCGCGCTGGTCTGGGCCTGCAGCCGGGCCTGCAGCCGCTGGACCGTCTGCGCCAGGCGGTCGGCGCGCACGGGCTTGAGCAGGTAGTCCACCGCCCCGGCGTTGAAGGCCTCGATGGCGTGGCTGTCGTAGGCGGTGGTGAATACCGCGTGGCAGCGTCCGCTGGCGGCACGGGCGACGTCCAGGCCGCTCAGGCCAGGCATGCGGATGTCGAGAAAGGCGATGTCGGGTGCATGTTCGTCCAGCGCCTCCACCGCCGCCGGGCCATGCTCGCATTCGGCCACGATGCGAAGTTCCGGCCAGGCACTGGCCAACATGCGGCGCAACTCGGCGCGCGGCAGGTCTTCGTCGTCGGCGATCAGTGCAGTGGGCTGGCGCATCAGCTCATCTCCAGGGGCAGGGTCAGGGTGGCGGCCACGCCGCCCTGCGGGCGACTTTTCAGGGTCAGGCAGGCGCGGTCGCCGTAGAGCTGGGCCAGGCGTTCACGGATGTTGGTCAGGCCCAGGCCGCTGCCGGTGGTGGTGTCGCTGAAGCCGACGCCATCGTCCAGCACGCTCAGCGCCAGGCGGCCGTCGGGCGTGCGTTCGGCCAGCACGTCCACCTGGGCCGGGCCCAGCTTCATTTCGACCCCATGCTTGACGGCGTTTTCGGCCAGCGAGATCAGCATCAGCGGCGGGCAGTGGGCCTGCAGCAGATCGGCCGGGGCATGCACCTGCGCGTGCAGTCGCGGCATGCGTGCCGCCATCAGCCCCAGGTAGGCGCGCACCAGTTCGAACTGGGCACCGACCGTGGCCTGGGCCGAGCCGTCGCTGCGCAGGCGCGGAATGGCTGCGCGCAGGTAGTCCACGAGCTGGTCGATCATCGCGCTGGCGTGGGCCGGGTTGGTGGCGATCGCGCTGCGCACGCCAGCCAGGGTGTTGAAGAGAAAGTGCGGTTCGACCTGGGCCGCCAGCACCGACAGTTTCAGTTCGGCCTCGCGCCGCTGGGCCTGGGCCTGGGCCAGCTCGCGTTCACGCGCCAGCATGGCCAGGCCATGGCGTTCGCGCCGCCAGCCCCAGAGCGCGGCGCCGCCGCCCAGCCAGAAGCTCAGCAGGGCGCTGCTGATACCGTTGGCAGCCCGTATTTCGGGGCTCAGGCCACCCCCCGGTCCATGGGCGGCGCTTGCTGCCGGGGACGATGCGGCTTCGTCGGGGGACTTGATCGTCACGCCGATCGACATCACGACCTTCTTGCGCTTGCCCTGTTCGTCGACCTGGCCGATCTGTTCCGCCAGCCACTGCTTGACGGGTTCAGCGCTGTATTCATGGAAGGCCAGCACGGCCAACACGACACCGGCGATCACGGCCATCAGCGCCGCCCACTCGCGCGCGGCCGGCCAGCCCTGGCGCCGCACCCAGCTGCCCAGCCACGGCCCGGCCACCAGCGGCACGAACAACTGCACGCAGACATGCAGCAGGCCGCCGACAGGCATCTGGTCGGGCGGCCAGAAGATCAGCGGCGTCACCACCAGCAGGACGCCGATCAGCGCTGCGAGCCCCAGGCTGCGGATGCGGCCGGCCGCCCAGGCCGGGCTGAAGACGGGAAAGCGCCGGTAGCGGGCGAACCAGCCATGGTCGCGGCCGGTCAGCTCGGGCGGCAGGGGCTCGTTCAGCGTCATGCCCGCAGGCTACACGCCGGCGCCGCGTGCGTCAGCGGCTTGCGACGAAGGCGGTAGCCGGCGGCATGAACCTGGACGGCGGTGGGCCCGAGTCGGCCGTCAGGGCTTGCCGAGCAGGTGCCTGTCCAGGAACTGCACCATGCGCCGGTTGGCCTCGATCTGGTTCACCTTCTTGCTGAAGCCGTGGCCTTCGTCGGGGAACAACAGGTATTCGACGGGGATGTTGTTCTTCTTCACGGCAGCGACGATCTCGTCGCTTTCAGGCTGGATCACGCGCGGATCGTTCGCACCCTGCACCACCATCAGCGGCCGGCGGATGTTCTTGGCGTGGAACAGCGGCGAGCTGGCGATAAGCATCTCGCGGTCCTTCACCGGGTCGCCGATCTCGGTGTACAGCGCCAGACGGAACGACTCCCAGTAGGGCGGGATGCTCTCCAGCGTGCGCAGCCAGTTGCTGACGCCGAAGATGTTGACGCCGACCTTGAAGGCCTCGGGCCGGAAGGCCATGGCCGCCAGCACCATGTAGCCGCCGTAGCTGCCACCCATGATGGCGATGCGCTCGGGGTCGACATGGCCCAGGCTGGCCAGGAAGGTCTTGGCCTCGATGCAGTCCCACAGCGGTTCGCGGCCGTGCTTCTGGTCGTCGGCGGCGAAGAAGGTCTTGCCGTAGCCGGAGCTGCCCCGGTTGTTGATGGCCAGCACCGCATAGCCCTGGTTGGCCATGTACTGCATCAAGGCGCTGTAGCCGCGCGTGCTCTGGCCGCCCGGGCCACCGTGCACGAAGACAACCGCCGGAACCTTGTTCTTCGCGCTGGCGCCGAGCGGCTGGTAGTAGATCGACGGGATCACCATGTCGTCGAAGGACTTGAAGCGCAGCACCTGCGCTTCGACCAGGTCGGCCGGGTCGATGTCCTTGGCCAGGCTCTGCGTCAGCTGGCGCAGCTGCGCGGTCTTGAAGTCGTGTACGAACAGGTTGTTGGGGCTGCGGTCGCCGTTCACGTAGAAAGCCATGCGCTGGCCGCTGCGCGAAAAGTGCACGTTGCGCAGCTGGCCGGGTGGCAAGGTCGGCAGGGCAACGGGCTTGCCGCTGGCGGCTTCGGTGATGCGCACGACCGTGCTGCCGTCTTCGTTGACGCCGGTGACGCGGTAGCGGCCGTCGCGCGAGTAGGTGGTGTAGGCGATGTCCCAGTCGGCGCGCTCGAATTCGCGGCTGCTGCCCGGGGCCAGGTCGTAGGCTTTCAGGCGCGCAAATTCGCTGCCTTCGTCGGTGAGATACAGCAGCGCCTTGCTGTCGGGGGTGAAGGTTTCCGCCTGGTTCTGCACATTGCCGGTGTGCGGCGTCAGGTGCCGGGGCTCGGCACCCGGGGCCTGCATGTCGAGCAGATAGACGTCGGCGTCTGTCGTGGTGTTGGTCTTGCCCAGCGCCAGCCAACGGCCGTCGCGGCTGATGGCGGCCACGTTCAGGCCCTTGTCGTTGCGGTACACCAGGCGCCGCTCGTACGTTTTCGTGTCGTAGCGGTACAGGTCGAAGAACTTCGCGTCGCGCTCGTTGGTGGCGACATGGAAGGCGCTGCCATCGGGCGTGAAGCCGTAGAACTGCGCCTTCAGCTTGCTGCCGGGCGTGAGGTCGCGCTCGCTGCCGTCGCGTTCGCGCACGAACAGGTGGTTCTGCTCGTTGCCGGCCTGGTCGCGCGTGAAAAGAACGCGGTCGTCGTCGGGGAAGTAGCCGACGGCGAAGACGCTGTCGGTGGTGGACGAGGTCAAGGCCTGGGGCGTGCCACCGCCGGCGGGCAGGGTGTAGGCGTTCCAGATGCCGCTGGCGTTGCTGCTGAAGAGCACGCGCGATTCGTCGGCCGAGAACGAGGCCCCGGTGATCGAGGTCGTGGCCATGAACTGCTCGATCGTGTAGCGCTTGGGCGCACGCTCGCTGGCAGAGGCCGGCACGAAGTTGGCACCGGCGCAGAGCAGGGCGAGGAAGAGACGCAGCAGGTGGGGCATGGCCAGAGTCCGGGGTGAAGACCCCGCGACTCTACGACCTGCCGGCGCTTTCGCTAAGCTCCGGCCCCTATGCAATGGTCTCGACTCTGGCAGCCCCGACGCGGGCTCTTCTGGATGATGGTGGGCTTCAACCTGCTGTCGTCAGTTTGCACCTGGGCAATGCGCGCGCTGCCGCTCAACATGGTGGGCCTGCTGCTGATCGGCTTCGTCGCGCTGCTCAACGTCGCTTTCGGCCTGCTGGCAGCCTGGCAGCTGCTGCGCGAGGAGCCGCCGTCACGCTGACCCCGCGCGGCGCCACGTCCCAGGCACTCCTCGTTCAGGCCAGCCGGGCGGCGACTTCCTTGATGCGCGCGCCGAAGGCCTTGGCGGTGGCGATGTCGCCGGGCACCATCTCGTCGACGCTGGCGTCAGACGGCGTGACCGTCATCAGGCCCGAAGACGAGGCCACGTAATTGATGTCGTTGCGCGTGGCGGCCTTGCTGTTGCTGGGCATCATCCCGGTGCCGGCCCAGAGCATGCCGTGCTGCTGGCTCAGCGTGAACAGGTAGTGCAGGGTGGACAGCTTGTCGCCGTTCATGCTGGCCGAGTTGGTGAAGCCGGCGGCGAGCTTGTTCTTCCAGGCCTGCGCGAACCAGGGCTTGCTGGAGGCGTCGGCGAATTTCTTGAACTGCCAGCTGACGCTGCCCATGTAGGTGGGGCTGCCGAAGACGATGGCGTCGGCCGCAGCCAGCTGTTCCCAGCCGCCTTCAGGCAAATCGCCCTCGGCGTCGATGGCCAGCAGGGTGCCGCTGCTGCCTTCAGCCACGGCCTGCGCCACCTTGGCGGTGTGGCCGTAGCCGCTGTGAAAGACGATGACGATATTCTTCATGTTCGATTTTCTCGTGGGGTTCGGTTGAAATGTCTTGATCAGGCGGCCAGGTCGAAGACCAGCACTTCGGCGTCTTCGCCGCCTTCCAGCACCAGCCTGGTTTCGCCGTGCAGATGCGCCGCGTCGCCGGCTTGCAGCTGGCGGTCATTCACGCGCAGGCCGCCGCGCACCAGGTGCACATAGGTGCGGCGCTTCGGATCCAACGCCAGTTCCACGCGCTCGTCGCCGCTGAACAGGCCGGCACGTATCGACGCATCGGCGTGGATCGTCACTGAACCTTCGGCGCCGTCGGGTGCGGCCACCAGGGCCAGGCGGCCACGCTTGGCCGCGGCGTCGAAGTGCTTCTGCTCGTAGCTGGGTGCGATGCCGCGTTCGTTCGGCATCAGCCAGATCTGCAGGAAATGCGTGGCCTGGTCCTGGGCGTGGTTGAACTCGCTGTGCTGCACGCCCGTGCCGGCGCTCATCCGCTGCACGTCGCCAGGGCGGATGACGCCGTCGGCCTTGCTGCGGTCGCCCGAGCCGTTGCCCATGTTGTCCTTGTGCGCCAGGGCGCCGTCGAGCACGTAGCTGACGATTTCCATGTCGCGGTGGCCATGGGTGCCGAAACCGGTGCCGGGGGCGATGCGGTCTTCGTTGATGACACGCAGGTTGCCCACGCTCATGTGCGCCGGGTCGTAGTAGTCGGCGAAGGAAAAGCTGTGGAAGCTCTTGAGCCAGCCGTGGTCGGCATAGCCGCGTTCACCGGACTTGCGCAGGGTCAGCATGATCGGGTCTCCTTCGTTGCGTGGCGGGACGTGAATCCCATGGCCACCAATGTAGGCAGCGTCGCCCCCGCAGCGGTGGCGCGGCCTTGATGAACCCGTTCAAATAAGATGAAGGGATGACCGACCGACGCCAAGCCCTGACCCCCGACGCCCTGGCGATGATGGACACGATTGCGCGCACCGGCAGCTTTGCCGCCGCCGCACGTGAACTCGGCAAGGTGCCATCGGCACTGACCTACAGCGTGCGGCAGCTCGAAGACGCCCTGGACGTGCTGCTTTTCGACCGCAGCTCGCGCCAGGCCCAGTTGACGGCCGCCGGCCGCGAACTGCTGTTCGAGGGCCGCCGGCTGCTGCAGGAGATGGACGCGGTGGCCAACCGCGTGCGCCGGGTGGCCAGCGGCTGGGAAACGCAGCTGTCGATCAGCGTCGAGGACATCCTGTCGATGCCCACGGTCTTCGAACTTGTCCAGGCCTTCTGCGAGGTGCGCGACGGGCTCGGCAGCACCAGCACCAGCACCAGCAGCAGTGAAGCGGGCCCGGCCACGCGCTTGCGGCTGCGCACCGACGTGCTGGCCGGCACCTGGGAGGCACTGGTGTCGGGCCAGGCCGACCTGGCCATTGGCGTCAGTGACGAACACCCGAATCCGGGTGGCATCGAGCTTCGGCCGCTCGGCGAGGTGCCTTTCGTCTACTGCATGGCGCCACACCATGCGCTGGCGCAGGTGGAAGGCGTTCTCAACGACGCGCAACTGGTGCACCACCGCGCCGTGGCCGTGGCCGACACCGCCCAGCGCACGACGCCGATGACCGTGAATCTGCTTCCTGGGCAGGATGTGCTGACCGTGCCGAGCATGCGTGCCAAGCTCGAAGCGCTGCTGCGCAACCTGGGCTGCGGCTATGTGCCTGAACCGCTGGCGCGGCCGCACCTGGCTGCAGGCCATCTGGTCAGCAGACCCACGGCACGCGGGCCGTTCGGCGCCCGTCTGCACTACGCCTGGCGCGCCGAGCGTGGTGACCCGGGTGCGATGGGTCTGGGCCGGGCGCTGCAGTGGTGGCTGCAGCAGCTGGAAAGCCCGACCACCCGGCGGGCGCTGCTGGAACGCCACGCCGGGCCGCTGGACTGACCGCGCCGGTTCCAAGCCCTATGCCTGCGCCTGTCGGGCCCGACGTCGGGCGCTGCATCGGCCCCTACACGGGACGGTTCGCGCCGTCGCCCACCGGGCCCCTGCACGCCGGTTCGCTGGTGGCGGCGCTGGCCAGCTGGCTGGACGCGCGGGCCAGGGGCGGCCGCTGGCTGGTGCGCATCGAAGACGCCGACCGGCCGCGCTGCCCGCCCGGCATGGGCGAAGTCATCCTGTCCCAGCTTGCCGCTTGCGGTCTGGTGCCGGATGAGCCGCCCTGGTGGCAGTCGCGGCGCGAAGCGGCCTACAAGCAGGCCCTGCACCAGCTGGTCGATGCCGGCCTGGCCTACCCCTGTGCCTGCACCCGGCGCGAGATCGAAGGCGCCCTGGCGGCGCTGGGGCTGGCGCCAGCGCGTGACAGCGAGCGCGTGTACCCGGGCACGTGCCGGGGCGGCTTGGCCGGTCGCCCGGCACGGGCGTGGCGGCTGCGCGTTCCGCCGGGTGTGGTCGGCTGGCACGATCGCCGTTTGGGCGCGCAGCGCCAGGACGTGGCCACCGAGGTCGGTGATTTCGTGCTGCGGCGTGCCGACGGCCTGTGGGCCTACCAGTTGGCGGTGGTGGTGGACGACGCCGCGCAAGGCATCACGGACGTTGTGCGTGGCGAGGATCTGGCCGACAACACGGCCCGCCAGATCGTTCTGCAGCGTGCACTCGGCCTGCCCACGCCCCGCACCCTGCACACCCCGCTGGTGCTGGGCGCCGACGGCCACAAGCTCAGCAAGCAGAACGGCGCCACAGCGCTGGACCTGCGCGACCCGGCCGCTGCCGTGCGCACCGCGTTGGCGGTACTGGGCCAGGGCCTGGCCGCTGCGCCCGACGCGAGGCTGCCGGACCTGCTGGCCCATGCCGCCGCCGAGTGGGGGCATCGCTGGCCGCTTGCAGAGGCTGGCGACAATCCCCACATGCCCCCCATTGGCCCCAAGGAGAACCCATGACCGCTGAAGAACAACGTGCCCTGCTTGCCGTGGCCCTGCTGGCCGCCTTTGCCGACGGCAACAAGTCCGAGGCCGAGCGCGACGAGGTCAAGCGCATCGCCGCCAACCTGGGCGGTCAGTCGCAGGGCCTGAACGTCGCTGCGCTGATGCAGGACATCCTGCTCAAGCGCCTGGGCCTGCCCGAGGCCGTGGCCACGCTCAAGGCGCCTGAACAGCGCCAGCTGGCCTACGAGCTGGCGGTGTGCGTGTGCGACGCCGATGGCGTTCAGACCCCGGCCGAGCGCCAGTTCCTGGCCGGGCTGAAGGCCGAACTCGGCGGCACGCTCGACACCAGCTTCGAAGCCCAGGCCGACGAGCTGGCGCGCGAGACCGATGCGGTGGTGGCTGCACCGGCCGCAATCGCCACCACGACCGTGGACCGCGCCGCGCTGGACAAGAGCATCTTCAACCGCGCCGTGCTCTGCGGCGCACTGGAGCTGCTACCGCAAAGCTGGGCCAGCATGGCCATCATCCCGCTGCAGGTGAAGCTGGTGCACGGTATCGCGCAGGCGCATGGCGTGAGCATGGACGCCGGCATGGTGAAGGAATTCATCGCCACCGCTGGCGTCGGCCTCACAGGGCAGTACCTGGAACAGTTCGGCCGCAAGCTGGTGGGCGGGTTGCTGGGCTCGGTGCTGGGCGGCCTGGGGCGCGGCGTGGGCAGCGTCGGTGCCGGCATGGCCATGAGCTTTGCGACCACCTATGCGCTGGGCCAGCTGGCCGTGAGCTACTACGGCGGTGGCCGGCAGATGAGCACGGCATTGCTGCAGCAGACCTACCAGGACCTGCTGGGCAATGCCCGCCAGATGCAGCAACAGGCGTTGCCGCAGATCCAGGCCCAGGCGCGAACGCTGGACGCCGGCAAGGTGCTGGAGATGGTGCGCAAGCCCCTGGCCTGATCGGCGGCCCGACCTGCCCGTAGGGACAGCTTGCGCGCAGGGGTGCCGGTCGCCGAGACTGGCATGATGCGCGACCCTACCCACCCATCGAGACCCAAGGAAAACGCGCGATGACCACCACCCCTTCCGGCCTGAGCTATGAAGACACCATTCCCGGCACGGGCGAAACGGCCACGGCCGGCCGCCGCGTCCAGGTGCATTACACCGGCTGGCTGCACGACCCGATGACAGGCAACGGCCGCGGCAAGAAATTCGATTCCAGCAAGGACCGCGGCCAGCCGTTTGCCTTCCACCTGGGCGGTGGCGAAGTCATCCGGGGCTGGGACGAAGGTGTCCAGGGCATGCAGGTCGGCGGCACGCGCGTGCTCACGATCCCGGCTGACCTGGGCTATGGCGCGCGCGGCGCTGGCGGCGTCATCCCGCCCAACGCCACGTTGATCTTTGAAGTCGAGCTGCTGGCCACCTGACACGGCCGGCGTCCGCCAACCAGCGAAGGAACTGCTGCATGCGCCGAGCCATCGATCGTCTCAGGGAGGTTTCGGGTCGGCCGCGCTTGCGGAGGCTGGCCAGCAGCCTGTTGGCGATGGCTCTGGCTGGCTGCGGCGGCGGCAACGAGGCCGAGCCACGTGCACGGGCGTTTGTCGCGGCGATGGCCACGGCCACCGACACTGCGCCCGCGCTGGCCGACAACCGCGCTCAGCGACTGGCCGCCACCATCGCGCCGGTCATCTTCACGGCCGACGACTGGTTCGCCTGGGCCGAGCGTACCTACCCGGAACTGTTTCCCGCGGGCCCGCAGACGCAGACGGTGTTCTTCCTGTACCGCAACTACCAGGTGCGCTACTACCCGCAGCAGGACGTGCATCTCGGCGTGTCCGCCGACGGTCATGTGTATGCGCTGGGCGCGTTCACGCAGCAGGAGCTGGTGCAGTACGGGCAGCTGGCGAACTACGCCTGCATCACCAACCCGGCCAGTTGCCTGGGTTCCGTCGAGGACACGGTTTCGGTCTGGAACTGGGCGGGAACCGAGCAGTGCAAGCCCAACGAGTTCCCGCAACGACTGGAAGCCTTGCGCCAGCAATTGCTGGGCAAGGGCTTTGCAGCGACCGGCGGGCTGTGCGCCTGGACGATGGAATACGGAATGCCCGCCATGTGCGGCGCGCTGGACGGCCGCATGGCCGTGCTGAACGTGCCACGCTCGCAGTTTGCACAGGTGCTGGGGGAGGGCTGGCGCCCATTCCTGAACGGTGTGAACGGGGATCTGAATCACCCCGTCCTGACCCCCTGCGACCGCTGGCCACCGGCACAGTAAGCGCCAGTGGCCAGTCTCTGACGAGACTTGACGCGGTTAACGCGGCCGCGGGCCGGCCTTGGCGAAGGTCTTGCCGGCGGGCTTGAAGGTCTTGCCTGCCGGTGCGCCCGGACGCGAGAACGGGCGCTGACCAGCCGGGCGTGCGCCCGGGCCGGCGAAGTTGCCACCACCGAAGCCGCCAGCATCACCACGCGGTGCGCCGAAGTTGCCACCGCCGCCATGCTTGACGAAGGGGCGCGGGGCCGGCTTCGGTTCGGGGCGCTTCGGCTCCAGGCCTTCGATCACCGTCGCCGGGATCTTCTGCGTGGTGAAGCGCTGGATGCGCTGGACCATGCCGGTGTCGCGGCGCTCGGCCAGCGTCACGGCCAGGCCACTGCGGCCGGCACGACCAGTGCGGCCGATGCGGTGCACGTAGTCTTCTTCCTTCATCGGCAGGCCGAAGTTGATGACGTGGCTGATGCTGGGCACGTCGATGCCGCGCGCGGCAACGTCGGTGGCGACCAGGATCTTCAGCTGCTTGTTGCGCAGGCCCTGCAGCACGCGGGTGCGGCGGCCTTGCGGGTGACCGCCGTGCAGGCTGGCGACATGGTGGCCCAGGTCGGCCAGGCGGTCGGCCAGCCAGTCGGCGTCACGCTGGGTGCTGGTGAAGACGACGGCCTGCTCCATGTCCTTGCTGGTCAGGATGCTGTCGAGCAGGGCATTCTTGTGCTCGAAATCGTCGGCCCAGTGCAGGCGTTGCTCGATGTCGGCATGGGCGGCGGTCTGCGAGCTGATCTCGATGCGCAGCGGGTTGTTCAGCAGTTCCTGCGCCAGGCGACCGACGTGCCCGCCGAAGGTGGCGCTGTACATCACCGTCTGGCGCGTCGGCGGGGTGGCCGCAGCGATGTGGTGGATGGGGTCGATGAAGCCCATGTCGAGCATGCGGTCGGCTTCGTCGAGCACCAGCACGTCGACGCTGCCCAGATTGGCGCGGCCGCTTTCCATGTGGTCGATCAGGCGGCCGGGGGTGGCGATCAGGATGTCCAGCGGGCCGCGCAGGGCCTTCAGCTGCGCGCCGTAAGGCACGCCGCCGACGATGGTGGCGACACGCAGGTTGCTGATGTGGCGGCCGTAGTCGGCGGCGGCCTTGGCCACCTGCAGGGCCAGTTCACGGGTGGGCGTCAGCACCAGAACACGCGGGCCCGGGTTGGCGGGGCGGTTCGGGCGCGGGCCCAGGTTCTTGTCGGCCAGCTTGTTGGCCTCGGCCCAGGCTTCGCGGGCGGCCAGCACCTTCATCAGTGCGGGCAGCACGAAGCTGGCGGTCTTGCCGCTGCCGGTGTTGCTGCTGACCATCAGGTCGCGGCCTTCCATGGCAGCCGGGATGGCCTGCTGCTGGACGTCGGTGGCTTGGGTGTAGCCGGCGTCGGCAACGGCACGGACCAGGGTCTCGTGCAGGTTCAGGGTTTCGAAACTCATTGTCGTTCTCTCTAGGGCATGGGCCAGGCAAAAGCCAGCCCACGGTGTGCCCAATGCATGGGGCGCACCGTCTGGTGAAGTCGCATCAATACGGGAGCAGTCCGGCGCAGGACGCGCTGGCTGTTTTGTCTTTTTCCGAATCTGGCGACGGCATCGCCGCCGACCCGAAAAATGCGACTCTGCAGGATGCAGAGTGACGAAGGTCGAAGGGGATGAACGAATGGCATGCGTGAGCAGCCAAGCCCTCGACTATAGCCGACTTCGGGTTTCTACGGGCGATGTTTTTGGGATCAGTCGGCAAACGTGTCGGCGGCCACCGGCGCGTCGGCGCGCCGTGCCCGGGCCGAGGCGCCACGCAGGTTCAGCCAGACGCTGGCGGCACCACACACCGTGACGATGGCCATGCCGACCCAGGCCCAGAAGTCGGGCAGCTGGTCGAACATCAGCCAGCCCAGCAGTGCCGCGGCACCGATCTGCACGTAGACGAAGGGCATCAGGGTTGCCGCAGGCGCCATGCCCAGCGCCAGGATCAGCAACAGGTGGCCCGTGGTGCCCAGGAAGCCGATGACCAGCATCCACAGCAGTGTCGACGCCGACGCTGCAGCGAAAACCGCGGTCACGTCGATGCCACTGAAGGCCAGGATCGGCAGCAGGATGGCGGTGCCCACCGCACCGGTCCAGAAATGCGTGGTGAACGGGTTTTCGAGCGCCGCCAGCCGGCTCGTCAGCACCTGGAACGAGGCATAGGTGCAGGCCCCCAGCAGCGGGAACAGCACCGCCCAGCCGAACAGGCCGCTGCCCGGCCGCATCACCACCAGCGCGCCGACGAAGCCGCCGAACACCAGGGCCCAGCGCAGCGGCGAGACACTTTCCTTCAGCAGCCAGGCCGCCAGCAGCGTCACCAGCACCGGCGTCAGCATGTTGATGGCGGTGAACTCCGGCACCGGCATGTATTGAACGCCCCAGAAGCTCATCGCGCTGGTGGCCAGCAGCAGGCTGCCGCGCAGCAGTTGGAAGCGCGGGTGGGCAGTGCGCAGCCGGTGCTGGCGGCTGAAGCCCAGCCAGACCAGCATCACCACGGCCTGGAAGGCGTAGCGCGCGGTCAGGATCAGCAGCACCGGCAGCAGCGGGCCCAGCCGCCGCGTCAGGTTGTCCATGCTCGCGAAGCAGACGGCGGCCGCCACGATCAGCAGCACGCCCAGGCCGGGGTGCCGGGCAGACGAACCCGGGCCGGTCATGGCCGTTGGATGCGGTGTTCCAGCGCTTCCCACACCGGGCGCAGCCGGCCGGGCAGGTCGGGCAGGGCGCCCAGGTCGGTGCGGCTTTCCGTGGGCGAATGGAAGTCGCTGCCGCGGCTGGCGAGCAGGTCGAATTCATCGGCCGTCTCGGCGTAACGCAAGCGCTCGGGCTCGCTGTGGCTGCCCGTCATCACTTCGACGCCGCGCCCGCCATGGGTGACGAATTCGCTGAACAGCGCGTATTCGGCGCTGGGGCTGAACTTGTAGCGTGCCGGGTGGGCAATGACGGCCACGCCGCCGGCCTGCGTGATCCAGCGCACCGCGTCACCCAGCCGTGCCCACTGGTGCGGCACATAGCCAGGCTTGCCTTCGGTGAGGAAGCGGCGGAAGACTTCGTAGGTGTCGTTGCAGACGCCGGTCTCGACGAGAAAGCGTGCGAAGTGCGTGCGCGAGATCAGGTCGGGGTTGCCGACATACCGCAGCGCACCTTCGAACGCGCCACCGACGCCGGCTCGGGCCAGGCTGTCGGCCATGGCATGGGCCCGCGCCAGGCGGCCGCCGCGGGTGGCCGCCAGGCCGGCCTGCAGGGCGGCGTCGTCGGCGTCGAAACCCAGGCCGACGATGTGCACGGTCTCTCCGGCAAAGCTGACCGAGATCTCGGTGCCCGTCAGGTAGCCCAGGCCCAGCGCCAAGGCGGCGTCGCGGGCACGCCGCTGGCCGCCGATTTCGTCATGGTCGGTCAAGGCCCAGAGTTCGACGCCCTGCGCATGGGCGCGCGCGGCCAAGTCCTCAGGCGACAGCGTGCCGTCGCTGACGTTGCTGTGGCTGTGGAGGTCGGCGTTCGTGAGATGGGTGGGGATGCGGGCTGACACGCCACGATTGTCCGGCAGCCGCGGCGTCAGCGTGGCACGGCGTCGAGCATCATCTGCACGAAACGCTCGGGCTTGATGAAGCCGCCGCCGTATTTCGCGTCGTAGTCGGCCGCCAGCCCGGCGACCCGGATCTGCTCATCGGTCCTGCCGGCACGGCGCTGTTCGCGGATGCGCTGCGCGACCGTGGCGATCATGTCGCGGTAGGCCTGCAGGTCGGCCTTGGTCGACAGCGGGCCATGGCCGGGGATGATCTGCGTCTTGTCGGTGGCCAGCGCCAGCACGCGGTCGACCGCCGCGACCACGCCGTCGGCGCTGCCGCCGCTGCTGGTGTCGATGAAGGGGTAGAAGCCATTGAAGTAGACGTCACCCATGTGGACGATGTCGCTCTGGCGGAAATGCACGATCAGGTCGCCGTCGGTGTGCGCCTTCGGCACGTGGAAGGCATGGACCTCGTCGCCGTTGATGTGGAACGTGACCTCGCCAGCCACGGTGATGACCGGCAGGGCCGCCCTCGGCGAGGCCGGCTGCGTCGCCCCGATGAAGCTGATGAGCTGGTCGCCCGTCATCCGCTTGCGCACGTTGGCGTGGGCGACGATCAGCGCCCCGGCCTGGCCGAAGGCCTCGTTGCCGCCGGTGTGGTCGAAGTGGAAGTGGGTGTTCAGCACGAACTGCACCGGCTTCTTCGTGATCGCGGCGATCGCGGCCTTGATCTTGGGGGCCATCGGTGCGTACTGGTCGTCGATGACGAAGACGGCGTCCTCGCCCACCGAGACGCCGATGTTGCCGCCGGCGCCGACCAGCATGTAGCTGGTAGGACCGAGCTGGCGGGTCTGAATCTCGATCTTGCTGAAGTCCTGCGCCTGCAGCGCCGGGCTCGTGGCGAGTGCGGCGGCGAGTGTCGCCAGGGTGAGGATGAACTTGCGCATCGGGTTTCTTTTCTTGCGAAGGGGTTCAGCGTTGCAGCTGCAGCGTCGATGCGCAGCGTGCCGCCAGCGCGTGGTCGTGGGTGACGACGACGAAGGCCGTGCCGCGGTCGCGCGCCAGGGCCAGCATCAGCTCGAAGACCGCGTCGGCGGTGCCGCGGTCGAGGTTGCCGGTGGGCTCGTCGGCCAGCACGCAGGCCGGCTGGGTGACGAGAGCGCGGGCAATCGCCACGCGCTGCCGTTCCCCGCCCGACAGCTGCGCCGGGTGGTGCGCCGTGCGCTGGCCCAGGCCCACTTGCGCCAGCATCGCTGCGGCCTGCTCCCGCGCCGCCGCCACGCTCTGGCGTGCAATGCGCAGCGGCATCGCCACGTTGTCCAGCGCGCTGAATTCGGGCAGCAAGTGGTGGAACTGGTAGACGAAGCCCAGGTGCTGGTTGCGCCAGCGGCCCTGCTCGGCGGCGTTCATTTCGGCCAGATTGCGGCCCATCAGCATGACGCGGCCCGAGGTCGGCGCCTCCAGCCCGCCCAGCAGGTGAAGCAGCGTGCTCTTGCCCGAGCCGCTGGCGCCCACCACGGCCAGGGTCTGGCCGCGCGTGACCGTGAGGCTGACGTCGCGCAGCACCTGCACGTCGAGCTCGCCTTCGGTGTAGCGCTTCGCCAGGTGGTCGGCCTGCAGGATGGTCTGCACCGCCTGCACGGTCGGCGGCTGCTCACTCATAACGCAGCGCCTCGGCGGGGTTGGTACGGCTCGCGCGCCAGCTCGGGTAGAGCGTGGCCAGCAGGCTGAGCACCAGCGAGATCAGCGCGATCGGCACGATGTCACTGGCCAGCGGCTCGCTGGGCATGCGGCTGATGACGTAGATGCTGCCGGGCAGGAAAGCCACGCCCAGCAGCCGTTCGATGGCCGGCACGATGACGTCGACGTTGAAGGCCACCAGCAGCCCGAGCGCCACGCCGGTGAAGGTGCCGATGATCCCTGCCGTGGCCCCCTGCACGATGAAGATGCCCATGATCGAGCGCGGGCTGGCTCCCAGCGTGCGCAGAATGGCGATGTCGGCACGCTTGTCGGTCACCGTCATCACCAGCGTGCTGACGAGATTGAAAGCAGCCACCGCGACGATCAGCGTGAGGATGATGAACATCAGTCTCTTCTCGATCTGAACCGCGTCGAACCAGTTGCGGTTGGTGCGGGTCCAGTCGCGCACATCCACGCCCAGGCCCAGGCTCTGCTGCAGTTCACCGCCCACCCGGCGCGCCGCCTGCACATCGTTCAGGCGCAACTGCACGCCGGTGGGGCCTTCCACCTGAAAGAAGCGCGCGGCGTCGTCGATGTGGATCAGCGCCAGTGCACTGTCGTATTCGTAGTGCCCGGCCTCGAACACGCCCACCAGGTTGAACTGCTTGATGCGCGGGGTGACACCGGCCGGCGTGACCTGGCCACCCGGGGCGACGATGGCCACCTTGTCGCCCACCCGCGCACCCAGCAGCCGCGCCAGCTCCACGCCCAGCACGATGTTCCATTCGCCGGACTTCAATTGCCCCACCAGAGGCTGCTGGGTGCGCGCGAGGTCGGTGACCGTGGCTTCGGCAATGGGGTCGATGCCGCGCACGACCGCGCCGCGCAGGTCGTCGCCGCGGCCGATGAGGGCCTGCGCCGCGACGAAGGGCGCTGCCCCCTGGACCGCGGGGTTCGTGCGGGCGGCGGCGGCGGTGGCTTGCCAGTCGGGCAGGGCGCCGCGCGCCGCGTCGAAGATCTCGACATGGGCGATGACGCTGAGCATGCGGTCGCGCACCTCTTTCTGGAAGCCGTTCATCACACTCAGCACGATGATCAACGCTGCCACGCCCAGCGAGATGCCGAGCACCGACACGAGGCTGATGAAGCTGATGAAGCCATTGCGCCGGCCGGCGCGGCCAGCGCGTGTGTAGCGCCAGCCGATGTGCCACTCGTAGGGCATGTTCATAGGCGGCCGATGCTACCGGACGGCCCGCCCCGTTCCAGCCAGCCGGGATAATGCAGCCGATGCAGTTGCTGATTCCCTTTGCCGCCCTGCGCGCCGCGCCCTGGGCAGAACTGTCGGAACTGCGGCTGCCCCACCTGCAGGCCCTGCTGGGGCGCTGGACGCTGGCGGCGCGCGACGAGGCCGACGAACTGAGCCTGTCCCCCCCGCATGAGCGGGCGCTGGCCTTGGCACTGGGCTGGCAGGGCAGCGACGGCCGCCTGCCCTGGGCGGCGCGCGCGGCGGCTGCCGACGGCATCGACGTCGGCGACCTGGCCTGGGGGCTGCTGACGCCTGCGCATTGGCACCTGGGCACCGACCAGGTGAGCCTGATCGACCCGGCCGGGCTGATGCTGGACGAGTCCACGTCGCGCGCGCTGTTCGCTGCCGTGCAGGACCTGTTCACTTCGCAGGGCTGGCTGCTGGTGTGGGGTTCGGCCCTGCGCTGGTACGCGGCGCACGAGAGCCTGGCCGAGTTGCCCTGCGCGGCGCTGGACCGCGTGATCGGCCGCAATGTCGACCGCTGGCTCGGCCACGACCCCGGGCTGCGCGCCATCCGCAGGCTGCAGAGCGAGGTGCAGATGGTCCTGCACAGCCACCCGCTGAACGAGGTGCGCGAGGCGCAGGGCCTGCTGCCGGTGAATTCCTTCTGGCTCAGCGGCTGCGGCACGGCCCAGCCCGTGGCCGGCACGCCCCCGACGGTTGACGATCGCCTGCATGCGCCCGCGCTGGCCAGCGACTGGGCAGGCTGGGCGCGAGCCTGGGAAACGCTGGACGAAGGGCCGATCCGTGCCTTGCTGGCGACGGCTTCGGCCGATGCCAGCCTGACGCTGTGTGGCGAGCGCACGGCAGCACGTTACGAGCCTGCCAGCCCCGGCCTGCTGGCAGGTCTGGTGCAACGCCTGCGTCCGCGGCCTCCTGCCAGCGCGCTGCTGGAGACGCTGTGATCCTGCAGACCCGCGAAGTGCCGCCGCGTGTGCGCTACACGCTGGAGCAGGCCGGTGTGCACCCCCTGCTGGCACAGCTGCTGGCCGCGCGTGGCGTGCGCAGCGCCGACGAACTCGACGACGGCCTGGCGCGCCTGCTGCCGCCCGATGCGCTGCTGGGCGCGGCGGCCGCCGGCCGGCTGCTGGCCGACGCCATCAACGCCGGGCAGCGCATCTGCATCGTTGCCGACTACGACTGCGATGGCGCCACCGCCTGCGCCGTGGCCCTGCGCGGCCTCGCGCTGCTGGGGGCGCAGCCGGCAACGCTGGGCTATGTGGTGCCTGACCGCGCGGTCCACGGCTACGGTCTGACGCCCGCCATCGTCGACCTGGCGCTGGCTGCCGGCCCGCGCCCCGACCTGCTGGTGACCGTGGACAACGGCATCGCCAGCCACGCCGGCGTCGCCCACGCCCGCAGCCTGGGCCTGGCCGTGCTCGTCACCGACCACCACCTGCCGGCGGCGAACCAGCCCTTGCCCGCGGCCGACGTCATCGTCAACCCCAACCAGCCCGACTGCGGCTTCCCCAGCAAGGCCATCGCCGGGGTCGGCGTCATGTTCTATGTGCTGCTCGCCACCCGCGCGGAAATGCGCCAGCGTGGCGCTTTCGACGCGGCGTCACAGCCACGCCTGGACGCGCTGCTGGACCTGGTGGCGCTGGGCACCGTGGCCGACGTCGTGAAGCTCGACGCCAACAACCGCCGCCTCGTCGCGCAGGGTCTGAAGCGCATCCGCAGCGGCCGGATGCAGCCCGGGGTGGCGGCCTTGTTCCGCGCCGCCGGCCGCGACCCGGCGCGCGCCGCCGGCTTCGACTTCGGCTTTGCGCTGGGCCCGCGCATCAACGCCGCCGGCCGCCTGGCCGACATGACGCTGGGCATCGAATGCCTGTGCACCGACGACTCGGCGCGTGCCACCGAACTGGCCGCCCAGCTGGATGCCATCAACCGCGAGCGGCGCGATGTCGAGGCCGGCATGCGCGAGCAGGCCGAAGTGATGCTGGCGCGCTGGTGGACCGGCGCCGAGCCCGCCAGCATTCCGCCGGCCGTGGTGCTGTTCGACGACAGCTTCCACGAAGGCGTGGTGGGCATCGTCGCTGGCCGCGTGAAGGACCGCGCCCACCGCCCGACGTTCGTGTTCGCGCGCGGCGCCAGCGGGCAGCTGAAGGGCTCGGGGCGCTCGATCCCGGGTTTCCATCTGCGCGACGCGCTCGACCTGGTGGCCAAGCGCCACCCGGGCCTGCTGCTGCGCTTCGGCGGCCATGCCATGGCGGCGGGCTGCACCCTGGATGAGGGGGGTGTGCCGGCCTTCGACGCCGCCCTGCAGGCCGTCGCCGCCGAATGGCTTGACGCCGCCACGCTGCAGCGCACCCTGCGTACCGACGGCCCGCTGGCGCTGGAGTGGTTCAACGCCGAGACCGTGGCGCTCCTCGACGCGCAGGTCTGGGGCCAGGGTTTCGAGGCCCCGGTGTTCTGCGACGAGGTGCAAGTGCTGCAACAGCGGCTGGTGGGCGAAAAGCACCTGAAGCTGAAGCTGCGCCACGCCGGACAGGAGCGTGACGCCATCTGGTTCAGTCACGATCAGCCCTTGCCTGACCGCATCCGTCTGGCCTACCGTCTGGGCCTGGACGAATGGAACGGCCGCCAGCGGGTTCAGATGCTGATCGAGGCGGCCCCCGACACACCGACACCCCAGGAGAAGAAACCCCATGCCCCACCGCCCTGAACCGATCCGACTGCTGCCCCTTGCCTTGGCTGCCCTGCTGGCTTCCTGCGGCGGTGGCGAGGCGCCCACCGCCACGGCCGAAGGACGTGCCAGCCCGCTGGCGGCCACGCCCGGTGCTGCTGACGCCGGCGCAGCGAAAGCCACTGCGGCAAGCAGCGCGGTCACGGCGGCCGCCGACACCGTCACGCCCGACAGCCCGGTGGCCTCGCGCGTGACGGTCACCACGGTGGCCACGGGCTTGAACCGCCCGTGGAGCGTGGCCTTCCTGCCCGATGGACGCATGCTGGTCACGGAAAAGGGCGGCCAGCTGCGCGTGGTGCAGGCCAACGGCACGCTGTCGGCGCCTGTCACGGGCCTGCCTGCGGTCGATACCGGCGGGCAGGGCGGCTTGTTCGATGTCGCGGTGGCTCCCGACTTCGCCACCTCGCGCCGCATCTACCTCTCCTTCGCCGAACGCGGCACCGGCGCCGATGCCGGTCGCAACGGCCTGGCCGTGGGCTGGGGCACGCTGGACGCCACCGAGACCAGCCTGCAGGACTGGCGCGTCATCCACCGCCAGGTGCCCAAGGTGGCCAGCGGCAACCACTTCGGTGGCCGCCTGGTGCTGGCCCCGGGCAACCTGATCTTCATCACCCACGGCGATCGCTTCTCCGCCAGCGAACGCGGCAAGGCGCAAGACCTGCGCTACGGCCATGGCAAGGTGATGCGCCTGAGCACCGACGGCACGGTGCCGCGCACCAACCCGTATGCCCAGTGGCGCGCGGCGCAGCAGGGCATCTGGAGCCATGGCCACCGCAACGTGCAAGGCGCGGCGCTGCATCCCGTCACCGGTGAACTCTGGACCAGCGAACATGGCCCGCAGGGCGGTGACGAGGTCAACCGCACGCTGCCCGGCCTGAACTTCGGCTGGCCGCTGGTCAGCTACGGCTGCGAATATGGCTCGCCGGTGGGCAACTGCACGCCAGTGGGTGGCGCCAGCTCGGGCGCCGGCTTCACGCAGCCGCTGACCTACTGGGTGCCGATCTCGATCGCGCCCAGCGGCCTAGCCATTCACAGCGGCAATGTCTTCCCCGAGTGGCGCGGCGACTTCTTCATCGGTGCACTGGCCGGCCAGGCCCTGTGGCGGCTGCGCATGAACGGCAATGTCATCGTCTCGCGCGAGGCCGTGCAGACGGGCTTGAACGAACGCATCCGCGACGTGCGCGAAGGCCCGGATGGCGCGCTCTACATCGCCACCGACAGTGCTGCCGGCCGCGTGCTGCGCGTGGTGCCGCAACCCTGACCGGCATGCGGGCAGGGCCAGGGGTGTCAAGATTGCGGCGATGACACCCCAAACCCTGCTCTCTCTCGCGGCCTCGCTCTCACTGGCCACGACGGCTTTCGTGGCACCGTTGGCCATTGCCACTTCCGCACAGGCGCAGACCCCCGCGCTCAAGCCGGTGCCCGTGCTGCGCGGCCTGGACAGCCCCTGGGCACTGGCGTTCCTGCCCGACGGCCGCATGCTCGTGACCGAACGGCCGGGCCGCTTGCGTGTAGCCCTGGCCAACGGCGAGCTTTCACCACCGCTGGCTGGCCTGCCGGCTGTTTCCGCGGGTGGCCAATGCGGCCTGCTCGACGTCGCCGTCGACCCGCAGTTCGCGCAGAACCAGCGCATCTTCTTCACCTTTGCCGAGCCAGCGGGCCCGGGCGAAAGCGGCAACAGCACGGCCGTGGGCAGTGCCCGGCTGGTCGGAGACGGCCTGGCCGCACGGCTTGAAAACGTGCGCACCATCTTCAGCCAGAAACCCAAGATCAGCAGCCGCAACCATTGCGGCAGCCGCATCGTCTTCGACCGCAGCGGTGCCTTGCTGGTGGGCCTGGGCGACCGCTTCAGCGGCAAGGACGAGGCCCAGAACCCGGCCAACCACATCGGCAAGGTGGTGCGAATCAGCGCCGAAGGCCAGGCCCTGCCCGACAACCCGTTTGCCGGCAAGGCCGGCACCGCGCCCGAGATCTTCAGCCTGGGGCACCGCAACATCCAGGGTGCCGCGCTGCACCCGCAGACCGGCGAGCTCTGGGCGGTGGAGCATGGCCCGCAGGGCGGCGACGAAATCAACCGCGTGCAGGCCGGGCGCAACTACGGCTGGCCGCTGGTGACCTTTGGCCGCAACTACGGCATCGGCACGGCCATCGGCGAGCCCGGCCCGAAGGCCGGTTTCGAGCAGCCACTGCGCCACTGGGTGCCGACCTCGGTGGCCCCCAGCGGCCTGGTCTTCCTCACCAGCGACCGCTACCCCGGCTGGAAGGGCAGCGCCTTCACCGGCACGTTGCGCGGTCAGGCCTTGATTCGCCTGACGCTGGATGGCGCTTCCGTCACCGGCGAAGAGCGCTTGCTCGCCGACTTCGGCCAGCGCATCCGCGACGTGCGCCAGGGCCCCGACGGCTGGCTCTACATCGTCACCGACGGCGACGGCGGGCAGGTGTTGCGGCTGGAACGATAGGCGCGTTGCCTGCCCGTCCGGGCGGGCATACCATGCGCCGGCGAGAACATCAGCCGGTCCCATGAGGCCTGGCGACACGAGGGGCACGAGATGGGCGACAGCATCAACATCCGCAACGTCACGGTCGAGTTGCTGCGTTCCGGGCCCTCGCACAACCAGTTGCTGTCACCGCTGACGCTCTATCTCGGCATCTGCGACGAGGCCGAGGCCGGGATCGTGACCCTGCCGTTCGAGCACGCCACGTTCCTGCGCCGCATCGGCGTGATGCGCTACGAGGCCCATCGCACCGCCGACAAGATGCCCGAGCTGCGCGCCATGGGCGTCGAGATGGCCAAGGTGCTGGGCGCCATCCCACGTCTGCCTGGCTCGCTGACGGGCGACAACGCTGGCCGCGACACCCTGGTCCACCTGAGCCTGGTGCTGTCGGCCAGCGAACTGGCGCTGCTGCCCTTCGAGCTGGCCAAGATGCCCATCGGCCCGACCGCGTGGACCGAGAGCTGGATGGTGCTGCAGTCGCGCGTGCCGGTGGTGGTGACGCGCCGTACGCGCAACGTGGCCAAGCGCGAGACCCCCTGGCTGCAGAACCCGCGCGTGCTGTTCATCAGCGCCGAGACCGCGCCCGACGCCCCCGACAGCGTGCCCTTTGCCGAACACCGCCTGGAACTGATCAACGCGGTGCGCCCGTTCCTCTTCCCGGAAGACCGCGAGGCCGAGGTCAGCCGCGGCGGCCAGCGCGAGCAGTTCGGCCAGTGGCTGACGATCCTGCGCAAGCCACGCTTCGACGAAGTCGTCGCCGAATGTGCGCGCCACCGCTACACCTGCATCCACGTGCTGGCGCATGGCGATGTCGACGACAGCCAGGGCGACAAGAGTTTCGGCCTGCGACTGCACCCGCGCGACGGGGTCATTTCCGGCGAGCGCCTGGCCAGCGCCTTCACGACCCTGCACGAAGGCCGGATCCACCGGCCCGATGTCGTCAGCCTGGCCACCTGCGACAGCGCCAACAGCGCCGCCGGCGTGATGGCTCCGGGCGCCAGCATCGCGCATGTGCTGCACCAGGCTGGCGTGCCGCTGGTGCTGGCCTCGCAGTTTCCGCTGTCCAAGGCGGGCTCGGTGCTGGTGGCGCGAGACTTCTTCAGCGGCCTGCTGTGGGGCGAACACCCCTGGGTGCTGCTGCATCGGGTGCGCACCAACCTGCACGGCAGCATGGGTTCGGGCGAACACGACTGGGCCAGCCTGGTGGTCTACGAGGCCCTGAACCTCGACACCTTCAAGCTCGACCAGGCCTGCTACACCCAGTGCCACCAGGCCATGCTGGCGGCCTGGATGGACGACGACGGCGTCGAAGACCGCCTGCCCGATGTCGACCTGGCCGGCGGCCCTGCGGTGCGCGACGTCGTCGGCCGCTGGAAGGCCGACCAGGTGATCCCGCGGCTGCCCGTGCAGAGCAAGTACTTCGGCATGCGGGCGCTGGCATTGCGGGCCGACGGCCAGCTGCAGAACGCCATCGACGCGCTGAATTCCGTCGACCGCCATTTCCGCCGCATCGATGCGCTGGCCGAATACGAGGCCCGTGTGGCCGCCAGCTGCCGTGAGCTGGAGGGCGCGATCCAGGACTACGAAACAGCCCTGCTGGGCTTCCTGGTCAAGGACGGACAGGGCATGAACGCGCCCTACCGGTCGCTGGTGGCGCTGCTGCGCCTGCGCACCGTACTCGGCCGTGCCAACGCCCCCGGCACCTGGGAGACGGCGCGCTTCTGGCTGCGTGCCACCCTGAGCGAGTCGCTCGACGTGGACGAACGCATCTGGGCCTGGGCCTGCCTGACCGAGCTGTGGCTGCTGCGGACCCTGCACGACGACACCACGGAGCGCACGCTGGCCGACGAAGAAGCGCGCAAGGCGGCGGGCGAACTGACACGGCTGGACCGCGCCGGCGCTTCGCTGGCCCGGCACTGGCTGATGGTGCTGCTGAACACCTACATCCAGTTCTGGGGCGACAAGCGCTTCGAGGCGGCACTGGCCACCTTCGGCGAAGCGGTGCGGCCCTCGTTCCGGCTGGGCGCCATCAATCTGGTCGACACCGCGCGCGCCTTGCGCGACATCCTCGACCGCCAGGGCGCCCGCGAACGGGCCGTCAAGCCGCCAGCGCCCGCGCCCTTGCCGCCGGTGAAAAAGAAGACGGCGAAGGCCGCGGCTGTCGCCGAGCCGGCAGCGGCCGTGGGCTTGCTGGCCGCGCCGGCCGGGAAGCCGGGTCGAAGCACGGCGCCGAAGCAGCCGGCAGCCACCGGCGCGGCCTTCTTCCGCATCGACATGCTGCCCGCGCGCCATGGCGACGCACTCTGGATCGAATACGGCCGCGGCCAGGCTGCACCGGCGCGGGTGCTGGTGGACTGCGGCCCGGCCGGCGCCTACAAGCAGCATCTGCGGCCGCGCATCGAGGCCCTGCCGCCAGCGCAGCGGCACTTCGAGCTGTTCATCCTGAGCCACATCGACGACGACCACATCGGCGGTGCCATCCAGCTGCTGAAGGAAGCACGGGCCCTGGGCGTCACCTTCGGCGACATCTGGTTCAACGGCTACAAGCACCTGCCGGGCGTGCTCAATGCCAAGCAGGGCGAGGCCTTCTCGGCCCTGATCGTCCAGCACAAGCTGAACTGGAACCAGATGGTGCGCGACTTCAAGGACGACGATGCCGACGCCGTGGCGCGCGAAGCCGACGAGCTGCCGGAATTCCGCCTGCCCGGCGGCCTGGAGCTGACCTTGCTGTCGCCGACGCCGGTGGAGCTGAGCGCCCTTCGTCGCAGCTGGGCCCGCGAGATCGAAGCCGAAGGCCTGAAGCCTGGCGAGGTGGCCACCGGCCAGCGCTTCCTGGCCCAGGTGCCCGTACCTCCGCAGGTGGACACCGTGCCGGCGCTGGCCGCCGAGCCCTTCGATTCCGACGACACCGCGGCCAACGGCAGCAGTATTGCCGTACTCGCTGAATTCGCTGGCAAGACCGTGCTGCTCGGTGCCGATGCCTTTGCACCGGTGCTCGAGCAGGCGGTGGACCTGCTCATCGCCCGCCGCAAGCTGCGCAGCGGCAGGCTGCCGCTGTCGGCCTTCAAGCTGCCGCACCATGGCAGCCAGAACAACCTGAGTCTGAGCCTGTTGCGCAAGCTGCGTTGCCAGGACTTCCTGGTGTCCACCAGCGGCGCGCGTTTCAACCATCCGGACTCGCAGGCCATCGCCCGCGTCGTGATGCAGGGCGTCGAGCAGAAGCTGCCGGCCCGGCTGTGGTTCAACTACCGCGCCGCCGACACCCTGAACGGGGCCTGGGACGATGCCGCGATCCGGCAGAAGTACGGCTATTCGACCGTCTACCCGGCGCAGGCCGACGAGGGCTTGCGCTACGAGGTGCCCGACCTGGCGGCGGTCAAGCCGTGACCGGGGCCCGCTGCGGCGTCAGTTCTGCCGTGTCCACGACCGGCAGGGCGTCGATGGCCGCGGCCGGCTGGGGCGGAAGGTAGGCCGGGTAGCTGCGCGCCGGGTCGTTGTTGTCACGGCGCCTGAGCACCGAGCGATGCAGCGTCTCGGCCGCGGCTGGTTCCTGGCCGACCGGGCGAACGGCGCGCCGGCCCAGCTGCATCAGCTGGTAGGCCGGGCCGAAGGAATCGTTCAGCGTGGAGTCGAACCGCGGCTGGAAGAAGCGCAGGTAGCTGGCGTCCAGGCACAGCCCGGCGCGGCAGGCGTGGCCGGCCATCCAGTGCAGGGCCTCGTTGGCCAGGCCGTCGGGGTCGTAGCTGCCGCCGACGTTGGAATGCACGCCGGCGAACCAGGTCTGGGCCAGGGTGCCTGTCCAGCCCGCGGGCTTGTGGAAGAGCGTGGCGCCGAAGGACTTGCGCTGTTCGTCCAGTGCCAGCGCATGCGCGGCGTAGCGGATGCTGTCGTTCAGCTCGACATCGTGGTACTTGTAGCGCTGGCTGTTGAACACCTGGCCCATCACGCCCGGCGCGCCGAGCGCGCCCACCGTGTCCCACACGCCGATGAAGTGGATGGGTGGGCACTCGCGCGCCTTCTCGATGCGCGGCTTGCCGCGGCTGTTCACGAAGATGCCGTCCCAGGCGGGCGTGCCCTGGCGGATGTCCTGCTCGTAGCAACGGTACATCTCGGGCACGTAGTAGTCGTCGCCCTTGCGCACCAGGCCGTAGCGGTGCATGAAGCCGGCCAGGCTGCGCACCGTGAAGGCGCCACGACTGAAGCCGAACAGGTAGAGCTCGTCGCCGGGCGCGTGGTTGTAGAGGATGAAGCGGTACATCGCCCGGATGTTGTCTTCCATGCCGTGGCCGAACGCGCCGCCGCTGATCCGGTCAAGCGGCCCGCCCGTGCCGACCCCGCTGTGGTAGTAGACGACCTGGTCGATGCCGTCCTCGCTCTGCGTCCTGACGGCGCGGGCCATCTTCGTCACGTTCGTGGGCCGGCGCTTGCCCGAGCCTTCGCTGATCTGGTCCTGGCGGTTCCAGGTGCCGTCGGCACAGATGACGATGCGCTTCATCGGGGGGGGGCTTCCTGCAAAGGGGGCAAAGGGGGCAAAGGGGGGGCAAAGGGGCTTCGGCGGCCGCGACTGTGCGCCGCGTGCGGGCTTTGCGCAACGACATTTTCACGGGGCTTTCGGGATGGTCTTTGCCGGTGAAGCGTTGGATACTGAATGCTCAAGAGGAGACATCCACCATGCCCATCACCGCATCGGTCGGCTTGAACGGCCGCAACGACCTGGCCGACGTCACCGTCGTGCAGATCCTGCTGAACCACAACCTGGCGCGCATCCCCGGGCCGCCGATCGCCCCGCTGGGCACCGACGGCCGCATCGGCCGCAAGACGCTGGACGCGCTGGCGGCCTTCGAGACCGGCGTGCTCGGACTGCCCGAGTCCGACCGCATCGTGGCGCCAGGCGACACCACCGTTGCAGCGCTGCTGCAGGGTCTGCCGCCCGGCCCGACGAAGGAGAAGCTGGCGGTGGTGCTGCCGCGTGCCGCGCAAAGCCGCATCGAGCTTTACTTCGGGCCGCTGAAGGCCACCATGATCAAGTACGGCATCACCACGCCGCTGCAGATGGCGCATTTCATCGCCCAGGTGGGGCACGAGTCGGGCTCGCTGCTGTACAACGAGGAAATCGCCAGCGGCGCCGCCTACGAAGGCCGCACCGACCTGGGCAATACCCAGCCAGGTGACGGCGTGCGCTTCAAGGGGCGTGGGCTGATCCAGCTGACCGGGCGCTTCAACTACATCGCCTTCAGCAAGTACACCGGCGTCGACTACGTGTCCAACCCCGACCCGGTGGCCGACGACCCGATGATCTCGGCCGAAGCCGCCGGCTGGTTCTGGGTCGACCGCCGCCTGCCGCCGCTGGCCGAGCGCGACGATGTGCGTGCCGTCACCAAGCGCATCAACGGTGGCTTCAACGGCCTGGACGACCGCATGCATAACCTGTTCCGCGCCAAAGCGGTGCTCGGCCTTTGAAGGCAGCGGGCTGGGCTGCCGTGCTGGCTGCCGGTGCGGTGCTGGCGTTGCCGGCGTGCCGCGAAGCGCCTTCGCCCGTCACGGCCGCACAGCCGGCCATACCACCGGCTGCACCACCGGCCGCACCTCCAGCCGTATCACCGGCCTCAGTGCCAGCCTCGACGGCGGCCCCGGCAGCCACGCCGCGGGGCCATCGCGTCGACGTGCAGGGCGCGCTGCAACCCGGGGGTGCGCTCTGGCAATTCACACTGCAGGCGAGCGCGCCACCGGCCGAAACCCTCTGGCTGAACGTGCAGGCCATCGAGGTGCAACCGCCGGCCGGTGCCGGGCCGCTGCAGCGCATCGACGGGCTGGACACGCAGACGCCGATCGTTCCAGGCGTGCCCCTGCTCGAACTGCTGGACATGAACTTCGATGGCCATGCCGACATCCGCCTGATCGAGTCGCGCTCGGCGGGTCCGAACACGCCCTTCCTGAACTGGCTGTTCGACCCTGCCAGCCGGCAGTTCGTGGCCAGCCCGGCGCTGAATGCGCTGAATGCGCCGAGCTTCGACGCGCAGAAGAAGCAGGTGGTGGACCGTTGGCGCGACGGGGCCGACCGCTACGGCACCGACGTCTACGTCTGGCGCGATGGCCAGCTGCAAGCCAACGCGCGCAGCGCTCGCTGAATCAGGCTACCCGGCCGAACCACCACAGCGACAGGCCGGCCGCCAGCGCGGCCAGCAGAGCCCCGAATGCCGCGAACACCGCAGTGATTTCGGTTTCCTTGCGTTCGACGACCATGCGCGACGACAGCGATTCGTAGACCTTCTTCAGGTCTTCGGCAGTGCCGGCGTAGAAGTACTCGCCGTGGGTCAGCACCGAGACGTTCTTCAGCGTCTCCTCGTCGAGTTTCACGCGCATGCTCCAGCCTTCGAAGCCGATGATCTCGCCGCTGGTCGTGCCGATGCCCACGGTGTAGACGCGGATGCCACGTTCGGCAGCCATCTTGGCGGCGTCCAGCGGGTCGGGGCCGGTGGTGCGCTGGCCGTCGGTGAGCATGATCACCGCCGCCGAGTTGTAGCTGCCCGCCGGCACGGGCGTGAAGACCTTGTCGTCCTTCTTGCCGATTTCCTTGCCCGGGAAGTTGCGCTGGCCGGTGATGTTCTGGATCTCGATGCCGTGGTCCGGGAACAGCGTGGCCAGGCTCAGGATGATGCCGCTGCCGGTGGCAGTGCCGCGTTGCAGCTGGAAGCGGTCGATGGCGGCGAGCACGTCTTCACGGCTGGTGGTGGGGGCCTGGACCACGGCCGCGGTGCCGGCGAACGAGACCACACCCACCTTCACTTCGCGTGGCAGGTTCTCGACGAAAGCCTTGGCCGCCACCTGCGAAGCCACCAGCCGGTTCGGCTTGACGTCTTCGGCGCGCATGCTGCCCGACACGTCCATCGCCAGGATGATGGTGCGTTCCGACAGCGGCAACGTGATGATGGCCGTGGGCCGCGCCACCGACAGCAGCAGTGCCGCCAGGGCCAGCAGCAGCAGCAGCGGTGGCACGTGGCGGCGCCAGCCCGGGCCCGAGCCGAGCGCCATCTTCGCGACATTGATGCTGGCCAGGCGCACAGTCGTGCGGCGCTTGCGCTTGAGGATCCAGCGGTAGGCCAGCACCAGCAGCGGCAAGGCCAGCAACAGCCACAGCATCGAGGGCCAGATGAATGTCATGGTGCGGCCTCCAGGGGCGAGGTGGTGCCGATAAGCACGCCGGACGAAGCGCGGGCACGCTGCAGGTGGGCGGGGAAGCGCCGGCCACTGCGCATGCGCGCACGCTGGCGCCGCATGTCGGCATAGCGCAGCAGGGCGTCGAGCAGGTCGTCGTCGGTGGCCAGTTCCAGGATGTCGGCGCCGCTGGCCGAGAGGTCGGCAATCAGCTGCGCTTCCTGTTCTTCGGCCACGGCTGCGTAGCGCTCGCGGAAGGCCGGATCGGCGGCGTCGATGAACAGCTGTTCGCCGGTTTCGGCGTCTTCCACCGTCACCAGGCCAACGTCAGGCAAGGCCATCTCGAGCGGGTCGAACAGCCGCACCGCCACGACCTCGTGGCGCTGGGCCAGGCGGGCCAGCGGCTTCTGCCAACCCGGCGCGCTGATGAAGTCGCTCACGACGAACACGACACCGCGGCGTTTCATCGTGCTCTCGGCCAGGGTCAGCAGGTGGGCCAGATGGGTACCGTCGGGACCGGTGCGGGCCGTCTTGGCTGCCGGGCGCGGCTGGTGCATGCGGCGCAGCAGGTTCAGCACATGGTTGCGGCTGGCGCCCGGTCGCAGCACGGCGTCGACCTGGTGGCCGAAGAACATGGCACCGACACGGTTGCCGTGGCGCGTGATCACACGTGCGAGAGTGGCCACGAAGCCGGCAGAGACATTGAGCTTGGTGACGTCACCGCTGCCAAAGTCGACACTGCCCGACAGGTCGAGCAGGAACCAGGCTGTCAGGTCGCGGTCTTCGACGAACTGGCGCACATACGGCTGCTGCAGCCGCGCAGTGACGTTCCAGTCGATGTGGCGCACGTCGTCGTGGTGCTGGTACTCACGCAGGTCGGCCAGGTCGACGCCGCTGCCGCGGAACAGCGTGCGGTAGTCACCCTGCAGCAGGCCGTCGAGCCGGCGGATGACCGTCCATTCCAGGCGCCGCAGCAGCAGCTCGGGCACCGGCACCGGTGCGCCGGCGCGGGTCTGTGGCGCTTGGCTGACGACGGCCTCAGCCATGCGCCGCACCTTCCCTGGGATGGGCCAGCGGCTTGTCGGGCAAGGGCACGGCCTTGAGGACGCGGGCGATGATGTCCTCGGCGCTGACGTTTTCGGCCAGGGCCTCGTAGCTCAGGCAGATGCGGTGGCGCAGCACGTCGGGCACGAGGTCGGCCATGTCTTCGGGCAGCACGTACTTGCGGCCGCGCAGCATGGCCATGGCGCGCGCGCCTTCGATCAGGCCGATGGTGGCGCGCGGGCTGGCGCCGTAGGTGATGTACTTCGCCGCGTCGGCCATGCCGTACTTGTCGGGCCTGCGCGTGGCGCCGACCAGCTTGACGGCGTATTGCATCAGCGCAGGGTCGACGAAAACGGCACGGCATTCGCGCTGCAGCGCGGCCAGGGCGTAGGTGTCAGCCACTGCGTTGATCTCGACCGCCGCGCCGGTGACTCGCTCGGCGATGACGAACTCTTCCTCTTCCGTCGGGTAGTCGACCAGCACCTTCATCATGAAGCGGTCGACCTGCGCTTCGGGCAGCGGGTAGGTGCCCTCGGTCTCGATCGGGTTCTGCGTGGCCATCACCACGAAGGGCTCGGGCACCTTGTGGCTCTCGCCGGCAATCGTCACCTGGCGTTCCTGCATCACTTCGAGCAGTGCGCTCTGGACCTTGGCCGGCGCCCGGTTGATCTCGTCGGCCAGCACCAGGTTGGCAAATACCGGGCCCAGGCTGGTGCCGAACTCACCGGTCTTCTGGTTGTAGATGCGCGTGCCCACCAGGTCGGCCGGCACCAGGTCGGGCGTGAACTGGATGCGCTTGAAACTGCCGCGCATGGTGCGCGCGAGGGTCTTCACGGTCAGCGTCTTGGCCAGGCCGGGCACACCTTCGACGAGCAGGTGGCCCTGGGCGAGCATGGCCACCAGCACACGTTCGAGAAAGCGGTCCTGGCCGACGACGACACGCTTGACTTCGTAGAGCACACGCTCCATCAGCGTGGCGGTCGATTCAGCGTCGTTGTTCTGCATGGGAGTTCCTGGAAGACTGGACAAGGCTTGGGAAGGAAGGGCTAGAACGGCGGCATCCCGGCGGCGGAGGCGGCGTTTTCGATGGGCACAGCAAAACCGATGCCGATGAAGGTGCGCTGGTCAGACGGGTTGAGGATGGCCGTGACCACCCCCACCACGCTGCCATCCATGGTGACCAAGGGGCCGCCGGAGTTCCCAGGATTCGCAGCGGCGTCGAACTGGATCAGGTTGGTCAGCGTCTTTTCGCCCTCGGGCGAGCGGAATTCGCGCTTCAGTCCCGACACGACGCCATAGCTGACCGAGGGCCCGATGCCGAAGGGGTTGCCGACGGCGATGACATGGTCGCCCGGCATCAGGTCGGCGGTAGACCGCATGGTGGCGGCCTGCAGGTCGTCGGGCAGCTTGCTGGCGCGCAGCACGGCCAGGTCGTTCTCGGGCTGGGCACCGACCAGCTGGGCGTCGCTCACGAGGCCGTTGGAAAACCGCACCCGCAGCCGCTTGGCGCCGAGCACGACATGCAGGTTGGTGAGGATGGTGCCGTTGTCGACGATGACGACACCGGTGCCGACGCTGCGGCCTTCGCTGCGGTCGGGGCCGGCGCCACTGTCCTTTTCTTCGTCGCCATCGTCGCTGTCACGCATGTAGCCGGTGACGCGCACGACGGAAGGAATGATCGCCTGGTAGGCCTTGGCCGCGGCCGAAGGCAGGGGTTCCTTTTCCAGCGATGCGCGCACCGCCGTGTCGATGTCGCCCTGCGTGATGACGCGCTGGCCGGGCTGCCAGTGCTGCACGGCCAGCATGGCCGAAGCCGCCACCAGGCCGCCGGCCAATGCCCACAGGGCACCCCGGGTCGCACGAACCGTCGGTGCGGCGGTCGGTTCGGCCGCGGGTGGCACGGCGGGCGTTTCCGCCGCCGCGCTGGCGGGGGCCGGGGCGGCGGCCTGCGCCTGGCGCGGCGAACGGCTGTAGAGCGGGGCCTTCTTCATGCGGTGCGGCGGGGCGGGCCCCGTTCAGGAATCGAACGCAGAATGACAGTATCACGTTGCTCCGGCTGGCGCATGCCCGGACCCGGAGCAACCACCCCAGGCCCGGGCCCAGACCGGGAGTGGGGGATGATCAACAGATGTGGATCGACAGCCATTGCCACCTCGACGCAGCCGAATTCGACAGCGATCGCGACGCCGTCGTTGCCCGGGCGCGTGCCGCCGGAGTCACCCGATTGGTGATCCCGGCCGTGGAGCAGGGCAACTTCGCCACGGTGCGGGCGCAGGCCCACGCCTACGACGCCGCCTACGCGCTGGGCATCCACCCCTTGTACACCGGCAGGGCCGGCGATGGCGACCTGGAGGCGCTGGCCCAGGCGCTGCTCGACCACCGATCCGACCCGCGGCTGGTGGCCGTGGGTGAGATCGGCCTGGACCACTTCGTGCCCGGCCTGGACCCGCTGCGGCAGGAGCAGTTCTACCTGGCGCAGCTGAAACTGGCGCGGCGCTTCGGCCTGCCGGTGTTGCTGCATGTGCGACGTTCGGCCGATGCCCTGCTGAAGGGCCTGCGCCGCTTCCCCGTGGCCGGGGGCATTGCCCATGCCTTCAACGGCAGTGCACAACAGGCGGCGCAGTTCGTGGCGATGGGTTTCAAGCTGGGCTTTGGCGGCACCATGACCTTCGAGCGGGCGCTGCAGATCCGTACGTTGGCGGCCACCCTGCCGGCCCAGTCGCTGGTGCTGGAGACCGACGCGCCGGACATCCCGCCGCACTGGCTGTACCGCACCGCTGCGCAGCGTGGTGCCGGCGATGGGGTGCAGGGCCGCAATGAACCGGCCGAACTGCCGCGCATCGCGGCAACCCTGGCCGCCCTGCGTCGGCTGCCGCTGGACGAACTGGCCGCGCTGACCAGCGCCAATGCCCGCGCTGCGCTGCCGCGCCTGGCCGTGCTGGGCTGAACGGCCCGTCGCAGCGCGTTCTCCTGGACCGTTCCAGCGAGGCCGCGCTAGGGTGCCAGGCGTTCAGCCAGGTGCAGCGCCGGGGCACCCGCCGCCGCGTCCACCACCTGCACCCGCCACGGGCGTGGGCCGGAACGCTGCACCACCGTCCAGACGCAGGGCCGTGACAGCGCCATCGGTGCCATCTGGCCCGGCCCGGGCCGCGTGACGCGCAGCACCAGCACGGGCCCGGCCTGCACCTTCACGGCCGCGACGCGGATACCCATCGTCGGCTGCTCAGGCAGCACATGCAGCAGCACCTGTTCCTGGGGCCAGCGAACGCTGCGCCCGAGAACCGGGGCGTTGCCCCGGGCGCCGACATGGCGTTGCCAGGCCGCCGCGCTGTCTAGCAGCACGGTCAGGGCTTCGCTTTCCGGCACCTGGCGTGGCATCTGGCACAGCGTCTGGCTGCGTTGCGCCAGCAGCCGCGGCTGGGCCAGCGCCCACGGGCTGGCTGCCGCCAGCATCAGGGCGGCTGCGGCCAGTGCCGGCAGCCGGCTGGCGACGGGCCAGCGCGGGCTCATCGCTGAACCGCCCGGTTCGAAGCCCGCGGGGCTGGCACGGCGCCGTCGGGTACCGGGCCGGTGACTGGCCCGCGCCGCCTGGCCGGGCCGTCGGTGTCGGCGCTCTGCGGCGAGGTGCCGGCCAGCGGCGCGACTTCGATCGCCAGGTCGCTGCGATTGCCGGTCAGTGCGATGGTCGTCAGATTGCGCCCCGCGGGCAGCACCGGGAAAGCGCCGCAGGCTTCGCCACGCTGGCAGATGAGGGTGTCGTTGTCGAGGTCGCCGCCAGCGATGATCTGCACCTGCGGCAGGGCCCAGCCACTCGCGTTCCAGCTGTAGCCGCTGGCGCCGCGCGTGGCCAGGATGCTGCGCACCACGTCGCCGTTGGCCGGGTCGATGAGCAGCACGTACAGCGGCCCCAGGTCGCCGCCGGCCGCGGCGCTGCCGCCGGCCGCCGGCTGCGTGATGCTGAGCTGAACCGTGAAGCTGCGCGTGGGTGTGAGGTTGACGGTGAGCCGCGGGAAGATCGACCCGGCCGCCAGGCCCGCGCGGTTGACGTTGACGGTGTAGCTGCCCAGTCGCGTGCTGGCGTTCACCGAAGTGGCCACCACCGTGACACGGCTGTTGTCGCTGGTGATCGAGCTGAGGGTCTCGGTACCGGCGGCGCTGAGCGCCAGCTCCAGCGTGGCGGTGGTCTGGAAGCTGCCGAAGTCGATGCTGGAAGGCGAGGCGATCACACGGCCGGCCGGCGCTGCCGGCGGTGGCGTGGCCGCAGCGCCAAGGGCCGCTGTCACGGCCTTGCCGGCGTTGACGAGGCCGAAGCCGGTGTCGATGTCGCGGCCGGGCGCGCCGAGGTCGTCGCTCATCTCGCCGCCGGCGAGCAGGGTGTCGATCTGCGCAACGCTCAATGCTGGGTTGACGTAGCGCATCAGCGCCACGACACCGGCCACATGCGGCGAGGCCATCGACGTGCCCTGGTAGTGCCCGGAACTGGGCAGCCGCCCGCCGCTGGCGTCGAAGGCACCGAGTGCGCTGAACACGCCGTCGGGTGCGCCGGTGCCGGTGGTGCTCTGGCGCAGGTCACCACCCGGTGCCGCGACCGCCAGCGCGCTGCCGCTGTTGCTGTAGCGGGCCAGGCGCTTCTGCGCGTCGAGTGCGGCCACGCCGATGACACCGGCGCAGCTGGCGGGGGAAGCCACCGCCGCGCGCTGGCCGATGTCGTTGCGGCCCGAATTGCCTGCGGCGGCCACCACCACGACACCGGCAGCGCGCACGCGGGCCACGGCGTCGGCGTAAGCAGCGTCGCAGGGGAAATCGCCACCCAGGCTGAGGTTGATGACATCGGCGCGCCGCAGCGGCAGGGTGTTGGAGTTGTTGCTCAGGCGCGCTGCGTACAGCATCGCATTGATGATGTCGACCTGGCGAGCGCCGCCCGTGCTGGGGCGGAACACGCGCAGCGGGAGGATCTGCGCCATCGGCGCGGTGCCGGCCACGCCGATGCCGTCGTAGGTGGCGGCCGCGACCGTGGCCGCCACGTGGGTGCCATGGAAGACCGGCTCGTCGGCAGCGACGGCGTTGTTGTCGCCGGAAGCGGTGTTGCCGTCGCCAGCGTTGGTGACGCTGATGAAGGCACGGCCGCTGGAGAACAGCTGCGGCGCCAGGTCGGGGTGGTCGAGCATCACCCCGTCGTCGATGACGGCGACGACCGGGCGCTGCGCCGGGTGGCTGGGCAGCTGGGTGATGCGGCTCATGGCCGCGGGCAGGTTGATCTGCTCGTAGTGCCAGCGCTGCAGGTTGTAGGAACGGTCGTTCGGGGGGAATTCGCCCACCAGGGCCTGGGTGGTCGCCAGGCGGTCGCTCTGGACGTAGGCGAAGGCGCCGGTCTGCTGCAGCGCCTTGATCAGCTTGGCTTCGGTCAGGACGCTTTCGCGGGCGATGTCGGCGGCTGTCTCGACCGGCTGCACCTGCAAGGCCGACAGGCGCCGCGCGCGCGTCTCGGCGCCGCTCTTGCCGGCCAGGCGCGACAGTGCCAGCGCCCGGCCCTCGGCGCTGGTCGGCAGGGCCACCCAGTGGGGCACGGCGTCCTCGGCCGGGCCCGCGCTGCCCTGCGCCAGGAGCCGGGCCTGGGTGATGCCGGCCGCCTGCAGGCGGCCGCTGGCTGCCGCCAGTTCGCTGGCCGGCAAGGGCCGGGCTTTGGCTAGCAACTGCCCTGAAGTCGTGGACATGGCGCTGGTGCCGTTGCTGCAGCTGCCGGCGCTGCCCGGAGCGCCGATGCGCAGGTTGTAGATCGACGCCTTGCTGTAGGCGTAGACATTGACGATGTAGCGACCGCTGGTGTTGATCCGCACACACTCGAAGCGGGACGACGTGCCGATCGAACTGCCGAGACTGGCGCCTGTTGCCGACAGGACGTACAGGTCGACGTCGGACTGTGCGGGGTCGCTGGCGAACTCGAGCTCGACGACCTGCCCGGCCACCAGGTCGACGGCGAAATAGTCGTCTTCGTCGCCGACGGTGTAGTTGTTGCCGCGCGGGCCGGTGAAGGCCTCGTTGACGGTGCCGCTCAACAGGAACGGCGCCTGCAGTGCCTGCGCGCTGGCCACGGTGTCGTTGACGCGGTAGCTGCCCTGGCTGATCTGGCTGGTGTCGTTGGCGTCGGAGTCGACGCGCGAGGTAGGTGCAACGAGCAGCGTGCCGGAAAGATTGAAGCTGCTGGGCGGCGGCACCGGGGCAGGCGTGGGTGCCGGTGCCGGTGCTGGAGCCGGGGCGGGAGCCGGCGCGGGCACGGGAGCAGGAGCAGGAGCGGGAGCAGGTACAGGCGCAGGAGCCGGTGCGGGAACGGGCGCCGGCGGCGTCGGGCTAGGCACCGGCACTGGCGCGGGTGTCGGCCCCGCCGTGGGCGCGTCACCGCCACCGCCGCCGCCGCAAGCGGCCAGGGCCACGGCCACGAACAGGCTGGTCAGTCTGGAGCGCATGGTTTCCCCCTGAATCTGGTTTTGCGGCGCAGCCACCGCAAGGGGCTGGGTCAGCGCTGTCGCGATGTTAGCCAGCGCGGTGGCCAGGTTGTACCGCCAACGGTGGGTGCCATCGGGGGGTGGCCCCCCGTGGAAGGCCCCGGATTTCCCGAGGGAGAATGTAAGCAGTCCTCATCCTGCGCCGCGATACGGCCCACGCACCCATGACCGCCGACTGCCTGACCGGCCTGCCGCCCGTGGTTTCGGCACGGACCCGCCTGCTGGTGCTGGGCAGCTTTCCTGGCGTGGCCTCGTTGCAGGCGCAACAGTACTACGCCCACCCGCGCAATCAGTTCTGGCCGATCCTGGGGGCGATCTGGGGTGTCGACCTGATGGCCATGCCTTACGCCGGGCGCCTGCAAGTGCTGCTGGAACGCGGTGTCGGGCTCTGGGACATCCATGCCAGCTGCCGCCGCGTCGGCAGCCTCGACCAGGCCATCGAGGACGCCGAACCGAACGAACTGGCGGCCCTTCGACCCCTGGCGCCCCGACTGCATTGGGTAGCGCACAACGGCGGTGAATCGGCGCGGGCCCGGCGCGCGGTCGAGGCGCTGGGCTGGGCGGGGCGGCGGCTGCCTTCGACCAGCCCGGCCAACGCCAGCTGGTCGTTCGACCGCAAGCTGCTGGCCTGGCGCACTGCGTTCGTCGAGGCCGGTCTGGTGTAAGCCCGCCCGGGCACCCGCTGTTCCGGGCTTCGGGCCGGGCGCCGGGGGGTTATCGTCCCGGGGGTGAAACCTGCCTCCCGTGTTCCGCAAGACCTGCCCGCCGTGACCGTGTCCGAATTCGAAGGTGTGCGCTATCTGCACCTGGGCTCGGTCTGGGTGCAGGGCGCGATGCGCATCCGCCAGCCGCAGAAGGTCGAGCTCGACTACATCCAGCGCATGCTGGCCAGCCTGCTGTGGCTGCCCACGCCGGCGCTCGGCCAGGGCAGGGCCGTGCAGCTGGGCCTGGGCGCCGGGGCCATCACCCGCTTCACCTGCCAGCAGCTGCACATGGCCACCACGGTGGTGGAAATCAACCCGGCGGTCATCGACGTCGGCGTGCAGTGGTTCCACCTGCCACCGGCGGCCGAGGTCGTGCGCGGCGACGCCGCCGACTGGCTGGCCCAGGCCGAGCCGGGCAGCGTGCAGCTGCTGCACGTCGACCTCTACGACGAGGACGCCGCCGCCCCGGTGCTGGACAGCCAGGACTTCTACGCCGCCTGCCGCCAGGTGCTGGTCGAAGGCGGGCTGATGAGCGTGAACCTTTTCGGCCGCGACGCCAGCTTCGAAGCCAGCGTGGCCCGCATCGCCGGCGCGTTTGGCGCCGACCAGGTGTGGAGCCTGCGCCCGACACGCGAAGGCAACACCGTGGTCGTGGCCGGCCGTGGCGTGCTCGTGCCCGGACGTGACGAACTCAGCGAGCGCGCCGCCGTGATCGAGCAGCGCTTCGGCGCGATCGGCCTGCCCGCGCGCAAATGGCTGCGCATGGTGCGCCCCTACCAGCCGGCGGCGATCGCCGAACTTCCGACACCCGCATGAAGACAGCCCACCCTGCGGCCCCGGGCGCACCCGCCGCCCCGATTCCGGCGCCCGCCGTGCCGCCCGCGCGCCCGCTGCGCCGCAGCCAGCCCGTGGGCCGGCTCGACTGGCGCCAGCTGCTCAGCTGGCTGCAGGCCGACGGCCTGATCAGCGCCGACGACGTCGACCGCGTCGCCCGGCGTTTCGGTGCCGGCAGCAGCAGCCTGCATGCGCTCGTCCGACTGGGTGGCGCCGGTCTCGTGCGGCTGGGCACGGCCCATGCCCTGGACACGCAGGCCCTCACCGAATGGCTGGCCGTGCGCGCCGGCCTGCCTTACCTGCGCATCGACCCGCTGCGTGCCGACGTCGGCCGCGTGGCCGACGTGATGAGCGTGCAGTACGCCGAAACCCGGCGTGCGCTGCCGGTGCAGGTGACGGCCACCGAAGTCGTGATCGCCACCGCCGAGCCCTTCGACACCGCCTGGGTGCCCGAGATCGAGGCCCACACGCGCCGCCGTGTGCGCCTGAACGTCGCCCACCCCGACGAGGTGCGGCGCTACACCACCGAGTTCTATGCCCTGGCCAAGAGCGTTCGCGCCGCCGCCAAGAACGGCGAGAACGCCTCGGCCAGCAGCTTCGAGCAGCTGGTGGAGCTGGGCCGCACCAACAAGCAGCTCGACGCCAACGACCAGGGCGTGGTGCAGGTGGTCGACTGGCTCTGGCAATACGCCTTCGACCAGCGCGCCAGCGACATCCACCTGGAACCGCGCCGCGACATGGGCGCCATCCGTTTCCGCATCGACGGCGTGCTCCACACCGTCTACCAGGTGCCGATGTCGGTGATGAGCGCGATGACCGCGCGCATCAAGCTGCTGGGCCGCATGGACGTGGTGGAAAAGCGCCGCCCGCTCGATGGCCGCATCAAGACCCGCCGGCCCGCTGCCGCCGGCGAAAGCCCCGAAGCCGCCGGCGAAGTCGAGATGCGCCTGTCGACGTTGCCCACCGCATTCGGCGAAAAGATGGTGATGCGCATTTTCGACCCCGACAACGCGGTGAAGAACGTGCAGGCCCTGGGCTTCGGCGCGCACGAGTCCAAGGCCTGGGCCGAGCTGATCGCCCGACCCCACGGCATCATCCTCGTCACCGGCCCCACCGGCAGCGGCAAGACGACGACGCTGTATGCCACGCTGAAGAGCCTGGCCACCGAAGAAGTGAACGTCTGCACGATCGAGGACCCGATCGAGATGATCGAGCCGGCCTTCAACCAGACCCAGGTGCAGCAGGCGCTGGACATGGGCTTCGCCGAGGGATTGCGCGCGCTGATGCGGCAGGACCCGGACATCATCATGGTCGGCGAGATCCGCGACCTGGCCACGGCCGAGATGGCGATCCAGGCCGCGCTCACCGGCCACCTGGTGTTCAGCACGCTGCACACCAACGATGCCGTGGGTGCCGTCACGCGGCTGGCCGACCTGGGCGTGCCGCCCTACCTGATCGGCGCCACCGTCATCGGCGTGCTCGCCCAGCGGCTGGTGCGCACCCTGTGCCCGGCCTGCAAGCAGCCCGACGAAGGCCCGGTGCTCGACGCCCTGCACGAGATGGCCAAGCCCTGGCGGCTGTCGGGCGGCGTGCGCCCCTACAAGCCGGTGGGTTGCCTGGAATGCCGGCACACCGGGTTTCGCGGTCGTGCCGGCCTGTATGAACTGATGACGCTGAGCGACGCCGCGCGCACCTCGGTCCACCCGAACCTGGACGCGGTGGCGCTGCGCCGCCAGGCCATCCAGGACGGCATGCGGCCGCTGCGTGTGGCTGGTGCCATGCGCGTGGCCGAAGGCCAGACCACCATCGAGGAAGTGCTGCGCTCGACGCCCGGGCTGTAGGCCCGCAGGGCCAGCGCTTCGCTGCCTTACGTGGAAACCACAGCGGGGGCCCAGGACCTCATCCCTAGAATCCCCTCGCAGAAACCGGCATTGCGCCGGCCGGCATTGCGAGGAGACCGCGGGTGCAGATCAAGAGCGAGAAGGACTTCTGGTCCGGTTTGATGTTCATCGGCGTCGGCGCCGCCTTTGCCGTGGGCTCACTGGACTACAGCTTCGGCTCGTCGGCCCGGCCAGGCCCGGCCTATTTCCCGTTCGGCCTGGGCGTGCTGCTCGCGGTGCTGGGAGCCATGGTGTTGTTCAAGGCGCTCACCTTCGAGGTCGAAGGCGGCGACCGCATCGGGCATGTGGCCTGGCGGCCCCTGCTGATCATCGTGCTATCGGTCGCCGGCTTCGGCCTGCTGCTGCCGCGGCTGGGCATGTTGATCTCGTTGCCATTGCTGGTCATCGTGTCGGCGCTGGCGGGTGATGAATTCCGCTGGAAGGAAGCGATCATCAATGCCACGATCCTGACGCTGCTGTGCTGGGTCGTGTTCATCTACGGGCTGAACCTGACCATCCCCCTCTACCCGAATTTCCGCTGAGGGGCCAACGATGGAACTGCTCAACAATCTTGCACTCGGCTTTGGCGTGGCCTTCACGCTGCAGAACCTGGCCTACGCCTTCGGTGGCGCGCTGCTCGGCACCTTGATCGGTGTGCTGCCCGGCCTGGGGCCGGTGGCCACCATCGCGATGCTGCTGCCCAGCATCTATGCACTCGACGCGACGCCGGCGCTGATCATGCTGGCCGGCATCTACTACGGCGCGCAGTACGGTGGGTCGACCACCGCCATCCTGATCAACGTGCCCGGTGAATCGAGTTCGGTGGTCACGGCCATCGACGGCTACCAGATGGCACGCAAGGGCCGGGCGGGCTCGGCCCTGGCTGCGGCCGGCCTGGGCAGCTTCTTTGCCGGCTGCGTGGGCACGATCATCATCGCGGCCTTCGCGCCGCCGCTCACCGAAGTCGCCTTCAAGTTCGGCCCGGCCGAGTACTTCAGCCTGATGGTGCTGGGCCTGATCGGCGCGGTGGTCCTGGCCTCGGGTTCGCTGGTCAAGGCGATCGGCATGATCGTGCTCGGCCTGCTGCTGGGGCAGATCAACACCGACGTGATCTCGGGCGTGCCGCGCTTCAGCTTCGACATCGCCGAGCTGACCGACGGCATCGGCTTCGTGACGATCGCGATGGGTGTGTTCGGCTTCGGCGAGATCATCGCCAACCTCGGCCAGCCGGCCGAGAAACGCGAGGTCTTCACGAAGGACGTGAAGGGCCTGTGGCCCACGAAGAACGACTTCCAGCTGGCCTGGCCGGCGGTGCTGCGTGGCACCACGCTCGGTTCGATGCTGGGGATCCTGCCCGGGGGTGGCGCCTTGCTGGCTTCGTTTGCCGCCTACACCCTGGAAAAGAAGACGAAGATGAAGCCGGGTGAAGTGCCCTTCGGCCAGGGCAACATCCGCGGCGTGGCCGGCCCCGAAGCGGCCAACAACGCCGGTGCCCAGACCAGCTTCATCCCGATGCTGACCCTGGGCATTCCGCCCAACGCAGTGATGGCGCTGATGGTGGGCGCGATGACGATCAAGGGCATCCAGCCCGGGCCGCAGGTGATGACGAGCAACCCCGAGCTGTTCTGGGGCCTGATCGCTTCGATGTGGGTGGGCAACGCCATGCTCATCATCCTGAATCTGCCGCTCATCGGCATCTGGATCAAGCTGCTGACGGTGCCCTACCGCTTCCTGTTCCCGGCCATCATGACCTTCTGTTGCATCGGCCTGTACACGCTGAACAACAACAACTTCGACGTGTTCATGGGCGCCATGTTCGCGGTGGTCGGCTACGTCTTCTACAAGCTCGGCTGTGAACCGGCGCCGCTGCTGCTGGGTTTCATCCTCGGGCCGATGATGGAAGAGAACCTGCGCCGGGCCCTGCTGCTGTCACGGGGTGACTGGACGACCTTCGTCACCCGGCCGCTGTCGGGCGCATTGCTGCTCGGCGCGCTGCTCATGATCGTGGTGGTGATGCTGCCGGCCATCAGGAACAAGCGCGAGGAAGCCTTCCAAGACGCCGATTGAACCTTCCCCCGGCACTCGCACCACTCCAGGGCCCCGTCTTCCGGGGCCTTTGGCTTGCCTGGCTGGCGGCCAACATGACGATGTGGATGAACGACGTCGCGGCCGCCTGGCTGATGACGACGCTGACCACGAGCCCGGTGATGGTGGCCCTGGTGCAGACCGCGTCGACCCTGCCGGTCTTCCTGCTGGGCCTGCCCAGCGGGGCCATGGCCGACATCGTCGACCGCCGCCGCTACTTCGCGGCGACGCAGCTGTGGGTGGCGCTGAACGCGCTGTTGCTGGCGGCGTTTTCGCTCGCCGGCGCGCTCACTGCGCCGGTGCTGCTGCTGCTGACGTTCAGCAACGGTGTGGGCCTGGCGCTGCGCTGGCCGGTGTTCTCGGCGATCGTGCCGCAGGTCGTCACCCGCGCGCAGCTGCCGCAGGCGCTGGCGCTGAACGGCATCGCGATGAACCTGTCGCGCGTCGTCGGCCCGGTGCTGGCCGGGGCCTTGATCACCACCGTCAGCCCTGCCGCGGTCTTCGTGCTCAATGCCTTGCTTGCCGGCGTCGCCTTCGTCCTGGTGCTGCGCTGGAAGAGCGAGCCGCGGGCCAGCGCCTTGCCTGGCGAACGTTTCCTCGGCGCGATGCGGGTCGGGCTCAGCTTCGCGCGGCAGTCGCCGCGGCTGCGGGTGGTGCTGTTGCGGGTGTTCCTGTTCTTCCTGCAATCGACCGCCCTGATGGCCTTGCTGCCGCTGGTGGCCGCGGGTCTGCATGGCGGCGGGGCCGGCACTTTCACCGTGATGCTGTCGTGCCTGGGCGTGGGCGCGATCGTCGCGGCACTCAGCTTCCCCAAGTGGCGCGAAACGCACGACCGCAACGCCTTCGTCCGGATCGGCACCGCGGTGCATGCCGTCGGCTCCTGCCTGATCGTTGCCGTGCCCGAGTTCTGGGTCGCCCTGCCGGTGATGGTGCTGCTGGGCATGGCCTGGATCTCGGTGGCCAATTCACTGGCGATCGCGGCCCAGATGGCGATGCCCGACTGGGTACGTGCACGCGGCATGTCGCTCTACCAGATGGCCCTGATGGGCGGGGCCGCGGCTGGCAGCCTGGTCTGGGGGCAGGTGGCCGAATGGGTGGACGTCCGCAGCGCGGTGCTGGCTGCGGCGGCCTTCGGGGGGGCGGTGCTGCTGCTGGCCCGGCGCCTGACGGTGGAAGGCGGTGAAGAAATCGACTTCACGCCCGCGCCCCCCCGTGCCGCGCCCGAGCCCGCTTTCGCAATTGCCGCCGACGCCGGGCCGGTGATGGTGACGGTGGAATACCAGATCGACCCCCGCCGCGCCGACGACTTCAGCGCCGTGATGCAGCGAACCCGCCAGGCGCGTTTGCGTCAGGGCGCGTTGTCCTGGGGGCTGTTCCGCGATGTCTCGGTGCCCGGCCGCTACATCGAGTATTTCGTCGACGAGACCTGGGTCGAACACAAGCGCCGGCTGGAACGCTTCACGGCCTTTGACGCCGAGCTGCGCGCCCAGCGCATGGCCTTCCACCTGGGCCCGCAGGCGCCGGTGCTGCGGCGCTACGTGGGCGACGCGCCGGCCGGCATGGCCGAGGGCACGCTGCCGCCCAGCCTGTAGGCCAGTGCGTGCTGCTGGACCCGCGGGTCACAGCGGCTGCGCCAAGAGCAGGGCCAAAAAGAAAACCGCGCCCGCACCAGAACGCTGGCGCGGGCGCGGTGGCATGCGCTGTGTCAGCGCAAGGCGGGCTCTCAGGCGGCCGACTGGCGCCGCTCGCGGCGAAGCTTGGCAGCACCCAGGGCAAGAGCACCCATCGACAGCATCAGCCAGGTCGAAGGCTCGGGCACCACCGTGATGGCGCCGCCGCTGTTCTCGAAGCTCCAGCCGAGAATCGTGGCCGGGAAGCCCAGCGGGCCGGTGGTCTGCATCCTCAGGTAGCCGTAGTTGATGGCCGCCGTCGATTCGTTGAAGAACCGGAAACCCATGATGTGGGTGCCGGTCGACTGGAATGCGGCCGTGGCTGTGGTCGACGCGCTGGCTGAGAAGGTCGAGGCCGACGAGATGACCGAACCCAGGCCCAGGTCGAGGTACGGGCCGGTGGTGGTGGCGGCCACGGCACCGCTGGAGGCGGTGGGCGTGCCGGGGAAGAAGAAGGACAGCGTGTTGGAGCTGCCCCAAGGGCCGAAGTCCCAGCCGGGCACTGCCGCGGGCGTAATGCCATTGGCGCCGGTCAACAGGTTCACGTACACGCCTGCAAACGTGTTGGGCACCGTAATCGGCGTCGAGAACGAAATGACCACGGCCTGCGCCTCGGTCGTCACGGCGGTGGTGGCGACCAGGGCAACGGCGCACATGCCCATGCGCAGGGCAGCGCTAGAAAAACCCGGAGTAGAAGAAGTGTTTGTGTTCATGCTCGTGTTTCGATTGGATGTGGCAAGAAGGAGACCAACCGCTCGCAGCACAAGCTTGATTTGCAGGGAGGCCCTTTTTTGGTTGGACCTTTTAGTGCGGGCCTCGGAACGAACTCCAACGCCACGCCTCCTCCTCCAAAACAGGTTCTTGCAGCCAAGCCCAGCGGGTAATTGACCGTAATGTGAACACCCGCCACGGTCAATCGCTCCAGTACCTTCGTTCGGGGGGGTAGCCTGCGGTTTCCGAGCCCTGGGCGCCGGACGCGGCGGTGGGAACGTTCTTGAACAAGAATCGCCGCCTGGTCGACATGGGGGGAATTCGCATGAATCTTGGAATCTCGGGCAAGTGGGCCCTGGTGTGTGCGGCGAGCAAAGGTCTGGGAAGGGGCTGCGCCGAGGCACTGGTGCAAGAAGGGGTGAACGTGGTCATCACCGCACGGGGTGACGACGCCTTGCAGTCCACCGCGCGGGCGCTGCGGGCGCTCGATCCCGACGTCGAGGTGCGCGCCGTGGCCGGTGACATCACCACCGCCGAAGGCCGCGCCGCAGCGCTGGCGGCGTGCCCGCAGGTGGACATCCTCGTCAACAACGCCGGCGGGCCGCCGCCGGGTGACTTCCGCGAATGGGACCGCGACGCCTGGCTGAAGGCACTCGACGCCAACATGCTGACGCCGATCGCGCTGATCCAGGCCGTGATCGACCCGATGGCCGCGCGCGGCTTCGGTCGCATCGTCAACATCACCTCGGCGGCCGTGAAGGCGCCGATCGACGTGCTGGGCCTGAGCAACGGCGCGCGCTCGGGCCTGACCGGCTTCGTGGCCGGGGTGGCGCGCCAGCCTCGCGTGGCCGGAGCCAACGTGACGATCAACAACCTGCTGCCGGGCCCCTTCGACACCGACCGCCTGCGCGCCACCGCGGTGGGTGCTGCGGCCAAGAGCGGGAAGAGCATCGACGAGGTACTGGCCGTCCGCCGCCAGGCCAACCCCAGCGGACGTTTTGGTACGGCGCAGGAATTCGGCGCCTACTGCGCCTTCTTGTGCAGCGTGCATGCCGGCTACGTGACGGGCCAGAATCTGCTCATGGACGGCGGCGCCTATCCCGGCACCTTCTGACAGGGCAGCCAGGCGGTGGTTCGCAGGCGCGGCGCGAAGCACCGGCGCCCAGGCGGCCATGGCCGCGGTCTGGCAGACGGTGACGGCCGTTCTGCCGTCAGCGGATTTCCGGGCGAAGCGAATTCCGCGGTGCTATGAGCGGCGCTGGCGGCGCTGGCGGCGCTGGCGGCGGTGCGGGCAGCATTGCTGTCGGGCCGATGCCCCGGTCGACCGGCTTCAGCGGAAGAACCTGCCCGCCCCTGGCGTCGACACGAAGATGCCGCCGACGATGAACAGGAACGCCAGCGCGTGGTACGGCCGCGGGTGGTCACCCAGCACCAGGGCCGACAGCACGGCGGCGAACAGCGGCGTGAGATTGTTGAAGAAGGCCGCCAGCGCCGGCCCGCCGGCCGCCACCCCCAGCCCCCAGCAGCGGTAGGCGACGATCGACGCACCGACGCTGATGTAGAGCAGCGCCGCGGCCACCCCCGGGCTCCAGCGCACGTCGGGTGCGCCCAGCGCCTGCTCGGCGGCGCTGAATGCGCTGGCTGCCAGCAGCCCGAACAAGGTCTGCACCAGCAGGAAGCCGGCCCAGTCCCAGGCTGGCCGCTGGTCGCCGCGCATCGACGCCGGCGGTCGCGCCAGCAGCCAGCTGTAGAAGGCCCAGCCGATGATGGCCAGCAGCATCAGCAGGTCGCCCACCACGAATTGCACCTGCACGAGCGTGGCCCAGCTGCCGCGGCCGATGACCACCAGGACGCCGATCATGCCCAGCGCGGCGCCGAGCAGCTGGCGCCGTCGCGGGCGTTCGCCGAAGAACAGCGCGCCCACGGCCAGCATCCACACCGGCAGGCTGGCGCCCACCAGCGTCAGGTTGATGGGGGTGGACGTGACCAGGGCCGCGTACTGCAGCGCGTTGAAGAAGCCCACGCCCAGCAGGCCGGTGGCCAGCAGGTAGGGCCAGCGTTCGGCCACCTGCCGCCACGTGGCCGGCCAGGGCCGCAGGCTGCGCCAGGTCAGCGCCAGCAGGAATAGCGCGGTGAGCAGCCAGCGCAGGAAGTTCAGCGTCAGCGGCGGCACCTGGCCCACCATCAGCCGGCCGACCACGGCATTGCCGGCCCACATCAGGGGCGGCACGGTGAGCAGCAGGGCGGTGCGCGGGGTCAGGGCCAAGAGCGGCGCGGCTTCAGGGGCGGGGCATCGCGGCGCCGCAATTCCAGCATTGCTCGAACGGGCCTTCGACGATCTCATGACAGCTTGTGCAGGCCCACACGCGGTGCGGCAGCTTGCGCCATTCGTCGAGCAGGGCCAGGGCCTGTTCGCGGTCTTCGGCGTGCTCCACCCAGACTTCGGGCATGGCCTGGTCGGGCGGTATCTGGCCGGCAATGCCGCAGGCGTAGGCGCGCTGCACGCTCGTGGCGATGCCGGCGCCGGCCAGCTGGTCGGCCCAGAGCGTGGCCAGCGCCAGGTTGGGGGCGGCGAGTAGCTTCTTCATCGGGTGGTTGCAGGCATGCCGGATGGTGCCATGCGCGAACGGCGCACATCGCTTAGCCTTCGGGCAGCCCAGCCCAGCGGAGAAACGACCATGCCACTTGCCATCCAGATCAACGCCTTTGGCGGCCCTGAACAGATGCAGCTCACCGACGTGCTGGTGGGCGAACCCGGCCCGGGCGAGGTGCGCATCCGCCACCATGCCAGCGGCCTGAACTACATCGACGTCTACCAGCGCACCGGCATGTATGCGAACCCCCTGCCTCTGACGCTGGGCATGGAAGGCGCCGGTGTCGTGGAAGCCGTTGGCCCGGGCGTTCTGCATCTGGCCGTGGGTGACCGCGCCGCCTACGCCAGCAACCCGCCGGGCAGCTACAGCCAGGTGCGCGTGATGCCGGCGAAGAATGTCGTGGTCCTGCCCGACGCCATCGACTTCGACACTGCTGCCGGCATGATGCTCAAGGGCCTGACCGCCCAGTACCTGCTGAAGAAGACGCGGCCCGTCGAAGGTCTGGAGCCCGGTGACCATGTGCTGTTCCATGCTGCCGCAGGTGGCGTGGGCCTGATCGCCTGCCAGTGGGCACGGGCACTGGGCCTGCAGCTCATCGGCACCGCCGGCAGTGCCGCCAAGTGCCGGCTGGCGCTGGACCACGGCGCGGCTCACGCGATCGACTACAGCAGCCAGGACTTCGTGGCCGAGGTGAAGCGCATCACCGGCGGGCGCGGCGTGAAGGTGGTGTACGACTCGGTCGGCAAGGACACCTTCGAGCGCAGCCTGGATTGTCTGCGGCCTTTCGGGCTGATGGCCAGCTTCGGCAATGCGTCCGGGCCCGTGCCGCCGTTTGCACCGGGCGCGCTGGGGCCGAAGGGCTCGCTCTATTTGACGCGCCAGACGCTGTTCACGCACATTGCCACGCGCGAGGCCACGCAGGCCATGGCCGACGATCTGTTCGACGTGGTGGGCAGCGGGGCGGTGAAGATCCGCATCGACCAGCGTTACCCGCTGGCGCAGGCGGCACAGGCCCATCGCGACCTGGAAGCCCGCAAGACGACAGGGTCGACCGTGCTCGAGATCTGAAGCGCGGCGCCCGGTGCGCGAAGCCCCGCGGCGCCAGGCTCGGCAACGCTTACTGCGAGAACTTGTAGTCGGTCTTGGCCTTGGTGCGCAGTTCGTCCTGGTAGCCCTGCAGACGCACCTGTTCGATGCGTTGCTTGATCTGGCCCTTGACTTCCTCGAACGGCGGGAACGTGGCTTCGCGCGTGTCGTCCAGCCGGATGATGTGGTAGCCGAACTGGCTCTTCACCGGGGCGTCGGTCATCTCGCCCTTCTTCAGCTTGACGAGCGCGCCGCTGAACTCGGGCACGTAGCTTTCGGGCTTGGCGAAGTCGAGGTCGCCGCCGTTGGCACCCGACCCCGGGTCCTTCGAATTGGCCTTGGCCAGGTCTTCGAACTTGGCGCCGGCCTTCAGCTGGGCCAGCAGCGACTTGGCCTCTTCTTCCTTTTCCACCAGGATGTGGCGGGCGCGGTATTCGGTACCCACCGACTGGGCCTTGAACTTGTCGTACTCGATCTTGGCGTCGGCATCGGTGGTGGGGTTCTTCTTGCGCCAGTCCTCGAACAGCTCGCGGATCAGGATGCTCTGGCGGGCCAGTTCCATCTGGGCGCGGAATTCGGCGCTGGCCGGCACGCCGCGGCGTTCTGCTTCCTGCGCGAAGATTTCGCGAATGACCACCTGGTCACGCGCCTGGCCCTGCATTTCCGGGGTCACCTGCTGGCCCGAGCGCTGAGCCTGCTGCAGCAGCAGGTCGACCCGCGACTTCGGTACGGGCTTGCCGTTGACGGTGGCCACGTTCTGGGCGACCGCGAACAAGGGCAGCACGGCCATGGCAAGCACGGCGAGGTTCTTGGATTTCATAGGGGAGTGCACTTTCGATGGCGCCCGCAGGGGGCAACCCGGCTTCAGATGGCCGGTGGGTGGAAATAGTTCAAAACAGGCGGGTGGGGCAGCGCGTCAGGGCTCGTCCGGAGTACGGGTGTCGAGCGCCAGGGCATGAACGCCCAGGGCCTGCAAATTGCCCAGGGAATCATACACAAGGCGATGTCGGGCCACGCGCGACAGGCCGGCGAAGCGCGCACTGCGCAAGCGCACCGTGTAATGGCCACCCTCGCGCGCACCGGCGTGGCCGGCATGCAGGTGGCTGTCGTCCTGTACCTCGATCTGGCTCGGCGCGAGGGCCTCGCGCAGCAGCGCCTCGATGCGGGAAGAAACCGGTGCGGCTGGGGTATTCACTGACCTGGCTCCGGCTCGAAACTGATGGCCGCCGAATTGATGCAGAAGCGCTCGCCCGTGGGCTCGGGACCGTCCTCGAAGACATGGCCCAGGTGGGTGCCGCAGCGGTTGCACCGCACCTCGATGCGCACCATGCCGTGGGTGTCGTCGCGCACACGCTCGACGACCTCACTGTTGATCGGCTCCCAGTAGCTGGGCCAGCCGCAGCCGGCGTCGAACTTGGTCGTCGATTCGAACAGCGGCGTGCCGCAGCCCACGCACAGGTACTTGCCCTGGTCGAAGTGGTCCCAGTACTGGCCGGTGAAAGCACGCTCGGTGGCGGCGTGGCGCGCGACCTGGTATTGCATCGGGTCGAGTTTTTCGCGCCATTCGGCGTCGCTCTTGCGCACCGGATAGCGCGGGTCGTCGTGGTCATGGGGCTTGCTCATGGCGCGATTGTCCACCGCCGCGCTGTCCCGGGAGTGACAGGACTTCGGGGAAGTCCCTGAGCTGAAGGGGCACCCACATCCGCTACCTTCGCGCGGTTCGCAAATTTCCCTGGAGACACAACATGACCCAAATCCCACGCCGGGCCCACATTGCCCTGAGCGCCCGTACGGCCCTGGCCGCGGCTGCCATGGCCCTGGCCACTGGCGCGGTGTTCGCGCAGGCCGGCCAGACCGTGAAGATCGCCTTCATCGACCCGCTGTCCGGCCCCTTCGCCAACGTCGGCCAGAACCAGCTCAAGAGCTGGCAGTTCATGGCCGAACACTTCGGCAAGAAGAACGCCGCCGGCGTGAAGTTCGAGATGGTGTCCTTCGACAACAAGGCCTCGCCGCAGGAAAGCCTGAACGTGCTGAAGGCGGCCATCGACCAGGGCGTGCGCTTCGTCGTGCAGGGCAACGGCTCGGGCGCGGCAGCAGCCATCAGCGACGCCGTCAGCAAGCACAACGAACGCAACCCCGGCAAGGAAGTCGTCTACATCAACTATGCGGCCGTCGACCCCGACCTGACCAACAGCAAGTGCTCGTACTGGCACTTCCGCATGGACGCCGACACCTCGATGAAGATGGAGGCGCTGACGAGCTACATGAAGGACCAGGCCGACGTCAAGCAGGTCTACCTGATCAACCAGAACTACGCCCACGGGCAGCAGGTGTCGCGCTACTTCAAGGACACCATCGCGCGCAAGCGGCCTGACGTGAAGATCGTCGGCGACGACCTGCATCCGTTCGGCCAGGTGAAGGACTTCGCGCCGTTCGTGGCCAAGATCAAGGCCAGCGGTGCCGACAGCATCGTCACCGGCAACTGGGGCCAGGACCTGACACTGCTGATCAAGGCCGCCAACGACGCCGGCCTCAAGGCCAACTTCTACACCTACTACGCCGTCACCAGCGGTGTGCCCACGGCCATGGCCGCAGGCGTGGCGGGCAAGGTGCGCGTGGTCGGCATCGGCCACAACGGCATTCCGGAACTGGCCACGCTGCAGAACGAGTACAAGGCCAAGTTCAACGACGACTGGTACACCTACCAGACCTACAACACGATGGCGATGCTGTCCACGGCCATGGCCGCGGCGAAGAGCGTCGACCCGGTGAAGGTGGCTGCCGCCATGAGCGGCCTGAAGTTCAAGGGCTTGACCGGCGACGTCGAGATGCGCAAGACCGACCATCAGATGCAGCAGAACATGTACATCAGCGAGTGGGCCAAGGCGACGCCGAAGCTGCCTTACAGTGTCGAGAACACCGGCTTCAACTTCCAGGAAGTGCGTGCGATTCCGGCGTATGTGGCCAGCACGCCCACGTCCTGCCAGATGAAGCGCCCGTCCTGATCCCCACCCTGTGACGAGCCGCCGAGCGCGGTGTCAGGCGACTGGCACCGCGCTCTTTTTGCTGCATAGCCTGCACCGCGCATGGATGCATCCTTCTTCCTGATCTCGTTGCTCAACGGCCTGTCCGTCGGCTTGCTGCTGTTCATGCTGGCCAGCGGGCTGACGCTGATCTTCAGCATGATGGGCGTGCTGAATTTCGCCCATGCCAGCTTCTACATGGTGGGGGCCTACGTGGCCTACACCATCACCCAGGCCTTCGGCTTCTGGGTCGGCCTGGCGCTGGCGCCGCCGATCGTGGGCGTGATGGGCGCACTCTTCGAGCGCTTCGCGCTGCGCCGGGTGCACAAGTTCGGCCATGTGCCGGAACTGCTGATCACCTTCGGCCTGAGCTACATCATTCTCGAACTCGTCCAGCTGCTCTGGGGCCGCCAGGCGCTGAACTTCCTGCCGCCTGAATCGCTGCGCGGACCACTGTTCACCATCGTCGAGCTGCCCACGTCGCTGGGGCTGAGCTGGGGCGCGCCACCCGAGGTCTGCCGCACGGTCGACGGCGCCCTGTGCACGCAGTTCCCCGCCTTCCGTGCCTTCGGCATGGGCGTGGCGGTGCTGATGCTGGTGGCAGTATGGCTGGTGCTCACGCGCACACGCATCGGTCTCGTCATCCAGGCCGCGCTGACCCACCCCGACGCCGTCGAGGCCCTGGGCCACAACGTGCCGCGTGTGCTGATGCTGGTCTTCGGCGGCGGTACCGCGCTGGCGGCACTGGCCGGGGTGATCGGCGGGGCGCTGCGTGTCACCGAGCCTTCGATGGCCCTGGCCGTCGGCGCGGTGGTGTTCGCAGTCATCGTCATCGGCGGCATGGGTTCGCTGGCCGGGGCCTTCGTGGCCTCGGTGTCGCTGGGCGTGATCGAGAGCTTTGCCGTGGGCAGCGACCGCAGCTTCAGCGACTTCCTGGGCTGGGTGGGCATGCAGGTCACGCCCGAGACATTCGGCTACGCGCTGTGGAGCGTGAAGATCAGCCAGGTGGCAGCCATCATCCCCTACCTGCTGCTGGTGCTGATCCTGATCTTCCGGCCGAAGGGCCTGTTCGGCACGCGGGAGGGCTGATGAGCGCACCACGCTATCGATTCAAGCCCTACAACGTCGGCCGCTGGTTCATCTGGGGCGGTTATGCGCTGGTGTTCGCGGTGGCGCCGCTGCTCTGGACGAGCAGCCTGTCGCTGACGATGCTGTCGCAGATCGGCATCGGCATCATTGCCTGCCTGGCTTTCAACATGCTGCTGGGGCAGGGCGGCATGCTCAGCTTCGGTCACGCGGTGTACTCCGGCCTGGGCTCGTTCTTCGCGATCCACACGTTGAACCTGGTGAGCGCGGGCACCTTGCCCGTGCCGGTGAGCCTGATTCCGCTGGTCGGGGGGCTCGCGGGCATGGCCGTTGCGGCCTTGCTGGGTTATGTCACCACGAAGAAGGCCGGCACACCGTTCGCGATGATCACGCTGGGTGTGGGTGAGCTGGTCTGGGCGATGTCGCTGATGTTCCCCGGCTTCTTCGGCGGCGAAGGCGGCATCAGTGGCAACCGGGTGGCCGGACAGCCTTTCATGGGCATCACCTACGGACCGCAGATCCAGTTGTATTACCTGATCGCCATCTACACCTTCGTCTGCACCGCCGCGATGTACGCCTTCACGCGCACGCCGCTGGGCCGCATGCTGAATGCCGTCCGCGACAACCCGGAACGCGTGGAATTCGTGGGCTACAACACCCAGATCGTGCGCTACACCGCCTTCATGGCCAGCGGCTTCTTCATGGGCATCTCGGGCGGGCTTTCGGCGCTGAACTTCGAGATCGTCACGGCCGAGGTCGTGAACGCCGCGCGCAGCGGTGCCTTCCTGCTGTTCACCTTCCTGGGTGGCGCTCTCTTCTTCTTCGGGCCGATCATCGGCGCGGTGTTGATGGTGCTGGCCCTGGTGCTGCTGAGTGAAATCACGCAGGCCTGGCTGCTGTACCTGGGCGTGATCTTCACCTTCATGGTGATGTTCGCGCCGGGGGGTGTGAGCAGCCTGATCATGATGAACCTGCGCGTGGCCTCGTTCGGCAAGCTGCGGCAACTGTGGGGCAGCTACCTGGCGCTGGCGGGCACGGCCTTCGGGATCCTGGCCGGCGCAGGCGCGATGATCGAGATGGTCTACCACCTGCAGCTCAACGAAGCGCTGGGCCCGAAGCTGAAGTTCATGGGCGCGCAACTCGACGCCAAGGGGCTGGACAGCTGGTTTGGTGCCGGCTTCGTGCTTGTCGTCAGCATCGCGCTGTTCGAGCTGGTGCGCCGCCACTTCGTCAGGCAGTGGGGCACGGTGCAGGAAGAGATCGAGAAAGAAATCAAGCGCCGCGAGGCCCTGGCATGACGAGCAGTTCTTCAAGCAGCCACAGCGGCAGCGAATTCGCCATCGAACTGCGCGATGTGCGCAAGAGCTTCGGCAAGACCGAGATCATCCGCGGCGCCAGCCTGGCGGTGAAGCCGGGTGAGCGTATCGCCATCATCGGCCCGAACGGCGCCGGCAAGAGCACGTTGTTCAACCTGATCAGCGGCCGCTTCGGCAGCACCAGTGGCGACATCCTGCTCAACGGCCGCAAGATCGACGGCATGAAGCCGTACGAGATCAACCGCGCCGGCCTGGCCCGCAGTTTCCAGGTGAGCAATCTGTTCATGCGCTTGAGCGTCTTCGAGAACCTGCGCTGCGCGGTGCTGTGGAGCCTGGGCTACAAGTACGCCTTCTGGCGCTTCCTGGCCGATGCGCGCGACGCCAACGACCGCGCCGAGGAAGTGCTGGACATGATCAAGCTGCACAAGCGCCGCGACGTGCAGGCCATGAACCTGACCTATGCCGAGCAGCGCGCGCTGGAAATCGGCATCACCATCGCCGGCGGTGCCAGCGTGGTGCTGCTCGACGAGCCCACGGCCGGCATGAGCAAGAGCGAGACCGCACGTTTCGTGAACCTGATCCGCGAGGTGACGGTGGGCAAGACGCTGCTGACCGTGGAACACGACATGGGCGTGGTCTTCGGCCTGGCCGACAAGATCGCGGTGCTGGTCTACGGCGAGGTCATCGCCTTCGACACGCCCGACGAGGTGCGCGCCAACGCGCGGGTGCAGGAAGCCTACCTGGGCTCGACGCTGGCCGACGCGCAGGCGGCCGAAGCCGGACACTGAAGGGGCCCGTGCCATGCTGAACCTGCAGAACGTGCACGCCTACTACGGCAAGAGCCATGTGCTGCATGGCGTGAACTTCGAGGTGCGCGCTGGCGAGATCGTGGCGCTGCTCGGGCGCAACGGCTCGGGCCGCAGCACCACCGTGAAGGCCATCATGGGCCTGGTCGACTGCACCGGCACCGTGCGCTGGAAGGACCGCAACATGCTCGGCAGCAAGGCCTTCGAGATGGCCCACGCCGGCATCGGCTACGTGCCCGAGAACCGCGACATCTTTCCCACGCTGACGGTGCACCAGAACCTGATGCTCGGCCAGAAGCGCGGGGCCAGGAACAGCCGCTGGGGCTTCGACGACATGTACAAGATGTTCCCGCGGCTGAAGGAACGCCAGTTCACCGAAGCCGGTGTGCTCAGCGGCGGCGAACAGCAGATGCTGACGCTGTGCCGTACGCTGATGGGCGACCCGGAACTCATCATGATCGACGAGCCCACCGAGGGCCTGGCGCCGAAGATCGTGGAACTGGTGGCCGAGTACCTGCGCGAACTGCGCCGGCGCAGCATCAGCGTGCTGCTGGTCGAGCAGAAGCTGACCATTGCCCTGGAAGTGGCAGACCGCTGCCTGGTGATGGGTCACGGCCAGATCGTGTTCGAAGGCTCGCCCGCGGAACTGCGCGCCAACAGCTACATCCGAAAGGAATGGCTCGAGGTGTGATGTCACTGCTGGGACATCGCCCCGGCCGCACCGCTGCCTAGAATCGAACGACCGTTCTATTTCGCCAAGTTCTGCATTCCCAGCCGAGGAGACGCCATGAGCGCCAAGTACGAGACCCAGGGCACCGTCGCCGTCATCACGCTGGACAACCCGCCGGTCAACGGCCTGGGCCATGCCACCCGCGTGGCGGTGGCAGAAGGCGTGGAGAAGGCGAATGGCGACCCCGCCATCACCGCCATCGTCATCACCGGCGGCGGCAAGGCGTTTTCCGGCGGGGCCGATATCCGCGAGTTCGGCAGCCCCAAGGCGATTGCCGAACCGAACCTGCTGTCCTTGATCAAGGTGCTGGAAGCCAGCCGCAAGCCCATCGTCGCGGCCATCAATGGCGTGTGCATGGGTGGCGGGCTGGAACTCGCGCTGGGCTGCCACTTCCGCGTGGCCTCGCCGGGTGTGGCCGTGGCCTTGCCCGAGGTGAAGATCGGGCTGATTCCCGGCGCTGGCGGCACCCAGCGGCTGCCGCGGGTGCTGGGCGTGGAAACTGCGCTGAACGTCATCGTCAGCGGTGAGCCCGTGAAAAGCGAGCTGCTCGCTGCCGTGCCCGGCCAGAAGCTCTTCGACCAGATCATCGCGACCGACCTGCTGTCCGCCGCAGTGGCCTTTGCCGCAGTCAAGGGCAGCGAATACGCCAGCAAGCCCGAAACCCTGCCGCTGGTTCGCAACCTGAAGGTCAGTCACCCGAACCCCGACGCCTACTTCGGCTTCGCCCGCAACATGGTCAAGGGCATGGCGAAGAACTTCCCGGCACCCGCCAAGTGCGTGGACGCCGTGGAGGTGGCGCTGAAGCGAAAGTTCGACGACGGCATGGTCTACGAGCGCGAGACCTTCATGGCCTTGATGCTGACGCCCGAATGCAAGGCGCTGCGCCATGCCTTCCTGGGTGAACGTGCGGCCAGCAAGATCCCCGATGTGCCCGAGGACACGCCGCAGCGCAAGATCGAGAAGGTGGCCGTCATCGGTGCCGGCACCATGGGCGGCGGCATCAGCATGAACTTCCTGAACGCCGGCATCCCGGTGACCATCCTGGAAACCAGGCAGGAAGCGCTGGACCGCGGTGTCGCCACCATCCGCAAGAACTACGAGGCCCAGGTCAAGAAGGGCAAGCTGAAGGCCGACAAGTACGAACAGCGCATGGCGTTGCTCGGCACCACGCTGAACTACGCCGACATCGCCCAGGCCGACCTCGTCATCGAGGCCGTGTTCGAGGAAATGGGTGTCAAGGAAGCCGTGTTCAAGACGCTCGACGAGGTGATGAAGCCCGGCGCCATCCTGGCCAGCAACACGAGCACGCTCGACGTCGACAAGATCGCCTCTTTCACCCAGCGGCCGCAGGACGTGGTGGGCCTGCACTTCTTCAGCCCGGCCAATGTTATGAAGCTGCTGGAGGTGGTGCGCGGCAAGGCCACCGCCAAGGACGTGCTGGCCACGGTGATGGCCATCGCCAAGAAGATCAAGAAGACGGCGGTTGTCAGTGGCGTCTGCGACGGCTTCATCGGCAACCGCATGATCGAACAGTACAGCCGGCAGGCCGGCTTCCTGCTGGAAGAAGGCTGCACGCCGGAGCAGGTGGACAAGGCGGTCGAGAAGTTCGGCTTCGCGATGGGCCCCTTCCGCATGGGCGACCTGGCCGGCAATGACATCGGCTGGGCCATCCGCAAGCGCCGCTATGTCGAAAAGCCCGGCATGCGCTACAGCAAGACCGCCGACCTGCTGTGCGAGATGGGCCGGTACGGACAAAAGACCCAAGCGGGCTGGTACGACTACGTGGCCGGCAAGCGCGACGCGATTCCCAGCCCGGTGGTGGTGAGGATGATCGAGGACCACCGCAAGACGCTGGGCGTGACGCCGCGCAAGATCGGCGACGACGAGATCGTGCACCGGCTGGTCTATGCGCTGGTCAATGAAGGCGCCAAGATCGTCGAGGAAGGCATCGCCAGCAAGGCCAGCGACATCGACATGGTCTACCTCACCGGCTATGGCTTTCCGCTCCACCGCGGCGGGCCGATGTGCTACGCCGACACGCAGGGCCTTTTCAACGTCGTGCAGACGATGAAGAAGTTCGCCGCCAACCCGCTGGACGACGTTTCGTTCTGGCAGCCGGCGCCACTGCTGGCGCGGCTGGCCGCCGAAGGCAAGAGCTTCACCTGAAGGGCGGCGCCATGAACGCCCGAGCGACTTTCACGCGCATGGAAGACAGCACCCAGGACGACTGGCGCGCCATCGGCGCCGAAGTCATGCAGTCGGCCCGCGGCCTGCCCGACCGCGTGCTGGCCCACCTGAAGCTGCTGGACGGCGACCACGGCGGTTTTCCCATCGACCGCTACCAGCACAGCCTGCAGACCGCCACGCGGGCGCTGCGCGACGGGCGCGACGAGGAATACGTGGTCTGCGCGCTGCTGCACGACATCGGCGACACGCTCGGCAGCTACAACCACTTCGACATTGCCGCCGCGATCCTCAAGCCCTTCGTGAGCGAAGCCAACCACTGGATGGTGCAGCACCACGGCATCTTCCAGGGCTACTACTTCTTCCACCACATCGGGCTGGACCGCAACCTGCGCGAGCAGTTTCGCGGGCACGAACACTTCACACGCACCGAAGAATTCTGTGCGCTCTACGACAACGCAGCCTTCGATGCGAAGGCGCCCACGCTGCCGATCGAAGAGTTCGAACCCATGGTGCGGCGCGTTTTTTCACAGCCCCGCCAGAGCCTCTACAAGTCCGCGAGCGTGCTGAAGACAGCCGCTGCCTGACGCCATTCCCATCTTCAGATTTCAGCTTTCCCCAGGAGCACCACCATGACCGCAGCCGTCATCGTTTCCACCGCCCGCACGCCCCTGGCCAAGAGCTGGAAGGGTGCCTTCAACATGACGCATGGCGCGACGCTGGGCGGGCACGCGGTGAAGGCGGCCGTCGAACGCGCGCGCATCGAGCCCGGTGAGGTCGACGACGTCATCATGGGCTGCGCCACGCCCGAAGGCGCCACCGGCAGCAACATCGCGCGCCAGATCGCCCTGCGCGCAGGCCTGCCCATCACCACCAGCGGCATGACGGTGAACCGCTTCTGCAGCAGCGGCCTGCAGACCATCGCCCTGGCGGCGCAGCGCATCATCGCCGGCGAAGGCGAGATCTTTGTGGCCGGCGGTGTCGAGAGCATCAGCTGCGTGCAGAACGAAGCCAACACGCACATGCTGCACGACAGCTGGCTGAAGGAAAACAAGCCCGAGATCTACTGGAACATGCTGCAGACCGCCGAGCAGGTGGCCAAGCGCTACGGCATCGGCCGCGAACGCATGGACCACTACGGTGCCGGCAGCCAGCAGAAGGCCACGGCCGCGCTCGAAGCCGGGCTCTTCAAGGACGAGATTGCGCCGATCACCGTCACCGCTGGCGTTGCCGACGCCGTGATGGGCCTGCGCAGCAAGGAGGTGACGATCAGCGCCGACGAGGGCATCCGCCCCGGCACGACGTACGAGGGCATCTGCAACATCCGCACGGCCATTCCGGGTGGTGTCATCAGCGCCGGCAATGCCAGCCAGTTCAGCGACGGTGCCGGCGCCTGCGTGCTGATGCACGAAGGCCTGGCGCAGAAGAAGGGCCTGAAGCCGCTGGGCCGATTCCTGGGCTTTGCCGTGGCCGGCTGCGAACCCGACGAGATGGGCATCGGCCCGGTCTTCGCCGTGCCCAAGGTGCTCAAGCGCCTGGGCCTGACAGTGGCCGACATCGACCTGTGGGAGCTGAACGAGGCCTTTGCCGTGCAGGTGCTCTACTGCGCCGACACGCTCGGCATTCCGATGGACCGGCTCAACGTCAACGGCGGCGCCATCGCCGTGGGCCACCCCTACGGCGTCAGCGGCCAGCGGCTCACCAGCCATGCGCTCATCGAAGGCAAGCGCCGCGGCGCCAAGCGCGTGTGCGTGACGATGTGCATCGGCGGCGGCATGGGCGCGGCCGGGGTGTTCGAGGTGCTCTGACCCCGACCGGCGCCGAAGCCGGCAAGGGCTTGCCGCACAGACAGCGGTGGCTCTGCCTGCTGCACACTGCGACACGACAACGGAGCCGACCTGCATGCGCCGCACCCTGGACTTCCTGCTGAGCGACTGGCTGCACGTCAGCACGCTGCTGCAACGCCCGCGTTTTGCCGATCACTCCAGCGAGACCTTCGCCAGCGTGCTGGACACCTGCGAACGCATCGCCCGCGAGAAGTTCGCGCCGTTCAACCGGCTCGTCGACACCCAGGAACCGCACTTCGACGGCGTGAAGGTGCACCTTCCCGAAGCCACCCACGCGGCGATGGCGGCCTATATCGAAAGCGGCATGCTCGCTGCCGCGCAGGACTACGAATTCGGCGGCATGCAGCTGCCCTGTGTCATCGAGATGGCCGCCAATGCCTTCTTCAGCAAGGCCAGCGTCGCGATGGGCGGCTACGCCATGCTCACCAGCGGCAATGCCAGCCTGCTGATGGCCCATGGCACGCCGCTGCAGCGCGAGGTGTTCGCGAAGAACGAGTTTGCCGGCCGCTGGTTCGGCACCATGTGCCTGAGCGAGCCGCAAGCCGGCTCTTCGCTGAGCGACGTGGCCACGCGCGCCGTGCCCGACGGCGATGGCGCCGAAGCCGACCCGCTGGGCCCTCGCTTCAGGCTGCGCGGCAACAAGATGTGGATCTCGGGCGGCGAGCACGAGCTCACCGAGAACATCGTGCACCTGGTGCTGGCGAAGATTCCGGGGCCCGACGGCAAGCCGGTGGCCGGTACCCGCGGCATCTCGCTGTTCATCGTGCCGAAGTGGCTGGTCGACGAACGGGGCGAGCTCACCGGTGAGCGCAACGACGTTGCGCTGGCCGGCTTGAACCACAAGCTGGGTTATCGCGGCACCACCAACACGCTGCTGAACTTCGGCGAAGGGCGCTTCCCGGCCAGGGGGGCAGCGGGTGCCATCGGCTATCTCGTCGGCCAGCCCGGGCAGGGCCTGCGCGCGATGTTCCACATGATGAACGAGGCGCGCATCGGTGTCGGCCTGGGCGCGGTGATGCTGGGTTACGCCGGCTTCGAGGCCAGCCTGGACTACGCCCGACAGCGCCCGCAAGGCCGCAGCATCAGGCCCGAGGGCAAGGACGCCGCGCAGCCGCAGATTGCCATCATCGAGCACGCCGACGTCAAGCGCATGCTGCTCGCGCAGAAGGCCTATGTCGAAGGCGGCCTGGCGCTCGAGCTGTACTGCGCCAGGCTCGTCGACGAACAGCACACCGGCGAGGCGGCTGCGGCGGCCGAAGCCCGGCTGCTGCTCGAGGTGCTGACGCCGATTGCCAAGAGCTGGCCCAGCGAATGGTGCCTGGAGGCCAATTCGCTGGCCATCCAGGTGCTGGGCGGCTACGGCTACACGCGCGACTTCCCGGTCGAACAGTACTGGCGCGACAACCGCCTGAACATGATCCACGAAGGCACCCATGGCATCCAGGGCCTGGACCTGCTGGGCCGCAAAGTGGTGATGGACGGTGGCGCGGGATTGAAGCTGCTGGCCGGGCGCGTCAGCGCCACCGCGCAGGCTGCAGGGCAGGTGGCCGGGCTGGCCGAGCCTGCCAACGCGCTCGCCGGCGCGCTGCAGCGGCTGGGCGCGGCCACCAAGTCGGCCTGGGCCACCGGCGTGCCCGAAGAAGCCCTGGCCAATGCCACACCGTATCTGCAGGCCTTCGGCCATGTCGTGCTGGCCTGGCTGTGGCTGGACGTGGTGCTGGCCTGCGAGCAGTCTGATTCCGAAGCTGCCCGGGACTTGAAGCCGGGCAAGCTGGCGGCCATGCGCTACTTCTTCGCCTACGAGTTGCCGAAGATCGACGCCTGGCTGGGCGTGGTCGCGCGGCGTGAGGCCGTGTGCCGCGACATGCAGTCCGACTGGTTCTGAACGGCCATGCGCAACGCCACGCTGGAAAAGCTGAGCTGGGTATCCATCTACGCCGGCCTGCTGACAGCCTCGCTCGGCGTCTTCGTGCACGACCACAGCCCGGCCGCCGGTTTGACACTGATCATCGCTGGCGGCCTGGCCGCAGCCTTTGGCGTGGTGATGATCTTCATCCGCGCGCGTCGTCGCCCCGACTGACCCTCTTCTTTCATTTCATCCGGAGACATCCCATGGGCACCCCCATCCAGAAACTCTTTGACTTGAGCGGCCAGGTCGCCCTGGTCACCGGTGGCTCGCGCGGGCTGGGCCTGCAGATGGCCGAGGCGCTGGGCGAAGCCGGCGCGAAGATCATGTTGACCTCGCGCAAGGCAGCCGACCTGGAAGAGGCCGCCGCCCACCTGTCCGAACGTGGCATCGACGCCCGCTGGATCGCCGCCGACGCAGCCGATCCGGTGCAGATCCAGAAGGTCGTCGACGAGACACTGCACCGCCTGGGCCATATCGACATCCTGATCAACAACGCCGGCGCAACCTGGGGCGCACCTGCCGAGGACTACCCGCTGGAGGCCTGGGACAAGGTGATGAACCTGAATATCCGCAGCCTGTTCCTGTTCGCGCAGGCGGCAGGCAAGGCCAGCATGATCCCGAACAAGCGCGGCCGCATCATCAACGTCGCCAGCATCGCCGGCCTGGGGGGCAGCATGGACGTGAAGTTCATCGCCTACGGCACGAGCAAGGGCGCGGTCGTGAACTTCACGCGCACGCTGGCGGCGGAATGGGGGCCGCACGGCATCACGGTGAATGCCCTGGCACCCGGCTTCTTCCCCAGCAAGATGACCAAGGGCGTGCTCGAGCACTTCGGTGTCGAGAAACTGGCGGCGGCCGCGCCGCTGAAGCGCATCGGCGACGACGACGACCTGAAGGGCGCCGTGCTGCTGTTCGCCAGCGCCGCGGGCAAGCACATCACCGGGCAGATCCTCGCCGTGGACGGCGGCGTCAGCTCGGTCCACGGCGGTTGATGCCAGCGCCCGGCCGATGAAGCAGAAACTGCATTTCCCGCTGCGCATCCCGTTCGTCGAGGAACTGGGGCTCGAGCTCTGGCGCTTCGAAGGCGGCCAGGCCGAGCTGCGCGTGGACCTGCGCGAGGGCCATCTGAACAGCTGGGAAGTGGCCCATGGCGGTGTGCTGATGACGATGCTCGACGTGGCGATGGCCATGGCCGCAAGAAGCATCCACCAGCACAGCCCGCATGGCGGCCCGGGTGTGGCCACCATCGAGATGAAGACCAGCTTCATGCGCCCTGCCGAAGGCCGGCTGCGCGCCGAAGGCCTGCTGCTGGACAAGACCACGACGATGGCCTTCACCGAAGGCCGTGTGTTCAACGAAGCCGGGCAGCTGTGTGCCCATGGCACCGGCACCTTCAAATACCTGCGCGGGCTGCCCACCGGCGGCCGGCAGGCCAAAACGCTGCAACGGGCAGCCGAACCCGATCAACAGGAACCGCAATGAACAACCAACGCATCGTCCTCGCCTCACGCCCCACGGGCGAACCCAGCAGCGCCAACTTCCGCCTGGAAACCGTGGAACTGCCGGCACTGCAGGACCAGCAGGTGCTCGTGCGCCACCACTATCTCAGCCTGGACCCGTACATGCGCGGCCGCATGAACGACGGCAAGAGCTACGCCCAGCCACAGCCGCTGGACGCAGTGATGATCGGTGGCACGGTCGGCGAAGTCGTCGAGTCCCGCCACCCGGGCTTTGCCGCTGGCGACAAGGTCGTCGGCATGGGCGGCTGGCAGCAGTTCGCCGTGGTCGACGCGGCACAGCCGGGGGCACTGCGCAAGGTCGACACCGCGCATATCCCCCTGTCGGCCTATCTGGGCGCGGTCGGCATGCCCGGCGTCACGGCGTGGGTGGGGCTGACACAGATCATCGAACCCAAGGCCGGCGAGACCGTGGTCGTCAGCGCCGCCAGCGGTGCGGTGGGCAGTGCCGTGGGCCAGCTGGCCAAGGCACGGGGTTGCCGCGTCGTGGGCATCGCCGGCGGGCCCGACAAGTGCGCGTACACCGTCGACGAACTCGGCTTCGACGCCTGCCTGGACTACAAGGCACTGGGCAGCGGCAAGGAACTCTCGCTGGCACTCAAGGCGGCCGCGCCTCAGGGCGTGGACGGCTATTTCGAAAACGTCGGCGGCGCTATTCTGGACGTGGTCATGTCACGCATGAACGCCTTCGGCCGCATCGCCTTCTGCGGCATGATTTCCGGCTACAACGGCGAACCCATCCCGATGGCCAACCCCGCGCTGATCCTGGTCTCGCGGCTGAAGCTTCAGGGCTTCATCGTCAGCGAACACATGGCCTTGTGGCCGCAGGCGCTGAAGGAACTGGGCACGATGGTCGCCACCGGCCAGCTGAAGTACCGAGAGAGCGTGGCCGACGGCCTGGCCGCCGCGCCCGAGGCCTTCCTGGGGCTGCTGAAGGGCCGCAACTTCGGCAAGCAGCTGGTGAAGCTGGCCTGATGCAGGGGCCTGCCATCCACTGGACCTGGCTGCGTTTCGGCAGCCTCAGCGTCGACCAGTTGTACGACGCGCTGGCGTTGCGCAGCGCCATCTTCAGCGTCGAACAGGCCTGTGCCTACCTCGACCCCGACGGTGTCGACCGGCATTGCTGGCACCTGCTGGGGCACGACACTGCGGGCGGCCTGCAGGCCTACCTGCGTGGCGTCGACCCCGGGGTGAAATACGCCGAACCATCGATCGGCCGCGTGATCACCGCGAGCGCCGCACGCGGCACGGGCCTCGGCCGCAAGCTGGTGGCCGAAGGCCTGCGCCGCATGGACGCTGCCTGGCCCGGTCAGGCGCTGCGCATCAGCGCCCAGGCCCATCTGCGCCACTTTTACGGCGCCTTCGGCTTCGAGGCCGTGGGCGAGGTCTACATGGAAGACAACATCCCGCATATCGAAATGCTCAGGGCGGCGCCATGAGCACGGCGTCCGTTCTTCACCCCGTCGTTCACCCCGTCCTTCACCATTACCCGACATCGCCATTCGCCGAAAAGGTACGGTTGATGCTGGGCTTCAAGGCGATGGCCTGGCAGTCGGTATCGATGCCCTCGATCATGCCCAAGCCCGACCTGGTGGCCCTGACCGGCGGCTACCGGCGCGCTCCTGTGCTGCAACTGGGCGCCGACGTCTACTGCGACACGGCCCTGATCGCTCGCGTGCTCGAAAGCCTGCAGCCGGCGCCCACCCTGTTCCCGGCCAGCGCACCACTGGCGCCGCTGCTGGCGCAATGGGCCGACAGCACGCTGTTCTGGATTGCCGTGCCCTACACGATGCAGCCGGCGGGTCTGGCGGCCTTGTTCGCCGGGCAGCCGCCTGAGGCGATCCAGGCCTTCGCGGCCGACCGCAAGCCCTTCAGTGCCGGCGTCAAGCGCCTGTCCCCCGTGGACGGTCAGCTGCAGTTGCAGGCCGCGCTGGCCGCCTTCGACGCGCAGCTGGCCGATGGCCGGCCGTTCCTGTTTGGCGCCGACGCCTCCATCGCCGACTTCTCGGTCGCGCACTGCCTGTGGTTCATTCGCCGCGCGCCGCCAGTCGCCGGTGTGCTGGACGCCACCCTGAACGTCACGCGCTGGCTCGACGCCCTGCTGGCCATCGGCCATGGCCGCAGCGAAAGACTGAAGAGCGAGGAGGCGCTGGCCATCGCCCGCAGTTCGACACCGGCGCCCGCCAGCGTCATGCCCGGCCAGGGCTTCGCCGCTGGCCAGCGGGTGAACGTGGCCGCCAGCGACTACGGCACCGAGCCCAGCGTGGGCGTGCTGGTGGGCCTGGCCGAAGACGAGATCGTGATCCGCCGCGACGACGAACGCGCCGGCACCGTGCATGTGCATTTCCCGCGCCGTGGCTACCAGCTGCGCGCCGAACCGCAGGACACCCCATGAGCAGCAGCAGCCAGTCAGATTCACTTTCGCGCGGCCACACCGCCGTCATCACCGGCGCTGCCTCGGGCTTCGGCCTGGAGGCCAGCCGCATCGCCGCGGCGCGCGGCATGAACGTCGTGATGGCCGACGTCCAGGCCGACGCGCTCGAAGCCGCCGCTGCCAGCATCCGCGCGCTTGGTGTCGAGGTCCTGCCGTTCCGCATCGACGTGTCGAAGGCCGCCGAGGTCGAAGCGCTGGCCGCGGCCACGGTCGGCCGTTTCGGCGCGCCGCACTTCGTCTTCAACAACGCCGGCGTCGGCGCTGGCGGGCTGATCTGGGAACACACGCTGAAGGACTGGGAATGGGTCATCGGCGTCAACCTGATGGGCGTGGCCCACGGCGTGCGTGTTTTCACGCCACTGATGCTGGCGGCCGCCGACGCAGACCCGGGCTACCGCGGCCACATCGTCAACACCGCCAGCATGGCCGGGCTGCTGAACGCGCCGAACATGGGCGTCTACAACGTCAGCAAGCACGCCGTGGTGGCGATGAGCGAGACCCTGTACCAGGACCTGGCCCTCGTCAGTACTCAGGTGCACGCGCATGTGCTTTGCCCGTTCTTCGTGCCCACCGGCATCCACCAGAGCGAACGCAACCGGCCTGCCGAGTTCGCCGACGCGTCCCTGAAGCCCACACGCAGCCAGCTCATCGCGCAGGCGATGAGCGACAAGGCTGTCACCAGCGGCAAGGTCACGGCCGCCGAGGTGGCGCAGTTCGTCTTCGACGCGATGGACGCCAACCGCTTCTACATCTACAGCCATCCCAAGGCGCTGGCCAGCGTGCAGGTGCGTCTGGACGACGTCGTTCAGGGGCGCAACCCGACCGACCCGTTTGCCGCCAAACCCGAAATCGGCCAGGCGCTGCGTGCACGCCTGCGCGGCGAGGCCTGAACCCCCGCGGCCCGGCGGGTTTCCCGCCCCCGTGAATGAAGGGGGAGCGGTCAATTGAATTTCACAGTCTGTTCCTGAACTGTGCGGTAACTTTCGATACCGGCTGGTTTTGGCGTCTCGTCAAGGCAGGCCGGCTCGGAAGATTCCTTCGCAATTCATCCTTTCAGGAGCCCTGTGATGAAACTGTCCTCCCTGGCGGCTGCCGTCGCCACCACCTGCACGCTGGCCGCTGCGCCGGCCCTGGCCCAGAGCCTGCCCATCGTGGGCGGAATCACCTCGGTCGCATTGACCTCGGCGCCCACGCTCGCATCGGTGGGCCTGGGCGTCGGAGGTCTCGGTTCGGCGATCATTTCGCCGGGCTCGGCCGGCATTCCGCTGGCCTATTTCCCGGTCACGGGTGGCAGCATCGACACCGTCAGCTTTGCCGGCAGCATCCAGCATGCCGGCAGCGGCCTGGCGCTGAGCAATCCGAGCGCCACGGTGAACCTGACCAACTTCGTCATCGACACCATCGGTGGCACCTTGTCGGGCAACGTGGCGGTGGGCGCTACCAGCCTGGGTGTGGTGCCGCTGTTCAACCTGGGCGCCAGCGGCAATGCCGCGGCACCGTTTTCACTGTCCTTGACGTCTGCCGCGGCCGGCGCCCTGAGCACGGTGTTCGGCATTCCGAACCTCACGGGCGCACTGATCGGCAATGCCAACACCATTCCGATCACCTCGGCGGTGCCCGAACCCGCGACCGTGTTGTCGATGCTGGCCGGCCTGGGTCTCATCGGCCTTTCGCTGCGCCGCCGCCACGCGGCCGACACCCACCGCGCCTGATTCAGCAGTCCAGGGCCAGCGCCTGCACCGGGCGCTGGCTTTGGGCGTCGATGACGACAAAGGCCACGCGCCGGGGCGTCATGGCGTCGCCGCGCGTCACGTTCAGTTGTGAACGCAGTCCGGCAGCCGGCGCCCAGCCGGGCACCGGCTGCAGCAGGCGCACGACGTGGTCGTGCACCAGCGTTTCACCGGCGTTTTCACCGGCGCGCACCTTGCTGCTGTGGTTGTGCTCTGCCACGGCCCAGTAGCCCGCCAAGGCCGGTGTGCCGTCGGCAGCCGGGCCGATGTCGGCCGTGACCTGGTCACCCTGGCGCTGCAGGCGCAAGCTCACCGGCGCCGCGCTGCCGGCCCTGGGCAGGGCGGGCCAGCCACGCCAGTCGCGGCCGTCGACGACGGCCTGGGGCGTGTAGACGTTCGACGCCCGATGTGTCTTTGCCCACTGGTACTGGCGCTGGGTGAATTCGGGTCTGGCGAAGCGGTCGGTCCAGCCCAGGTGGTCCCAGTAGCCGACGTGGAAGGCCAGCGCCAGGACATCGCTGCGACCCTTCAGCGTCGACAGCCAGCGGTCGGCGGGCGGGCAGGAACTGCATCCTTCCGAGGTGTACAGCTCCACCACCAGAGGCGGCTGGGCACCGGCGGTGGCCTGGCAGGTTTGCGCCCAGGCGCCTGTCGCCGCGGCCAGCGCCGCGGTGACGAGTGAAAGGCGGACAGCGCTGAATGTGTGCACGGTGAAGCTCCTGCAGGGGGGGGCCAGGTCTGGGTCGCCGGTAGTCGGCCGAACTTACGCCATGGGCCGCTGGCCCTACAGTCCCCGCATGCAACCTGAGCTTGAAGTCCGTTCTCCCTTTGTTGCCGTCATCGGCGGTGGCCCGGCCGGCCTCATGGCCGCCGAAACCCTGGCGGCGGCCGGCCATGCCGTGCAGCTGTTCGACGCCATGCCTTCCGTGGGCCGCAAGTTCCTGCTGGCCGGCAAGGGTGGGCTGAACCTGACCCATGGCGAGTCGCTGGAGGCCTTCGGCCAACGGTTTTTCGAGCGCAGCGCCGAACTCGCACCCTGGCTCGCCGACTTCGGCCCGGAGCAACTGCGCGCCTGGGCCGCGGCGCTGGGCGTGGAGACCTTTGTCGGCAGCTCCGGCCGCGTCTTCCCGAAAGACCTGAAGGCCGCGCCGCTGCTGCGCGCCTGGCTGCACCGGCTGCGCGGGCAGGGCGTGCAGTTCCACATGCGCCATCGCTGGCTGGGCTGGGCGGAAGACGGCGCGCTGCGCCTGGACACGCCTCGCGGCGAACTGCGGCTTCAGCCCGCGGCCACCGTGCTGGCACTGGGCGGCGCCAGCTGGCAGCGGCTGGGCTCGGACGGCACCTGGTGGCCCTGGCTGCAGGCCCGTGGGGCCGACCTGGCGCCGCTTCGACCATCGAACTGCGGCTTCGACGTCGGCTGGAGCGAACACTTCAGCAGCCGCCACGCCGGCCAGCCGCTGAAGGGCGTGGCCATCGGCATCGGCGACTTCCGGCAGGCGGGCGAGGCCGTGGTCACGGCCACCGGTGTCGAAGGCAGCCTCGTCTACGCGGTGTCGTCGCTGCTGCGCGAGGCCATCGCGCGCGACGGCAGCGCGCACTTCACGCTGGACCTGCTGCCGGCGCGCGACCTGGCCTGGGTGCAGCGCGAACTGGCGCATCCGCGCGGGCCGCGTTCCTTGTCCACCCACCTGAAGACACGGCTGAAGCTCGACGGCGTGAAGGCCGGCCTGCTGTGGGAAGTCGTGCCCAAGGACGCACAGGCCGACCCGGCGCGGCTGGCGGCGGCGATCAAGGCCCTGCCCATCACGGTGACGGCCGCCAGGCCGATCGACGAGGCCATCAGCACCGCCGGCGGTGTGCGTTTCGAAGGGCTGGACGAGCGGCTGATGCTGCGTGCGCTGCCGGGCGTGTTCTGCGCCGGCGAGATGCTCGACTGGGAAGCGCCGACTGGCGGCTACCTGCTGACGGCATGCTTCGCCACCGCACGCCGTGCCGGCAACGGTGCCGCCACCTGGCTGGCCGCCGGGACCAGCGCCTAAACTCGAAGGTTTTTGCCAGCCCATCCCGCCTTGGACAAGATCGTTCTCCAGATCGCCGCCGAACTGAAGGTTCGGCCGCAGCAAGTGGCCACCGCCGTCGAACTGCTCGACGGCGGCGCCACGGTGCCTTTCATCGCCCGCTACCGCAAGGAAGCCACCGACGGCCTGGACGACATCCAGCTGCGCGAACTCGAGTCGCGCCTGGGCTATCTGCGCGAACTGGAAGACCGCCGCGCTGCGGTGCTGAAGAGCATCGACGAACAGGGCAAGCTCACGCCTGAGCTCCGCGCCGCAGTGCTGACGGCGCCGACCAAGCAGGATCTGGAAGACATCTACCTGCCCTACAAGCCGCGCCGCCGCACCAAGGGCATGATCGCCCGCGAGGCCGGCCTGGAGCCGCTGGCCGACCGGCTGTTTGCCGACCCGACGCTCGACCCGCTGGCCGAGGCCGCCAGCTTCATCAACGCCGAAGGCGGGTTCGCCGATGCGCCGGCCGTGCTCGACGGCGTGCGCGACCTTCTCTCCGAACGCTGGGCCGAAGACGCAGCGCTGGTGGGCAAGCTGCGCGAATGGCTGTGGGGCGACGCGCTGTTCCAGAGCAAGCTGGTCGAGGGCAAGGACGGCCAGTCACCCGACGCCGCGAAGTTCCGCGACTATTTCGACTACGCCGAGCCCATTCGTTCCGTGCCCAGCCACCGCGCGCTGGCCGTCTTCCGCGGCCGCACGCTGGAATGGCTGGACGCGAAGCTGGTGCTGGACGAGGAAGTCGTGCCCGGCAAGCCCACCGACGCGAAGCGGCCACCTGCGGTGTCCGTGGCCGAAGGCCGCATCGCCCGCCACCTGGGCTGGAGCCACGCCGGCCGCAAGACGGACGAACTGATCCGCAAGACCGTTGCCTGGACCTGGAAAGTCAAGCTCAGCCTGAGCCTGGAACGTGACCTGTTCTCGCGGCTGCGCGAAGAGGCCGAGGCCGTGGCCATCAAGGTCTTCGCCGACAACCTGCGCGACCTTCTGCTGGCCGCGCCCGCCGGCAAGCGGGTGGTGATGGGCTTGGACCCCGGCATCCGCACGGGCGTGAAGGTGGCCGTGGTCAGCGACACCGGGCGTGTGCTCGACACCCATACCGTCTACCCGCACGAACCGCGCAACGACTGGGAAGGTTCGCTGCACACGCTGGGCCGACTGGTCGCCACCCATGGCGTGAACCTGATCGCCATCGGCAACGGCACCGCCAGCCGCGAGACCGACAAGTTGGCAGCCGACCTCATCGCCCGCGTGAAGACGCTGGCCCCCGAGGTGCGCCTGGACAAGGTGGTGGTCAGCGAAGCCGGCGCCAGCGTCTACAGCGCCAGCGAATTCGCCAGCAAGGAACTGCCCGACCTGGACGTCAGCCTGCGGGGCGCCGTCAGCATCGCGCGGCGCCTGCAGGACCCGCTGGCCGAACTGGTGAAGATCGACCCGAAGAGCATCGGCGTGGGCCAGTACCAGCACGACGTCAACCAGAGCGGCCTGGCCAAGAGCCTGGAAGCCGTGGTCGAGGACTGCGTCAACGGCGTCGGCGTCGACCTGAACACCGCTTCGGCGCCGCTGCTGGCGCGGGTCTCGGGCCTGAGCCCGGCCGTGGCCGCGAGCATCGTGCGCTGGCGCGACGCCAACGGCGCATTCCGCAACCGCAAGCAGCTGCTCGACGTCACCGGTCTGGGGCCGAAGACCTTTGAACAGGCCGCGGGCTTCCTGCGCATCCGCGACGGCGACAACCCGCTGGACCTGACCGGCGTGCACCCCGAGACCTACCCCGTCGTCGAGAAGATGCTGGCGGCCACCGCCAGGCCGGTGAAGGAGCTGATGGGCAACACCGCCGTGCTGCGCGGCCTGAAGCCCGAGACCTTCGCCGACGGCCACTTCGGCGCCATCACCGTCAAGGACATCCTGGCGGAACTGGAAAAGCCCGGCCGCGACCCGCGCCCGGACTTCGTCGTGGCGCGCCTGAACGACGCCGTCACCGACCTGAAGGACCTGCAGCCCGGCATGTTGCTGGAAGGCACCGTCAGCAACGTCGCGCAGTTCGGCGCCTTCGTCGACCTGGGCGTGCACCAGGACGGGCTGGTGCATGTCAGCCAGCTCGCCAACAAGTTCGTCAGCGATGCGCGTGAAGTGGTGCGCACCGGTCAGGTGGTGAAGGTGCGGGTGCTGGAAGTGGACCTGGCGCGCAAGCGCGTGTCGCTGACCATGAAGCTCGACGCGCCGGTGCAGAACCCGCGCGACAAGGTCGACAACAGCTTCAAGCCGGCAGGCCGCGGCGAACGGCAGCCAGCCGGGCGCAGCCCGGGGCGCCCGGCCGACACCAGCCCGGCGGGCGGGGCGATGGCTGCCGCCTTCGCCAAGCTGCAGCAGCGCCGCTGAGGAGCCCACCGCGCCGGTGACCCGTGTGCTTGTGGCTGTGTCCTTGCGGCAGTGGCCTGGCGTACGTGGAACTACGCGCGTTGGCGTCATTCGACTGGCCTAGAGTTTCCACACGGGGCATGGCATGCCCGACACGGAGACACCATGAAACTGGACCTGTTCGCCTGCCGATTGGCGCTTGCGGCGGCACTCGCCGCCACCACCGGGCTGGCAAAGGCCGATCCCATCACTGTGCTGTTCGTCGGCAACAGCTACACCTTCGGCCGCGTCGACCCGGTGATGAGCTACAACACCGCCAACGTTCGCGACCTGACGGCGGCGATGTGGCAGACCAATCCCACCGGCAGCAACAGCTTCGAACCCCACCCCTGGGGCGGTGTGCCTGGCATCTTCCAGCGCCTGACCACGCAGGCCGGCCTGGACTACGAAGTGTCGATGTCCACACGCAATGCGGCATCGCTGCGCGGCCATCTGCTGAACACGAACCCCGCTGAATGGGACCTGCGCGGCAACATCGGCAGCCAGGCCTGGAACCAGGTGGTGCTGCAGGAGCAGAGCGACGAGGCCTTGTTCCGCAGGCCCGGCCTGGCCTCGAACCCGGAGTACACGCGGCTGTACCTCGACCTGGTGGAAGACTGGGTGCACCAGGGCAGCGCTCTCACGTACCGCGAGCGTGACTTCATCGGCGGCAGCCAGGCCGCCTGCGTCGCCCTGGGCTACAGCAGTGGCGCGTGCAGCACGCAGCGCACCTTGCCGGCGAACGGCAACGCGAGCGCCGCCACCCAATTGTTCCTGTACGAGACCTGGGCCCGCCCCAACCTGGTGAGTGGCGCCTTCGTCACCACCACCGACCCGGTGACAGGCGCCGTCACGCGCACGGCCACGCCGGCCAACACTTTCTTCCCCGACCTGGAGTCGATGACCTCAGAACTGGTCACAGCCTATGCCAGTGCCGCGGCTGCGGCGGGCAACGACGGCAGTGGCGGGTTCGCCGGAATCTCGCCAGTGGGTCGCAGCTTCATGCGTGCCGTTGCCGAAGGCGTGGCCACGCGCAACATGTGGGCGCCTGGAGCCGGCACCGACGGCTTGATCGACCTGTGGTTCGACGACGGCACGCACGCCAGTACCCACGGCTCGTACCTGAGCGCGCTGACGCTGTTCGGCACGCTCACCGGCCTGGACCCGGCGCTGTTCGGGAGCGCGGAGCTGGCGGCTCTTGAACTGGGCATCTCGCCGGCAGACGCACTGATCCTGCAACGCATCGCCAGTGAAGAACTGGGCTTCAGCGTGCCGATTCCGGAGCCGGCAACCAGTGCGCTGATGATGGCGGGCGTGCTCGCACTGGCCGGGCTCGCGCGCCGTCGCTGCAGCAAGCACTGACCGGCGCGCGCTGGCCTCGCAGCAGGCTTCGGCCCGCGCGGACGGGCAGGCGCCGGGTCTGGCCTAGCATCCAGGCATGCCAGCACTGCAACTCTTTGCCGGACCCCGCGCGCGTGCAAGGCTCCTGACGCATGGCCTGCAGCCGCAGGACATCCGCGCCGTTCCGGCTGCGGCTGGTGGTGCCAAGGGCATCACGCTGAACCCGCTGGACCGCTTCATCTTCGGCCACTGGCTGCGCGGGGTGCCACAGAGCGTGCACCTGCTGGGCGCCTCGATCGGCGCCTGGCGCATGGCTGCGGCCTGTCTGCCCGACGCCGACTCTGCACTGGCGCAGCTGGCCGAGGACTACATCACCCAGCGCTACGACCATGCGCCGGGCCGGATGCCCACCGCTGCCACCGTCAGCCGCGCCTTCGGCCAGAAGATCGAGGAACGCCTGGGTGTGCGTGCCGCCGAAGTGCTGTCGCACCCGCGCTTCCGGCTGCATGTCTTCACCAGCCGCGGCCGCCATCTGCTGGCGCGGCAGGGCAGGGTGCGCACGCCGGCGGGTTATCTCGGTGCCTTCCTGGCCAACGCCACGCATCGCCGGGCGCTGGGCGCCTTCATCGACCGCGTGGTGTTCGCCGACCCGCGTGAAGCCCTGCCGTTCCCGCTGACCGACTTCCGCACCCACGCCGCGCACCTGACTTCGCAGAACCTGGCGTCGGCGATCCTGGCGAGCTGCTCGATCCCGTTCTGGCTGGACGCCGTGCACGACGTGCCGGGCGGCCCGCGCGGCGCCTACTGGGACGGCGGCATCACCGACTACCACCTGCACCTGAACTACGCGCAGATGGCCGAAGGTCTCGTGCTCTACCCGCATTTCCAGCCGAACATCGTTCCCGGCTGGCTGGACAAGGCCTTCAAGCGCCGCCACCGCACCAGCCCGATGCTGGACAACCTGGTCGTTCTGGCGCCCCACCCGGACTGGGTGGCGAAGCTGCCCAACGCCAAGCTGCCCGACCGCAACGACTTCAAGACCTACGGCGACGACGACGCCCGGCGCATGCAGGACTGGCGCCGCGCATTGTCCGAAAGCCAGCGCCTGGCCGACGAGTTCGCCGAGATCGTCGCTGCCGGCGCACCGGTGCATGCCTTGCCACTGCCCTGACAGCGGCTAAACTCGAGCCTTCAGCAACGAACAAGGGCAAGAAAGGCAGCACGGTTATGACACCGCGGACTCCCACCTTCTTCGCCGAGGCGCCCGAGACGGCGTTCACCTCGGCCTGACTGGCCGCGCGTTCGACAGCCCCCTGTCCACCCGAACAAAAGCGCGGCTCACCCCCGCGCTTTTTTGCTTTCTGCCGTTCACCCGCAAAGGTTCAACATGCTCCAGATCACGCTGCCGGACGGTTCCCGGCGAGAGTTCGAAGGCCCCGTGACGGTGGCCGAAGTGGCCGCCTCCATTGGCGCCGGCCTGGCCAAGTCCGCGCTCGCCGGCAAGGTCGACGGCAAGCTTGTCGACACCAGCCACCGCATCGAGGCCGACGCGCAGCTGGCCATCGTCACCGACAAGGACGCCGATGGCCTGGAAGTCATCCGCCACAGCACGGCGCACCTGCTGGCCTATGCGGTGAAGGAATTGTTCCCGGAAGCCCAGGTGACGATCGGCCCGGTCATCGAGAACGGTTTCTATTACGACTTCGCCTACAAGCGCCCGTTCACGCCGGAAGACCTGGTGGCGATCGAAAAGCGCATGGGCGAGCTGGCCGCGAAGAACGAACCGGTCGTGCGCCGTGTGCTGCCGCGCGACGAGGCCGTGGCGCACTTCAAGGCCCAGGGCGAGATCTACAAGGCCGAGATCATCGGCAGCATCCCCGAAGGGCAGGACGTCAGCCTGTACCGCGAAGGCGGCTTCGAAGACCTCTGCCGCGGCCCGCACGTGCCCAGCACCGGCCGGCTGAAGCACTTCAAGCTGATGAAGGTGGCCGGCGCCTACTGGCGCGGCGACCAGGCCAACGAACAGCTGCAGCGCATCTACGGCACGGCCTGGGCGAGCAAGGAATCGCTGGCGCAGTACCTGCTGATGCTGGAAGAAGCCGAGAAGCGCGACCACCGCCGCCTGGGCCGCGAGCTGGACCTGTTCCACATCGACGAGCACAGCCCTGGCATGGTGTTCTGGCACCCCAAGGGCTGGTCGGTCTGGCAGGAGGTGGAGCAGTACATGCGCCGCGTCTACCGCGACAACGGCTACCAGGAGGTGAAAGGCCCGCAGATCCTGGACAAGGCGCTGTGGGAGAAGACCGGCCACTGGGACAAGTACCGCGACGCGATGTTCGTGACCGAGTCGGAAAAGCGCGACTACGCGATCAAGCCGATGAACTGCCCGGGGCACATCCTCATCTTCAAGCAGGGCATCAAGAGCTACCGCGACCTGCCGTTGCGCTACGGCGAGTTCGGCAACTGCCACCGCAACGAGCCCACCGGCGGCCTGCACGGCATCATGCGGGTGCGCGGCTTCACGCAGGACGACGGCCACATCTTCTGCACCGAAGACCATATCCTGCCCGAATGCCTGGCGTACACGGCGCTGCTTCAGAAGGTCTACAAGGACTTCGGCTTCAGCGAGATCATCTACAAGGTGGCCACACGCCCGGCCGCGCGCATCGGCAGCGACGAGATCTGGGACAAGGCCGAGACCGCGCTGATCGAAAGCCTGAAGCAGAGCGGCTGCGACTACGAGATTGCCCCTGGCGACGGCGCCTTCTACGGCCCGAAGATCGAGTACACGCTGAAGGACGCCATCGGCCGGCAGTGGCAATGCGGCACGATGCAGGTCGACTTTTCCATGGCCGAGCGCCTGGACGCCGTCTACGTGGCCGAGGATTCCAGCCGCCGCCACCCGGTGATGCTGCACCGCGCCATCGTCGGCAGCCTCGAGCGTTTCATCGGCATCCTGGTCGAGCAGCACGCCGGCGCCTTGCCCGCCTGGCTCGCCCCGGTGCAGGTGGTGGTGGCCTCGATCACCGACGCGCAGGCCGAATACGCCGAAATGGTGGCGAAATCGCTGCAGAAACAAGGAGTTAAGGTGTCCCTTGATTTGCGCAACGAGAAAATCAACTATAAAATCCGCGAGCATTCAATGCAGAAGGTTCCGTTCATCCTGGTCGCTGGCGACAAGGAGAAGGCCAACGGAACCGTCGCCGTGCGCGCCCGGGGTAACCAGGACCTTGGTGTGATGCCGCTGGCAGACTTCCTTTCGAAGATCGGCAGTGACATCGCAACCAAGGTGTGATTCCCCCCTGTGCGCTGTTGTTTTGAAGCGGCCCGACGTGCCTTCGGGTTGCCCTAGGAGCTGGAACTATCGCTACTTTCATGGACCGCCGCGTCCCCAACGCGGAACGCAAACACAGGCTGAACCGGGAAATCATGGCGCTGCAGGTGCGCCTGAACGGAATTGAAAACGAGCCGCTGGGCATCGTCAGCACGATCGACGCGTTGCGCATGGCGGGGGAACTGGACGTCGATCTCGTCGAGATCGCGGCTACGGCAGACCCCCCGGTGTGCCGGTTGATGGACTACGGCAAGTTCAAGTACCAGGAACAGAAGAAGGCCGCTGAAGCGAAGAGCAAGCAGAAGGTCATCGAGATCAAGGAAGTCAAGTTCCGTCCGGGCACGGACGATGGCGACTACGCGATCAAGATGCGCAACCTGCGACGCTTCATCGCTGAAGACGGCGACAAGGGCAAGGTCACGCTGCGCTACCGCGGGCGCGAGATCACCCACCAGGACATCGGCATGCGCATGCTCGAACGCATCCGCGACGAGCTGTCCGACGTGGCGGTGGTCGAGCACATGCCCAAGCTCGAAGGCCGGCAGATGATCATGGTGCTGGCGCCGAAGCGTAAGTAAGACGGGTTTTGAGGTTGTGCCACCCGGGCAGTTCGCTGCCAGGGTGAACAAGAAGCGACTGCAGGCCAACAAGTACACCGGGACGTCCGGCGTCGCCTGCAGCAGCCAACGAAGAAGGAGCATTCACATGCCCAAGATGAAGACCAAGAGCGGCGCGAAGAAGCGTTTCCGCGTGCGCCCGGGCGGTACCGTCAAGCGCGGCCAGGCGTTCAAGCGCCACATCCTCACCAAGAAGAGCACCAGCCGCAAGCGCGCGCTGCGTGGCGCCGTGAACGTCCACGAAACCAACATGGGCCACATGGCCCAGATGTTGCCTTTCGCCGGCCTGTAACCCCACCCACAACGCATTAGGAGAAACATATGCCTCGCGTCAAACGTGGTGTTACCGCACACGCCCGCCACAAGAAGATCCTGAAGCTCGCCAAGGGCTTCCGCGGCCGCCGCAAGAACGTCTTCCGCATCGCCAAGCAGGCGGTGATGAAGGCCGGCCAATACGCCTACCGTGACCGTCGCACCCGCAAGCGGGTGTTCCGCCAGCTGTGGATCGCCCGTATCAACGCCGCCAGCCGCGGCCTGGGTCTGACCTACAGCCGGTTCATGGCCGGGTTGAAGAAGGCCAACATCGAGATCGACCGCAAGGTGCTGTCGGACATGGCCATCCATGACCCGGCCGGCTTTAGCAGCATCGTCGACAAGGTGAAGGCTCAACTGGCTTGATGTCCTGCTTTCCGGGCGCGCAAGTGCCCGGCAGCATGTTCCAGCTGCTCGAAGGCCGTCACCTGTGGACGGCCTTTTTTTGTTTGTCTGCTCAAGATTGAGCTTCCGTGCCCATGAATGACCTGGCTCAACTGATCGCCGCGGCCGAGAGTGACTTCGCTGCCGCCCCCACGCCCGCCGAACTGGAAAACGCCAAGGCGCGTTTCCTGGGCAAGGCCGGCCGCGTGACCGAACTGCTCAAGGCGCTGGGCGCCTTGCCCCTCGAGGAAAAGAAGACCCGCGGCGCCGAGATCAACCAGGCCAAGCTGCGCATCGAAGGCGCCTTGAACGCCCGGCGCGATGCCCTGGCCGAAGCCGAGCTGAACAAGCAGCTGCAGGCCGAAGCCCTGGACGTGACGTTGCCCGGCCGCCAGCGCGGCGGTGGCAGCCTGCACCCGGTGAGCCGCACCATCGAACGCATCGAGGCCATCTTCGCGAGCATGGGCTTCGACGTGGCCGAAGGCCCCGAGATCGAGACCGACTGGATGAGCTTCACGGCGTTGAACAACCCCGAGAACCACCCGGCGCGTTCGATGCAGGACACCTTCTACGTCGACATGAAAGACGAGCAGGGCCGCTGGCTGAACCTGCGCCCGCACACCAGCCCGATGCAGGTGCGCTATGCGCGCATCCATGCCGCGCGCAACGCCGGCGTGAAGCCGATGCCCGAGGTGCGCGTCATTGCGCCGGGCCGCGTCTTCCGCGTCGACAGCGACGCCACGCACTCGCCCATGTTCCACCAGATCGAAGGCCTGTGGCTGGGCGAGAACGTCAGCTTCAAGGACCTGAAGGTCGTGTTCGCTGCGCTCGTGCGCGAGTTCTTCGAGACCGACGACTTCGACGTGCGCTTCCGCCCGAGCTTCTTCCCCTTCACCGAGCCCAGTGCCGAGATCGACATCCGTTTCGGCAGCGGCCCGCTGGCCGGCAAGTGGCTGGAAGTGGCCGGCAGCGGCCAGGTGCACCCGAACGTGGTGCGCAACTTCGGGCTGGACCCCGAAGCGCAGATCGGTTTTGCCTTCGGCATCGGTGCCGACCGCTTCGCCATGCTGCGCTACGGCATCGACGACCTTCGCCTGATGTTCGACGGCGACCTGCGCTTCCTGTCTCAATTCGCCTGAGCGGGCGGCCCACGACGACTTTCCGAAGAGATCCCATGCAATTCCCCGAAAGCTGGTTGCGCGAGTTCTGCAACCCCCCGCTGGACACGCAGGCACTGGCCGACCTGTTGACCATGTCCGGCATGGAAGTCGAAGACCTGCGCCCCGTGGCGCCGCCGTTTTCCGGCGTGGTCGTGGCCGAGATCATCAGCGCCGACCAGCACCCGCAAGCCGACCGGCTGCGGGTGTGCCTGGTCGACGCCGGGCCGCTTTCGCCCGACGGCCCGCTGCAGATCGTCTGCGGCGCGCCGAACGCCCGCGTGGGCATCCGCGTGCCGCTGGCCACCGTCGGCGCCGAACTGCCGCCCGCTGCCGACAGCAAGGACGGCAAGCCATTCACGATCGGTGTGGGCAAGCTGCGCGGCGTGGAGAGCCGCGGCATGTTGTGCTCGGCGAAGGAACTGCACATTGCCGATGATCACGGCGGCCTGCTGGAGTTGCCCGCCGACGCGCCGCTGGGCCTGGATGTACGTGAATGGCTGGCACTGGACGATACGGTCTTCACGCTGAAGCTCACGCCGAACCTGGCGCATGGCCTCAGCGTCTACGGTGTCGCCCGCGAAGTCGCGGCGCTGACGGGCGCGCCGCTGCTCGCGCCCCGCATTGCACCGGTGCCGCCAGCGCACGACCAGAAACTGCCGGTTGCCGTGCAAGCGCCCGACCTCTGCGGCCGCTTCTCGGGCCGTGTGGTGCGCAATGTCGACACCAAAGCGAAGACACCGGCCTGGATGGTCGAACGCCTGGCGCGCTGTGGCCAGCGCAGTGTCACGGCCCTGGTGGACATCTCGAACTACGTGATGTTCGAATACGGCCAGCCGACGCACATCTTCGACCTCGACAAGATCGACCGGCAACTCGTCGTGCGCTGGGCCCGGCCTGGCGAAAGCCTCAAGCTGCTGAACGGCAACACCGTCGAGCTCGACCAAACGGTCGGTGTCATCGCCGACGCGTCGCAGGTCGAATCGCTGGCCGGCATCATGGGCGGCGACGCCACGGCCGTCAGCGACGACACGAAGAACGTCTACGTCGAAGCGGCCTTCTGGTGGCCCGAAGCGGTGCAAGGCCGTTCACGCCGCTACAACTTCAGCACCGACGCCGGCCACCGCTTCGAACGCGGCGTCGACCCGTCGCGCACGGCCGAGATGATCGAGCGCATCACCCAGCTCATCCAGCAGGTGTGCGGTGGCGAGGCCGGCCCGGTCAGCGACCAGACGCTGAGCCTGCCCGAGGCCCTGCCGGTGACTTTGCGTGCCGCGCGGGCAGCCCGCGTCATCGGCATGCCGGTGACGCAGGCTGAGTGCGCCGATGTCTTCCGCCGTCTGGGCCTGCAGTTCACGGAAGGCGAGGGCACCCTGACGGTGACGCCGCCCGCCTGGCGCTTCGACCTGAAGCTCGAGGAAGACCTGATCGAGGAAGTCATCCGCGTGATCGGCTTCAACCAGCTGCCGACCACGGCCCCCGTGGCGCCGGTGTCGCCGCGCGTGCGCCGCGAAGGCCGGCGCCACCCGAACGCGCTGCGCCGGCAGCTGGCCGCGCTGGGTTATGCCGAGACCATCAATTTCAGCTTCGTCGAAGCGCGCTGGGAAGCCGAACTGGCGGGCAATGCCGACCCCATCCGCGTGCTCAACCCGATTGCCGCGCCGTTGGCGGTGATGCGCTCCAGTCTGATCGGCAGCCTCGTGCAAGTGCTGCGCACGAACCTGTCGCGCCGCGCGGAGCGGGTGCGAGTGTTCGAACTGGGCCGCGTCTTCGCGCGAAACCCGCAGGCCATGGCGAATGAACTGGGCATCGCCGGCATCGACCAGCCGCAGCGGGTGGCCGGCCTGGTGTTCGGGCCGGCCGCCGCGGCACAGTGGGGCGAACGCGAACGTGCCAGCGACTTCTTCGACGTCAAGGGTGATGTCGAGGCCCTGCTGGCCCCGCGCCGCCCCGTGTTCGAAGCCGCCAGCCACCCGGCCATGCACCCGGGCCGCTGCGCGCGCGTGCTGCTGGACGGCCAGGCCGTGGGCTTCGTGGGCGAACTGCACCCACGCTGGCGCCAGGCGTATGAGCTGCCCCATGCGCCGATGCTCTTCGAACTGGACTTGGCCGCCGCGCTTGAAACCCCGGTGCCGGTGTTCAGGACCGTGCCGCGCCAGCAACCCGTGTGGCGAGATCTGGCGCTGGTGCTGCGCGATGCCGTTGCTCACGATGCCCTGATGCACACGCTGCAGGACGACCCGGCCGGCCTGATCCGGTCTGCGCATCTGTTCGACGTCTACAAGCCGGCAGGTGCCGCTGCCGGCATCGAAGCCGGCGAGCGCAGCCTGGCCGTGCGGCTGGAACTGCTGGACCCGACGACCACCCTGACCGACGACCGCATCGATGCCGCCGTCGCAGCCGCGGTGGCGCGTGTGCAGACGGGCCTGGGCGGCCGCCTTCGCGCCTGAAGCCCCCACATCGAGGAAGCTTGCCATGGCCCATAACGACGATTCTGCCGCCCCCGACCGCGTGTTCCTGCCAACACTGGAAACACCGACGCTGACGAAGGCCGAGCTGGCCGAACTGCTGTTCGACCGGCTAGGCCTGAACAAGCGTGAGAGCAAGGACATGGTCGAAGCCTTCTTCGACATCGTTCATGACACCCTGGTCGAAGGCCGCGACGTGAAGCTCTCGGGCTTCGGCAACTTCAACATCCGGCGCAAGGCGCCGCGGCCCGGGCGCAATCCGCGCACCGGCGAGTCCATCCCCATCAAGGCGCGCAATGTCGTGACCTTTCACGCCAGCCACAAGCTGAAGGCCACCGTGCAAGGCGACGCACCGTCCGCAGAGGACTTCGAGTAGAGTCTGAGCCCCGCCGCCGATCCCATTGATTTCAATGGAGAAACCCTCCAGCCCACCCACTTCGGCCCCGCCTGGCAGCAGCCTGCCGGCGATTCCCGCCAAGCGCTATTTCACGATCGGTGAAGTCAGCGAGCTGTGCGGTGTGAAACCGTACGTGCTGCGCTACTGGGAGCAGGAGTTCACCCAGTTGAAGCCGATGAAGCGGCGCGGCAATCGGCGCTACTACCAGCACCATGAAGTGCTGCTGATCCGGCGCATCCGCGACCTGCTTTACGACCAGGGCTTCACGATCAGCGGCGCTCGCAACCGGCTGGGCGATGCCTTGCCGCACCACCATCACCATGCAGAGCCGGCCGGGGAAGAGATCGTGGTCGGAGCTGACCTGTCCTCCAGCGCTGCAGTGCTCCTGCCCGGCCAGGGTTTCGAGGCCAGCTGGCTGCGTGCCGAGTTGTTGTCGATCCGCGATCTGCTGGCGGTGTGACATCCACGCCGCAGGTGGCGGCCGAGCCGACGTATACTGCGAGGCTCAGTCGGGGCGTAGCGCAGCCTGGTAGCGCACTTGCATGGGGTGCAAGGGGTCGCGAGTTCGAATCCCGCCGCCCCGACCATTGATAAGCCGAAGCCCGGTACCGCAAGGTACCGGGCTTTTTGCTTTCTGCCCGGTTCGCCGGGGGTTCGCCGTGGGGTTGCGGGCATACATCGTGTTGCAGGGGCTGCCGCTGCAGGCCCTAGGCTCTGCGCTCCCTTGAACTGAGCCACTCGCCCCCGATTCCGATGTTCCGACGTTCCCAGGAAGTTGTCTTTTCCCCGCACGGCCGCCGTCGATCACGCCGCCCGCCAGCCTGGCTGATGTGGTCGCTGGCCGGCCTGCTGGCCGGGGCCGGCGGCCTGCTGTACGTGCAGGAGCGTCATCTGCCCAAGCGCCTGTCGGCCGAGGCCTCGGCGCGTATCAACCATGACTTCGTCCAGGCCGATGCCGAGCGTTCCCGCCTCGCGGCCGAACTCGCCGTGGTTGGCCAGCGAAGGGCGGCGTTGCAGCTCGAGAAGGAGGGTCTGGACCGTGAGCTGGCGGCCAGCCGGGCCACCGTCCAGCAGCTGCAGGGAGACCTGGCCTCGGTGGTCGAGTCCCTGCCGGCAGACCCACGCAAGGGCCTCGTCGAGATTCGTGCCGCACGCTTTGCCAGCAAGGCCGGGCTGCTGGACTACCACCTGGTGCTGACACGCGAGAGCGCAGGAGCCCGGCCGCTGATGGCTTCGGTGCAACTGCGGGTGACCGGCGATTCCTCGCAGCGCGGCGACGCGTCGGTGAGCCTGAAACCCATCGCCCTGACGATGGGGCGGCAGCAGGTGGTGCGTGGCAGCCTGCCACTGCCCGAGGGCTTTCGCCCGCGCCAGACGACAGTGCAGGTGCTGGACCGCGGCGCCGGCCTGGTGCTGGGAATGCGCATCCTCGAACTGCGCTGAGCGCAGGCGGGGCTGTGGCCGGCGCTACCGCGGCAGCGTGTACTTGAACTCGTACGTGTGCCGACCCTCGGCGACGTGCAGCTTGAAGGTGCCGCGCAGGCCGACGAGACCGTCGGTGCCCGAATCCGGCACCACGCTGATGGCCAGCCGCTGCGCGCCGTGGTCCATCGTGCCCGAGTGCTGGAACACGAAGCTGCCGGCGTGGCCGTGCAAGCTGCCCGTGAAACGTTCTACGGCGACATAGCCGGCCGATCCCTTGACGGGCGTCAGCGCCGTGAGCATTTCACCCTGGCCGCGGCCGCTCAGGTCGCCTTCGAAATGCTTGTCCAGCATCATGCGTCCGAGCGCCACACCGCCCATGTCCGTCTGTCCGGGCTGGGGCGTCATCTCCACCGTGAACTGACCTCTGGCGATCGTGGGCATGGGGGGCTCCTGGCGGCTGTCCGACCTCAAGTATGGGCGCTGCAAGACCCCCTGATCGACGGTCGCACGGCAGGCCCGGGTCAGAGCTGGACGCCGCGTGTCAAGGCGCCATCCACGACCAGGTTGGTCCCGGTGATGAAACTGGCGGCCGGGCTCGCCAGGAAGACCGTGGCGTTGGCCATCTCCTGCGGTGTGCCCATGCGGCCGGTGGGATTGAGCGCCATGGCTTGCGCGAACAACTGCGGGTTGCCCTGTTCGATCTGCGTCCAGACCCCGCCCGGGAAGTAGGTGTTGCCTGGCGACACGGTGTTCGCGCGAATGCCCTTGCCCGCCAGCTGGAAGGCCAGGCCCTGCGTGTAGTGCACGATGGCCGCCTTGAAGGCGCCATAGGGGCCGGCAGCGAAGTCGATCTCACGCGCGGAGACGCTGCTGATGGTGACGATGGCCGCGTGCGCGCTGCGCTCCAGGCTGGGCATGGCGGCATTGACCAGGCGCACGGTTCCCATCATGTCGACGTCGAAGCCGCTCTTCCAGCCGGCCTCGTCGTTGCCGATGGCCAGCGCGCTGACGTTGGCCACGACGATGTCGATGCCGGCCATCGCTGCGCCGGCTTCGGCCACGAAGGCGGTGAGCGTCGGTCCGTCGCCGACGTCCACGGCGTAGCCATGGACGGTGTAGCCGAGTGCCGTCATCTCCGCGGCAGCCTGGGTCACTTCCTCGGCATGGCGGGCGCAGAACGCGACCTGCGCACCCTCCTGCGCCAGGGTTTCAACGATGGCGCGGCCGATGCCCTTGGTGCCGCCGGTGACGATGGCCTTCAGGCCTTTGAGTCCTAGATCCATGGGGTCGTCTCCTTTGTGAGTGTCAAGGCAGTGTCAGGTATTTCTTCTCGACGCCGGCGGCCACCGTGTACTTCGGGTCGACGAAGTTGCCCAGGCGCACACGTCCGCACTGGCTGAGCATCATGTAGGCGTCCCACTGGTCGTAGCCGTACTCCTTGGCCATCCACAGCACCAGCTCATGGTAGGCGATGCGGGTGGCGTCTTCCAGCGGTCGAGCGCTGCCGATGGCCATGATCTGGCTTTCGGTTTCCAGGCGCGGCCAGTCGATCTGCCAGGCCTTGATCAGGTCGACGTGGATCGTGGTGCGGCTGGCGTATTCCACGGCCGTGCCGCAGACCTCGCCGTCGCCCTGGCAGGCATGGGCGTCGCCGATGAACAGCCGTGCGCCGGGGCTGCGCACCGGCAGGTAGGTGACGCTGCCCGGGCCCATGTCGGGCACGTCCATGTTGCCGCCGTGGTTGTCGGGCGTCAGCGAGTTGATCGAGTCGATCTCGGGCGACAGGCTCAGTGTTCCGATGTGCGGGCGGTAGGGCAGGGTGACGCGCTTGCTCCAGTAAACGCCGTCTTCGTCGAGGTCGATCTTGCGTGTGATCTCGGGCAGCGGCTCGTTCAGCAGCGCCGTGAAATGCGTGCCGGTGAGCGCACCGAAACGCGGGATCAGGCAGCAAGTGCCGCGCGGATTGGCGCCGCGCGGCAGCATGGTTTCGATGTGCACCGCGACCACGTCGCCCTTCTCGGCGCCCGCGATCATGATCGGCCCGTTCTGGGGGTTCAGGAAGGGCACGCGCAGCTTGGCGCTCGGCAGGTCCTGTTCGGTCTGGATCTTGCCGTCGAAGGCGTCGCGCGTGTCGACGATGACGCGGTCACCGGGCGCGATATGCAGCACCGGTTGGGAATAGGGGCCGATGGTGTAGTGGAAGACCCCCTGCTTGGTCTCGCTCAGCTCGTGGGTGGTGCCTACGGCGCCGCGGGCCACGCCGCGGCGGTGCATGATTGAATCCTTCAGCCAGCTCATTGCCGTCTCCTTGTCGTGCGGTTGACACCGCGATCAGCGCGCGCACGTGGCCGCGCGCCAGCACCTCGTAATGATCGAGCAAGGCCTCGGCGAAGTCGACGAAGCTTGCGACCCGCAGTCGGGCCAAGTGGCCGTTCAGCGACAGGATCACGCCTTCGATCTCTTCAACGATCGACGGCTGGATGCCTTCGGTGGGCTCGTCCAGGCTCAGCACCGAACGCGACCTCGTCACCGCCGTCGTCGCCATGGACGTCGGGTCGAGCACCTTGTGGGTGAGCGAGATGATGAACGGCGACACGTTGAGCGCGCGCGAACCCGATCCGCCGCTGCTGCGGGTGCTGACCGCCGCGCGCCAACGCAGAACGCAGCGGCGGACCCGATTCGCAAGCCCAGGCCCGAACCCAGCCGCGCGCCGCGATTGAGTGCGCGCAACGCCGGGGGCTCGGGGAGCGGCCAGACTGCTTCCCAGGTGGCCGCCGCGCGAAGCCCGTTGCAGGCTCAGGGAAAGCGGGGGTGCGGTCGGTCGCTGCCCGCCAGGAGAGCACGCATGACGTCACAAACCAGGCCCGCGCCACGGCAAAGGGATCTCGACTGGATCGTGGTGGCCAACTCGGCACGCGCTCGCGTCTTCGAGCGCGACGGCGAAAACCAGGCGTTGCGGGAGATCGCCGACCACGTGCACCCCGCCAGCCGCCAGAAGGCTGCCGAACTGGGCGGCGACCGCCCTGGCCGCGCCCGCAAGGGTGACGCGTCCACCGCCTTCGCACCGCACACCGACGTGCGCGAGCGCGAGCGCCACCGCTTTGCGCGCGAAGTGGCACAGATGCTGGAAGAAGCCGCACTCGCCAAGCGCATGCCCGGCCTGGTGCTGCTGGCATCGGACTCTTTTCTCGGCGAGCTCAAGGCTGCACTGGGCGACGCCACGAGGCGCCTTCTCAAGCGCAGCGCGCCGGTCGACCTGACGAGCTTCCAGCACGCAGAACTCGAGCAACGCGTCAGCCGCGCCATCGGCAGCCCGGCCATCGAGAGCTGAACCGACGCCGTGCCCCTGCCTGATGAGCGCCGCCGCGGCGGTGCGCCAGGCCGGCGCGCGCGATGTCATCGGCTTCGCCGCGCACGGCCTCTTCACCGGCACGGCGGCGCGCCAGACCAGCGCAGCGCTCCGGGCCCAGCGAGACGCAGGGCGTCCGTCGTGTGTTCAGGCGCGGTTCCTCGCGGCAGCAGGCCTTGCACGCGGTGAGCGTCGAGAAGTCGACAAAGTCGTCGTGCACCGCCTTTTTCAGCTTCAGCACATGCGCCCCGGCCAGGAACACCCACGACATCCGGGTCTCCACGGTACCGCCCTCGGGCGGCGCGACGCACAGGCCGGCATACGCAGCCGGCGACCGCAGGAAATGGCGGACAGCTGCCGGCAGGGGCTGGCCGGCCATGCTGCCGGGCCGAGCCGCCGCCGCGCCGGCGTTCATGCGCCTACTGGATGGTGATGCGCTTGGTCGAGCCGCCGGCCTTCTTCGGCAGTTTCAGTTCGAGGATGCCGTCCTTGTAGCTGGCCTCGACCTTGCCCTCGTCCACCGGGCAGGCGAGCGTGAAGCTGCGGCTGGCGTAACCCTGCTGCCTTTCCTGGCGCAGGATGCGGCCGTCCTTCTTCTCTTCCTTTTCCGTCTTCACCTCGGCGCTGATGGTCACCTGGTTGCCTTCGACGCGCACGTCGATGTCTTCCTTGCGCACGCCGGGAATCTCGGCCTTCACCGTGTAGCTGCCGTCGAGTTCGGCCAGGTCGAGCTTGATGCGCGGCGCCACGTTCGGCGCCTCGAAGCGCCAGGGCCGCATCAAGGAACGGAAACTGTCCTCGAAGGGTTCGAGCGCGAGCGGGTCGAAGAGACGAAGTTCACCCATGATGGTCCTCCTTGGGGTGGCGGTTGACGAACTCGCAGCGCCTTCGGGGCAGACCCACGATGGCGCGCAAGAACATGCTGCGGCGCGCCCGGGCCAGCGCGATTGAGCACACGCAACGCCTGCCGCAGCAGCTTCGACGGTGGCTTTGCCGTCGTCGGGCCGCATGCCGCACGGGCATCGATTGACCGGCCTCAAGGTCGCGGCCGTCGAGCCGGGGTCTGATCAGGACCGGCGGGGTCCGGACTAACGCGCAGAGCAGGAGCAAGGCTTGGCGACACAGAAGGCAGGCACTGGGGGTGGCGCTACGAGCGTCGAATTGAGCCTGGACCAGCAGGCGCAGTTGCTCGCGACGCTGACGCGACGCCTCTCGGCAGAGGGCGGGGTGCAGCGCATCGACACCCACATCTCGGTCGTGCTCGTGCACGGCGGCCAGGCCTGGAAGTTCAAGAAGGCGCTGCAGACGGCCTTCCTCGACCAGTCGACGCTGGCGCGCCGCCAGGCGGCGTGTGCCGAGGAACTGCGGCTGAACCGGCGCTTCGCACCCGATCTCTACCTCGGCGTCGTCACTTTCACCGGCAGCCTGGCGCAGCCCGAGATCGACGGCGCCGGCCCGCTGCTCGACGTGGCAGTGAGGATGCGCGCCTTCGACAACGCCGGGCTGTGGGATCGCCTGGCCGCCGCGGGCCAGCTGGGCGCAGCGCAGATCGACGACCTGGCCGCCACGCTGGCCCGCTTCCACGACGCCGCCGCGGTGGCCGACCCGGCCTGGGCAGCGGCCGCGCCGCCGCCGCTGCGACGGCCGGCGACCGCGAACCTGGACGAACTCGAGGCCCTGGCCTCGGGCACCGGCCTGCGTGCCGCGCTGCGGCACCTGCGCGCTGCCGAGGCGCGCGACACCACGCGCCTGGCCGGCCTGATGGCGCAACGCGTGGCCTCCGGCGCGATTCGCGAGTGCCACGGCGACCTGCACCTGGGCAACGTGGTGCAGCTTGCCGGCCGCGTCACCCTCTTCGACGGCATCGAGTTCAAGCCCGAATGGCGCTGGATCGACGTGATGGACGAGCTCGCCTTCATCGCCATGGACCTGCACGCGCACGGCCTGTCGCCGCTGGCGCATCGTCTCGTCGACGCCTGGCTGCAGCGGCGAGGGGACTACGACGGTGTGCCGCTGCTGCCCTACTTCATGGCCTACCGCGCGGCCGTGCGGGCGAAGGTGGCACTGCTGCGCGCAGCGCAGCCTGGCGCCGAGCGCGAACACGAAATCCGCAGCGCGCGGCACTATCTGGCGCTGGCGCTGCGCCTGGCGCAGGCTCGCGGAAGGCCGCACCGGCCGGCGCTGCTGATCACGCACGGCCCCTCGGGCAGTGGCAAGACCACGCTGACGCAATCGTTGCTGGAAGTGACCGGCGCCGTGCGCATACGGGCCGACGTCGAGCGCAAGCGGCTGGCCGGGCTGGGTGCCTTGGCACGCAGCGGCTCGAACGTCGGCGGCGGCCTCTACGGCCCGGCGATGACGTCGGCCACCTACGCACGCCTGCTGCAGGCCGCCGCGCCGGTGGTCGACGCGGGTGGCATCGCCATCCTCGACGCCACCTTCCTGCGCCACGCGCAGCGCGAGGCCGCGCGCCGCTGGGCCGCCGCGCGCGGCCTTCCCTTCGTGGTGCTGGACTTCCCCGCCGCGCCGCCGCTGCTGCGCCAGCGGCTGCGAGAGCGCGCGGCGCGTGGCGACGATGCGTCGGAAGCCGACGCTCAGGTGCTCGAGCTGCAGTTGCGGTCGGCGGAGCCGCTGCGGCCCGACGAGCAAGCCGAGGTCTACACCGTGGTACCTGCGGCCGCACCCGGCCTGCCCGCGCTGCCGGCCGCCGCCTGGGGGCCGCTGCTCGAGCGGCTGCGCGCCGGCGGCTACGCCTGAGCCTGGCCACCGCGCCTTCCTGGCTTCAGCCTCGCGGCGCCGAAGACGCGTTGGCGGCGGGCCCCAGGGCGTCGAGTTCGGCCAGCACTTCGTCGTCACCCAGCTGATGGAAGTCGCGGTAGAACTCGCCGATGGCGTGGAAGGGCCGGGGCGTCTGCAGGCAGACGATGTCGTCGACCTCGTCTTTCAGCGCCGCCAGCGTGCCTTCGGGCGCCACCGGCACCGCCAGCACCAGGCGCTGCGGCTGGCGCTGGCGCAGCGCACGCAGGGCCGCACGCACCGTGGTGCCGGTGGCGATGCCGTCGTCGACGACGATGGCCGTGGCGCCGGTGATGTCGACCGGCGCGCGGCCGCGCAGGTAGATCTGGCGCCGACGCTCGATCTCGCGCAGTTCGTCGACCATGCGCTGGTCGATGTAGCTGCGCTCGACACCGAGCGAAGTGCGAATGGTCTCGTCCACGACCAGTTGCGGTGGCGTGCCCTCGACCACGGCGGCCACCGCCAGTTCGGGCTGCCAGGGCGCACCAATCTTGCGCACCAGCAGCAGGTCGATGGGCGCACCCAGTGCGCGCGCCACGGCCGCGGCGACGGGCACGCCCCCGCGCGGCAAGGCCAGGACGACGCTCCGGCCCGGCCATGAACGCGCCGCGACGGCTTCGGCCAGCAGGCGGCCGGCTTCGATGCGGTTCTTGAAGATCCTGCTCATGCCCCGCGCTCCGGCGAAAAAAGAAGAGCCCGCCAGACGTTTCCGTGTGGCGGGCCTGGTGAAGGGCCCCGACCCGACGCTTTCGCGCCTGGCCAGTCTGAGGTTGCCTTCATCCACCGTGGTGCAGCGGCACCACGCGTCTTCCCCGCACCGGGGGAATTCCTCACTTTTGCCTTCAAGCTTCCGGTTTGACCCTTGTTCTTGCCAGCGTGTTCACTCTGCGCGCTGCGCTGCGCCGGCCATTGAGCCTGCTCAATGCGCCGGCAGATCGCCATGCGGCGCCGCTTGCAGTGGCGACCGTCCCCAGCCCGTGCGAGCGACGACGAAGCGTTCGATCTGCTCGATGGCCAGCCGGGCCTCGGGCAGGAAGGCCATGAACTGGAAGCCATGCACCGTGTCGGGCCAGAGTTCGAGTTCGACGTCGACGCCGGCGCCATGGGCCTTCTCGGCCGTGCGCACGGCCTCGTCGCGCAGCAGTTCGTTGTGGCCTGCCTGCAGGAACAAGGGCGGGAAACCGGTGAAATCGGCAAACAGCGGCGACACGTCGGGGTCGGTGAAGAGTCGGGGCGCAGGCACGTAGTGGTGGCGCAGCAGCAGCAGGTTGCCCAGGCGCAGGACGGGGTCGGTGTGGGTGTTCTCGACCATGCTGCGGCTCTCGAGCGTGCAGTCCACCGCTGGCGACAGCAGCACGGCGCAGGCCGGCAGCGGGTCGCCATCGCGCAGGCAGCGGTGCAGTGTCACCAGCACGAGATTGCCGCCGGCCGAGTCGCCCACCAGCACCAGGCCAGCCGGGTTGCAGCCGTGGGCCAGCAGCCAGCGGTAGGCGGTCTGGCAGTCGTCGGGCGCCGCAGGATGGCGGTGTTCGGGGATCAACCGGTAGTCGGGGATCAGCGCGCGCGCCTGCAGCCGCCGGCACAGGCGGGCCGCGAAAGCGGCGTGGGTGTTCGGGAACCGGAAAGCAAACGAGCCCCCGTGCAGCAGCAGCAGCGTGCGCCCGGGCTGTGTCTCGGGCACGCTGATCCACTCGGCGGGCACGCCGTTGCAGTCGACCGCGATGCGGCGTACGGCAGGGTCGAGTCGTACGTGGCGTGCATCGAAGGCCTGGTAGCGCCGCCGCAGGGCCGCGATGTCGGCGTCCGGGCGCAGCGGCCGGTCGACCAGCAGGTGCAGCAAACGCCTGAAGCTGCGGGTCGTCAGGCTGCCGGGGCCGTTGATCAAGCGCATGGGTACGGCCACCGCGTGCACGGCAGCGGCCCTGGCGATCGGGATCACAGGCGCAGGCCGGGGGTCGAGCATCGGGCTACCCGGCGTGCGCTCAGCAGGATGGCAGAGGAGGCGCCGCGACGAGTTTCGTCTCGAACCACGCCGCTGCCATCGCCGCGACCTGTTCAAGTGCGCCGGCTTCCTCGAACAGGTGCGTGGCGTGCGGGACGATCTCGATCTGCAGCGGGCACCGCAGCAGCCGGGCCGCGACGTGATTCAGTTCGAGCACCTCGCGGTCTTCGGCGCCGACGATCAACAGCGTGGGCGATCGCACCGCCGACAGAGCGTTCGCCGCGAGGTCGGGGCGACCTCCGCGCGAGACGACGGCTGACACCCGGTCCGGCCGCTGCGCTGCCGCCACCAGGGCCGCCGCTGCGCCCGTGCTGGCGCCGAACAGGCCGATGGGCAGCTGCGCCAGCGCTGGCTGCCGGCCGACCCAGTCGATCGCCTGCGTGAGCCGCGTGCCCAGCAGCGGAATGTCGAAGACGAGTCGACGGTCGCCGGCCTCGTCGCTGTCGAGCAGGTCGAACAGCAAGGTCCCCAGGCGGCGCAGGTTCAGCGCTCGCGCGACCTGACGGTTGCGCACGCTGAAGCGGCTGCTGCCGCTGCCGTGCGCGAACAGCACCAAGCCGAGCGCGCGCGCCGGCAACACGAGGTCGCCGTCGAGCTTGCCGATGCGCACGGCAGCGGCCAGGCCGGTGTCGGCGGGCACCGACGGCAGCGAATCGAAATCGGGCTTCGAACCTGGATTCATGTGTCGCCTGCGGCAGGTGGGCCGAGCACCGGACACCACCGCATGCCGGCCCGACCATGCCTGCATGCTGCGGCCGGTGCGTGGCTTGCCCGTTGAGTGCACGCAAGCCCCCGCGCGGTCGTGGCGATGTTCATGGCGCTGGCTTTGCTCTTCACGCGGCGGCCGGTGCGGCACGAAGTGGCAATGGCAGGCGCGATGAGCTTGCGCGGGCGGGTGCTGCCGCTCAGCCGGCGGGTGACGCTGCGCTGACGGCCTGAAGGCCTTCGGTCACTTGCACACCAGCACCGGCATCGGCGCCAGGTGCACGACACGCTGCGCGACGGAGCCGATCAGCAGCCCGGCGACGCGGCCCCTGCCGCGTGTGCCCATCACGATGAAGTCGACGCCTTCGTCGCTGGCCACGCGCACGATCTCCTGGGCCGCCTCGCCGACGGCGCTGCGCGTCGTCACCTCGTCCAGGCCCGCGAGCCGGGCGTGCGTCAGCGCCGCTTCGAGCAGCGCCGACTGGTCGGCTTCGAGGCGGCGTTCCACCAACTCCAGGTCCGGCGGCGGCAGGTCGCCGAAATAGGGTGCGGGCTCGCGCACGTTCAGCAAAATCGCCTTCAGGCCGCGCGATTCCTGGCGCAGGCGCGCCGCGACATGGGTGGCGTGGCCGGCGTGGTCAGAGCCATCGACGGCGATCAGCAGCTTCAGCATGGCAGCTCTCCGATAGGGGTTGGGGGTCAGAACGCCGGGGTTTCGGCGCCGGGCAGGACTGCGGTGCCGGCGTCGCGCTGCGGTGGCGCGTTGGCGATCAGGCATTCGGTGGTCAGCACCAGCGCCGAGATCGACGCCGCGTTCTGCAAGGCCAGGCGCGTCACCTTGGCCGGGTCGATGACGCCCATCTTCAGCAGGTCGCCGTACTCGCGCGTGGCCGCGTTGTAGCCCTGGGCGAGGTCGGTCGCCTCGTCGACACGCTGCAGAACCACCGAGGGTTCGTCGCCGGCGTTCGCGACGATGCAGCGCAGCGGCTCCTCGAGCGCACGGGCAACGATGCGCAGGCCGGAGTCGTGGTCGAGGTTGGGCCCCTTCATCGAGGACAGCACGCGGCGCGCGCGCAGCAGCGCGACGCCGCCGCCGGGCACGATGCCTTCCTCGACCGCGGCCCGCGTGGCGTGCAGCGCGTCCTCGACACGAATCTTGCGTTCCTTCAGTTCTGTCTCGGTGGCGGCGCCGACCTTGATCAGCGCAACGCCGCCGGACAGCTTGGCGATGCGTTCGTCGAGCTTCTCGCGGTCGTAGTCGCTGCCGGCGGCGTCGCGTTCCTTGCGGATGGCAGCGGCGCGCTCGCGGATCGCCGCCGGTGCCCCGGCACCGCCGATCAGGGTCGTGTTGTCCTTGTTCACCTCGACGCGCCGAGCGCGCCCCAGGTCGGCCAGCCGCGCCTTCGCCAGAGTCAGTCCGAGTTCGTCGCTGACGACCTGCCCGCCGGTGAGCACGGCGATGTCCTGCAGCATCGCCTTGCGCCGGTCGCCGAAGCCCGGCGCCTTCACGGCACAGGCCTTGACGGTGCCGCGGATGGTGTTGAGCACCAGTGTCGCCAGCGCGTCGCTCTCGATCTCCTCGGCCACCACGAGCAGCGGCCGGCCCGACTTCACCGTCTCTTCCAGCAGCGGCAGCAGCTCCTGCAGCGAAGACAGTCGCTTGTCGACGAGCAGGATCGCGGCGTCATCGAGTACGGCGACCTGGCGTTCGGCATCGTTGATGAAGTACGGCGACAGGAAGCCGCGGTCGAACTGCAGCCCTTCGACGACCTCCAGTTCGCTGGCCAGGCCCGAGCCGTCCTCGATGGAGATGGCGCCTTCGCGGCCGACACGGTCGATGGCGCGCGCCAGCAGGTTGCCGATGGAGCTGTCGTTGTTGGCCGAGATCGCGCCGACATGGGCAATGTCCTGTGAACTGGCGCAGGGCCGGGCCAGGCGCTGAAGTTCGGCGACGACGGCTTCCACGCCCTGCTCGATGCCGCGCTTCAGGTCCATCGGGTTCATGCCTCCGGCCAGGTAGCGCATGCCCTCGTTGATCATCGCGTGCGCCAGCACCGTGGCCGTGGTGGTGCCGTCGCCCGCCTTCTCGCTGGTGCGCGACGCGACCTCGCGCAGCATCTGCGCGCCCATGTTCTCGAAGCGGTCCTCCAGCTCGACGGACTTGGCCACCAGCACGCCGGAGTTCACGATCTGCGGCGGCCCGAATTCGCGGTCGAGCACGACGGTGCGGCCACGCGGCCCCAGCGTCGCCATCACCGCGGTGGCGAGGGTGTCGATGCCGTGCCGAAGCTTGGCTCGGGCCTCTTCACGATGGAGCAGCTTCTTCGCAGCCATGGCATCGGGTCCTTCGCAAGGGTGACTAGTCCGGAATCGTCGGCGTCGCGCCGGTGGCTGTCGTTGCGCAACGTCAACGTCAACGTCTGCTGTCGGTGCCGCATCCCTTTCAGCGCTGCGCCGCGAACAGAGCCGCGGTCCCGGTCAGGCGGGAGACCGAGCCTGGAAACGTCGCGCAGCCCGCAGCGCAGCGTCACGCGCCGGCGAAAGCCACCGCGGGGCTTGAGCCCGTCCGTCGTCAGACCGCGCAGCCGCGTGCAGCCACTTGCGGCGACCGCCGGCCAGAGGCCATCGTCCGATTCGAGCGCGCCCCAGGCTCCCAAAGGCCTTGCTGGAGGATTCGCCACACGGCGACATGCGCTGGCTCCATGCAGCTTCGGCGCAGGCGCCTCGCTTCGCCAGCGCGTGCAACCCCGGGGTCGAACCCGGCCAGCAGGAGGTGGTGCGCGCCTTCTTCGCCTTCAGCAGCGCAGCACCGCGGCACCGCTGACGCGGCCGGCACGCAAGTCGTCCAGCGCCTGGCCCGCCTGCGACAGCGCGTAAGGCACCGCGTGCACGCGCAGGGGCATGGCAGCCGCCACGCGCAGGAAGTCCTCGCCGTCGGTGCGCGTCAGGTTGGCCACCGAGACGATGCGCCGCTCGCCCCACAGCCAGCGGTACGGGAACGACGGAATGTCGCTCATGTGGATGCCGGCGCAGACCACCGTGCCGCCCGCGCGCACGTCCTGCAGCGCCTTGGGCACCAATGCGCCCGACGGCGCGAAGATCAGCGCCGCGTCGAGCGGCAGCGGCGCCGCCTGGTCGGAGCCGCCGGCCCAGCTGGCACCGAGCTGGCGCGCCAGTGCCTGCGCGGCCTTGTCGCCGGGCCGCGTGAAGGCCAGCACCTGCCGGCCCTGGTGCACGGCCACCTGGGCGATGAGGTGTGCCGCGGCCCCGAAGCCATACAGCCCGATGCGCTGCGCCGTGGCTCCGGCCATCGCATATGCGCGCCAGCCGATCAGCCCGGCACACAGCAGCGGCGCCGCCTCGTCGTCGCCGTAGCGATCGGGCAGAGCGAAGACGTAACGCGCGTCGGCGACCACGTGCTGCGCGTAGCCGCCCGGCAGGTGCCAGCCGGTGAAGCGCGCGGCAGTGCACAGGTTCTCGCGGCCGGCCAGGCAGTGCTCGCAGCGACCGCAGGTCCAGCCCAGCCACGGCACGCCGACACGCTGGCCCAGGCTCAGGCCCGTGACGCCACCCCCCAGCGCCTCGAGGCGGCCGACGATCTCGTGCCCGGGCACGACCGCGTGGCCGGGGAAGGGCAGTTCGCCGTCGAGGATGTGCAGGTCGGTGCGGCAGACACCGCAAGCCGCGACGCGGATGCACACCTGCCCGTCCTGCGGCGCCGGCAACGCCTGCCGCCAGACGGCCTGCAGCGGCCGGCCTGGCGCCTGCATCTCCATGGCCAGCCAGCACTCATCGTCGGTCGTGCGGTCGGCCGGAGTGTTGTCGTCGGGGGGCCGGGATGACATCGGTGCGCAACGTGGGTGGCGGCGGGTGCAGCAGCTTCGACGCCGAGGTGGCGCAACGCATCGTCGGCGACGGCATGGCGCCCGCGCTTGCGCGTGCTCAACGACCGGCTCGATGCTGTGGCTGTGGCCGATGGCCGCCGCCGACGTGGCGCCCAGCATCCGGCTGGACGTGTCCGAACAGGACAGCGGCTACCGCGTCAAGGTCGGGATGCCGGGCGTGAGGAAGGCGGCCATCGACGAGTGCATGGCCGAGGCCGCCCCGCGGCATGTTGTCGGCCGCGGCGATGCCGGCCCGGCGTCTACGGCTGCCCATCCGGTGGGCAGCGCGGCGCCGTCGATGGCGATCGTCACGCCTTAGGTCCTGAACGTGCCGCTGAACCCGCCGCCCCTCAGCAGCGCGTCAATGCCCAGGTGGAGGAACTGCTCCGTAGGGCGCAGGGGGGCACGGCAGCCACGCGCACAGCCTGCCGGGCTGGGCCGTGGGCGCCTCTGTTGTGTTGAGGCCGGCTGCCGCGCCCCAGGTGCAGTGAAGAGCGCCGACGGCGCGCCACTGGTGACTCCGGTCTTGGCCTTCGAAAACCCGGTCAGCACTGGCGGCGATTGCGCTGACGCTGCGCCAGAGCAGCGCCCGCCGCTCGCATCGTCATGGCAAGCCGCGGCCTGGCCGGGAACGAAGGCTGCAAGCTGCTGCGCTCGCAGGCCATGACGAAACGCGAAAGCATCGAGGTGTTTGCCACCGGTAACGTGAAGGCGCGCGGGACGCTGAACTTCTGAGGCTTGCTGAACGCCTGGCGCTCAGGGCTGCGCGGCCACCATCACCGCGTAGGCCTTGAAGACCGCAGTGGCCGCCACGCCGGCCTTCAGGCCCAGCGCCTCGACGCCTTCGTTGGTGACGCTGGCGCTGATCGTGGCGCCGCCGGGCAGCGTCAGCACCACCAGCGACGAGACCCCGCCGCGTTCGACGCGCGACACGGTGCCGGCCAGCTGGTTGCGCGCTGACAGTTGCCAGCCGGCGAAATCGGTCACCAGCACCACGGCGCTGGCCTTGATCAGCGCGATCGCCTCCTTGCCCTTCTTCAGCTTCAGGCGCCTGGCTGCAGCGGCTGTCAGGGTGGCGGTGATCTCGTCGCCACTCTTCAAGGCGATCGTCACCTGGGCCGAGACCGGGCCGGCATCGACCGCGCTGACGACACCGGCGAACTGATTGCGAGCGGTGGTTTTCATCGACATTCTCCGAAGCAGACCGTTCAGGGCCGGCAGTTGCGCAAGCTGGGCTTCCTGGCCGCGAATGAATTCCTGGTGATGGGCCTGCAGCGCTTGCCAGGCGGCCAGCAGTGCCAGTGCCGCATCGGTCAGGCGGGTGCCACCACCGCCGGCGCCGCCGGTGGTGGTGTTCAACAGTGGCTCGTTGGCCAGGTTGCAGGCAGTCTCCAGCAACAGCCACGCGCCCTTGTAGCTGAGGCCGGCCGTGCGCGCGGCCTTGTTGATCGAGCCGGTGTCCTGCACAGCCTGCAGCAGAGCGAAGAAGCGCGTGTCCAGGCGGCCGCCAAGCCTCAGTTCCGCAGTGATCAACTGGCCGGCCGTCATGCCGCTATTCCATCAGGGCCACGGTCTTCACCTGGGCCCACACCGGTAAGCCCACGGCCAGCTCCAGCATGTGGGCCGAACGCCTGGTCAGCCGGGCCACGATGGCCACAGCGCCGACGCCCACGCCCACGCGCACCCGCACCAGCGCCAGCGCTGGATGCTGGTCGTCGGCGATGGCTTCGACGGTGCCCTGCAACTGGTTGCCTATGCTGCTGCCTGGCAGCGGCCCGCGCGCCAGACTGACGTCGCGCGCCAGCACACGCACACGAACGCGCCGGCCCGGTGGCAGCCCCTGGTCGCGGGCCCACAGGCCGCAGTCGGCGCCGGCCAGGTCCAGCCGCGCCAGCTGCCAGGGCAGGTCGCGCAGGCCGACCACGGCGTCCAGCACGACGCCGGCATCGTCGCCGTAGGCCACCGGCAGGTCCAGCCGTGCCAGCATCTCGGCCAGCGGCCCGGCGGCCAACACCTGGCCGGCGTCCATCAGCACCAGGTGGTCGGCCAGGCGCGCGACTTCATCGCCGGCGTGGCTGACGAGGACCATGGGGATCCCCAGTTCCTGATGCAGCCGGTCCAGGTAGGGCAGCAGTTCGGCCTTGCGGGCGGGGTCCAGCGCCGCCAGCGGCTCGTCGAGCAGCAGCAGTGCCGGGCTGGTCGCCAGCGCACGGGCAATGGCCACCCGCTGGCGTTCGCCACCGGACAAGGTGTCGGGCCGACGCTGCAGCAGCGGGCCGATGCCGAGCAAGGCCACCACCGGGTCCAGCGCCACGCGTGCGCCCCCGCCGGCACTGCGCCGCAAGCCGTATTGAAGATTGCCCTGAACGTCCAGGTGCGGGAACAGCGCCGATTCCTGGATGACGTAGCCGATGGCGCGTCGGTGGGTGGGCACGAAGTGGCCGATGGCGTCGTCCTGCCACAACTGCTGGCCCAGCGCCACGCGGCCGGCCGCGCGTTCAAGGCCGGCCAGTGCACGCAGCACCGTGGTCTTGCCGCAGCCCGACGGGCCGAACAGCGCTGTGACACCGCGGGCCGGCAGCGCCAGGTCCACGTCCAGCGTGAAATCGCGCCGCAGCAGCTTGAGTCTCGTTTCGATCATGGCGGGCGGGCCTGGCTCTCGCGCCGCGGGCGGTTGACGACGTACAGCGTGACCAGCACCACCATGGCGAACATCATCATGCCGGCGGCCAGGCGATGGGCGTCGGCGTATTCGCCGGCTTCGACATGGTCATAGAGCGCCACCGAGAGCACGCGCGTCTGGTCGGGGATGTTGCCGCCGATCATCAGCACCACGCCGAATTCGCCCACGGTGTGGGCGAAGCCGAGCACGCTGGCGGTCACGAAGCCCGGCCGCGCCAGTGGCACGGCCACGCTGAAGAAGCGGTCCCAGGGCCCGGCGCGCAAGGTCGCTGCGGCTTCGAGCGTGCGTTCGGGAATCGCCTCGAAGGCCTGCTGCAGCGGCTGCACCACGAAGGGCAGTGAATAGATCAGCGAGGCCACGACCAGCCCGGCGAAGGTGAAGGGCAGCCTGCCGAGCCCCAGCGCTTCGGTCAGCTGCCCCACGGCCCCCTGTGGGCCCATCAGCAGCAGCAGGTAGAAGCCGATGACCGTGGGCGGAAGCACCAGCGGCATGGCCACCAGCGCTGCCAGCACGGGCTTGGCGCGCGAGCGCGTGCGCGCCAGCCACCACGCCAGCGGTGTGGCCAGGACCAGCAGCAGCAGCGTGGTGACGCCGGCCAGTTCGGCCGTCAGGCGCACGGCGCTCCAATCGGCAGCGGTCAGCATCGTGAGCTCATGGCCCGTAGCCGTGGTCGCGCATCACCCGGCGGGCGGTGTCGGTCTTCAGGAAATCGAGCAGTGCCTGGGCGGCGGCGTTGCCGCGGCCGGGATTCAGCAGCACCGCGTCCTGGCGGATCTCGTCGTGCAGGTTCTGGGGTACCAGCCAGTAGGAGCCCACCACCGGCCTGCCGGGCACCTGCACCTGGGACAAGGCCACCAGGCCGAGTTCGGCATTGCCGGTGGCGACGAACTGAAAGGTCTGCGCGATGCTTTCGCCCGTCACCAGCTTCCGCTTCAGGGTGTCGGTCAGGCCACGGGCCCGTAGGTACTGGACAGCCGCCGCGCCATAGGGTGCCGTCTTGGGGTTGGCGATGGCCACATGCCTGATCTGGCCGGACGCCAGCACGGCGCCTTGCGCATCGACCAGGCCCGGCTGTGCGCTCCAGAGCACCAGGCGGCCGACGGCATAGGTGAACTGGCTGCCGGCCAGCGCGTGGCCGCTGGCGATCAGCTTCCTCGGGGTTTCGTCGTCACCTGCCAGAAGCACGTCGAAGGGCGCGCCGTTGACGATCTGGGCGTGGAACTTGCCGGTCGAGCCCGACGAAACCTTCAGCGTGTGGCCGCTGGCGGCCGTGAAGGCGCGGGATATCCGGGCCAGCGGCCCGACGAAGTTGGCGGCCACCGCCACTTGCACCTCGCCCGCGCGTGCCGGGGTCGCCAGCGTGAGCAGGCATAGGAGCGCAAGCACGGCCAGGCCGGGTTTCATGGCGTTATGTTCTTACGTACATAACGAGACTCTAGCAAGAAATTCGGCCGGCGGTTCCTGGATGTCGCAGGCAGCTTGCGGCAGCCGATGTCCTGCCGGGGCAGGCTTGATGCATACGAAACGTATATAGTTCGTATATTACTTATCGGGAGCCCGATGATGGGCATCGTCAAGATTTCAGACCTGATGCACGAGAACCTTCGCATCGCGGGCAACGCCCTCAGCAGGTCGATCAATGCGCAGGCCGAACACTGGATGCGGGTGGGCATGCTCACCGAGATGCACCCGGAACTGAACCACCGCGAGATCTGCCAGCTGCTGATCCGTGCCGAACTCGCGGGTGGCCTGGACATCACGGTGGCGGCGGCGGTCCAGCCGGGCAAGCGCAGCGCTTCTTCGACGGGCAAGCACTGATGGCTCGGGGCATCCCGATCCATTCCGCCGCCGACATCGACAAGGCGCGACGGGCCGGCCAGCTGGCGGCCGAGGTGCTGACGATGATCGAGCGCCATGTGCTGCCGGGGGTGGCCACGGAAACCCTCGACCGCATCTGTCACGACCACATCGTGAAGGTGCAGCGCGCCATACCCGCCAACCTGGGCTACCAGGGCTACCCCAAGACCATCCTGACTTCCGTGAATCAGGTGGTCTGCCACGGCATCCCTTCGCCCGACAAGATCCTGAAGAAGGGCGACATCGTCAACATCGATGTCGCCGTCAACCACGACGGCTGGTTCGGCGACACCAGCCGCATGTATTTCGTCGGCACACCCACGATCCTGGCGCGGCGCCTGGTGGAAACGACACGTGATGCCTTGCTGGCCGGCATCCGCCAGGTCCGGCCCGGCGCGCACCTGGGCGACATCGGCCACGCCATCCAGACGGTGGCCCAGCGCGCCCACTTCAGCGTGGTGCGCGAATACTGCGGGCACGGCATCGGCAAGATCTACCACGACGAACCGCAGGTGCTGCACTTCGGGCAGCGCGGCGAAGGGCCGGTGCTGGAGCCGGGCATGGTCTTCACCATCGAGCCCATGCTCAACGCCGGCGGGCGCGAAACCCGTCAGCTGGCCGATGGGTGGACGGTGGTGACGAAGGACAAGTCACTGTCCGCCCAGTGGGAACACATGGTCGCGGTGACGCCCGATGGACATGAAGTGCTGACGGCGTGACCCCGTGCAACCTGGGTGGCCAGGCTTCGGCCACGGGACGGGCAGACTGTCCTGCAGGCAGGCGCCATCAGGCATGCAAGGCCGAACGGGCGGTCGGAACCAGGCGGTGGCTCTCGACAGGTCGGGCCAGCCACCGTGACAGCGCGGGCTGGACCTCGCGCGCCCATGAGCCGCCACGCAGGAATGCCTCGAAGCTTGGGGCATCGTCGAACAGTGCCATGCCTGCCAGGACACTTTCGCCTTGCCGCACTGGCAGGCTGGCGAAGTCGTTCGCTGCGTTCTCGGTGACGTACCAGCCCTGAATCCAGGCCCCGGCGCGCTGCAGGCAGGGCCCCATCACCTCGCGGCAGAAGTGCAGCAGTTCAGGCGACGCCGGTTCGTGCAGATGAAAGACACCCAGATCGACCAGGCCAGGCA
>JALHPF010000002.1:202887-261504 GCA_022842595.1 Rubrivivax sp.
GGCCAGGCAGGCCGCAGCAGCAGGACATTGTCCGAATCCACCATGGTTGCATTGGCCCGGTCGCGGTGCTGTCGCCACACCGGCCCGCCGTAGAAGGCTGCCAGGGCCTTCGCGCGGCTGGCCATGCCGGCGAAGCCGCGCAGCCAGACAAAACGATCCGGCGCGTCGAGGTCGCGAAACTGCCCCATCACCGCCATGCCCGCGGCTTCCTGGGTCTCGACGAACTCGCGGTCGAACAGTTCGATCAGCGTGTCGCGCTGGCCGGGGTGCAGGTCGTAGCGGCGCAGCTCGACGACGGCGCAGTCGCTGTCGGCGGCGGGGACGCAACGCCCGTCTGCCTGGCCGCCACTGGCAACACGCTCGAAGGCCATCACCCAGTTGACTTCCCAGCTCTGCCCGCCGTCGGCGGAGAACGCCTGCTCCCAGCGTGCGGCGTCCGTGCCCAGCCGCTGCCACCGGAAGCGCACGCGGATCGGCCGCCCGTCGACGACGTCGTCGCCATCGAACAGGCCTTCGTCACCCTCGAAGCGCCCGACCACCGGCACTTCCAGCCGGCCGGTGTGCCCGTCGATGCCACCGCCTTCGTTCGTGAGCCAGTAGATGCTCCACAGCATGGTCGCCGGGTTGAAGACACGCAGCGTCATGCCCACCCAGCCGGGCCGCCACGTTTCTGCCACCAGAGCGTCGAAGTTGGCCACGCCGCCCGGCAATGCCTGCACGCAGGACGTGGCCGTGAACGACTCCCAGTCGTCGCAGCCCTGCAGGCGAAGCTTCAGGCGGTGCTGGCGAACCACCCAGTGGCCGATGAGGAAGTCGAAGTCGCGGATCGCGTTGGCGGTCGGGTTGATGGGGGTGAGCATGGCGGGCTTTCTCGGTCGAAATCAGGGGAGCCCATCTTCGACAAGATAATCTGACATCTGCTGTCGTGATTCGGCATCGTCATGAAATCCAGTCGCCTGTTGTCCTTGCTCATGCTGTTGCAGGCGCAAGGTCGCGTCACCGCCGGCGTGCTTGCACGAACACTGGAAGTCTCCGAGCGCACGATCCTGCGCGACATCGACCAACTCTCTGCCGCAGGCGTTCCGCTCTGGGGTGAACGCGGGCGACTGGGGGGCTTCCAGCTGCGCCCCGGCTGGACCACGCAGCTCACGGGAATGACCGAGTCCGAGGCCAGCGCGCTGCTGCTTGCCGGGATGCCGGGGCCGGCCACCGAGCTGGGGCTGGGCGAGGCCGCCGTGTCGGCGCGCCTGAAGCTGCTGGCCAGCGTGCCGGCACCGCTGAGGCAGGGCGCCGCGGCGGTGGCCGACCGCTTGTACATCGATCCTGTCGATTGGTATCGCGCGCCGGAAGCCCCGGTGTTCCTTCGCCAGGCGGCAGAGGCTGTCTGGCAGGGCCGGCGGGCCCGCGTCGACTACCGCGGCTGGCGCGGCAGTTCACGGCGTGAGCTCGAACCGCTGGGGCTGGTGCTGAAGGCGGGTGCCTGGTACATGGTGGCGCGCGAGACCGGCAAGGACGCTGTCCAGACCTACCGCCTCGCCAGCGTTCAGGGCATGGTGCTCGGCAAGGCCGGCTTCCGACGACCGCGCGCATTCGATCTCTCGCGCTATTGGCTTGAAGCCACGGCTCGCTTCGAGTCCGAATTGAGACCGTTGCGGGCGCAGGTGCTGGTGTCGCCGCGGGCGTTGGCGTGGCTGGTTCACGCGCGCAGCCCGTTCGTGCCGGTGACCGAGCTTGCCGCTGGCATGGTGGTGCCTCCCGGCTGGGCCTGTGTGTCGCTGCCGATCGAATCGATCGAGCACGGTGCGCGGCAGGTTCTCGGTTACGGGGCGGAGGTCGAGGTGGTGGCGCCGCAGGTGCTGCGTGACGCAGTGGCCAGGCTGGCGGCGCAGGTCCTGAAGCGCCACGCGCCGCGCCCTGCGGCAGTCCGGGCTGGCGGGCGGTCGGCAGACGCTGGCTAACATCGTGGAACGAACCATCAGGAGGCCGGCCATGGCGACGCGTTCCCGCAGCAGACCAGTCAAGCGTGCCAGGCCATGGCGCTGAGCGTGGCCGTGATGGGTGCCGGCGCAGTGGGCTGCTACTTCGGCGGCCTGCTGGCACGCGCCGGCCACGAGGTGGTGCTGATCGGCCGGCCCGGCCATGTGCAGGCCATCCAGGCCGCCGGTCTGCGCCTGCAGACCCGCAGTTTCGATGAAGCGGTCCACTTGCGGGCCAGCACCGAAGCCGCGGCCGTGCGCGGTGCGGGCCTGGTTCTGGTGTGCGTGAAGTCGACCGACACCGAAAGCGCGGCGATGGCGATGCGAGAGCACCTGGCGCCCGATGCCTTGGTGTTGAGTCTGCAGAACGGCGTCGACAACGCGGAGCGATTGCGCCAGCAGCTGACGCAGCCGGTGCGTGCCGCGGTGGTGTATGTCGCGGCTGAAATGGCTGGCCCAGGCCACGTGCGCCACCATGGCCGCGGCGAACTGCTGGTCGAACCGGGGCCAGGCGGCGACCGATGGGCGGAGTCCTTCCGCGCTGCGGGCATTCCGGTCGAGATCTCGGCCGACGTGCGACAGGCGCTGTGGGTCAAGCTCATCCTGAACTGTGCCTACAACGCCCTGTCGGCCATCGGCCAGGTGCCGTACGGCAGGCTGGTGGCCAGCGCCGGGGTGGCCGACGTGATGCAGGCCGTGGTGCAGGAGTGCGCCGCGGTGGCGGCCGCCGAGGGTGTGACGCTGCCTGCCGGGATCGACGCCACGGTGCGTTCGTTGGCGGGCACGATGCCCGAGCAGCGGTCGTCCACCGCGCAGGACCTGGCGCGTGGCAGACGCACCGAGATCGCCCATCTGAACGGCTTCGTGGTGCGGCGGGGGCAGGTGCACGGCATCGCCTGCCCGGCCAACCTGGTGCTGCTGACCCTCGTGCAACTGCTGGAAGCCGAACGCGCGGCTGGCGCTTCGGTGGCGTGAGGTCAGTTCGGGGCGGCGGTCGGCTCAGACGCTGCGTGCGAGTGGCCCCAGGCAAAGGCGTTCGAGCGCGTCGACGCGGCGTTCGAACTCGCGCGATTCAAGGATCGAATTCGCCAGCAGGCCGGCGCGAACAGCCTGGGCATGCTGGGCCCGCATCACGTCGAAAGGCGTGTGCAGCGCTGCCGTCAGCCATGGCAGGCCTGGCATGCCCAGCATCGCGGGCAGAGTGCTCCGGGGGCTGTGGGGCAGAGCGATGGCCATGGCGCTGGCTTTCAGCGGACGTACAGCCCGACGGCGATACCACCGCTGGGGTTGCGCCCACGTTCGTCGAGCGTGCGCATGCGGCATTCCAGGTCCTGGATGTCGGCGGCACCAGCCAGGTAGGCATCGTCGACGTCGCGCTGGGTTTCGGCGCGGGGAATGAGGGAGAGAAGGGCGTTCAGCAGGCGGGACATGGGGTACTTCGTGGTTACGGGTTTTCCCTTAGTCTAATCCCTGGGGTTAACCCTTAATAGAGGAGCGACTCTCGCCTGCCCTGGAAGTCGCGACAAAACTGGCATCGAAGGCCAGCGCGTGGCTGAGGAAGGCACGAAGCTGCACCGCGCGCAGCGGTTTGCGCAGAACGACGAGGCCGGCCTCTGCGGCCTGCTTCGCCTGGGCACTGTCGGCGTCGCCCGTGACCAGCACCGCCGGCAGCGCAGTGCCCAAGGCGCCGCGCAGGCGCATCACCGTTTCGCAGCCATTGCCACCTTCACCCAGCCGCAGGTCGGCCACGACACATTCAGGCAACCAGTCGTCGGCCAGCCGGGCCAGCGCCTGGTCAGCGCTGGCGGCCTGGCGAACCTGGCAGCCCCAGCCGACGAGCAGACGCTTCAGGGCGTCGCAAGAGGCCGGGTCGTCTTCGACGATCAGAAGCCTGCGGCCGAGCAGAGGGTCGCTCAGCAAGGCCTGCTCCTGGGTCGACCCACCACCCGCCGCTACCCCGATCCCGGCCGCCGCGTCGGGGGCCGGCGCCAGCCGCAGCGCCACGCTCGTGCCTTGACCTGGCAGCGATGACAGTTGCAGGTTCAACGACAGCAGCTCGCTGAGACGCCGCACGATGGCCAGGCCCAGCCCGTAACCCTGGCGCGCATCCCGCCCCGGGTTGCCGGTCTGGAAGAAGGGTTCGAACACACGCTGCAAGTCCGCTGAGCTGATGCCCACGCCGGTGTCGCTGACGCCAACGTTCACGCTGCCGTCGGCCTGCCTGGCTTCCAGCCGCACGCTCCCCTGCAGGGTGTAACGAATGGCATTGGACAACAGGTTCGACAGCACCCGCTGCAGCAGCCGCGCATCGGTGAACACCAGCATGCTCGTCGTGTCGACCTGCAGGTCCAGGCCCTTGTCGCGGGCCAGCGGCAGGTAGACGGCGGCCAGCTCGTGCAGCAGCGGCGCGATGTCGAACACGGCCGGTTCGGGCACGACCGTGCCCGATTCCAGGCGCGACAGTTCCATCAGCCCGTCCACGATGGTCCCCATCTGCTGCACACATTGCACGATGCGTTCGGCCGCCTGGGCCAGCTGCTGCGTCCCGGGTTCGTGCGGCAGGGCCTGTGCCAGCAGGCCGATGGCGTTGAGCGGCTGGCGCAGATCGTGGCTGGCGGCGGCCAGGAACTGGGCCTTCGCAGCATGCGCCTGTTCCGCCTGCACCTGTGCCAGGCCACGGGCTTCGACTTCGAGCCTGAGCTCGTCGATGAGCCCGTCATTGCGTTGCCGCTGAGCCTGGATCTCGGCCAGCCAGCGCGACTGCCGGTAGCCCAGCACCAAAGCGGCCACGGCCAGCAGGGCCGACAGCGCGGCCAGGGTGATGTGGATCTGGCCGATCCACAGGTCGCGCAGGAGCAGGGGGACGGTGACACACAGCACATAGACCACCTGCACCGGGTACGCGCGCGACAGGTTCAAGACGTTGGCCAGCACGATGATGGCCAGGCAGACATGAAGCACCGCTTCTGCCACCAGCTGGCCCGGGGCAACCAGCAGCCAGCTGCCCAGACCCCACACCAGGGCCTGAACTGCCGCGATGCACAGCACCCACAGCGCGCGGCCAGCCAGGGGCTCGCTGCCCGCTTCGCCGAGCGGGGCGCGGCTGGCTTCGGCCAGGCGAGTCAGGCGCACCGCGAAGAAGAGCAGCAGCCAGCCCAGCAGCAGGCGGCCGTCGACATGCCCGATGAAGGGTACGACCACCACGAGGGCGTTCAGCGAACCCAGCAGCAGAGCAGGGCGCGAGCCGCGCATCATGTCGCGCACCTGCCGTCGGTCCAGGCCGAAGGCGCGGGTGAGCGGCGAGCGTGTCGGTCTGGTGGCCAGAGTGCACCCCTAGAGCAGCCCGCGCTGCCGGGCCAGCACCAGCAGCTGGGTGCGGTTGCGCGCCCCCAGCTGGCCCAGCAAGGCGGTGACATGCAGCTTGACAGTGCGCTCTGCGATGCCGAGTGCGGCTGCAATGCGCTTGTTCGGCTGGCCGTGCGCCAGCATGGCCAGCACTTCCAGCTGGCGCAGGGTGGGCTGCGGCGAACCGGCCAGCTGCACATCAGGCAGGGCGCTGCCTGGCAGCGAGCCGAAGGCCAGCCCCCCCGAAGCGACCTGCTTCAGTGCCGCCTGCATCTGGGCCAGCGACTGCGTCTTGCCGATGAAGCCGCTGGCCCCGGCAGCGCGCGCTGCAGCCAGCAAGGTGAGGGTCTCGTCGCCGGAGATCAGCATGCGTGCGATGTGCGGAAACTGGCGGCCGAAGCGGCGCAGGCCGTCGATGCCGTTGTCCAGGCCCAGCTTGTAGTCGACGAGAACGATGTCCAGGTCGGCGTGTTCGGTGGCCAGTTCCAGGGCGGCATCCAGCGAGCTCGCGTTGAACACTTCGACGCCGGGTTCGGCCAACGACAGGGCGTGCGCAAAGCCCACGCCGAAAAGCAGATGGTCGTCCACCAGCAGCAGCTTCATGGCGGGTCTGCCTGGTGCGGGCCGTTCTGTGCAGGACTACGCTTCAAGGTGGGCCACCCTTTCGAGCATCGGGGTTCACCCGGGATGGCGCACTGTAGCCACGCGCGGGTGCGTGCGGCTCTCCGCCTGTCGCAAGCCGCGCAGACCTGCCCTTCAGGGCAGGTGACGGTGCTGCCTGCTGCTTGCCTTCGTCAGCAGGCGCGGTTGAAGCCGTCCAGGCTGGGCTGGGCAGTCTGTGGCCGAGTTCGCTGCCGCGAGCCTTCGCCAAGTGGGGCACGGCTGCGTCAGCGGTTGCCGGCCTCGCCCGAAACCTGTGATCGGTACAGCGCTGCCACCAGGTCCGACTGCGTGACCATGCCAGACAGGCGGCCCTGGCCGTTGACCACCGGCACGTGGTGCAGCCCCTGGTCGGACAGGCGCGACACCAGCTCGACCACCGAATCGTCTTCTGCGGCGGTCTGCGCCGGGCTGCTCATGATCTGACCGACGACTTCGGCCTTGTCGGAGGTCACGCCGGGGGTGGGGGTGATCAGCTGACGGATGCGCCGACCCAGGCTGAGGTGGTCACGCGGGTCGAGCTTGGCGTGTTCGAGAAAGTCCACCAGCGTCACCACGCCGATCACCCGGCGTGCCCGGTCGACGACGGGCAAGGCGCGGATACGGTGCTTGTGCAGCAGCGCCCAGGCTTCGTCCAGCGGCGTGGCGAACTCCACCGTCACCAGGTCGCGCGACATGATGTCCGCGCAGCGCACGCTGCCGAAGCGGCGCTGCCAGGCCTGCATCTGGGCCTGGCGCAACAGGTCTTCCAGCGCATCGCGATCGATGTCGACGAGCTGATTGAAGTTGCGCAGCGCGGCGTCGAGGTCGGCGGTGGTCAACCCGATGCGGTCCTGCGGTGAGGGGTCGGCCGTGCGGTGGCGACTGCCGTGAACGATCGGCCCATGCATCGGCGCCGGCTGCGTCACTTGCCGCCAAGCCAGCGCCACCGCCAGCAGCAGGACTGAATTCGCCGCCACCGGCAACAGCGCGAAACCGAAGCCCAGGTCATGCACGGCACCATGGCCGAGCACGGCGGTGATGGCGACCGCACCGCCTGGCGGGTGCACGCAGCGCAAGGGAAACATCAGCGCCAGCGCCAGGCCGCCAGCCAGCGCCGCAGCCACTGGCGTGGGCCCCAGCCAGCGCAACACCGCAACCCCGACCAGCGCCGACATCACGTTGCCCGCCAGCATGGGCCAGGGTTGGGCCAGCGGGCTGCTGGGCACGGCGAACAGCAGCACGGCAGAAGCACCCATCGGGGCCGCCAGCCACAGCGACTGCGCGCCCCAGCCCAGCCAGACCAGCCCTCCGGCCAGCCACAGGCCCAGCACGGCTCCCAGCACATCACGGGCGCGCTCGCGCTGGCTGACGGTCTGGCGTTGGACGCCCAGCCACAGCCACCAGCGCTTGTCCGCCAGGGTGCTCTTCATCGAACCAGCGGTTGGGGGCGACCCAGCAGCAGCCGCTGCCTGGAGGCGCTCAAGAACCCTTAAGGGCCTCCCGGCTTGTCGACCGCATAGCGCGCGTCCACGCGGCCGATGTTCTGGTGGTGCGCCTGGAGCATGCTGTCGAGATCGGCGCGTACCGCGGCGTCTTCGATGCGCGGAATCAGGGCCTGCAGCTTGCGCACCACCCAGGCCTGGCCGCGGTTGAGGAAGCGCAGTCGGTCATCGACGTCGGCAATGGCCATGGCCTTGCCCCAGAACGCGCCGGTGGCGGTGGAAGGCGTGGCCTCCATCGCCTTGATCGTGCGCATCAGCATGCCGCACCAGCGGACTTCGTCCTTGTGGATGTCGGCGACCAATTCAGCCAGTTCAGGCAGCGAAACCTCGCGTTCGGTTTCCATGGCCACCCTGGCGCCGGCCCGTTCAGCCTCGAGCAGTTCGTTCAGTGCTGCCAGGATCTCGTCGCGCGCAGCAGGTGAGGAAGGCGCCTCGGCGCCGGGGGCAGGGCTCGAAGACCTGGCTGCAAGAGTAGGGTCCGGGATCGTCATGGTGTGGTGCAGATGCGGGTGAGATGGCGGGTGGGATGGCGGGTTGGCGAAAGGTGGAATCGCTCGGCGATTGGCGCCAGTCTGGGGGAATGTTCGCGCAAGAGACGTTGACCGTGGTCAAGTTTCGGACCAAATCGGCACCCAGTAGTTCTTCAGAACTATGCCTGCGTGAAACGCTGTAGTTCGATCGCCGTGCCTTGCCCTGGCCAGCAGGCGGATGTTCAGCGGGGCCGGCCGCGCCCACAGTCTCGATCAACCCAAGACGAGACTGTTCCATGGCCACTTCGAACGCCCCCATTCCGCGCCAAGCCTGGTCGGTGCTGATCGTCAGCACGATCGCCTTCACCGTGTGTTTCATGGTCTGGATGATGTTCGGCGTCATCGGCATCCCGCTGAAGAAGACGCTGGGCCTGAATGCCACCGAATTCGGCTTGTTGATGGCCACGCCGGTGCTCACCGGCTCGTTGATCCGCGTGCCACTCGGGATCTGGACCGACAAGTACGGCGGCCGCATCGTCATGACGGTGCTGATGGCCATCACCGTGCCGGCCATCTTCCTGATGTCCTACGCCACGGCCTACTGGCACTTCCTGGTCATCGGCCTGTTCGTGGGGCTGGCGGGTGGCTCGTTCTCGGTGGGTACGCCTTATGTCGCTCGCTGGTTCCCGCGCAACCGCCAGGGCATGGCCATGGGGGTCTACGGCGCGGGCAACTCGGGTTCGGCGGTCAACAAGTTCGTGGCGCCGGCGCTGCTGCTGGTCGGCGGCTGGACGCTGGTGCCGCAGGTCTACGCCGCGGTCATGCTGGGCACGGTGATCCTGTTCTGGTTCGGCAGCAGCAGCGACCCGGCCCACCTCGTGCCGTCGCACACCCGCTTCAGCGACCAGCTCAAGATGCTGAAGGACCCCAAGGTGCTGAAGTACTGCCAGTACTACAGCATCGTCTTCGGCGGCTACGTGGCGCTGGCGCTGTGGATGGTGCAGTACTACGTGGGCGAGTTCGGCCTGTCGATCCAGACCGCGGCGCTGCTGGCAGCGTGCTTCTCGCTGCCCGGTGGTGTGCTGCGTGCCTTCGGCGGCATCTTGTCAGACCGCTTCGGCGCGCACCAGGTCACCTGGTGGGTGCTGTGGGTGAGCTGGATCTGCCTGTTCCTGCTGAGTTACCCGCCCACGGACATGACCGTGTTCACCGTCGACGGCCCCAGGACCTTCCACATCGGTCTGAACGTCTACGCCTTCACCGCGCTGATGTTCATCCTGGGCATCGCCTGGGCCTTCGGCAAGGCCAGCGTCTTCAAGTACATCGGCGACGACTACCCCCAGAACATCGGCACCGTCAGCGGCATCGTCGGTCTGGCTGGCGGCCTGGGCGGCTTCGTGCTGCCGATCATGTTCGGCGCGCTGATGGACCTGACCGGCATCCGCTCCAGCGCCTTCATGCTGATGTACGGCGTGGTCTGGGTCTCGTTGATCTGGATGTACTGGACCGAGGTTCGCAAGACCGAACTGATGGGCGCCAATGCGCCGGCCACGCCACTGGCCAGCGCCGTCGGGCGCTGACGCTGCACCTGCCACCGAACAAGGAATAGCACATGAACACCACCACCTCCGCCGTGCGGCCCGCACCGGGTGCGGGCAGCGGCGCGGACATCACGGATTGGCGCCCGGAAGACGATGCCTTCTGGAACAGCACGGGCAAGAAGATCGCCTACCGCAACCTGTGGATCTCGGTGCCTGCGCTGCTGTGCGGCTTCGCCGTGTGGGGCATGTGGGGAATCATCACCGTGCAGATGCTCAACCTGGGCTTCCCCTTCACCCAGGCCGAGCTCTTCACGCTGACGGCCATCGCCGGCATTTCGGGTGCCACGATGCGCATCCCGGCCAGCTTCCTGATCCGCCTGGCCGGCGGGCGTAACACCATCTTCCTGACCACCGCGATGCTGCTGGCCCCGGCCCTGGGTACCGGCATCGCGCTGCAGCACAAGGACTGGCCGCTGTGGGCCTTCCAGCTGATGGCGCTGTGGTCGGGCGTGGGCGGCGGCAACTTCGCCAGTTCGATGTCCAACATCAGCACCTTCTTCCCGAAGCGGCTGCAGGGCACGGCGCTGGGCCTGAACGCCGGTCTGGGCAACTTCGGCGTCACGACGATGCAGATCGTGATTCCGCTGGTGATGACCGTCGGCCTGTTCGGCGCCCTCGGTGGTGAGCCGATGACGCTGGTCAAGGACAGCGGCTGGATCTTCGGCAAGATCGCCGCCGGCACGCCTACCTGGATCCAGAACGCGGGCTTTGCCTGGTTGCTGTCGCTGGTGCCACTCAGCGTGCTGTGCTGGTGGGGCATGAACAACCTGAAGACGGTGTCGCCGAACACCGGCAACCCGTTGGTGGCCTTCTCGAAGATCACCTACCTGTACACGCTGGCCTTCATCCCGTCCATCTTCATGCTGTGGCTGTACCTGCCCGCGCCCACCGGCCTGGGCCTGCTGAGCATGTGGGTCGCCATTCCGCTGGACATCGTGCTGGCGCTGCTGGTCATGAAGCTGGCTGCCTTCGGCGAAATGAAGGAAGGCGTGAAGAAACAGTTCGCGATCTTCAGCAACAAGCACACCTGGTCGATGACGGCGCTGTACATCGTCACCTTCGGCTCCTTCATCGGCTTCTCGATGGCGCTGCCGCTGGCCATCACGGTGATCTTCGGTTTCCAGCACATCGCAGACGCCAACGGCGTCATGCAGCACGCGCTGAAGAACCCCAACGCGCCCTCGGCGCTGACCTATGCCTGGATGGGCCCCTTCATCGGCGCCGCGATCCGGCCGGTGGGCGGATGGATCTCGGACAAGGTGGGCGGCTCGATCGTCACGCAAGTGATCTCGGTGGTCATGGCGGGCGCCTCGGTGGCGGTGGGCTACGTGATGATGCAGGCTTACGGCTCGGCCAGGCCCGAACAGTACTTCCCGATGTTCCTTGGCCTGTTCATGCTGCTGTTCCTGGCCAGTGGCATCGGCAACGGCAGCACCTTCCGAACCATCGGCGTCATCTTCGACCGCACCCAGGCGGGCCCCGTGCTGGGCTGGACATCGGCCATCGCAGCCTACGGCGCCTTCATCGCGCCGGTGGTCATCGGCGCGCAGATCAAGGCCGGCACGCCGCAATACGCGATGTACGGCTTTGCGATCTTCTATGCCGTCTGCCTGGTGCTGAATTGGTGGTTCTACCTGCGCCGCGATGCGTACGTGAAGAACCCCTGAGCCGACTTTGCCGCACGCCGCAGTCCTGCCGACCCGCGCCATGTCCGCCATGTCCATCGTCCCGCACTGGAACCCGGAAGACCGTGTCTTCTGGGAGCAGACCGGCCACCGCGTCGCCACGCGCAACCTGTGGCTGTCGATTCCCGCGCTGACCTTGGCCTTCGCGGTGTGGATGCTGTGGTCGGTGGTGGTCGTGCACATGCCGGCGGCGGGCTTCCATTACTCGACCAACCAGCTGTTCTGGCTGACAGCGCTGCCGGCCCTGAGCGGCGCCACGCTGCGCGTGGTGTATGCCTTTGCCGTGCCCATGGTGGGTGGCAGGCGCTTCACTGCGCTGGCCACGGCCAGCCTGCTGCTGCCGGCCCTGGGCATCGGCTTCGCTGTCCAGGACCCCGCCACGCCGTATGAATGGATGGTGGTGCTGGCCCTGCTGTGCGGCCTGGGGGGCGGCAACTTCGCCAGTTCCATGGCGCACATCAACCTGCTCTATCCCAACGCCAGCAAGGGCACAGCGCTGGGCCTGAATGCCGGGCTCGGGCACCTGGGCGTGGCGATGGTGCAGCTCGTCGTGCCGCTGCTGATCGGCTTCGGCGTCTTCGGCACCTTGGGCGGTGCTTCACAGGCTGCAGCCACCGGCCCGATGTGGCTGCAGAACGCCGGCTTCGTCTGGGTGCCCTTGATCGCAGCCAGCGCGCTGGCCGCCTGGTTCGGAATGAACGACCTGGGTGACGTGCGCGCCGGGTTTGCCGAGCAGGCGGTGGTCTTCACGCGTCGCCACACCTGGGTGATGTGCTGGCTGTACCTGGGAACGTTCGGCAGTTTCATCGGTTTGTCGGCCGGGCTGCCCCTGCTGTTGCAGAGCCAATTCCAGCGCGGCGACCTGCTGAACCTGGCCTGGCTGGGACCGTTGATCGGCGCCTTGCTGCGGCCGCTGGGTGGTTGGCTGTCCGACCGCCACGGCGGCGCACGCATCACCTTCTGGTGCTTCGTGGCCATGGCGCTGGGCGCTGTCGTGGTGCTTCTGTGCCTGCCCCGCAGCGGGCAGCCGGGCAGCGTCGCCGGGTTGCTGGCCGGCTTTGCCTGGTTGTTCGCAGCCGCCGGCATCGGCAACGGCAGCACCTTCTGCATGATCACCCGCCTGTTCCTCTTCGACAAGCAGCAAGCGGCCGAGCCCCTGCCTTCGGCCCAGGCACAAGCCACCCGAGAAGGCAACGTCGAAGCCGCAGCCGTGCTGGGTCTGGCCAGCGCCATCGGCGCTTACGGAGGCTTCTTCATCCCCAAGGGCTACGGCACCGCCATCGCGCTGACCGGCAGCCCGGCCGCGGCGCTGCTGCTGTTCATCGCCTTCTACATCTCGTGCATCGCGCTGACCTGGTGGCCCTACAGCCGCCGCAATGCACGGCACCCCTGCTGATCCACTGACCGCAAGACGACCATTGCAAGGACGACTCCATGAGCCACTTTCTCGACCGCCTCACCCACTTCTCTGCCCCCAAGGAGGCTTTCTCGGGTGATCACGGCGTCACCACTGGCGAAGACCGCACCTGGGAGGACGCCTATCGCAACCGCTGGGCCCACGACAAGATCGTGCGCAGCACCCACGGCGTGAACTGCACCGGCAGCTGCAGCTGGAAGATCTACGTCAAGGGCGGCATCGTCACCTGGGAAACGCAGCAGACCGACTACCCGCGCACGCGCTGGGACATGCCCAACCACGAGCCGCGCGGTTGTGCCCGCGGCGCCAGCTACAGCTGGTACCTCTACAGCGCCAACCGCGTGAAGTACCCGATGGTGCGGGGCCGCCTGCTGGAGCGCTGGCGCACGGCGATGAAGACGGCGAAGACCCCTGTCGATGCCTGGGCCACGATCGTCGAAGACGACGCCGCACGGCGTGACTACCAGAAAGTGCGCGGCATGGGCGGCTTCGTACGCAGCAGCTGGGACGAGGTGAACCAGATCATCGCCGCAAGCAACGTCTACACCATCAAGAAGCACGGCCCCGACCGCGTCATCGGCTTTTCGCCCATCCCGGCGATGAGCATGGTCAGCTACGCCGCCGGCAGCCGCTACCTCAGCCTCATCGGCGGCGTGTGCATGAGCTTCTACGACTGGTACTGCGACCTGCCGCCGGCCAGCCCGCAGGTGTGGGGCGAGCAGACCGACGTGCCCGAATCGGCCGATTGGTACAACAGCACCTACATCATGGCCTGGGGCAGCAACGTGCCGCAGACCCGCACGCCCGATGCGCACTTCTTCACCGAGGTGCGCTACAAGGGCGCGAAGACGGTGGCCATCACGCCCGACTACAGCGAGGTGGCCAAGCTGGCCGACATCTGGCTGCACCCCAAGCAGGGCACCGACGCCGCGCTGGCCATGGCCTTCGGGCACGTGGCGCTGAACGAGTTCTACTTCAAGCAGCGCAGCCCCTACTTCGACGACTACGCGCGCCGCTACACCGACCTGCCGCTGCTCGTGATGCTGAAGGAGCACACCCTGCCCGACGGCCGCAAGACCCTGGTGCCCGACCGGTACCTGCGCGCATCCGACTTCAACGGCAAGCTCGGCCAGGACAACAACCCCGAGTGGAAGACAGTGGCCTTCGACACGAACGGCCGCGCCGTGCTGCCCAACGGCAGCATCGGCTTCCGCTGGGGCCCCGAAGGCCGCAGTGACGAAGGCAAGTGGAACCTCGAGAACAAGGAAGCGCGGCACGGCGCCGACGTGAAGCTGAAGCTGTCCGTGATCGAGGACGGCGAGCAGGCGCATGAAGTGGTGGACATCGGCCTGCCGTACTTCGGCGGCGTGAGCACCCCGCACTTCAAGTCCAACACCCAGAACGGCGAAGTCAACTTCGTCAGGGTGCCGGCCGTGCGCCTGCGCCTGGGCAAGGACGGTGAGCACCGCGAGGCGCTGGTCGCGACGGTGTTCGACCTCCAGGTGGCGCAGTACGGCATCGACCGCGGCCTGGGCAGCGGCGCGAAGAGTTACGACGACGACGCCGCCTACACCCCCGCCTGGGCCGAGAGCATCACCGGCACACCGCGTGACCAGATCATCACCGTGGCTCGCCAGTTCGCCGAGAACGCGCACAAGACGCACGGCAAGTCGATGATCATCATCGGCGCCGCGATGAACCACTGGTACCACGCCGACATGAACTACCGCGGCGTCATCAACCTGCTGATGATGTGCGGCTGCATCGGCCAGAGCGGTGGCGGCTGGGCGCATTACGTGGGCCAGGAAAAGCTGCGCCCGCAGACCGGCTGGACGCCGCTGGCCTTCGCGCTGGACTGGATCCGCCCGCCGCGGCAGATGAACAGCACCAGCTTCTTCTATGCCCACACCGACCAGTGGCGCTACGAGAAGCTGGGCATGGAAGAGATCGTGTCGCCGCTGGCCGACAAGGCGCTGTATGCCGGCAGCATGATCGACTACAACGTGCGCGCCGAGCGCATGGGCTGGCTGCCCAGCGCACCGCAGCTCAGGACCAACCCGATGCAGGTGGTGAAGGACGCCAACGCCTCCGGCATGGACCCGAAGGACTATGTCGTCAAGGCCCTGAAGGACGGCAGCCTGCAGATGAGCTGCGAGGACCCCGACGCGCCGCAAAACTGGCCGCGGGTTCTGTTCGTCTGGCGCAGCAATCTGCTGGGTTCGTCGGGCAAGGGCCACGAGTACTTCTGCAAGCATCTGCTGGGCACCGAGAACGGCATCCAGGGCAAGGACCTTGGCACAGACGATGCGAAACCGACGGAAGTGAAGTGGCACGAGCATGGCCCTGTGGGCAAACTCGACCTCGTGGTGACGCTGGACTTCCGCATGAGCACCACCTGCCTGTACAGCGACATCGTGCTGCCCACGGCCAGCTGGTACGAGAAGAACGACCTCAACACCAGCGACATGCATCCGTTCATCCACCCGCTGAGCGCGGCCGTGGACCCGGTCTGGCAGTCGCGTTCGGACTGGGAGATCTACAAGGGCTTCGCCAAGACCTTCAGCGAGGTCTGCGTCGGCCACCTGGGTGTCGAGAAGGAAGTGGTGCTCACGCCCATCATGCACGACACCGCCGGCGAGCTGGCCCAGCCCTTCGAGGTGAAGGAATGGAAGAAGGGCCAGTGCGAACTGATCCCCGGCAAGACGGCGCCGCAGATCGCCGTGGTCGAGCGCGACTACCCGAACGTTTTCAAGCGCTTCACCGCGCTGGGGCCCTTGCTGGACAAGCTGGGCAACGGCGGCAAGGGCATCGGCTGGAAGACCGGCACCGAGGTCGAGCAGCTGGGCCAGCTCAACGGCAAGACGCTGGCCGAAGGGGCCACCAAGGGCATGCCGAAGATCGTCACCGACATCGACGCCTGCGAGGTCATCCTGCAGCTGGCGCCGGAAACGAACGGCCATGTCGCGGTGAAGGCCTGGCAGGCGCTGGGCAAGCAGACCGGGCGCGACCACACCCACCTGGCGCTGTACCGCGAGGACGAGAAGATCCGCTACCGCGACGTGCAGGCGCAGCCGCGCAAGATCATCAGCTCGCCCACCTGGAGCGGCATCGAGAGCGAAACCGTCAGCTACAACGCCGGCTACACCAACGTGCACGAGTACATCCCGTGGCGCACGCTGACCGGGCGCCAGCAGTTCTACCTGGACCACCCCTGGGTCATAGCCTTCGGTGAGGCCATGAGCAGCTACCGCCCGCCGGTGGACCTGAAGACCACGGCCGGCATCCACAACATCAAGCCGAACGGGAACAAGGAGATCCTGCTCAACTTCATCACGCCGCACCAGAAGTGGGGCATCCACAGCACCTACAGCGACAACCTGATGATGCTGACGCTGAACCGCGGCGGGCCCGTGGTGTGGCTGAGCGAGGACGACGCCAAGGTGGCCGGCGTGGAAGACAACGACTGGGTCGAGGTCTTCAACATCAACGGCGCCATCGCGGCGCGCGCGGTGGTCAGCCAGCGCGTGAACCCCGGCATGCTGCTGATGTACCACGCGCAGGAAAAGATCATCAACACGCCTGGGTCGCAGATCACTGGCGTGCGCGGTGGCATCCACAACAGCGTGACGCGCATCGTGCTCAAGCCCACCCACATGATCGGCGGCTACGCGCAGTTCAGCTACGGCTTCAACTACTACGGAACCATCGGCACCAACCGCGACGAGTTCGTGGTGGTGCGAAAGATGGCCAAGGTCGACTGGCTGGACACGCCTTTGGGCGATGAACGTTCCGAACTGGTGCAAGCCCAAGGAGAAGGCGCATGAAGATCCGCGCGCAAGTCGGCATGGTCCTGAACCTGGACAAATGCATCGGTTGCCACACCTGCAGCGTGACCTGCAAGAACGTGTGGACCAGCCGCCCCGGCGTCGAGTACGCCTGGTTCAACAACGTCGAGACCAAGCCCGGCATCGGTTACCCCAAGGAATGGGAAAACCAGGAAAAGTGGAACGGCGGCTGGGTCCGCAAGGCCAATGGCGCCATCGAGCCGCGCCAGGGTGGCAAGTGGAAGCTGCTGATGCGCATCTTCGCCAACCCCAACCTGCCGCAGATCGACGACTACTACGAGCCCTTCACCTTCGACTACGACCACCTGCAGTCGGCGCCCGAGATGCAGCACGCGCCTACCGCCCGGCCGCGCAGCCTGATCACCGGCAAGCGCATGGAGAAGATCGTCTGGGGCCCGAACTGGGAAGAGATCCTGGGTGGTGAATTCAGCAAGCGCAGCAAGGACCAGAACTTCGAGAACATCCAGAAGGACATCTACGGCCAGTTCGAGAACACCTTCATGATGTACCTGCCCAGGCTGTGCGAACACTGCCTGAACCCGGCCTGTGTCGCATCGTGCCCAAGCGGCTCGATCTACAAGCGCGAAGAAGACGGCATCGTCCTGATCGACCAGGACAAGTGCCGCGGCTGGCGCATGTGCGTCAGCGGCTGCCCCTACAAGAAGATCTACTACAACTGGAAAAGCGGCAAGGCCGAGAAGTGCATCTTCTGCTACCCGCGCATCGAAGCCGGCCAGCCCACGGTGTGCAGCGAGACCTGCGTCGGCCGCATCCGCTATCTCGGCGTGCTGCTGTATGACGCCGACCGAATCCAGGAAGCGGCCAGCGTTGAGCACGACAAGGACCTGTACCAGGCGCAGCTCGACATCTTCCTCGACCCGCACGACCCGCAGGTCATCGCGCAGGCGCGGCTCGACGGCATCCCCGACAACTGGATGGACGCGGCGCGCAACAGCCCCGTCTACAAGATGGCGGTGGAGTGGAAGGTGGCGCTGCCGCTGCACCCCGAGTACCGCACGCTGCCGATGGTGTGGTACGTGCCGCCGTTGTCGCCGATCACGGCCGTGGCCAACGCCGGGCACATGGGCACCAATGGCGAGATCCCCGACGTGAAGCAACTGCGCATCCCCGTGCAGTACCTCGCCAACCTGCTGACCGCCGGCGACACCGCACCCGTGGTGCGCGCGCTCGAACGCATGTTGGCCATGCGCGCCTACCAGCGCAGCAAGCATGTCGACGGCCTGGCCAACACCGCCGCCATCGAGCAGGTGAACATGAGCGTGAACGAGGTGGAAGAGATGTACCGCGTGATGGCGATCGCCAACTACGAGGACCGCTTCGTCATCCCCACCACGCACCGCGAATACGCCGAAAACGCCTTCAACGTGCGCGGCGGCTGCGGCTTCAGCTTCGGCAACGGCTGCAGCGAAGGCAGCACCGAGACCAGCCTGTTCGGCAGCGAGAAGAAGCGCACCATTCCCATCAAGGCGGGGGTTTGAGATGAAGACCTTCACCAAGACCCTGCGCGTGCTGGCGCACCTGCTGAGCTACCCCGACGCGGAGTTGCGCGCGCACCTGCCCGAACTGCGGGCAGCCCTGCACGACGAACGTGCGCTCGGCGCGTCGCGCCTGACCGAACTCGATGCGCTGATCAGCCGCTTGTCCAACCGGCGGCCGCTCGACGTGGAGTCGGACCACGTCGAACTATTCGACCGGGGCAGAGGCACGGCGCTGCACCTGTTCGAGCATGTTCACGGCGACAGCCGCGACCGTGGCCCGGCGATGGTCGACCTGTGCCAGACCTACGAGGCCGCCGGCCTGTTCCTGGCGCCGGGCGAGCTGCCCGACCACCTGACCGTCGTGCTGCAGTACGCGTCGACCCAGCCACCCCCGCAGGCCAAGGCCTTCCTCGGTGAGATCACGCACATCCTGCAGGTGATCTTCAGTGCGCTGCTGCGGCGTGAGGCGGCTCACGCCTGTGTGCTGGCCGCCCTGCTGGACCTGGCAGGCGAAAAGGCACAGGCCGTCATGGTGCCGCCCGAACCCGAGCTGGACGAAAGCTGGGCCGAGCCCATGGCCTTCGACGGCTGTTCGACCCAAGGCCAGGCGCGGCCCGGGCAGCCGCAACCGATCCAGATCGTCCGCAACCCGGCATTGGCGGCGCCACCGGTTCGGTCCACCCCCACCCAAGCACCTTCGCAAGGAGCGTCCGCATGAACGCCGTGCACAACTTCTTCTTCAACGTCTACCCCTACGTCTGCCTGGCCGTGTTCTTCATGGGCAGCCTGGCGCGCTTCGACCGCGACCAGTACACCTGGAAGAGCGACAGCTCGCAGCTGCTGCGCGCCGGCCAGCTGCGCTGGGGCAGCAACCTGTTCCACGCGGGCATCCTGTTCCTGTTCTTCGGCCATCTCTTCGGCCAGCTCACGCCGCACTGGATCTACGAGTACCTGGTCAGCGCGTCGCAGAAGCAGATGGTGGCCGTAGTGGCGGGCGGCATCGCGGGTCTGATCTGCTTCATCGGCCTGAGCCTGCTGCTGCACCGGCGCATCTTCGACCCGCGCATCCGCCTCACCAGTCATCGCACCGACATCGCGATCCTGATCATCCTGTGGGTGCAGCTGGTCATCGGCCTGTCGACGCTGCCGGCGTCCTTCAGCCACGTGTCCGACCCGCAGACCATGCTGCGTTTGGCCAACTACCTCCAGGGCCTGGTCTTGTTCAGTCCGGATGCCTCGCTGGTGTGGGGTGTGGCCTGGCACTTCCAGGTGCACATGCTGCTGGGTATGACGATCTTCCTGCTCTTTCCCTTCAGCCGCCTGGTGCATGTGTGGAGCGGCTTCGGCACCGTGGCCTACCTGTTCCGCCCGTACCAGATGGTTCGTTCGCGCCGCCTCAACGTGCCGGCCGGGCAGAACCAGCCGCGGCGCGTGGGCTGACCCCTTTTCGGGAAACCTCCATGAACGTGATGAACACCTTGTCCCGGCCTGCCATCAACGGCGTGGTGCTGGCCGATGCGAGCGAATCGCTGACGGCCGACGAACTGCGCCAGCGTGCTTGTTCCGAGCTGCTGCGCCAGGCCGCCATCGACGCCGGCCTTCTCGACAGCGACGACCCGGCGCCCGCCCAGGGCGCCATGAGCGAAGCCGCCAGCAGCGCCATCGAGGCCTTGCTCGACCAGGAACTGGCCGTGCCGCAGCCTTCCGAAGACGCCTGCCGCCGCCATCATGCCGCGCAAAGCGGGCGTTATGCGGTGGGTGAACGGGTGCATCTGCGCCACGTGCTGTTCGCCGTCACGCCGGGCGTGGACGTCAACGCCCTGCGCCAGCGTGCCGAGGGCTGCCTGCTCGATGTGCGCACGGCCTCGCCTGGCGGCGAGGACCGTTTCGCGGTGGCGGCAGCCGCCACGTCCAACTGCCCCAGCGGCGCCGACGGCGGCCAGCTGGGTTGGCTGACCAGCGACGACTGCGCTCCCGAGTTCGCCCGCGAGATCTTCGGCAAGCCCGAAGTCGGCGTGCTGCCGCGTCTGGTGCACAGCCGATTCGGCCTGCACGTGGTGGAGGTGCTGGCGCGCCAACCTGGCGTGGTGCCGGCCTTCGACGCCGTGAAGTCGGCCGTGGCCCAGGCCTTGCGCCAGCAGAGCTTCACCACCGCGCTGCGCCAGTACCTGCAGCTGCTGGCCGGCCAGGCCGAGGTGCAGGGTGTGGACCTGGACGCGGCCGCCACGCCGCTGGTGCAGTAGTCCGACGCCACCGAAGGTCAGCCCCGTGCCCGACGACCTGCTGCAGCGCTTGCAGCGCTTCCACACCGACGCCTTCCCGCAGCACCGGTCGCACTTCAGGCTGCTGGTCGACGACGGCCAGCATCCGCTGACGCTGTTCATCGGCTGCAGCGATTCGCGCCTGGTGCCTTATCTGCTGACGGGCGCCGGCCCGGGCGAGCTGTTCCTGGTGCGCAACGTGGGCGCCTTCGTGCCGCCGCACGACCAGAGCCAGGGCTTCCACGGCACGGCGGCGGCCATCGAGTTTGCCGTGCTCAACCTGCAGGTCCGGCGCATCGTGGTCTGTGGCCACAGCCACTGCGGCGCCATCCGCGCGCTGTATGGCGACGTGCCGGCCGAGGCCAAGAACCTGGCGCAGTGGCTGGAACTGGGCCGCGAAGCTGCACTGCCGGTGGCCGAACCGGGGCCCGACGTGTTGCGCCGCACCGAACAACGCGCGGTGGTGTTGCAACTCGAACGCCTGATGGACTACCCCATGGTGCGCCAGCGCGTCGAGGCCGGCACGCTGGCGCTGCACGGCTGGCACTACGTGATCGAGGACGGCGAGGTGCATGTGTTCGACGTGAAACGTGGCGGCTTCGTGCCGGCTGCGCAGGCAGACAATGCAGGCACGGGGCCTTACGTGCCGCACGAACCGCACGAACTTCGTGCGCCGCAGGCCAGCACGGACGAGGATTCAACCCGGCTCTGAAAGGTCCACCATGGCACAAGCCCACGCTGCTTCAGGCGAACCCATCGACATCGGCCCCCTCGGTGCCGCGCTGGCGCACCAGGTCACCACCGCGATCATGAAGTCGGCACAACTGGAGTTGGTGCGGCTGGTGCTGCCCACTGGCAAAAGCATGCGCGAGCACCGCGTGGCGGGCGAGATCACGGTGCAGTGCATCGAAGGCCTGATCGAGTTCGCGACCTCCGCGGGCCGCCGACAACTCGGGCCGGGGCAGTTGATCCATCTTCAAGGCGGCGAGCTGCATTCCTTGCTGGCGCTGGCAGACTCGACGGCCTTGCTGACGATTTGCCTGCCTGCGGCGCCCGTCGCAGACGCCTCGGGTTGACCCGGCGCAAGCTCGTTCGCTTGGGCCCGGCGCAGCATCACCTGCCTGTTCGCCCGCCTGTTCACCCGTCAGACAGTGAGCCCATGGACACCGAAACAACCGATATCGACACTGGTGCCGACCACGGCATCGACCCGGACTTGCTCGCGGCGCTTGGGCGCGGCAGCTTGCAGCCACTGCGGCTGGCGGGGCGGCGCTTGCTGCCCATCGTGCAGGGCGGTATGGGTGTGGGCATTTCGGCCCACCGCCTGGCGGGCAGCGTGGCGGCGCTGGGTGCGGTGGGCACGATCTCGTCGGTCGACCTGCGTCGCCACCACCCCGACCTGATGGAACGTACCCGCGACTGCCGTGTGGGCGAGGCCGCCAAGGCGGCCATCAACGAGGCCAACCTGGAGGCCCTGGAACGCGAAATCGTCGCCGCGCGAGCCCTGTCGCAGGGCCGCGGGCTGGTCGCCATCAATGTCATGCGCGCGGTCAGCGAATACGCGCCGTCCGTGACGCGTGCATTACAGGCCGGCATCGACGTGGTGGTGGTCGGGGCCGGGTTGCCGCTGGACCTGCCCGACCTCGCGCGCGACCATCCAGGCGTTGCGCTGGTCCCCATCCTGTCCGACGCGCGAGGCGTTGCGCTGGTGGTGAAGAAGTGGGAACGCAAGCAACGTCTGCCCGACGCGATCGTCATCGAGCACCCGCGCTGGGCTGGTGGCCACCTCGGAGCGGCCAAGGTCGCCGACCTGGATGACCCGCGCTTCGACTTCGAGAACGTGGTGCCACAAACGCTGGCCTTCCTTCGTGGCGCCGGCATCGAGCGCGAGGTGCCGCTGATCGTGGCAGGCGGCATCCGCAGCTTCGAGGACATCGCTCGCGTGCAAGCGCTGGGCGCTGCGGCCGTGCAGCTGGGCACGCCTTTCGTCGCCACCGAGGAGTGCGACGCCCACCCCGAGTTCAAACGCGTGCTGGCCGAGGCGCGCGAAGAGGACCTGGTCGAATTCACCAGTGTCGCGGGGCTGCCGGCCCGCGCGGTCAACACACCCTGGTTGCAGCACTATCTGGCGGCCTTGCCCCGCTTGCAGGGCAGTGCGCACAAGAAGCCGCGCTGCACCTTGGCCTTCGACTGCCTGGCGCAATGCGGCCTGCGTGATGGCCTGCCCGGCTGGGGTCAGTTTTGCATCGACACCCAGCTCGCCGCCGGCCTCCGCGGTGACTTGAAGAAGGGTCTGTTCTTTCGCGGCGCCGGGGCGTTGCCGTTCGGCAGCCAGATCGCCACGGTGCGCGCGCTGCTCGCGCGCCTGCTCACACCCGGCGTGCCCCTGGGGACACCAAGCGTGGTGCCTGCCTGACGCTATCAGCCGAGCTGCACGGCCTGGCCGGTGCGGTCGAACGGGACGAGCCCGTCGAGCCGACCTGATTTCACCGACTCGACCATGCGCTGCAGCGCTGCTTCCACTTGGCTGTCGGTCGGCGGCTGCCGACCCTGTCCCGACAGGGCGGCGGCAAACACCAAGGCCCAGGGCGGGCCTGCCGCGGCCGACTCGGCCACCAGAGCGGCGAAGTCGGGCATGGCAGCCGGGTCCTTGTCGACGCACATCAGGGGCGCCAGCTCGCCCGATTCACCGGCTTCGAACGCGGCGCGCTGTTCGGCCGTGGCGTCGGCGGGCAGGGTGGCGCCAGCAAACACGAACAGCAGGCGCTGGGCTTGGGGCTGTTGCCGCGCGGCGGCGAGCAGGTCGTTGAAGTGGGTGATGTCCATGGCTCGAGAGTGACTTGAGGTGGGGGTCAGGGCGGACCCAAGGGAGAAGACAGCGTCGGGCGGGGCAGCATCTATCCGCATTGCCCCACCTCGCCGCAGGCGGTGCAGAAGTCGCAGCCGTCGCGGTGGATCACGGTGGCGTTGCCGCATTCCAGGCAGACCTTGCCGGCCATCACGCGGCTGCGCTCGGGCCGCTCGGTCGACGATTCGAGCACGCCCATGCTGCGTAGCGGGTGGCCCTCTTCGTCGAGCACGCCGAGCATGGCGTACCGGTGGATGATCAGGCGCGCCAGGTAGGCCACCGTGGACGGCCAGGTCTGCTGGCGGCGTTCGCCGTGCGGCAGCCCCGGCACGAAGGCCATGAAGTGGCCCAGCGGCTCGGCGTAGTTCAGCAGCTTGCGCAGCTTCATGCCTATCCAGGCGGGGTCGATCACGCGCATGTCCAGCGACAGCAGGCGCGCCAGGCCGTCCAGCGCGCGCGGGTAGTTGCCTGAAAAGCCCACGGCGCAGGGCCGCGTCACGGCCGCGCCGTCGGGCCCGGGCACTGTCACCTCCTTCAGCGTCAGCGTGAAGGCCTCGCCGGTGGCCGGGTTGTCGATGTCGACCGCCCAGGCCAGCGTGCCCGAGGGCCCGGTGCGCGGCTCGGCGACGCTGAACATCGCGTCCATCACGGGGGTGGCGGTGCGTGCGGGGCTGCCCTGCAGCGCCTGCAGCTGTTCGCAGCGCCAGCGGATCACGGCCGCGGTGGCCGCCACCACGCCGGGGAACATGCGGCGCTCGCCGTGGGGCGGGAAGGGCATCTCGAAGGCCCGCTCCTCGGCCACGGTGGCCAGCGCGTCCAGCTTCAGGCGCAGCCAGGCCGGGTCGTTGGCGCGCAGGTCCATCGACAGCGTCTTGGCCAGCGCGCCCAGGCCGCGCGGTTGCTCGGCGCCATTGACCCAGACCTCGAAGGGTTGCGCCGGGCCGCCTTCGGCGCCGGGCAGTTCGCCGATGAAGAGGGCGAAGTCGCCGAAGGGGTGGTGGACCATGTAGGTCCAGGCCAGGTTGCCGGCAGACAGCTCGGGCCGGCCCGGCCAGCGCAGCGAAGACAGCACCGGCACGGGCAGGCGGTCCAGCGCCAGGCGGCGGTTGGTGCCGTCCAGTTGCAGCGGCGTGGCTGGCGGCGTGCCGGGCGTTGCGGTGGTGCTGAGCACCGAGCCCAGCACGCTGTTGGGCCGATAGGTGGCCAGGCCCTTCAAGCCCGATTCCCAGGCCTGCATGTACAGGTTCTGGAAGTCGGCATAGGGGTAGTCGGCGGGCACGTTCACGGTCTTCGATATCGCCGTGTCGATGCACGGTGCCACCGCAGCCACCATGGCGGCATGGGCCTGTGCGCTCATCTCCAGCGCGGTGACGAAGGCCGGCGTCAGCGCCGCACGGTCGCCGAACAGATGTCGGTACAGCCGCCAGGCGTGGTCTTCGACCGCGTACTCCTTGAAGCTGCCGTCGGGCATGCGCTTCTTGCGCGTATAGCTCCAGCTGAAGGCCGGCTCGATGCCGTTGCTGGCGTTGTCCGCAAAGGCCAGGCTGATGGTGCCGGTGGGGGCGATCGACAAGAGGTGCGAATTGCGCAAGCCGTGCGTGCGGATGCGTTCGCGCAGCGGCTGCGGCAGGCGCGACGCAAAGCTCGCACCGCTGAGAAAGAGGTCGGCATTGAAGAGCGGGAAGGCGCCGCGTTCACGCGCGAGGTCCACCGACGCCGAGTACGCCGCGTCGCGCAGCAGCGCCGAGATGCGCTGCGCCATGGCGCGCGCCGGCTCGGTGTCGTAGCGCAGGTTCAGCATCACCAGCGCGTCGCCCAGGCCGGTGAAGCCCAGGCCGATGCGGCGCTTGTTGCGCGCTTCTTCCTGCTGTTGCGTCAGCGGCCACACCGTCACGTCGAGCACGTTGTCGAGCATGCGCGTGGCCACCTGGGCCACGGCGACGAAGGCAGCTTCGTCGAAGCAGGCCGTGTCGGCGAAGGGGTCGCGCACGAAGCGCGTCAGGTCGATCGAGCCCAGGCAGCAGCATCCATAGGGCGGCAGCGGCTGCTCGGCGCAGGGGTTGGTGGCAGCGATGTGCTCGCAGTACGACAGGTTGTTGTCGCGGTTGATGTGGTCCAGGAACAGCACGCCCGGCTCGGCGTGGTCGTAGGTCGATCTCATCACCTGGTCCCACAGGTCGCGCGCCCGGCGCTTGCCGTAGACCCACAAGCCGGCACCGCCGGCTTGTGTTTGCAGATCACGGCCGGCGCCGCCGGCCAGGGTCTGCTGGTACGCCCCCGCCTGCTTCTGTGCCGCGCCCGGTTCGGCGCGGTGCACCAGTTCGACCTCGGCATCGGCCTGCACCGCCTGCATGAAGGCATCCGTCACGCCGACCGAGAGATTGAAGTTCTTCAGGTCGCCGCTGTCCTTGGCGTGGATGAATTCCTCGATGTCGGGGTGGTCGCAGCGCAGCACGCCCATTTGCGCGCCACGCCGCGAGCCGGCTGATTCGACCGTCTCGCACGAGCGGTCGAACACGCGCATGTAGCTCACGGGGCCGGACGCACTGCTGCGCGTGCTGCCCACCCACGCGCCGCGAGGGCGGATGCGCGAGAAGTCGTAGCCCACGCCGCCGCCGCGGCGCATGGTCTCGGCCGCCTCGGTCAGCGCGGTATAGATGCCGGGGTGGCCGTCTTCGATGTGCGCGATGGAATCGCCCACCGGCTGCACGAAGCAGTTGATCAGCGTGGCCGACAGCCCCGTGCCCGCGGCCGACTGGATGCGCCCGGCCGGCACGAAGCCGGCCCGCAAGGCTTCGGCGAAGGCCGCCTCCCAGCGCGCCCGGTCGGCGGGCGCCTCGGCCTGCGCCAGCGCGCGCGCCACACGCGCATTGACGGCGGCGATGGAGCTTTCGTCGTCCTTGGCGTACTTCTCGAGCAGCACCTCGGTGCTGATGTCCTGGGCGGGCAGGTTGTGCACGGTGTGCGGTGTGGATTCCTGGGTGTCTTGCATCGAGTCGGTCCTTGGCATGTCTTGTGAGGGGGCGAGCACGGGGCTGCCGGTCGTTCAGGCTGCGGCGGGCCGGGAGAGGTCGGCCGCGCCCGGCAGGCGCGAGGCCATGGGCAGAAGCTCGGTTTGTTCGCGTGCGATGTGCTGTTCGTGCAGGGCCACGAACTGGGGCACGCCCGCTTCGTCCAGTGGTTTGCCCGTGCCTGCCACCACCCGCTTCAGCACCTGGCGCAGCGCGTGCCGGCGGCCTTGCAGGGCGCGGTGGTCGGCACACGGGGCGGCAGTCAGTTCGCGGATGCACACGGCATGCGAACCTGCCATCGACTCCAGCAGTGCGGGGAACAGGCCCTGTGCTTCGTCTTCATGGTGGTGGCGGGCAGCGACGTCGAAGTCGCGCAGGACCGCGCCGGCGGCTGGCGCGTGGTGTCCCGGGAAGGCAGTGGCCATGAGCGGCGTCCTCGCTCAGCGGCCGGTGGCGCCATGGCCGCCGGCCGGTCTCGCGCCGCGCTTGACCGGCAACGCCACGGCGACCGACGCCCCGCCGCCGGGCGCGCTTCGCCCGGCACGGCGTCGGGGGGGTGGCAGGCCCGTGGTCATGTCGGCCAGCGTGGCCCCGTCGAGTGCCGCGAAGTAGTCCTTCAAGGCGCGGTCGAACAAATGCTTCAGGCGGCAACTCGGTGTCAAGGTGCAGGTGTTGGTCGAGCGGTCGAAACACTCGACCAGGCGGAAATCGGTCTCCGTGGCCCGCACCACGTCGCCGATGACGATGGACCCGGCTTCCTTCAGAAGCCGCAAGCCACCGCCACGCCCGCGCGTGGTCTCGATCAGGCCCTGGCGCGCCAGGTCGTTGACGACCTTCATCAGGTGGTTCTTCGACAAGCCATGCTGCTCGGCCAGCTCGCCGATGGTGACCAGCCTCTCGCGGTGGGCGGCGCAGTACATCAGCACACGCAGCGTGTAGTCGGTGTATTCGGACAGGCGCATGGGGGTCCCTAAAGATGCATGTAGTGTATTGCTTTGAATCGGCCGCATCAGTAACATGCACCGTCGGTACACCATTTGTCAACAGGTCCCTCGTCGCGCCACCTTGCCCGCTCCCCACGCATTCACACGAGCCCGCGAACCCCACCCATTGCCGTACCCTTCGCTGCTGTCTTCGCTGCTGTCTTCGCCAAGTCCAGCCCCATGCCTGCAGCTCCGCGGCGCTGCGGGCAGCCCGGCGTGCCGTTTGCCGTCGCTGTTACCGTGCGGCAGCAAGCATTAGAGTCAAGCCATGCGCACATCCTGGAGTCTTGCTGCCAAGCTCGGTTCGATTGGCAGCGCGCTGCTGCTGGTGGCCTTCTCGTCGATCGGGCTCACGCTGTGGGTCACCTGGCAACTGGAAGGCGGCGCAGCGGCTGTCAACGAGGCCGGCCGCATGCGCATGCAGACCTGGCGCATGGCGCAATTGCTGTCCCACGCAGATGCGCAGCAGATCGCCGAACGAGTGGCGCAGTTCGACCAGAGCGTTGATCTGCTGCGCAAGGGCGATCCCGCCCGTCCGCTGCTCGTACCGCACGATGCCTTGTCGCAGCAAGCCTTTGCGGCCGTGCAACGCGACTGGTCGGATCTCAAGGCCAGGTGGACCGCCCTGCCAGGCCCGGATGCAGCGCTGTCAGCGCAGCAGGCCGATGCCTTCGTGTCCCGCATCGACACCTTCGTCTCGGCCATCGAGCACCACCTGTCCCGGCTGACGGCGATCCTGAACGCCGTGCAGTTCGTGATGGTGGCACTGACGATCGGCATTGCGATCGCCTTGCTGTACTGGGCCTACCTGTTCATCTTCAACCCGCTGTCCCGGCTGCAGGACGGGCTGGCCCGGGTCGAGGCGGGCGATCTCGGCGTGCGCGTCGAACCCGGCGCCAGCGACGAATTCGGCGCACTGGCGGCCGGCTTCAACCGAATGGCGGAAACCTTGCAGGGCCTGTACCAGAACCTGGAGTCCAAGGTGCAGGAAAAGACCGTGCACCTGGAGGCCCAGCGCGCGCGTCTCGCAGCCCTGTACGAGTCTGCCGCCTTCGTGGCGCGCGCCGAGACGCTGGAAGCACTGGCGCAGGGCATCGCCAAGCAGGTGCGCCAGGCGGCCCGCGCCGATGCCTCGGCCGTGCGCTGGTCGGATGAAGCCAACCGCAAGTACCTGCTGCTGGCGTCGGACTGCCTGCCACAGGCGGTGATCGACGAAGAACTGTGCATCCCCACGGGCGACTGCATGTGCGGCCAGCCCCAGGGGGGCGCGATGACGCGCGTGATTCCGATCCTGCCGGATGGTCCCTCGGCGGGGCTGGGGCACTGCGCCCGCGAAGGTTTCCAGACCGTCATCAGCGTGCCCGTGCGTCTGCACGAGCGCATGGTGGGCGAGCTCAACCTGTTCTACCGCGAGCCCAGGACACTGTCGGACGACGACCGTGCCTTGCTGGAGACCATCGCCAGCCACCTGGCGGGCGCCATCGAGGGGCTCCGTGCGGCCGCCCTGCAGCGCGAGACCGCGGTGGCCGAGGAGCGCAGCTTCATCGCACGCGAGTTGCACGACTCCATCGCCCAGAGCCTGGCCTTTCTGAAGATCCAGCTGGGCCTGCTGCGCAGCGACATCAAGAGCGCGGATGCCGCGCACATCCACAAGACCCTGGGCGAACTCGACGCTGGCGTGCACGAGAGCCTGGGCGACGTGCGCGAGTTGCTGGTGCACTTCCGCACCCGCACCAACAGCGAGGACGTCGCGACCGCCTTGAAGACCACCTTGCAGAAGTTCGAGCACCAGACCGGCCTGGCCACCCACCTGGACATCGAAGGCGACGGCTTGCCGCTGCCGGCCGACGTGCAGGTGCAGGTTCTGCACGTGGTTCAGGAGGCCTTGTCCAATGTGCGCAAGCATGCACAGGCACGCGAGGTGTGGGTGGAAGTCCAGCAGACACCGCAGTGGCGCGTGGAGGTGCGCGACGATGGCCGCGGGTTCGAGACCGATGGCGTCGGCCCCGACGAAACGCACGTGGGCCTGCGCATCATGCGAGAGCGTGCGCAGAACATCGGGGCCACGGTGGAGGTGGCGTCGGTTCCGGGGTCGGGCACCTGCGTGGTGCTGAAGTTGCCCGAGAGGCAGGGGCTGGCGGCATGACGGCTGCGCAGGCGATTCGCGTGCTGGTGGTCGACGACCACACGCTGTTCCGGCGTGGCTTGATCGCGTTGCTGGCTGGCGACGCCCGGTTCGTGATCGTCGCCGAGGCCGGCGACGCCAACGAGGCGCACCAGCGGGCGGCCGCCACCCAGCCCGATGTCATCCTGCTGGACAACCATATGCCTGGCGTCAATGGTGTCGATGCGCTGGCGGGGTTCAAGACACTGGCGCCCCAGGCCCGGGTGCTCATGCTGACCGTGAGCGAGGACGAACGTGACCTGTCGGCGGCGCTGCGCGGCGGTGCACGCGGCTACCTGCTCAAGACCATGGACAGCGACATGCTGACCTCGGCCATCCTGCGCACCATGGACGGCGACTCGGTGGTGAGCCCGCAGATGACGAGCAAGCTGGTGAATGCGTTTCAGACCGGGCAGGGCGAAGCCATGCCGCCGCCGCCTGCGGCCGACATCGACCCCATTCACAGCCTCTCGCCGCGCGAGCGCCAGATCCTGGCACTCATCGCCAAGGGCGCCAGCAACAAGGAAGTGGCGCGCGACCTGGGCATTGCAGAGGCCACGGTGAAGATCCATGTTCAGCACATCCTGCGCAAGCTGAACCTGAGTTCGCGAGTTCAGGCTGCGGTTTATCTCGCAGGGCGGAAAGGCTGACTGCCATGGCGACCAACTTCGTGGACGCGCCGGTCGCGCCGACCCCGGAACTGTTGCAACTGCTGGACCTGCTGGCGCTGCGCTACTCCGTGGCGCCCAAGCATCTGGCGCCACCGGGGCCGAACCCCGGGCAGTGGGCGCACGCCGCGAGCCTTGCCCTGCGCGCGCCCGACCATGGCGGGCTGCGGCCGTTTCGGTTTGTCGTTGTCGGTGACGGCGAGCGCAAGGCGCTCTCCGAGCTGTTCGCCCTGGGTGCACAGCAGCGCGGGCAGGGCCCCGAAGAGGTCGAGCGGGCGCGGGCGCGCGCCTTCAACGGCCCCGGGCTCGCGGCGCTGGTGGCCCGTGTACGCGACGATGTGCCCGACGTGCCGCCGCACGAGCAGTGGCTGTGCGTGGGGGCGGCCTTGATGAACTTCATGAACGCCCTGCACCTGATGGGCTTCGGCGCCAAGGCCCTGAGCGGCGCTTCGGTGTCCGACCCCGCCATCTGCCAGGCCTTCTGCGGCCCGGGGGAGCGGCTGGCGAGCTGGGTCGTCGCCGGCCGCCCGGCTCGTGCGGCGCATCCGAAGGGGGACGACAGGGCATCGCCCGTCATCAGCGACTGGCGGGCCGGTCAGTCCTGATGCAGGGTCGGTGCTGCCAGGCCGCGCCGGGCGCGCATGGCACGCCCGATGCGGTCGAGTTCGGCGTCGCCGAGCAGGCGCTTTGCCATCGGCAGCAGCTCGGCCTCCTCGCGGGCGATGTGCCGCTCGTAGAGGGCGACGAAACCAGGCACATCAGCGTCCGCCAGCGTTGCAGCGGTGCCGTCGGCCACCTGCAGCAGGCCCTGGCGCAGGACCTCCCAGTGCCGTTCCAGCGCGCGATGCTCGCTGCACAACGAGGTGGTGAGTTCGCGCAGGCACACGGCATCGGAGCCGGCCATCGACTCCAGCAGGGCGGGAAACAGGTCCTGCTCCTCGTCGTCGTGGTGGTGGCGCGCGGCGGTGTCGAAGTAGCGCATGACGGCTTGCGCGGCTTCTTGCGCGGGGCGATCCGCACCGTGCGTCTGCAGGTGGTGCAGCAGGCGCTGCAAGGTCTCGCACTGGTGCTGCACGCGGCCATGGCAGGCGGCCAGCATTTCCAGGGGAACTTCGAAGCCGACGGCAGGCGCGTGGTGGCCGGGGAGGGCGTTGCTCATGTTGAACAGGGTCCGGTGAGTTTTCAGGCGGTGTGACCGGCACGGGCCGTTCGCCGCGGCTTGGGTGCCATGTCGGCCAGCGTTGCGCCGTCCAGGGCCTTGAGGTAGGCCGCCAGCGTTTCGCTGCACAGGTGCTTCAGGCGGCGGCTCGGCGACAGGGTGCGGGCATGGGTGGCAACGACGAAACACTCCACCAGCCGGAAGTCGGTTGCGGTGGCACGCACGACATCACCGATACGGATGGTCTCGCGCTCGGCCAGCAGTTGCAGGCCGCCGCCAAGCCCGCGGGTGGTTTCCGGCAGGCCCTGGCGGGCCATGTCGTTGACGACCTTCATGAGATGGTTCTTCGACAAGCCGTGCTGTTCGGGCAGCTCGCCGATGGTGACCAGGCGGTCGCGGTGTGTCGCGCAGTACATCTGCACCCGCAAGGTGTCGTCGGTGTATTCGGACAAGCGCATGGCGTTACTTAAAGATGTACGCAGTGTATTGCTTTCGGGGCTTGAGTTCATTAACATGCGTACGCTATGCATCTTTAGGTGGGCAGCGCAAGTCGCAGGCCACAGGATCGGAGTCCACAGCCATGAAAGAACCCGCACCCGCCATTGCCCTGGAACCACGGGGCAGGGCGCTGAACGTGGGTGCGGCTGCCTCGAGTGCGCACTTTCCACTGCCTGGCTGGCCGCTCTTCCGATTGGGATTCCGGCCGTTTTACCTGGGGGCGGCTGCGTTCGCCGTGGTCTCCGTCCCGTATTGGATCGCGGGCCTGCTGGGGGTGGTGGCATTGCCGTCGACGATGCCGCCGCTGTTGTGGCACGCCCATGAAATGCTGTTCGGATTCGCCGTGGCGGTGATCCTTGGTTTTCTGTTGACTGCAGGCAAGGCGTGGACCGGGCTGGCCACGCCACGCGGTGCCACCTTGGCTGCGATGGCCGGGCTGTGGCTGGCGGCGCGGCTTTCTGCAGTGTGGGCACCCTACACGGTCTATGCGCTGCTGGACATGGTCCTGCTGCCGTGGGTGGCCATGGTGCTGATCCTCGTGTTGTGGCGTGCCGGCAATCGGCGCAACCTGCCGCTTGGCGCGATCCTGCTGCTGCTGGCCTTGGCCAACCTGGCGTTTCACTCTGCCGTTCTGGGCTGGCTGGCCGTCGACCCGCTGCGCGCGCTGCACGCCGGGCTGGCCTTGGTCGTGATGATCGAGTGCGTGATCGCCGGGCGGGTGATTCCGGCCTTCACCCTGTCGGCACTGCCGGGCCGGAAGTTGCAGGTGCCGCCGTGGCTGGAGCGCAGCACGCTGGCCGTCACCGCCTTGTCGTTGGCGGCCTGGGTGCTGCTGCCGGCCGGTTTTGTCACGGCCACGGGCTTTGCAGCGGCGGCACTTCTGCATGCCGCGCGCCTGTGGCACTGGCAGCCCTGGCGCACCCGGTCGCGACCCATCCTGTGGGTGCTGCATGCGGCATACGCCTGGTTGCCCGTCGGCTTCTTGCTGCTGGCGTGGGCACAGGCAGGTGGCGTGGCCGCTTCGGCGGGCATCCATGCCCTGGCCGTGGGCGCCACCGCCGGGCTCATCATCGGCATGATCACACGCACCGCCAGGGGCCACACCGGTCGTGCGCTGAAGGTGTCGCGGCTGGAGGTGGCTGCCTATCTGCTGGTGGCCGCTGCGGCCATCGCGCGCGTGCTGCTGCCACTGCTGGCCCCCGGGCAAACGGCCGCCTGGCTGGTGCTGGCTGCGGCCACCTGGGCCACGGCGTTTGTGCTCTACCTGTGGGTGTTCACCCCTTGGCTGCTCAGCAGCCGTCTGGACGGCAAGGATGGCTGACCGAGTTCGGCTGGCGCGACAGGCGGCTGCGGCTGCAGATCGGCACGCGCACCGATGACCTTCGTCGTCACCGAAGCCTGCATCCGGTGCAAGTACACCGATTGCGTGGACGTGTGTCCGGTCGACGCGTTTCGCGAAGGACCGAACTTCCTGGTCATCGATCCGGACGAGTGCATCGACTGCGCCGTCTGCGTGCCCGAATGCCCGGTGAATGCCATCTACGCCGAAGACGACGTGCCGCCCGGCCAAAGGCACTTCACACCGCTGAACGCCGAACTGTCGCGGCAATGGAAGCCCATCACGCATACCAAGCTGGCACTGCCGGACGCCGAGGCGTGGCGCATGATCGAAAACAAACTGAGCGAGCTCAAGCAATGACGACCTGCCTTCGAATCGACTGCCCGCCAGCCGGCACGCCCGGGACATGACGAACCGAGGAAGAGTCATTCCCATCGTCGCTGCTGCAAGCGCCGGCGAGGACAGCGCCCAGTTCGTCTCGATGTATCAGAAAGAGGCCAGCATCTACCCGCGTGCGGTGACGGGCTGGTTCGCCACCTGGCGCTGGGTTTTCGTGTGGCTCACGCAGGGGTTCTTCTATGGCCTGCCCTGGCTGCAGTGGAATGGCCGCCAGGCCGTGCTGTTCGACCTGGAGGCCCAGCGCTTCACCATCTTCGGCCTGCTGCTCTACCCGCAGGACCTGATCTTCCTGGTGGCACTGCTGGTGCTGTCTGCGCTGGCGCTCTTCTTCTTCACTGCCGTGGCCGGGCGCTTGTGGTGTGGATACACCTGCCCGCAGACCGTCTACACGGAGATCTTCATGTGGGCAGAGCGCGTGACCGAGGGCGACCGGCTCGCACGCATGCGCCTGGACCAGGCGCCCTGGAGCGCCCGCAAGGTCTTGCGCAAGGGCGCCAAGCAGCTGGCCTGGGTGTCGATTGCCGGCGTCACTGGGTTCACTTTCGTGGGCTACTTCACGCCGATCCGGGAACTGGTCAGCGCCGTGGTTGCGTTCAACGTCAGCCCCTGGAACACCTTCTGGGTGCTCTTCTATGGCGCGGCAACCTACGGCAACGCCGGCTATCTGCGCGAGCAGATGTGCAAGTACATGTGCCCGTATGCGCGCTTCCAGAGCGCTCTGATCGACAAGGACTCGCTCGTCATTGCCTACGACACGGCACGCGGCGACCCGCGCGGTTCGCGGTCACGCAAGGCCGACCTGAAGCTGGAAGGCCTGGGCGACTGCATCGACTGCACGCTGTGCGTGCAGGTCTGCCCCACCGGCATCGACATTCGCGACGGCCTGCAGAATGAATGCATCGGCTGTGCCGCCTGCATCGACGTGTGCAACGGCGTCATGGACAAGATGGGCTATGCCCCGGGCCTGATCCGCTATTCCACCGAAAACGGCGTCGTCCATGGCTGGACGCGAGGGCAGATGTTCAAGCGGGCGTTGCGGCCCCGTGTGCTGATCTACGGCGCCATCCTGCTGGCGGCCAGCTTCGCCTTCGCGGCCAGCCTGGCCCTGCGCAGCCCCTTCACCTTCGACGTGGCCAAGGACCGAGGCGCGCTGGCCAGCGTCGAAGCCGACGGGACGGTGGAGAACGTGTACCGCCTCCAGATCATGAACCGCACGGAAGCGCTGCAGACCTACCAGGTGGCGGCCCGCGGCATCGACGGGCTGATGCTGTCCGCGGCGCCGGTGAGCGCCGGCCCCGCCGCCGTGGCCACGCTGGTGGTGAGCCTGCGCCTGCCGATGGCGGCTGCGCAACCGCTGGCGGGCGGTTCGGTGCCGGTGGTGTTCGAAGTCAGAGAACTGACTGGGCTTGATGCGGCCGATGCCGGAACAAGCACCCTGCAGTCCGAACGGTCCACCTTCTTCGTTCCGCGCTGAGCCGGCTGGAGCGGCCTGCAGGACTCTGCAGGCGTACCGCTAGGGCCTTAGCGCCGGCCGCTGCTGCGCCAGCCATCGGTTGACTGCAGCATGCGCCTGCCCCTGGGGGGTTTCCGCCGCTGGTGCACGGGAGGCGAGGGCATGGGCCAGGCGCGAAAGTTCGTCGTCGCCAGGCGGCGCCTTCGCACCGGCCTGGATCAACGCGGCGGCCACGACCCAGTTGCCGAGGTCTGCGGCCGTCTGCAGCGGCGTGTGGTGGTCGCGGCTGGCGAGCTCGGGGTCGGCCCCTGCCTTCAGCAGACCCAGCGCGAGCTCGGTGTTGCCTTCGCGGATGGCCACCGACAGGAAGGTTTCGCCGATCGCGGGCAAGCGGGTGTCCGGCGATACCCCGGCAGCCAGCAGGGCAGACAGCACGCCAGGGTCTGGTACCCGCGCCAGGCCGTTCAGCAGTGACATGTTGTTCGACATCGGTCGGGTGATGTCGGCGCCCAGGGCGATCATCTGGGTCAGCACTTCGGGCCGCACGGGGCGGAAGTAGGACACGTAGGCCATGGCCGGCGTCACGCCATCACGCCCGGCTGTGTTGATGTCGTAGCCACCACGCACCTGCGCCGCCATCGCGGCCAGATCGGCGCCCGCAGCATGCTGCAGAAACCGCCGGCTTGCCGGGTCGTTGAAACGCTGGTCGATCTTGTCGCGCTGGTCTTGCGCGCCGAACACACGCGATACGTCAATGCTCATGGGCGGGTGGTCCTTCGGCGTTTCGTCGGGTGTGCAGGCCAGCAGTGCCACCAGGGCGAGGGCACCCAGCCCGAGCCGCCAGCCAGCAGGCCTGGCGGCGGCGCCGTGCAGACCCGGCCTACTGCCGTTGATGGCGCAGAACCTCATCCATCAGATGCTGCTGGCCGCCGAATGCAGCCCCTTCGCCGATGCTAAACCAGCTCTCCAGCCGTTCGTCCAGGTACACCCTGGCCAGTGGGTTGCCCAGGTCGACGTTGCTGCCGACCGAGGCCGGGAACTCGCCCAGTTCATCCAGCTTCAGCCAGTCCGCATAGCGTGTGGGCAGCGGCCCGCCGTTGAGGAAGCTCAGGATGTCGCCGGTCGTCCGGTAGTTGGTGACCTGGCCATCGGCAAACGCCAGCGAATAGCCCGATATCGATGCGTCGGCAATGCCTGCGGCATTGAAGGTGGTGGCCTGCACCCCCGTGCGCCCGGCCGCTGCTGCCGCCAGGCCGCCGCCCAGCGAGTGCCCGGTGACCTGCATGTTTTCGGTGCCGATGGCGTGGCTGACTTCCATGGCCGCAATGCTGGCCGCTGAATGCTGCAACGAACCCAGGCCCAGGCCCTGGGCCAGGTTGTCGTCGGTGTCGCCGGTGGTGGCCAGGCTCCAGTCGTCGGTGCCGCGGAAGGCCAGCGCATAGCCGCCCGTTTCCAGCGCATACAAGCCTGCTTCGAAGCCGATGTCGGGCTTGTGCAGCAGAGCGGGGTCGATGCCCATTGCCGTGAGTTCGGTGTCGCTGACCCGAGTGGCGCCTGCAGGCGCGCCTGCGGGCGAATAGACGGCAGCGGCAATGCCCGCCATCAGCGAGGCGTGTGCGTCCATCGGCGAAGCACGGAACACGAGGTCGGCAACGTCCACGTCGCGCGGGTCGATCACACGTGCGGCGGCGCCAAAGACCTCGTCACCCAGGGCGCGCGCGGCTGACTCGCCGGGCGTGCTGAAGTGGCCCCTTTCCATGTTCGCCGCGGTGTGCATCAGGTCGCGGAAGGTGCTGCGATCGGATGACTCGGTATGCCAGCCGTTGAGCAGACCCCAGTCCTGCTCGGTGTCCATGGCGGCTGCCATCACGGCGTCGATGGCGCCGGGGGTGCGGTCCAGCGCGCCGAAAGCCGCCCGCGCCAGTGCCGGGTCGCCGCTGAACGAGGTGATCACCTCGGCAACGGCCCGGGCTTCGGCGTCGCCCAGCCGCCGCTGGCCGTCGAATTCCGCGATGCCACCAACATGGTGGCTGGGCATGTCGGTGGTCTGCCCGGACAGTTCGCGAACGTATTCGAGCCGGGCCGCAGGCGACGCATGGCGGGCCACGGCGTGGGCCAGTTCCGAGACCGGGGCAAACCCGCCTGTGCCGGGGTCGGTGCGCGCAAAAGCGTTCGACAGCGCTGCGAGCGAGGCTCCGTCCAGGCGCTCGGCCATCGCTTTCATGAAGTCGGCGCGCTGGTCGGCGGTCAAACCGGGGCCGACCCAGGAAGTGTCCATCACCTCTGCGGCCAACCGGTCCAGCTGGCCCGTGCGCGCGAGCTCGTCGACGACGGAATCGGCCGCCTGCGGCGCCAGCGAAGCCAGGCGAGTGGCCGCCGACTGGACTTCGGACCGATCGGCCCAGCCGAAGCCGCCGGACGCGATGAGCCGTTCCACGTCACCGATGGTTCGTGTGACTTCCGGCGACCTCATGGGGCTGAACCGCGCCGGTTGCTGGCCAATTTCAGTCATGTGCATGCCTTTCCGTTGGCAACGAGCTTAGCGATGCAGGCCACGACCAGGTACCTGGGATCGGTCCTAGGGTTCGGCTCGAACAGCCGCCGCCGCGGCACAGCTTGAAACATCTTCCCTGGCTGCTTGGGGCGGGCACGGCGGGGCGCGCACGCCGGCCCGACAGGCGTCGACAATGGCGGCCATGCCAAAAGCCGAAGACCCTCCGCAAGCCCAGTTCTCCGAACTGCCCTTCAGCCCGGCCGCCGAGCGCAACGCAGCGCCGATCCTGGCGCGCTTGCAGGCCTGGCTGCCGATGAACGCCCGCGTCCTGGAACTGGCCAGTGGCACCGGCCAGCATGCGCAGCACCTGGCGGCTGCCCAGCCTGGCTGGGATTGGCAGCCCAGCGAGGCCAGGGCCGAGGCGCTGCCCGTCGTGGCCGCGCGCTGTGCCGGTCTGGCCAACGTCCACCAGCCCTTGCACTTGGACGTGATGGCGGCGCCTTGGTCTGTGGACGACGCTGCCTTCGACGCCGTCTTCGTCGCCAATCTGCTGCACATCGCGCCGTGGGACACGACGCCGGCGCTGATGCAGGGAGCCGCCCGTTGCCTGAAGCCTGGCGGGCTTCTGGCCATCTATGGCCCCTTCATCGTCGACGGCGAGCCGCTGGCTCCCGGCAATTCGGCCTTTGACGCTGACCTGCGCATGCGCAATGTCAGCTGGGGCCTGCGTTCGCTGCAACAGGTGCAGGCAGCAGCACGGGGAGCCGGGCTGGTGCTGGCTGAGCGCTGCGCGATGCCGGCGAACAACCTGATGCTGCGCTTCGCGCTGGCAGGCTGAAACTGCATCGATCGCCAGGTCGCGCACAGACCGTTGACAGCCGGGTCGATTTTGGCGACATTGTCTGCAATACGACCTGCGGAGCTTGCCGATGTCTGCTGCCTGGACCCGCCACCCCGTCATCGCCGGCTTGATCGGCGTCTTCGCCGGGGCTCTTGCCATCACACTGACCGAGTGGCTGGCTCACCAGTGGCTGGGCCAGGCCGACATGGCCAAACCGGCGACGATCACGACGCCGATGTTCGTGTCGGTGCTGGTGGCCTGGGTGCTGGGCGCGGGTACTGCTGCCTGGGTGGCCACGGCCTGGTGCGCTGGCCGCAGCGTGTGGCCGGGCCTGGTGGCCGCCGGGGTGCTGGCGGCTGGCTCGGTGGCGACGATGTTCGTCATCCCGCACCCGGGCTGGATGATTGCCGGTGCGCTGGTCCTGATGCCCGCCGCAGCCTGGCTGGGCGCGCGCAGCCGCGCCCTCCGTGTTCGCTGACCGGCATGACGACACCGCAAACCCTGGGCAATCTGGAACTGCTCGTGCTGCTGGCGGTGCTGCGGCTGGGGGAGGGCGCTTACGCGGTGGCGGTGCGCGACGCCATTGCCGAGCGCACCCAAAGCGACCCGTCGCGCGGAGCCGTGTCAGTGACGCTCGACCGCCTGGACCGCAAGGGCCTGCTGCAGTCCCGCCTGGGCGAGCCCACCGCCGAGCGTGGTGGCAAGGCCAAGCGCCTGTACACGCTGGCTGCACCGGGCCGTCTGGCCTTGCGCGCCACGCTTGAAGGGACCCAGGCGATGTTGCAGGGCCTGCCGCCGGAAGCCGCGCTGATGGTGCGCCAGTGAAGCCGCGGCGAATCCTCATGCATGTGGCCCTGCGGGGCGTGCCGCGGCACCTGCGCGCGAGCGTGCATGGTGACTTGCTCGAGCAGCAGGGTGACGTCCGCGATGCCATCGCCATTGCGCTGCACTTTCAGCTTGAGCCTTATCGCGCAGGGGTCGACTTTCGTGCTGCGCTGTGGCTGCTGTGCGCAGCCGCCGGGGTGCTGTTGATCGTGCCCGTGGCTGCGCAGGGCCTGCTGGCCCAGGCCGCAGTGTTCGATGGAGCCTTCGGTCGTACCGCGCTGCTGCTGTGGAGCGCGCCGAAAGTGGTGGCGGCCGCGGCCTGCGGCCTGATCATCGGCCGCGCATCGGTGTTGCCGAAGCACGCCGATGCGGTTCGCCTGCACCTCGTCCTGGTGCTCGCACCCGCTGCTGCGCTGCTGGCGCCTGACAGCGTTCAGGCCGTCCTGGCAGCTGGGCTGTTGGCCGCGGCGGCATGGCTGGGGTTCCAGAACCGGCCGGTGTCGACAGGCGAGGCTGAACAGGTCTAGCGGGCATGGCACGCTGGTCCGGTTCGTGCCTACCCATGTTGCGGCCACGTGGCGGCTCCCTGGCCGCGGCGGTTCAGCACGCCCAGCCCCAGAAAGCAAAGAAGAGCCAGCAGGCGCTGGCCTGCTGACTCTTGCATCAACTGGCTCCTCGACCTGGGCTCGAACCAGGGCCCCGCGGATCAAGTCAGCGGGGTTCGATGATCCGGAAAATTGCGCTGCCTGGTGGCCGTTCATGCGCGTGCGCCCGCTCACGATTCCGGCATCCGCGCGCGCCGGTTGCCGCAGAATGGCCAGGCCATGCGCAATTCCTTCAGCGCACCCGCGCGCCCCGCGTACAACGCCTTCATGTCGTACAGCCATGCCGCTGACGACCGGCTGGCGCCCAGCCTGCAACGTGCCTTGCACCGTCTGGCCACGCCCTGGTACCGACTTCCGCTGCTGCGCATATTCCGCGACAAGACCAGCCTGGCTGCGAACCCGGCTTTGTGGCCGAACATCGTGCAAGCCCTCGAGCAGTCCGAATGGTTCGTCTACCTGGCTTCGCCCCAGGCAGCGGCGTCGCACTGGGTGCAGCAAGAGATTCAATGGTGGGCAGGTCAGCGGTCTTGCGAGCGGCTGTTGATCGTCTTGACGTCCGGTGATCTGGTCTGGGATGCCCAGCGCAACGATTTCGACAGCGCGCGCAGTACATCCATCCCGCCCGTACTCGCAGGCCGTTTCACCAGCGAACCGCTGCATGTGGACTTGCGATGGGCCGCAGGTCATGACAACTTGTCACTGCGCCATACGAAGTTTCGCGCGGCCGTGCTGGACATTGCAGCGCCGCTCCATGGCCGGCCCAAGGACCAGCTGGACGGGGACGACGTTCGCCAGCATCGCAACGCCCGCCGGCTGGCCTGGGCCGGCGGCGCGGCTCTCACCGTGCTGGCCATAGCGACTTCGATCAGCGCGGTGGTGGCGGTGCGCAAGTCCAACGAAGCAGAAGCCCGAAGGCAGATCGTCCTGGGCCGGCAAATCGCAACGCAGTCGGCCATCCGGCTGAACGAGCGGCGTGTCGATGCTGCGCTGCTTCTGGCTCTGGAGGCTCGAGGCGCCCTTGCAGCGGATGTGGCGGCCCAGGGCGCCAACGATTTCGACTGGCGCAGCAGCCTGCTCTTGGCACTGACCGACAGTGCCACGCCGATCAGCCGCCACCTGCACGGCGGCGGTGCTGGCGCCATGAGCGCGGACGGGCGCCTGCTGGCCACCGCCAACGGTGCCGTGATCACCCTGTGGAACCTGGCCGAAGGCAAAGCCATCGGCACCCTGGAAGGCCACGCCGACGCGGTGCTGGGCATGGCGTTCAGCCCTGACGGGCTGACGCTGGTCTCCAGCAGCCGTGGCACTGGCAACCTGATCGTCTGGGACGTAGCGTCCAGGAAGGTCCAGGCGTCACCGGCCACGGCCCATGAGGGAACGGCAGTGACCGTGGCGATCAGCCCGGATGGCGCCACGCTCGCCACCGGTGGTGGCGACCAGAAGGTGCAGCTGTGGCAGTTGACGCCCCGGACACCGCCGTCGCGGCTGGGACCACCGCTGGCCGGACACACCGCGAACGTCGTCAGTCTGGCGTTCAGCCCTGACGGCCGCTGGCTGGCCTCGGGCAGCTGGGACGGCACCGTGCAGGTGCGGGCGATGACCGCGCTGCGGTCTGCCGCCACCGCCACTGCCACTGCCACCACCACATCACCGACCGGCGCAGCCGCCAGCCATTCGGCAGGCACGCTGGCGGCAGGGCCAGGCGACGCCACGGCGGCCAAGGTTCTGACGGCGTCAAGCAACCAAGTGGAGCAGATCGTGTTCAGCCCTGACAGCCGCCTGCTGGCTGCAGGCGGCGACGGCGTGGTGCTTTGGGCTGTCGAGAAAGGGGAAATGCTTGGCAGCCCGCTGCAGCATCCGCAAGGCGTGAATGCCGTGGCCTTCAGCCCTGACGGCCAGCTGCTGGCCAGCGCCGGCGACGACGGGGCCGTGCGGCTCTGGCGTGTAGCCGACCAGCAGCCGGCTGCAGCGCCGCTGCTCGGGCACCAGCGCTGGGTCGAGAGTCTTCACTTCGCGCCGGATGGCCATTCGTTGGTCAGCGGCGGCGGTGACAGTCGCAGCCTGGTCTGGAACCTGGCCGCACCCAACGTGCTGGTTAGCTTGACGCATGGACGCTCTGGCGCGGTCGGCGCCATCGTGCACGCACCCAGCGGCATGCTGGCACAGGGAGCTTGTGCCGATGAAGTGGCCGATGGTGCCAAACCTGCGCATGCCAGCGTCTGCCGCCAGGGTGGCATCCGGCTGTTCGGACCCCGTGCGGGCGTCGCCAGTGCCTTGCCGCTGCTGCGGTCGGCCTTTCCCGGAACTCCGCACAGCCTGGTGTTCGTGGACCAGGGAAAGCTGCTGCTGTCGGCCAGTTGCCTGGCCGTCGACGGCAGCAGTTGCCTCGGCGTGGCGTTGGAGACCTGGCGGCCCGGCACGGGCAAGCTCGACGAGCGCGTGATCGCCGGCAGCGCAGGCGTGCGGCGTCAGGTGCTGGCCGTCAGTCCTGGCGGAGAGTTCGTGGCAGCCGCGGGCTGCCGCATTGTTGCCAGCGGCGAGGACTGCGACACCGGCGAGGTGCAGCTCTGGCACATCGCCACGGGGCGAGCCGCTGGCCCGCCATGGTCAGGCCACACCCGCGGCGTGACGAACCTGGTCTTCAGTGCCGACGGCCGCGTGCTGGCTTCGGCAACCCAGGACGAAGTGATGCTGTGGGCCATTCCCGGCGGCCGCCCGCTCGGTCGTCCGCTACCGGGCTCTGCAGTGGCCTTCAGCGCTGACAGCCGCCAGGTGGCTGTCGCCAGCACCGCCAGCCGGACCATCGTCGTGCTGGACCTCGCGACGCTGCAGACCACGGGCGAGTGGGCGCTGGCCGCTGACGAGGTCGTGCTGGGGATGGTCTGGAGCCCGGACGGCCGCACGGTGGCGGTCACCTCCGTGAGCGGAACATTGCCAGGCGTGTCGCTGTGGGACACAAGGCGTGGCGCGCGGCTCGGGTCGGTCCAGCGCTGGCCCGGCGGCCGCTGGTTTGCCTCCAGCTTCGCGGCTGACGGCAAGTCGCTGGCCGCCACGTCCGAGGACGGCGCCTTGGCGGTCATGGACACCGACCCTGAGCGGTGGCGCGCCCAGGCCTGCAGCATTGCCAACCGTAACCTGACCTACGAAGAATGGGCGGCTGTGATGGGCGATGAGCCCTACCGCCTGACATGCCCGCGATGGCCGCCGGATCCAGGGCTGGTCGACGCCGCTCGCCGCGTGGCGCGGCGCGGCGACATCGATGCAGCGGTGGCTGTGCTGCAGCGCGCCCGCAGCCTGGACCCGGCGCTGTCGTCGATCGACCCGCGCAGGCTTGCCCTCCAGGCCACGGTGGACGAGCTCATGGCCCATGGCCGCTTCATGGCAGGCACAGGCGAAGTCGACAGTGCCGTAGCGCTGTTCGAGCGCGCCAGCGCGCTGGACAGTGCGCTGAAGCTTGCGCCCAGGGCACTGGCGCGCCAACTTGCCGCGCCCGCGATGGCAACCCGCGCCGCCCGCTTGGCCATTGACGGCGACTTCAGGCAGGCGCTGGCGGCTGCCGAAAAGGCGCTTGATTACGACCCCGCGGCCCCCGTGCCAGCGTCGACCTGGACAGCCATCTGCTGGTACGGCGCGCTCGGCGCCAAGGCGGGTGGCAGTACGGCCAGCGTTTCTGCTGGCGGAAAGGACAGGGAAACGAACGCCGAGGGTGACAGCGTTGCCGCGGTGCTGCCGGCCTGCGACCGTGCAGTTGCCGGCGAAGCTGACGACGTGACCGCACGAAGAAGCCGCGCCTTGGCCCGTGCCCGCGCGGGCCATGCGGCGCAGGCCATTGCCGACATCGACGCCTTCATGGCAGCCGAGCAGGCGCGACAGGGTCGCCGCATGGGCATGCACGAGCGGGCATGGCTGGCCGATGAACGGGCTCGCCTGGAGCGATGGCGCGTGGAACTGGCGGCCGGGCGTGATCCGCTCACGACGCAGGAGCTGGCGCAACTGCGTTTGCAGAGCCCTCTAGGACCTTGAGCTGCATTGACTGCCGGGCCCATGGGCGATTGAGCGACCGGGCGGACAGGTGACACGGGTCGGCACGACAGCTGCAGGGGCTGTTTGGTGATCGATGTGACTTCATGGCCTGTCGGCGCCGATCCAGATCTGAGCCGGTTGGGTCAAGGGGCGGTGGGCGCGGACAGCAGCGGATTCCGGCGGCATAGCGCGCGCCCGTCCGCGGGCGCGACCTCCTCGAGCGCGCTTTGAAATGGCGCAAGGTCCGGCGATGATGGCGGGTATCGGCAGCCTGCGGAAAGGAACCTCCATGAACGCATTGGAACAACGCATCGCGGCATCTGGCCCAAAGAAGATCCTCGCCTGCGACGGCGGCGGCATCCGCGGCCTGATGAGTGTCGAGATCCTGGCCGCGATGGAAGACGCCCTGCGCGCACGCCTGGGCCGCGGGCCGGACTTCGTGCTCTCGGACTACTTCGACTACGTCTGCGGCACCAGTACTGGCGCGGTCATCGCCGCCTGCGTCGCGATGGGCATGCCGATGTCGCGGGTGCGCGAGTTCTACGTCGCCAGCGGCCGCCAGATGTTCGACAAGGCCTCGCTGCTGAAGCGGCTGCAATACAGGTACAACGACGAGCCGCTGGCGCTGAAGCTGCGCGAAGAGCTCGGCGCCGACACCACGCTGGGCAGCGAGAAGCTAAGAACGCTGCTGATGATGGTGCTGCGCAACGCCACCACCGATTCGCCCTGGCCCATCAGCAACAACCCGGCTGCCAAGTACAACGACAGCACGCGCGACGACTGCAACCTGCAGCTGCCGCTGTGGCAGCTCGTGCGGGCCAGTACGGCTGCGCCAACGTACTTTCCGCCCGAGGTCGTCACCTTCGGCAACCCGGCAGTTCGCAGCTACAACTTCATCTTCGTCGACGGCGGCGTGACGGCCTATAACAACCCCGCGTTCCTGGCCTTCCAGACCGTCACGGCGAGCCCCTACCGGATCAATTGGGCGACCGGGGCGGACCAACTGCTGATCGTCAGCGTCGGCACCGGCGGTTCCAGTCTGGCCGACCCGCAGCTGAAGGCCGGCAACATGCACCTGCTCTACAACGCCGCTTCGATTCCGTCGGCGCTGATGAACGCGGCGTCGGCCGGCTGGGACATGGCGTGCCGCACGCTGGGCCGCTGCCGCCATGGCGAGCCGATCGACAGGGAATTTGGCAGCATGCTCAGTGGTCCGCCCGGGCTGGCCCCCAATGCGACGGTGCCCCGGCTGTTCACCTACATGCGCTACAACCCGGAGCTGTCGGCGCAAGGGCTGTCGGATCTGGGTTTGGGGCACATCCGGCCGGCCGACGTCATGCAGCTCGACTCCATTGACCACATGACCGAAATCCAGCACGTCGGGCGGGCCTACGCGGCGAAGGCCGTGTCCATCGCGCACTTCGACGACTTCCTGGGCTGATCGCGCTGGAACCTGCCCGCGTGTCGCTGCTGGGCCGTTTCGGGATCGGGCCGAACCACCATCAGCCTGCGCGCAGGCCGTCGATCACGGCAGCCAGTCGTTCGTGGGCCTCCACGTCGGCCACGTGCTGCAGGCTGGCGTCCAGCGCCCCCAGGATGCTGGCCAGTTGCCAGGCGGCGGCGCCTTCAGCCTGCACCTCATCGGACAGTTCCTCGGCCTTGTCGGCGTCGCCGGCGTCGAAGGCCGCCGCCAGAAGCGTGGGCCGCAGCCAGATGTCGGTGCTGCCCCGTCGCCGCGCGCGCTCGCAGGCCGCGATGACGATGCGCAGCACCGAATGCGCTTTGTCCTCGTCGCCTTTGCGCCCGCGTTGCCGGTACAACGTCGGCAGGTTGCTGGCGCAGTAGTACTCGTTGAGGTCGAGCTCCATGCCGCGTTCGTAGTGGTCGATGGCCAGGGCCAGCAGCCGTCGTTGCTCGGCGGGCACGGCGCTGGCACGCGCCAGCCGCTTGTAGCGCCCGCCGATCAGGCCCAGTCGCTCCTGCGTCGGCCCGGCCGTGGCCACCAGCGCTTCCAGCGCGGCGATGGCTTCGACGTGCGACCCGGCCTGCGACATCGCCAGCGCGCGCTGCTCGGCCAGTTCAGGCAGCGCCTGCAGCGCCGCTGGCAGGCTGGCGATGAAGTCCACCATGACTTGCCTGTCGGCCGGTGTGTCGACGCAGTCCCGCAGCATCAGAGCCAGCGCGATGGCCACTGGCGCTGTCATCGAGGCGCCGGCTTGCGCCTGCACGATGCGTTGGGCGCGCGCCATGCGCTCGGCGCGCGGCGCCGCACGCACCGCACGCAACTCAGCCTGGAAAGCGGCCTGCCGGGACATCTGGTCCTTCATCGTCGACGCTGTGGTGACGTCGACCTTGTCCGGGTAGCCTCGGATCGAGGCGTGCATGGGCGACAGGCCGCCCATCAGTGGCGGGATCCCCTTGGCAATAGCCTGTCGCACGCACAGTGCCGTGGCCTCGGTGATTTCGCCCTCAGGCAGCGGGTAGCGAACGGTGCGCATTTGTGCCACGTCGAACAGCTGGCGCGACCAGTCGGCCGCCAACAGCACGCAGCCCTGGGGCCGCGCGGCATGGCGGATGCCGATCTCGTAGTACACATTGCCGTTGGCAATGCTCATGTCGGCCAGCACCAAGTCGGCGAAGTACAGCCGCTCGAGCATTTGCGTGATGATCAGCGCGCCGGTGTCCTGATCGGCGCGCACGGGCTCGTAGCCCAGCGATTCGATGACTGGCACGTAGGCGCGGTCCCACAGCGCGTTGAAGTCGATTTCGCCCGGGCCTCGGCCGGTCTCGACCTGCGTGGCCTTGCGGCCGTAGGGCATCACCATGAAGCACAACGGCCGGATCATGCCGCCAACCCGAACAGCTGCCGGGTGTCCAGCCAATGCGTACGGCCGTGTCGTTCGGCCACGATGCGTCGCAGATGCTGCGTCCCGCCGCGCCCGTCGCCGCCCTGTCCGTCCCACAGACAGATGAACTCGACGCGCTCGCCGCCGTCGCGGCTGGCGGCTTCCAGCATCCACAGGTTGGTCTGCTCGTAGGGGTCTTCGCCCGCCGCCAGTGGCGGCCGCTCCAGCGCCAGGATGTGCAGGCTGCTTTGTGCGCAGACGGCATCGAAGCGCATTGGCCAGTCGCCGCCGGCAAAGGCCACCGACTTCTGCACGAAGACATCGGGCGCAAACGGCAAGTACACCTCCAGCGGCACGCCGCGTTCGGCCACGGCTTCGGCGAACAGCAGGTCTCCTCCGCAGGCGGCGCTGCAGACGGCGCGGTCCTGCGGCCCTGCTTCCAGGCCCCTCAGCAACTGTGCCAGGGCCTGCCGCGCGGTGTTTTCCTGCTGCGGTGGGAAGCGCGGCCTGTCGCGGCCAGGCGCATCGATCATGTGGCCGCTGAACAGCAGCACGCGGCGCGGGCTGGTGGCAGACGTCGTCGACATGGCGCGGATCGTGCCGTTGCAGCCGGGCTCTGGCAAGCCCCATCGGCCGCGAGCTACGCCGGCATTCAAGCCCTCGCTCCGCCATGCCAGGACGAGAGCACCCAGGCTGAGCAATCGTTGCCCGACGACCGCAACGTCCTGCCCGTAGCTGCCGCGCACCCCGAAGGCTTTGCGCGCCAGGCCAAACTCGACACCCCACGGGAAGCGGCTGTTCACCCAAGAGTAGGACCGGAGCGCCAGAGCCCACGAAAGTCGGGTCGCCGGTCGGCAGCCGCCGACACCTGCCGCTGGCCACGGGCGGCTTGTGGGCATCTCACTTGACATTGCAGACTCAGAAGGTCTGGCCAGCACGAGTCCCAGGGCGGTCTATCGCCGCCCGGCGCCCGAAATCGCGCGGACCGGCTTGCCGCTGTCGCGATCCTGCAGAGCGTCTATCGAATTGCCGCGAGCGGCGAAGAGGTGTCCGTCCCCTTTTCCTTCGATGCTGGCATTGCCCTGGCGCTGACTGCTGCGGAATTGACGCCCGTCAACGCATCTGCAGAGCGGCGCACTAGTGTGGGCAGTATCGTGAGCCCGTTGATTCACCCTGCCGCCCGCCGTATCGCATCGCAGTTGCTGCGTGGGTTTCGGACGATGTCCTGGCTCGGGGCCGTGCTGGGTGTCGGTCCGGTGGGTGCACAGACAGCACCGCCACCACCGTCCGCCGCAGCGGACGGCTTCCGGCTGCCGCCCGTCGCCATCCGCGATGACCGGCGCGTCGAAGCCTTTGCCTTCGAGGGGCGCAGCGCCCTGCCCGAATTCGACTTGCAGGCCTTGGCTGCCGACTTGCGCGGTCGTCGTGTCAGCGACGACGAACTCGAGGAACTGCGGCTGCGCATCACACGGCTTTATGTCGACCGCGGCTTCGTCAACTCGGGGGCCGTGATCCCGGCCAACCCGCTGCGCGACGGCATCTTCACGTTCCGCATCGTCGAGGGCCACATCGGCGAGGTGCGCGTTTCGGGGCAGGGACGGCTGCGATCGGGCTATGTCGCCGAGCGGCTGGTGAAAGGCCAGGCCGAGGTGTTCGACGTTGCCGTGCTGGAAGATCGTTTCCGCCTGCTGCTCACCGACCCGCTGATCGGCAAGATGAACGCGCGCATCCTGCCGCGCGCCGAGCTCGGTCAGGCATTGCTCGACGTGCAGGTCGAGCGCGCACCGCCGTACCGCCTGACGGTCTTTACCGACAATCACCGCCCGCCCTCGATCGGCGCCCATGCGGTGGGCCTGACCGGCACGTTGTGGAACCTCACTGGGCTGGGCGACGCACTCGACGCCACGGCACTCGCCAGTTCCGGTGCGCGGCGCCACGGCCTGGGCTGGACGGTGCCGGTGCCGCGACTGCGCACGCGCGTCGAGCTGCGCCGCGAGTCGGGCACAGCCTCGGTTGTCGAGGAGCCTGTGCGCGCGATCGACATCGCCAGCCAGATCGACTCGTTCGAGTTCGGCGCGCAGCAGCCGCTGATCGAGGCACTCGGCGAGCGGCTGGTGCTCGGCCTGGTCCGCACTCGCCGCGAGAGCCGCAGCTCGCTGCTCGGCGAGCCGTTCTCCTTCACGCCAGGCGAGCCCAACGGCCGGTCACGGCTGCGCGCCTGGCGCGCGACAGTCGACTACGCGCGGCGCTGGCCGGCGCAGGTGCTGGCGCTCAAGATCACGCTGACCCAAGGGCGCAGCAACATCGACCCCGGTCTGGACGAGGCGCTGCGCGCGCCGCAGCCGGGCTACCGCGTCTGGCTCGCGCAGGCGCAATTCGTTCAGCAGGCGGCGGCGCACGGCTCCCAGCTGGTGATGAAGGCGGCGCTGCAGCGCACGCGACAGCGGCTGCTGCCCATGGAACGCCTGGCGGTCGGTGGCGTGGCCACGGTGCGCGGCTACCGCGAGAACCAGCTCGTGCGCGACGAAGGCCTGGCCGGCAGCGTGGAGTGGCAGGTGCCGTGGCCGGTGGCGCCGGGATCTGCGCACCGAGTCGTACTCGGGCCCTTCATCGACTTCGGCATCGCGCGCGACCGCGGCGAACCTGCCGACCGGCTGCGTTCGGCCGGCGCAGGTCTGAACTGGCGCGGTCGCGGTTTCGAGCTGGTGCTGCAGGTGGCTGCGAAGCTGGAGCGCAAGTCGCCACGCGGGAGCGGCGACCTGCAGGATCACGGCGTGCACTTTCAACTGCGCCAGTCCTGGCCGTGAACCGGCAGCGAACCATGCGACTGTCACTTGCTTCGGTGGTCTCGGCGCTGACGATGGCGCTGCTGGGCGCGGGCGCGCTGGCCGCGCCGGCGCTGGCGGCAGCGCAGCAGGCCACGGCAAGGTCGGCAGCGCCCTCGGGCGAACCGTGGATCCAGCGCGGGACCCGCCGCTGCCAGCAAGGCGAGTGGCACCTCGCCGTCGACGAGCTTGGCCAGGCCCTGGCGCTGGCCGCCACGCCTGGGCAGAGGGCGCGCGCTGCGGCCGCCCTGGCGCTGGCGCTGCACCGCAGGGGCCAGCTCGACGAGGCCGAGACGCTGCTGCTGCAGGCCTATGAGGCCGCCGGTGATGCCGGTGTCGCCGGTGTCGCCATCGAAGCCGCAGAGCGTGCCACCTGGGCCAACGATCTGGGCAACCTGGCGCTGGCGCGGTCGCGCGAGGCCGAGGCGCGCCGCTGGTACGGGCAGGCGCAGCGACTGGCACCGCAGGCCCGCTCGCTGCAGACCAGCGTGGCGCTGAACCTGGCGCGCCTGGAGCCGGCCGCCGGGCGCCTGGAACGGCTGCAGCGCATCGATGCCGATCTCGCTGCCATCGACGACGAAGCCGATCGCGCACGCCATGCCGCGCAGCTGGGCGCCCAGGCGGCCGGGCTGGGCGCCGCGGGCACGGCGCTGGCGCACGCGTCGTTTCAGAACGCCCGGCGGTTGGCAGCCGCGGCGGGCGCCGCACGCACCGAGGCGCAAGCCGTGGCCGGGCTGGCCGGGCTCTACGAAGACGCCGGCCGGGGTGCAGAGGCGTTGCTCTTCGTCGACGAGGCCGTCCGGCTGGCGCAGGCCCTCGACGCGCGCGACCTGCTGCTGCGGCTGGAGTGGCAGCGCGGCCGGCTGCTGCGCGCCGCTGGCCGGCCTGAAGCGGCGGTGGCGGCCTACCGCCGGGCCGTCGAGCACATCGAGGCCATCCGCCAGGACATCCCGATCGTCTACGAAGGCGGCCGCTCGTCGTTCCGCGAGGCGCTCGAGCCCATCTACCTGGGGCTGGCCGACCTGTTGCTGGCCCAGTCCGCCACGCAGCCGGCCGATGCGGCGCGGCAGGCCACCCGCGAGGCACGCGACGTGGTCGAGCAGATCAAGCGCAGCGAGCTCGAAGACTACCTTGGCGACCGCTGCACCGTGGAGTCCGCCCGCACGCTGCAGGCAGCGGCGCTGCCGGCCGGCACGGCGGTGCTCTATCCCATCCTGCTGCCGGGGCGGCTGGAACTGCTGGTCGAGACGGCGCAGGGCCTGCAGCGGCAGGTGCAGCCGGTGCCAGCGGCGGAGTTGCAGGCGCTGGCATTGGAATTCGCGGGCCGGCTGCGCGAGAAGCTTCCCTATGTCGCCCAGGCACGCCTGCTGTACGAGCGGCTGCTGCGCCCGATCGAGGCCTTCCTGGCCGAGCAGCAGACCGACACCCTGGTCGTCGTGCCCGACGGCGTCCTGCGCCTGGTGCCCTTCGGTGCCTTGCTCGACGGCAACCGCTTCGCGATCGAGAAGCTCGCCGTCGTCACCGCACCGGCGTTGAGCCTGACGGCCACCGGCGCAGCGCCGCGCGGCCCGTCGCGGCGACTCGTGGCTGGCCTGTCCGAGCCAGGCCCGGTGATCGACACGCTGCCGCCTGGGCTGCTGGGGGAGCTGGGCCTTGCCATGACCGCCGGGCCGCCGGAGCGCGAGGCGCTGCGCCGTTCGCTGCGGCTGCCGGGCGTCAAGAGCGAGTTGCAGGCGCTGGGCGCCGCCGCGGGGGGCGCGACCCTGCTCGACGCCGACTTCACGGTGAGTCGCTTCGAATCGCTGCTGTCCAGCGGCGATTTCGGCTTCGTCCACATCGCGTCGCACGGCGTCTTCAGCAGCAGCGCAGCGGCCAGCTGGGTGATGGCCTACGACGGGTTGATCACGCTGGACCGGCTGCAAGGGTCCTTGGGCGCCGAGAGGCTGCGTGAGCGGCCGCTGGAGTTGCTCACCCTGTCCGCCTGCCAGACCGCCGAGGGTGACGACCGCGCCCCGCTGGGTTTGTCAGGCGCGGCGCTGAAGGCGCGTGCGCGCAGCGCGCTGGGTTCGCTGTGGCCGGTGTCCGACGAGGTCACGCCGGTGCTGATGGCGGCCTTCTACGAACGGCTGGCCCAGCGGCAGACAAGCAAGGCGCGGGCGCTGCAGGAAGTGCAGCGCGCGTTCCTGGCCCAAGCTGCCTTCCGCCACCCTTACTACTGGGCGGCTTTCATCCTGGTGGGGAACTGGCAATGAACGCGACATCGACACCGCAAGCCCAGGCCCGCGCGAGCGGACGCGCCCGGCGCGTCGCCCTGGCGTGGCTGGCCGCCGGGGTGCAGGGCCTGGGCGGACCGGCGTGCGCCGGGGTGCTGTCCGACGGCAGCTGGGGCCGCGTGCCGCAATCCTTCTCGGGCGTGTTCACGATCCCCGAAAGCCTCGGCCGGCGGGCCGGGCCGAACCTGTTCCACAGCTTCGAGCGCTTCAGCCTGCAGAGCGGCGAGTCGGCGACCTTCACGACGCTGTCGGCGAACCTGGCCAACGTCATCGCCCGGGTCAGCGGACCCGAGGCGACCTTCATCAACGGCACGCTGCGGCTGTCCGCGGCGGGCGGCAGCGCGCCGAACCTCTACTTCATCAACCCGCAAGGCATCAGCTTCGGGCCGCAGGGGCGCGTGAGCGTGCCTGCGGCGCTGCACCTGAGCACGGCCGCCGAGTTGCGCTTTGCTGACGGCCAGGCATTCGCCGGCGGCCGCGGGCCAGACAGCCGGCTGAGCGTGGCCGCCCCGGAGGCCTTCGGCTTCCTGGGCAGAGCCGGGGCTGCGCCCATCACCCTGCAGCCGCAAGCCCGCCTCAATGCCTTCGCCGACGGACGCGACATCGACCTCGTCGCCGGCGACCTGCGCCTGGACCAGGCCTCGGTGTACACCGCCAGCGGGCGCCTGCGGCTGGTGGCCGTCGGCGCCGAGGCGGCGGCGGTGCCGGTGGACGCCGGCGCGGTGCCGCCCACCGCGCAGCTGGGTGGCGGCATCAGCCTGCAAGGGTCCAGCGTCAGCACGGCCGAGGGGCAGGTCGCCCTGCACGGCGGCACGGTCGAGCTGGCCGACGGCGCTTCGGTCAGTGCGGATCCCGACTTCCCCACGGCCCGGGGCGTCGAGATCCTGGCGCGCAACGCGGTGCGCATTGCCGACTCCTTCGTCTCGTCGCTGATGGTGCCGGCGGCACCGCGCGGGCCATCGATCCGCGTCGAAAGCCTGGGGTCGATCGAGTTGTCTGGCAGCTCGGGCGGCATCCAGACGCTCACGCTGTCCAGCGCCGCCGCCGGTGACATCGTCGTGCGTGGCGCGTCGGTCACGCTGCGTGGCCAGACGGGGATCGACAGCTTCACCAACGACGTCGGCAATGCCGGCCGCATCACCGTCACCAGCAGCGGGCCGCTGCAGGTGCTGCAAGGCGCGGGGATCTTGTCGCAGTCGACGCCGTCCTTCTTCAGCACCGCGGCCGCCAACCGGATCGGCGGCGCCGAATCGATCGACATCCGCGCCGGCTCGCTCACCGTCGACGCCGCAGGCGGGCAGGGGGCGGCGATTTCTTCGGAATCCAACTTCGTGGCCGGCCCGGCGGGCCAGGTCAGCGTGGTGGTGGACGGTCTGATCCGGCTGCGCGGGGGCGGCAAGATATCGACTTCGGCCAGCGCCAACCCGAACTATCCGCCGCTGGCGACGCAGTCTGCCGGCACCCTCACGGTCAGCGCCGACGCCCTCCTCATCGAGCGTGCCGCTGGCGACAGCTTCTCCAGCGGCATCTTCAGCGACGCGCTCGGGTTCACCAGCCTGTCGCCGGGGCCGGGTGGCCGGGCCGGGCAGATCATGGTCACCGCGCGCGACATCACCGTGCTGGGTGGCCCGGCCGGCATCTCCACCGACAGTTCAGGGCCGGGCGCGCCCGGGTCGGTGTCGGTGACGGCCGATCGCGTGCTGCTCGACGGAATGGGGATGGGCCGCGCGTACATCTCCAGCAGCGCCAGCGGCTCCGGCGGCGGCGGCGCGGTGAGCATCAGCGCGAGCGACGGCGTGACGCTGGCGCGTGGCGGCACCATCGAGGCGCGCACGCTGGGCCCCGCGCCAGGGGGTCAGGTGCGGTTGGAGGCGCGCCACCTGACCGTCGACGGGGCCGGGCTGGAGCTGGTCACCGGCGTGCTAGGCCTGGCGCAGGGCAGTGGTCCGGCGGGCGACCTGTCGATCGCCGTGACCGGGCTGGTGCAGCTGGTGCAAGGCGGCGTGGTGGCGGCCAGTGCGTCCGGCGCCGGTCGCGCGGGAGCCATCGACATCCAGACGCACGACCTGCTCGTCGACGCGCGCGGTGATGCGCTGACCGGCGTTCGCAGCCGCGCGCTGCCGGACTCGGGCGGACTGGTCGGGCGCATCTCGGTGGTGGCCGCTGGCGACGTGATCCTGCTCGGCGCGCCGGAAGCCATGACGATCCGCAACGACTCGACGCGACCCGGCCTGCAAGGCCTGGCGCCGCAGTCGCTCACCGTCAGCGCTGGCCGGCTGCTGATGGACGGCGCCAGCCTGCTGGCGTCGTCGGCCGGCAGTGCGCCCGGCAGCGCCATCCGCGTCAGTTCGGCCCAGGGCATCGACCTGCGCAACGACGCGCGCATCCTCACCTCGGCGGTGGACGGAAACGGCGGCCCGATCGATGTCGAAGCGGCGCGTTACCTCGTGCTGAGTGACGCGCAGATCGCCAGCTCGGTGCTCGGCCCGACCAACGGCAATGGTGGCGACATCCGCGTCGCCGCGCCGGTGCTGGTCCTGGCCAACGGCTCGATCCAGGCCAACACAGCCGCGCTGCGCGCCCGAGGCGGCGATGTGCGCATCGACACCCTGGCGCTGGTGCCGCGCGGCAACGCGCTGGTCGTCGGAGGCAGCCTGGACCTGCCGTTCCGTCCGGGCGCGTCGGGATTCAGCGTCATCCAGGCGGCCGCACCCGACGGCGTGTCGGGGCAGGTTCAGGTGACCAGCCCCGCGCTCGACTTGGCTGGCACGCTGGCTGACCTGGACATCCCGCCGATCGATCTGGGTGCCCTGGCGCTCGACATCTGTCGCATCGGTGCCGGCAGTTCCCTGGTTCGCGTGGGCCGCGGCGGGCTGCTGCCGTCGCTGCTCGACCCCGCAAGGCCCGGACCATGAGGCGCCGTGTTCTCCTTGCGAGCTTCGGCGGGTCGCTGGCCCTGCGCAGGATCATCGCCGGGGGTGGCGCTGTGCTGCTGCCGGCCCGCGTGCTGCGCGCGCAGGGCGTGGTCGCTGCCGCGCCCGAAGGCGTGCGCGACGACATTGCACGCTGGCTGGGCGCGCAAGGCCTGGCCGCCGCGCTCGAGGTGCGGGGCCTCGGCTGGGTGGCCATCGAAGACGGCACGGACCGCCGACACCTGCAGCTCGAGCTGGCGTTCAGCAGCCCCCCGGACGAGGACAAGGAGGCGGCCAGCGAACGCTTCGACCAGTGGCTGGCCTCGTTGCGCGGGCCGGGCCGGACCGACTTCGTGACGGCGCTGTTCTACAAGCTGGTGCTCGCCGCCGATGTGCGGCGCGCCGATGCCGCGCTGATCTTCCGCGTGCAGGACGAAACCTACACGGTCGCACTCGACGAAGCCGAGGGATGGCCGACGATGCGCGGCACGACGGGTCGCAGGCGCTACGTCCGGCGCAGTGTGCAGCTGCCGGCTTATGGATCGGCCACCGCGGCCGCAGCGCGCGGCGGTGTAGCGTTGCCCGCGGTGGGGGCCGCCCTGCCAGAACGCGTTCAGCGGTTCCTGAAGACCTTCTTCGAGCGGTCGGTGGCCGGGACCGGGCGTCCGGCGCCGGTCATCCGGCTCAGGCCCCTGGAGCCGGGTTTCGCGGCTGTCGAGGCTCAGGGCCTGCGACAACTCGTGCTGCCCGACAAGAACTACTGGGAGTTGCTGATCGTGTCGATCGAGCTGCACCCCGCAGCCGAGGGACAAACCAGTGCCGCGTGCTCCCTGGAGGGGAGGTTCTCCGCCGGGCTCGGCGACCGGCCGCCGCCGGCCAGCGGCTACTCGCATGACATGGACCCGCGCTACCGCACCGCGATGGAGACCTTTGCCGACGGGTTGCTGCGCCAGCTTCAGGAGGAACTCGCGCGTGGCGCACCTTGATGACTGGGTCTATCCGCTGCTGGCGGCCGCCCTCATCGGCGCGCTGGCGGTCGGGCTGTTCTTGCGCGCGAGGCGGCGGCGCACGGTGTTCGTCTCGTACCGCCACAGCGACGCGGCCGACGAGACCGACGAGATCGTGGCCGCGCTGGTGCGACGCTTCGGCCGCGCACAGGTGTTCCACGACGTCCACTCGATCGTGCCCGGCGAAGCCTTCCGCACGGCCATCGACCGGACGCTGCGGCGCTGCGACGCGGCGGTGGTCGTCATCGGGCCGCGCTGGGCGACAGCCACCGCCGACGGAGCGGCGCGTCCGCGACTGTTCGAGGCCGACGACATGGTGTGCGCCGAGGTCGCCCGGTCGCTGGACGCAGGCGTGCGCGTGCTGCCGCTGCTGGTGCGCGGCGCGCCGCTGCCGGCGGCCACCGAGCTGCCGGCGGTGCTGGCCCGGTTGCCCGAGCACCAAGCCCTGGCCTGGCGTGGCGCGGGCGACGCCGACACGGTGGCGCGGCTGTGCGCTGCCGTGGCCGCCGCCCCGATGCGGCACACGCCGCTGTTCCTCGTGCTGTGCCAGGCCGGTGCGCTGCTCGTGCTGGCCCTGTTCGCCTGGGCGGGCGGGCTGACGCCCGATGAGTTCGGTACGTCTGCGGGTATCGCGCTGCCGGGGCTGGCCACTTCGCTCGCCGCCCTGGCCGCGCGCCGCTGGCACCCGGCGCTGACGGCGGCGCGCAGCGCCTGGATCGGCGTCGGCGCGCTGGCCGTGCCGCTCGCCTTCCTGGCCACACTCACGCTGCTGGTCGTGGTGCGAAGTTTCAACCTCGGGGGGCTGTCGTTCGAGGGCTTCAAGCTCGCGCTGGTGGTCGTCGAGGTCGTCTGGGCGGCGTACATCGGTGTGGCGCTGGCAGGGATGTTCGCGAACACCGCGCTGCCGTCGCCTTCCGGTCGCCGGCCGCCTGGAGAGGGGCTGCCAGGCTGATGCGCCCCGACCCTGCCAGCGAGGCCGCCACCGCCTGCCACTTGCGGATCTCACCCGCGGTCGCGCTTGCCAGCATCGCACCACGGGGCAACACGCACCGCCAGGTCATCCGACAGCCCGATCCCTGGTTTAGCCCCGCCGCCCCAATGGCTTGATCCCATAAGCAGCAGTCATCACCCAGACGCCGCAAGCCTCGGCGGCGGGGTGGGCAGGCCGATTCGACCGACGACGCGCTGGCAGATGTGGGCCAGCAAGGTCCGCCAGCGGTCGAGCTTCGGCAACTGCATCCGTCTGGTACCGCGCGCCTTGCCGGCGCGACAGGGCTTGCATCAGGTGTAACAGGGGCATTGATGCCAAGACTGCCAGCTGTGGACGGTGGCAAACCTGCCGGCGGGACAGCCACGGCCGTCGAGACGCCCGGCTAGAAGCCCAGCTTCGTCACTGCAGACCGACGTGGAGCCGGCTCGTAGCCCGTGAAGCGTGGGCGGCGTCAGCCTGTTCAATGGACTGCGCCAGCTGCCGCAAGACCCGCTTCGATGGTACGAAAACCCCAGGCGGATGGCGCGCAAGATTCCCCGGGACCGGCCCTGAGCCTGGAGACTCGGCCACGCGATGGGACACGACCTTGGTGAGCGGTCGATGCTGGTCCGGAGGGCACGGCAATGGCGTCTGCATCGTTGCCTTGCCCCGATACGGCCGGCAACCGACGTTTCGCCCGGAGCTTGCTCGGCCTCGAGACCAGGGTTGACCCGAAGTCCGCCGGCGTCGAGTCCATGGGCGGCGCAGCGCCACCCCGGCTGCCGCCAGGCAGAACCGCCCGTGTTGATGTGTCTGGTGTCTAGCTCAGGCGGCTTCAGTCAAGCCCAGCCTCGCGCGCCCGCCCCCGGGGTGGCGGCTGCGGAACCAGGCCCAGGTGAGTCAGGATCTTCTCGACGACTGACCCTTCCAGCATGGCCGCGATGATCTTCAGCTCGCCGGCGCCGCAGTTCGGGCAGTGCTGCATGTCGATGTCGAAGACACGCGTGAGTAGCCGCGTCTAACTGATGCGGTGGGGCCGGGCCTGAACCGTCTCGGTCTCGCATTTCGGGGCCCCTTGCGGCACCACCAGCGGGCGCAGCTTCGCGTTTGGCGCCAGCAGGCCGTGGAACCGGATCAGGTGCAGCCTCGGCCGCGGCACCAGCGCCGCCAGTCGCTGCATGAACTCCAGCGGGCTCATCACCAGGTGCGTGGTTGCGTCGCGCCACGGCGTCCTGAGCTTCAGCTCCACCTGTCCGGCGGCGTTGATCTGCACCCGCTGAACATGGAATTTCCTGTCAGCAGCACGGCACCCGTGTGAGCGCAGAGACCCCCGGCGGGGTATTTCGCAGGGCCTGAGCCCACTGTGATTCGAATCCTCCCGGCACGGCAACCGGCGCGTAGGCGGAGAAGGGCGGTTGCCTCCCCACGACCTGAAACTGACCCGTCGTGAGACCGAAGGACTCGACGAATCGACTCAGTTCTGCCTGTGCGCTCGCGTCGGTGGTCGTGAAGACATAGATTCTTCCCCTGTCCGCAACAAAATCGCCTGGGTCCACGGTGAACGACACGCTGTTCACAACCAGCGTCGTGCCGGAATAGCCGACTTGCTTTGGAGACGGCGAGTTGTCTTCGCCGCCGCCGCACCCGGCGATGCAGAGCATCAAGAACAGGAAAACAGTGGAGAGCAGTTTGATCATGCTGGGTCAGTGGGAACGGTCGTTCGACGCCGAGCTTGGCTTTACACCTTCTCGCTGCGGCGATGATAGAAGTGTGGCCGAGTTCTTGACATGCCCATTGGAGCAGTCAACCAGGCCGCGAAGCGCACTCGTCCAACGCCAGGAAGCCGTTCAACGACTTCCCGTCTTCACTTTGGAACCGCCTGTCGAGTGCCTTCAGGAATTGAATGCGGTGGAGCCGGAAGTTTCGAGAGCCCTGGCGGGCTTTAGCGCATAGGAATTTCAAACGGCCTCTTGGGCCGCCCAGCCGGCCAGCCGGCCAAGTCACGCCTTCGTCGGCGGTCGATGGCTGGTCCGGAGGGCCCGGCAATGGCGTCTGCATCGTTGCCTTGCCCCGATTCGGCCGGCAACTGAACCGCACCGGGTTTCGTGGTGGGGTCGTGTCCCAGCGCGTGGTGTAAGTCCACAGCCCGGAGAGAGCTGAGATGCGCGGTACTCAGCGGGCTACTGCCGACAGCCGAGTGGGAACAGTATCGCTGAGGGTCTGCAGGCCCT
>JALHPF010000003.1 GCA_022842595.1 Rubrivivax sp.
ACCCGGCCACGCCAGCTGGCAGCCTGCTGCGGCCGACGGCCAGCAGGCCGAGCGCAGCGCCCGCTACGGCCTGCTGCAGCGCCTGCGCCGGCCCGCGCCCGAAGCGCCGCGGCTGGACCAGCCGACCCAGCCGCAGGAACCTTAGTCGCGCAAAAAAAGCGTGACGAGCGGCTCGGCCCCCAGCTGCCGGCTCCAGTGGCCGTGAACCTGGGCGTCGAAACTGGCCCCGGCCGGCAGCACATCGGCCGAGTAGAAGTGCTGGCCCGGGCCGAAGACACGCGAGCTGCCGTCCTGCAGGCCGATTTCCATCTGCCCCTGCAGGATGAACACCCACTGCGCTTCGCCGGTGCAATGGAAGCTGCTGCGAAAGCCCACCGGGCTCATGCGCAGCTGCCAGCCGCTGCTTCGCGCCAGTGGCGACAGCAGCGCCTGCGGCTTGCCTTCGGTCAGCGCCACCGGCTCTTCGCGGAAGCGGGCGCGGCCGTCGGTGTCGGTGTAGAGCACGGTCTTGATCAGGTGGGTCATGGCAGTTGACTGAAGGCAGGTGGGTGGCGCATTGTCTGCAGGCGGCCTGCCAGAATCAGCGATCCGACATCGACTGTGAGCTTTGCGCGACCATGAAACTGCTTCGCCACGGCCCCAAGGGCCATGAACGACCCGCGCTGATCGACAGCGACGGGCAGGTGCGCGACCTGTCCGCCGTCATTGCCGACCTTCGCGCCGAAAGCCTGACACCCGCCGGCCTGGCCCGGCTGCGGGCGCTGGACGCAAGCAAGCTGCCCGTCGTCGCCCAGCCGGGCCGCGTCGGCCTGCCCTGGGCGGGCTGCGGCAAGTTCGTGGCCGTGGGCCTGAACTACGCCGACCATGCTGCCGAAGCCGGCCTGCCGGTGCCGGCCGAGCCCGTGCTCTTCACCAAGCCCACCAGCTGCATGGTGGGTGCGAACGACGCCGTCGTGCTGCCCCAGGGCAGCAGCAAGAGCGACTGGGAAGTGGAGCTCGGCATCGTCATCGGCAGCAAGGCGCGCTACGTGGCCGAGGCCGACGCCTTGCAGTACGTGGCCGGCTACTGCATCGTCAACGACCTGTCGGAGCGCGAATACCAGCTCGAGCGCGGCGGCACCTGGGACAAGGGCAAGGGCTGCGACACCTTCGGTCCGGTCGGCCCCTGGCTGGTGACGGCCGACGAAGTGGCCGACCCGCAGGATCTGGCGTTGTGGCTGGACGTGAACGGCCGCCGCTGGCAGCAGGGCAGCACCCGCACCATGATCTTCGGCGTGGCCGGCCTGGTGGCCTACATCAGCCGCTTCATGACGCTGCTCCCCGGCGACCTCATCACCACCGGCACGCCCCCCGGCGTGGGCCTGGGTGCCAAGCCGCAGCCCGTGTTCCTGAAGCCCGGCGACGTGATGGCGCTCGGCATCAGCGGGTTGGGCGAACAGCACCAGGTGGTGCATGCCTGGGACGCGGCCCTGCTGGATGGCTGAAGCCAGCGCCACGATGGCGCAAACCAGGGTGGCCGTGATGCTGCAGCGCATTGGCACCAAGGACCTGCTGGCGCTGGCCCAGGGCGAAGTGCCACCCGACGTGCGCGACAGGCATGCCGCCGACTCACTGCCACCGCCGTTCGTCGCCGTGCGCGCGCTGGCACTGCAGCGCGCAGCCGCCGCCGCGGCCAGTGGCGATGGCGGCGGCGGCAGCCTCGCCGGCGCCATCTTCTTCATGCAGGTGGGCGAACGGGTGGTGGGCAGCTGCGGCTTCAAGGACGCGGCCGAGGACGGCTGGGTCGAGATCGGCTATGGCGTGGCCCCAGGCTGGCAGCGCCAGGGCGTGGCCACGCAAGGCGTGGCAGCGCTGTGCGAACTGGCTTTTGCGGGCGGCAGCGTGCAGTACGTACGGGCCTGCATCGAGCCCCACAATGATGCGTCTGCCGCGCTCGCCCGGCGGCTGGGTTTCGTTGCCGGCAGCCCGGTGATCGAGGAAGACGGCACCTGTGTGGTGGTCTGGACACTTGCCGCGCCGGCGTTGCCGACACCCGGAGAACGATGTCTCTTGCAGGGACCCTGTGCAGCCGATTGACAAGACCACGAGCACCGCCATCGTTCACGACAACACCCACATGCAGGACGATCTGCACGCACTGGAACAGCGCTGGGGCCTGGCCCTGCAAACCGCCGGCTTTGGCGTCTGGGACCTGGACGTGCCTACGCAGACCGTGCATTACTCGCCCCAGTGGCAGCAGGCATTGGGCTACTCCAGCGACGGCGGCGCCGACAGCACCAGTGTCTGGCGCGCCCGCGTGCACCCCGACGACTTGCCGGCGATGATGGAAGCGCTGGGCCGCCACCTGCGTGGCGACGCGGCGCACTACACCCATGAATTCAGGCTGCGCGCGGCCGACGGCAGCTGGCGCTGGGTGCTGTCACGCGGGCGGGTGGTGCAGCGCGGGCCTGACGGCCAGCCGCTACGGGCGGTGGGAACGATGACCGACATGACCGACCGGCGCGAGCTCGAAGGCCTGCGCGTCGAACGCGACCGCGCCGAAGCTGCCAGTCAGGCCAAGACCGAATTCCTGTCGCGCATGAGCCATGAGCTGCGCACGCCGCTCAACGCCGTGCTCGGTTTTGCCCAGCTGCTGGCCCGGCCCGACGTCAGCACGCCGCCTGATGACCAGCGGCGTTATGCCCAGCACATCGAGCACGCCGGCTGGCAGCTGCTGCGCATGGTCGACGATGCGCTCGACCTGGCCAGCCTGGAAGGCGGCCGCCTGCGGCTGGTGCCGCAGCCCCTGGACCTGCAGGCGGCTGTTCAGGCTGCGCTGCAGGAAGTGGGCTCCGTCGCCAGCCGGTGCGGCGTGCGGCTGCTGGGGCCCACCCTGCCGGCAGCGGCACGGGTACTGGCCGACCCGAGCCGCCTGCAGCAGGTGCTGTCTCATCTGCTGCACAACGCCGCCCGCCACAACCACCCGGGCGGCGAAGTCGAACTGTCCGTGCAGCCCCGCCCCGGCAGCTGGCTCGTCACCGTGCGCGACACCGGCCCTGGCATGACTGCCGACCAGCTGCAGCACCTGTTCGAACCCTTCAACCGGCTGGGCCGCCCCGCCGGCGCCAGGCTCGACAGCGTGGGCCTTGGCCTGGCGCTGGTGCGCTCGCTGCTGCGGGGCATGGGCGGCGATGTCGTGGCCCACAGCAGCCCGGGTGCCGGCAGCCGCTTCGAGATCAGCCTGCCTGCGGCCTAGGCTCCCGGGCACGGCACTGTCCTACGACGGCGGCGGTTCGCGGCCGACACGCCGGTGGCTGGTGCACTGCTAGCGTGCGGGCATGACCGTCACCGCCCGCCAGCACCTGCCGTTCTCGTTCAAGGCGCTCTACGAACTGCTGTTCAACGCCGTCAACGGCTTCATCGACCATCACGCGCCCACCCGTGGCGCGGCACTCGCCTACTACACGCTGTTCTCGATGGCACCGATGCTGTTGATCGCGATCGCCGTGGCTGGCGCGGCTTTTGGCGAAGAAGCCGCCCGGGGCGAGATCTTCCGCCAGCTGGCCGGCCTGCTGGGCCCGACAGGTGCTGCCGCCATTCAGGAGCTGCTGGCCAGCGTGCAGCTGAACCGCCAGGGGCTGGTCGGCAGCCTCATCGGCCTGGGCCTGCTGCTGGTGGGCGCAACCACGGTCTTTGCCGAACTGCAGGGCTCGCTGGACGAGGTCTGGCGCGACGCGCGCGCACTGTCCAAACGCCCGCCACCGGCGCCCTGGTGGTCGCTGCTGCGCGCCCGCCTGCTGGCCTTCGGCCTGATCCTGGCCACCGGCTTCCTGCTCATCGTGTCGCTGCTTTTCGGCGCCGTACTCGCAGCGCTGGGCCAGTGGTGGCAAGGCCAGGCGCCAGGCTGGGAAACCGCCGCGGCGTCGCTGCACCTCGTCTTCTCGACGGCGCTTTCGGTGGCACTGTTCGCGCTGATGTTCCGCTTCCTGCCCAGCGTGCGTGTGCCCTGGCGCCATGTCTGGCTGGGCGCGGCAGTGACGGCCGCCTTGTTTGCGCTGGGGCGCACCGCCATCGGCTGGTACATCGGCACCACCGCCATCGGCAGCGGCTTCGGTGCCGCGGGCTCGCTGGTGGTGGTGCTGGTGTGGGTCTACGGATCGGCCCAGGTGTTCCTGTTCGGTGCCGAGCTCACCCGTGCGGTGGCCGAGGCCGAAGCCACCGCCGCCAAGCCCCTCTGACTGCGGCGCGCGGCGGCCGCGCTCAGTCGCGGTCGGCCGGCATCGGCAGCGGGCCGGCCGAACCACCGGGCTGCACGCCCGCCGGCACAGGCTGCACCTTGATCCTGCGCGCCAGGTAGCTGTAGAGCACCGGCACCACCACCAGCGTCAGCAGCGTGCTGGTGATGACGCCGCCGATGATGGCGCGGCCCATCGGTGCCTGCAGCTCACCACCGTCATTCAGGGCCAGCGCCAGCGGCAGCATGCCGAAGACCATGGCCATCGTCGTCATCACGATCGGCCGCATGCGCGTCATGCCGGCGGCCAGCAGCGCTTCAGGCACGGTGGCGCCGGCTTTGCGCGCATGGTTGGCGAAGTCGACCAGCAGGATGGCGTTTTTCGTCACCAGGCCCATCAGCATCACCAGGCCGATCATGCTGAAGACGTTCAGCGTGCTGCCCCAGAACAGCAGGGCCAGCATCACGCCGATCAAAGCCAGCGGCAGGCTCGCCATGATGGCGATCGGCTGCAGGAAGCTGCCGAACTGGCTGGCCAGCACGATGTAGATGAAGATCACCGCCAGCGCCATCGCCGCGAGCAGGCCGCTGAAGGCCTCGGCCTGCTGCTGCATCTGCCCGCCCACGTCGAAGCTGTAGCCCGGGGGCAGGTTGGTTTCCTTGATGAGCTTCTGCACGTCGGCGCTGACGTCGCCGACGCTGCGGTCCTTCACGCCGGCGAACACCGCCTCGCGGCGCTGCAGGTTCTGGCGGCGGATGATCTCGGGGTTGAACACCGTCTCGATGGTGGCCACGCTGTCCAGCGCGATCGGCGTGCCGTCCTTCGCGAAGGCCACGGGCAGGCCGCGCAGCTGCTCGACCCGTTCACGCTGGGTCTCGTTCAGGCGCAGCACGACGTCGACCTGGTTGCCGTCGGGCGTGGTCCATTGCGTCGCGGCTTCGCCGTTGACGTAGGCGCGCAGGCTGCTCGCCACTTGCGGCGCAGTCAGCCCCAGCTCGCGGATGGCGCCGGGCTTCAGGCGCACGGCATAGGCCGGCAGCCCGGGCTTGACCGAGAGTTCGACATCGACGATGCCCGGGATCTTCTTGACCTTCTCGCTGAACTCGGTGGCCACCTTGGCCAGGCCCTCGCTGTCGTCACCCAGGATGGCGACGTAGATCGGCCGGTTGAAGCCGACGCTGGCGTCGGTGCCAGGGATCGGCGCGATCATCTCGCGGATGGCGTTTTCCACCTCTTTCTGGCTGCGGCTGCGCTGCTTGCGGTCGACCAGGCTGATGTTCAGCCAGGCCTGGTTGCGCTGACCCGCGCCACCCACCCAGGTGGCCACGTTCTCGACTTCAGGCAAGGCGCTGATCATGGCCTCGACCTGGCGCGCCTTGGCGTCGGTGCGCTCCAGGCTGCTGCCCACGGGCATGCGCAGCTGCAGCTGGGTGTAGCCCTGGTCGGTTTCGGGCACGAATTCGCTGCCCACCAGCGGCGTCATCAGCACGGCGGCGACGAAGCTGAGCACACCCACGCCCACGACCACGCCACGCGGCGTGATGGTGGCGCTGCGCAGGCGCCGGCGGCTGGCCTTGTCGCGCACGCCGTCGGCACCGAAGCCACGGCCGTAGGCCGGCAGCCACACGCGCCAGCGGCGGGCACTGAAGATCCAGTGCAGCGCGCGCTCGTAGGCCAGGTGCAGGGCGTCCATGCCGCGGTCGGTGGCGCGGATGGCGTGGCCGATGACGGGCAGCGTTTTCAGCTTCGTCGACGGCGGGTCGTGCCAGACCGATGACAGCATCGGGTCGAGCGTGAAGCTGACGAACAGGCTCACCAGCACGGCCACCACCACGGTCACGCCGAAGGGGTAGAAGAACTTGCCGATGATCCCGCCCATGAAGGCCACCGGTGCGAACACCGCGACGATGGCGAAGGTGGTGGCCATCACCGCCAGACCGATCTCGTTGGTGCCGTCGCTGGCCGCGGTGTAGTGGTCCTTGCCCATGCCGACATGGCGCACGATGTTCTCGCGCACGACGATGGCGTCGTCGATCAGCAGGCCGATGCACAGCGAGAGCGCCATCATCGTCATGAAGTTCAGCGTAAAGCCGAAGGCATACACCGCGATGAAGCTGCTGATCACGGCGATCGGCAGCGTGAGGCCGGTGATGATGGTGCTGCGCCAGCTGTGCAGGAACAGGAAGACGATGGCGATCGTCAGCAGCGCGCCTTCGATCAGCGTGTGCTTCAGGCCTTCCAGGCTGCCCTTGACCCAGTCGCTGTCGGCGCGGATCAGGCGCAGTTCGGTGTCGGGCGGCAGCTGCTTGCGGATCTCTTCCATCGCCTTCTTCACGGCTTCGCCGGTGGTGACGATGTTGGCGTCCTGCTGCTTGTAGATGTTGAAGTTGATGCCGGGCTGGCCGTTGATGCGCGCGGTGCTTTCCGGCTCGGCTTCGCGCTCGACCAGCTGACCCAGGTCCGACAGGCGCAGCGGCAGGCCATTGCGGTGGGCCACCACCACACCCTCGAACTGGCGCGGGTCACGCACGCGGCCTTCCACGCGCAGCAGGGCGTCCTGCGTGCCGTCGCTGAGCAGGCCCACGGGCTGGTCGGCGTTGGCCTCGCGCAGCGCGGTGGCAATCTCGGCTGGCGTCACGCCATAGGCGCGCAGCCGGGTGGCGTCGAGGTCGACGCGCACTTCGCGCACCGTCAGGCCGTTGATCTCGACCCTCGCCACGCCTTCCACCCGCTGCAGCCGCTTGCCCACGAGCTGTTCGCCCAGGATCGAGAGTTCGCGCCCGGAACGCGTGGCCGACAGCAGCGCCATGTTGACGACGGGCTGGCTGTTGTCGTTGTTCCAGCGCGCGATGGTCGGCGCCTTCACGTCCTTCGGGAAACCAGATTGCACCGAAGCCACGCGGTCGCGGATGTCCTGCATCGCCCGGCCCATGTCAGCGTCCAGGCTGAATTCGATGCTCATGTCGCCGCGGCCTTCCATGGCGCGCGAGGTGATGCGCTTGACGCCGGCGATGCTGTTGACGGCTTCCTCGAGCGGCTTGACGACCTCGCGCTCGATGGCCTCGGCGCTGGCGCCGGGGTAGCGCACTTCCATCCAGGCGCCGGGAAAGCTGATGTCGGGCATCTGCTCGACACCGAGCTTGTTGTAGCTGAAGATGCCCAGCACGCAGATGGCCACCATCACCATCGCGGCGAAGACGGGGTTCTGAATCGAGACGCGGGTGATCCACATGATGCGGGTTCCTTGCGCGTTCAGTTGGCCGGGGTGGATGCCGAGGCCGAGGCCACTGCCGCCGCCCTGCTCGCCACCACGGAAGCTTTGGCGCCTTCGCGCAGGTTGTCGAAGCGCGCGGCCAGCACCTGGCTGTCGGGCTTCACGCCCTGCAGCACCTCGACGCGGCCGGTGGCGGCGTCGCGCCGGCCAAGCAGCACCGCGCGGCGCGCCAGCACACCGGCATCGATGACCCAGACATGGTCCTGGCCGCTGCTGTTGCCCACTGCCGTGACGGGCAGCGTCAGGCGCTGGGTGTCGTCATCGAAGACGGCGCGGGCCAGCGCGTACTGGCCGGCGCGCAGGGTCTCCTTGGGGTTGTCGAGCGCGATGGTCACGCCGATGGCTCGGGTGCCAGGCTCGGCGGCAGGGGCAATGCGCGCAATGCGCCCGGGCACCGGCTTGTCGATGCCTTCCACCTGCACCTGCACCGGCATGCCGGCGGCCAGGCGCGAGACCTCGTGGGTGCCGACCGTGCCGGCCAGTTCCAGCCGCGCCAGGTCGACGAGCGTCAGCACCTGCTGTTCGGGGCTGACTTTTTCACCCGGCAGCACATGGCGCTTGGCCACGATGCCGGCAATGGGTGCGGAAAGCGTGCCGTCGCGGAGCCCGGCACGGGTGGTGTCCAGCGCCGCCTGCGCGGCGGCGAGCTGGGCGCGGGCGCCTTCCAGAGCCGAACGCGATGTATCCAGCGCGGTCGGGCTGATGAACTGCTGCTGCGCCAGGCGTTCGTTGTTGGCGTGCGTGCGCTCGGCTTGCGCCACGCTGGCGCGGGCCGACTCGATGAGCGCGCTGCGCTCGGCCAGGCGGCTGCCCATGTCGGCCATCTCGATGCGGCCCAGCATCTGCCCGGCCTGCACCCGGCTGCCTTCGGCCACGTTCAGCGCCAGCAGCGTGCCGCCGGCCTTGGCGCGAACCATCGCGGTCTGCGGGGCCACCAGCGGGCCGCTGAATTCGATGGTCGTGGCCAGCGCGGCCAGGCTGGGTTGGACCACTTCACGGGCCGCAAACTCCAGGGGCACGGCAGGCTTGCCGTCCTTGCCGTCCTTGCCGTCTTTGGCGTCTTTGCCCGCCGTGGCCGTGGCTTTGGCCTGGGCGTTGATGCCCGGCAGCTTGACGAGGCCGGTGGCCACGGAAGCGCCGCCCGCCACCACGACCACCGCCACACCCAGGGCCAGCCACAACCAGGGGCCCTTGTTCATCCTGTCGATCGCCTTCATGCCTGCTGCGCTCCTGCTGTTCTTGGCCGCACCGGGGTGCAGCAACAGGGGCGAGTCTTGGGCAAGGCCGCCGCCGGCACCATCCCATGTGCGACGAAGCGCGGTTTGCTGGCGACGAACTGCAGCCCGCCGCGGCCACCGCGGCGGGCTGCTGCAAGCCGGCCGGGCCGGTCAGGCCGGCAGCTTGAACTGCGCCACTTCGCCCGCCAGGCCCACGGCCTGGTCGTTCAGCGAGCCGGCGGCGGCCGCCGTCTGTTCCACGAGAGCGGCGTTCTGCTGGGTCACGGTGTCCAGTTCCTGCACGGCCTTGGCGCTCTGCGCGATGCCGGTGGTCTGCTCGCGGGCACCATTGGCCACCTCGGCCAGCAGTTCACGCACCCGGCGCGAGCTGCCGACGATCTCGTCGATGGTCGTGCCGGCATCACGCACCACGCGCGTGCCGCCCTCGACCTGCTCGATGCTGGTCGTGATCAGCGTCTTGATTTCACGCGCTGCAGCTGCCGAGCGCTGGGCCAGCGCCCGCACCTCCGACGCCACCACGGCGAAGCCACGGCCCTGCTCGCCGGCACGGGCGGCCTCGACCGCCGCATTCAGCGCCAGGATGTTGGTCTGGAAGGCGATGCCGTCGATCGTGCCGATGATGTCGCCGATGCGGCTGGACGAGCCGTTGATGGCCTGCATCGTCTGCACCACCTGGCCGATGATCTGGCCGCCGCGCTCCGCCGCCTGGGCGTTGGCGTCGGCGATGCGTGTGGCCTCGCCCACGGTGGATTCGTTGTTGCGCACGGTGACGGCGATCTGCTCCATCGCCGCCGCCGTCTCTTCCAGGTTGGCCGCCGACTGCTCGGTGCGGCCCGACAGGTCCATCGACGCACCGCTGATCTCGCTGCTGGCGTGCACGATGCTGTCCGAGGCATTGCGCACCTGGCTGACGATGCGGCGCAGCGAAGCCTGCATCTCGCTGAGGGTGATCATCAGCCGCGCGGCTTCGTCGTTGCCCCAGGCGCGGGGCCGGGTCGTGAGGTCGCCGTCGCGCATGGCGTCGATGTGGAAGGCCACTTCCTTGAGGCCGCCGTTCAGCACCTTCTGGAAACTGATGAACAGGTACCAGACGCCGAGCAAGCCCAGCACCAGCACGGCCGTCGTCACCGCGCGCTGCTGCTCGAGCCCGCCAATGCGCACTGCGATCAGCCCGTCCAGCCGTTCCAGCGTCTTCGTCTGCGATGCCAGCACGACAGCCAGCGCGGCGTCGCCGGCTGCAGCCACCTTCGGCGCCGACTCGCTGGCACCAACCAAATCGTGGAAGGCATGCAGCTGCTTGCGGGCTTCTTCGACACCGAGCTCGGCGTCGATGGCCGGGTGCACGGTGGCGATCTTCTCCACGGCGGCGAACCAGCGTTCGTCGGTCATGTCGCCGATCACCTCCAGCGCGGCGACCTGCTTCGAATAGGCGGCCGACGGCTGGTGGCCTTCGATCACGGCCACGGCCATGTCGCGCATCAGGGCGATCGATTCCGCGACCTGGGGCAAGGCGCCCAGGCTGGCGTCCATCAGGTAGTAGGTGTCGAGGTCGGGGTCCAGCGTCAGGTTCGAGTGGTCGGTCGACGCGGTGATGAGAGTGACAAAGGCCTTGAGCACGTTGTTGTGCGCTTCGAGCACCTTCTCGATGCCGACTGATGTCGGCGGCAAGGCTTGCACCGCTTGCAGCAGGGCCGCGTGGGCCTTTTCGGTGGCCAGCTCGGCGCCCATGGCGGCTTGGGCCGCAGCCAGGCGCTTGAGTGCTGCTTCGACAGCAGTTCGCACTTCGGCATCGTTCGCCGCAGGTTTGCCGGTAGCGGCCGCGCCGACGGCTGCCTTGCGCTGCGCCTGCAGCGCGGGCAGCAGCGGCAGGGTTTCGCGGGCGTAGGCCACGCCGACACGTTCCTTGGCCGAGAAAGCCACGGCGGCGCCTTTGTCCTTGTAGTAAGTCACGGCCAGCCAGGCGATGGGCACCATGAACATCGCCGAGATGACGATGGCCTTGGCGCGGAAGCCGATGGCACGGAACAGCCGGATGCCCGGCGCCCAGATGCCGTGGTAGCGGAAGAACTCGAACAGCGGGCTGCCCGCGCTGCTGGCGGACTGTGTACCGGGGCGCTTGTCGATGCCGCTGGTCACGGTGGAGGCGTTGACGCTCATGATGTTGGGTCTGTCGTCGACCGATTGCAGGCCAAAGCAGGCCTGAGCCATTGTCGGAACGGTGCCCTTCCAGCTTGAGCGCTATTCGCCCCCTTTCACCGGCCAGTTCTCGTCACCTGCAATCCATTGCGGGCAGGCTGTGACGCATGCCTCAATCATCCTTGCCGGCGGCGGCCCGCACCGCACACCACCAGGCCAGCCCCCCGGCGCCGGCCGCGGCCAGGAAGAGTGCGGTGTAGCCCAGCCTTTCGATCAGCCACCCCCCACCCACACCCCCCAGCACCCCGGAAAACCCGTAGCCCAGCGTCGTGTACAGCGCCTGGCCGCGCCCGCGCAGCCGGCCCGGGAAATAGCGCTGCACCAGCTGGATACAGGCCGAATGGTGGCCTGCAAACGTCACCGCATGCGCCAGCTGCGACAGCACCAGCAGCGCCAGGCCCAGCGCCGCAGGCCCTGCCGGCAGCAGGTCCTGCCCGGCCAGGGCCACGGCCACGAAGCGCAGCACGGTCACGGCCGCCACGAGCTTCAGCCAACCATGGGCGCTGAGCCGGTGAAACCAGCTGCCCTGCATCCAGAAGAAGGCGATTTCCACCGCCACGCTTACCGCCCACAGCGCGCCCACCGTGGCCTTGCCATAACCCAGGTGCACGAGGTAGAGCGAAAAGAAGCTGTACAGGCTGGTGTGGGCCAGCACGGTGAAGAACACCGAGCCGAAGAACCAGGCCACCTTGGGCTGGCGCAGCAGCTGCAGCACCGGCGGCGCGGCCTCGTCGTGCTGCACTTCGTCCTGCGTGGCCGGCAGCCGCAGTGCCGCCAGCAGCAGCAGGGCGTTGACGGCGGCCACGAAGGCCGGGAACACGGCAATGCCCACGCGCTCGAGCAGGGCGCCGAAGCTCGTCACCGACACGATGAAGCCGACCGAACCCCAGACCCGCACCCGCCCGTAGCGCTTGGGGTCGACCCCTGTGGCGGTGTTCAGCAGCTGCGCCAGCGTGGCCTCGTACAGCGGAACGACACCGCCGTTGGCCAGGAACAGCAGGGCCGTCACCACCGCCACAGGCACCGCTTCGCGCACGCCCAGCAAGCCCAGCGCCGACAGCAGCGCCCCGGCGCAGGCCAGGCGGATGAGCCCGACACGGCGGCCGCGGTGGTCACCCAGCCAGCCCCAGGCGTAGGGCGCGAATACGCGGGTCCAGCTCTGCAGCGAGGCGATGCCGCCGATCAGCAGGGTCGAGAAACCCAGCGACTGGAACCACAGCGGTGCATACGGGTTGAACAAGCCCACCGCCGCGAAGTAGGTGCCCGACAGCGCGCCATAGGCGGCCAGCGGGGACTTCATTCCTGCGGCTGGCGGCTCGCGGTGGGCGCTTGCGCCGCGTTCGCGCCTTGCCCGGCTTGCGCGGGGATGGCCGGCTGCGCCAGGTGCACGTCGCCACACTGCGCGCGGTGGCGCAGCGCATGGTCCATCACCACCAGCGCCAGCAGGGCTTCTGCAATGGGCGTGGCGCGGATGCCGACGCAGGGGTCGTGGCGGCCGAAGGTCTCGACCACCGAAGGTTCACCCTGGCGGTCGATGCTGCGGCGTGGCGTGCGGATCGAGCTGGTCGGCTTGATGGCGATGCGCACGACCAGGTCCTGCCCGGTGCTGATGCCGCCAAGCACGCCGCCGGCTTCGTTGGCGGCAAAACCTTCCGGGGTGAGCTCGTCACCGAAGGTGCTGCCGCGGGCGGCCACGCAGCCGAAGCCGGCGCCGATTTCGACGCCCTTGACGGCGTTCAGGCCCATCATGGCGTAGGCGATGTCGGCGTCGAGCTTGTCGTACAGCGGCTCGCCCAGCCCTACAGGCACGCCGCGGGCGCGCACCTCGATGCGTGCGCCGCAGCTGTCGCCGGCCTTGCGCAAGGCGTCCATGTGCGCTTCGAGCTGTGGCACGAGGCCGGCGTTGGCGGCGAAGAAAGGGTTGCGTTCGATCTCGGCTTCGCTCTCGAACGGGATCTCGATCTCGCCCAGCGCGCTCATCCAGCCCGTGAACGTGGTGCCGTACTGCTGCTGCAGCCACTTGCGCGCGACCGCGCCCGCGGCCACCGTAGGCGCGGTCAGCCGGGCGCTGCTGCGGCCGCCGCCGCGCGGGTCGCGCAGGCCGTACTTGCGCCAGTAGGTGTAGTCGGCGTGGCCCGGGCGGAAGGTGTCGAGGATGTTGCCGTAGTCGCGGCTGCGCTGGTCGGTGTTGCGGATGAGCAGCGCGATCGGCGTGCCGGTGGTCAGGCCCTCGAACAGGCCGGACAGGATTTCCACCGCGTCGGCCTCGTTGCGCTGGGTCACATGGCGGCTGGTGCCCGGACGGCGGCGGTCGAGTTCACGCTGGATGTCGGCCTCGGTGAGTGCCAGCCCCGGCGGGCAGCCGTCGATGACGCAACCAATGGCCGGGCCGTGGCTTTCGCCGAAGTTGGTGACGCGAAAGAGTTCGCCGAAGGTGCTTCCAGACATTCATGGCATTGTAGGCAGCGCTGGCAACCGGACGGCTTGCCCGCCTACAGACGCAAGCCCGCTGCAGCGCCACCATTGGCCTCAGTGCAACGTGGAGCGTAGAGTGGACAAGATGCAAACAGGACGCCGACGGAAAAGCTGCCTGGCGGCCTGGGCGTGCCTGTCCCTGGCCATGCCGCTGGCGGCCGCAGCACAAACCCCGGCGTCACCGAGCCCGCCACCCCAGCCTGCTGAAACGATGATGGGCGAAGCTGCGGAATCCACGCAGCGCGCGGCCCGCTCCACCGCCGAATGGCTGGCCCGCAGTGTCGACAGCTGGTTCGGCGACCAGCCTTTCGAGGACGGCGGCCGGGTCACCAATGGCCGGTTCGACGTGAGCCTGTTCCACCGCCAGGACCAGGGTGCGAGTCTCGACGTGCGCTTCGATGCACGCTTTCGCCTGCCCAACCTGGAAAAGCGGGCTTACCTGTTCATCGGCCGCGACGATCGGCGCGAAGCCATCCAGGACACACCCGATGCCGCGTCGTTGCGGCGGCGGCTGCTGGCCGAAGAGCGCGACGACCGGTCGTTCCTGGCCGGGTTGGGCCTGAGCCTGGCCGATTCCGTCGACCTGCGCGTGGGTCTCAGTGCTCGCGCCGAACCCTACGCCCAGGCCCGTTGGCGCAAGCGCTGGAATCCCACCGAGGCGCAGTTCATCGAGCTGCGCGAGACCTTGTTCGTGACGCGTCCCGACCGACTGGGTTCGACCACGGCTTTGAGCTATGAAGTGCGGGTATCGCCGCGATGGACGCTACGCTGGCTGAATGCCGCCACCATCACCGAGGTGTCCAGGAACTTCGAGTGGTCCAGCAGCTTCGGCGCGCTGCGATTCCTGAGCGGCGAACGCGTCGTCACTGCCGAAGTGGTGTTCGCGGGCGACGGCACGCGCGGCACGGGCCTGGGTTACTCAGACGCCGGGGTGCTGCTGAAGTGGGAACAGCCGGTCTACAAGGACTGGCTGCGCGGCGAAATCGTCGCCGGCCACTTCTGGCCACGGCCCGACGCCCAGAGCGAACGCGGGCGGGCCTGGGCGCTGGGCACCAGCCTGAAGATGCAGTTCTAGGCGTCGCAGGCCGTCAGCTGCCGGCCTGCGCGTCCTCGCCGGGCCAGTCGCGGATGTAGGCCTTGAGCATCTTGTTCTCGAAGTCCTGGGCGTCGACCACGGTCTTGGCGACGTCGTAGAACGAAATGACGCCCATCAGCGTGCGCTGGTCCAGCACCGGCATGTAGCGGGCGTGGCGCTGCAGCATCATGCGCCGCACTTCGTCGACACCGGTTTCCGGCGTGCAGGTGAGTGGTGCGTCGTCCATCACCGAACGCACGTGGCGGCTGCCCAGACTGCCGCCGCCGGCGACGACCGCGCTGATGACCTCGCGAAAGGTCAACATGCCAGCCACGTCGCCATGCTCCATGACGACCAGCGAACCGATGTCGAGTTCGGCCATGGTGGTGACGGCCTGCAGCAGCGGCTGGTCGGGTGACACGGTGTAGAGCGTGTTGCCCTTGACGCGCAGGATGTCGGTGACTTTCATGCGGTCAATATAGCCCACAATGCTTTGAAAAGACGGCTCAGGAGACCCCCATGCCAGGTGCTGGCGACCCCGCATTCGACACCCTGGCGCTGCATGCCGGCGCCGCGCCCGACCCGGCCACCGGTGCACGCGCCCTGCCCATCCACCTGAGCACCAGCTTCGTCTTCGAAAGCAGCGAACACGCTGCCAGCCTGTTCAACCTGGAACGCTCAGGGCACGTCTACAGCCGCATCAGCAACCCCACCAATGCGGTGCTGGAAGAACGCATCGCGGCGCTGGAAGGCGGCTGCGGCGCCATCGCCACGGCCAGCGGCCAGGCGGCGCTGCACCTGGCCATCTGCACCATTGCCGGGGCCGGCCATCACATCGTCGCCAGCCGCGCGCTGTACGGCGGCAGCCACAACCTGCTGCACTACACGCTGGCGCGCTTCGGCATCACGACCACCTTCGTGGCACCGGGTGACGTCGACGCCTGGCGTGCGGCCATCCGCCCAGAAACCCGCCTGCTGTTTGGCGAAACCCTGGGCAACCCGGGGCTGGACGTGCTGGACATCCCGCGCGTGGCTGCCGTGGCGCACGACGCCGGGCTGCCGCTGCTGGTGGACAGCACCTTCACCACACCCTGGCTGATGAAGCCTTTCGAGCATGGCGCCGACCTCGTCTTCCATTCCGCGACCAAGTTCCTGTCGGGCCATGGCACGGTCGTGGCCGGGGTGCTGGTCGACGGCGGGCGCTTCGACTGGGACCGATCGGGAAAATTCCCCGAACTCACCGAGCCCTACGCCGGCTTTCACGGCATGGTGTTCAGCGAAGAAAGCACCGAGGGCGGCTTCCTGCTGCGCGCCCGCCGCGAAGGCCTGCGCGACTTCGGCGCCTGCCTCAGCCCGCACAGCGCTTGGCTGGTGCTGCAGGGCATCGAGACGCTGCCGCTGCGCATGGCGCGGCATGTCGAGAACACCCGCAAAGTGGTGAGCTTCCTCGCCAGCCACCCGATGGTGGCGCGTGTGGGCTACCCCGAGCTGGAAAATCACGCCAGTCATGCGCTGTGCAGGCAGCTGCTGCCACGTGGTGCGGGGGCGGTGTTCAGCTTCGACCTGAAGGGCAGCCGCAGGCAAGGCAGTGCCTTCATCGAGGCACTGAAGCTGTTTTCGCATCTGGCGAACGTGGGCGACTGCCGCAGCCTCGTCATCCACCCCGCCAGTACCACGCATTTCCGCATGGACGACGCGGCCCTGGTGGCGGCCGGCATCACGCCTGGAACGATCCGTCTGAGCATCGGTCTGGAAGATGCCGACGACCTGATCGACGACCTGAAGCGCGCCTTCAAAGTGGCCGAAAGGGCCGGCACATGAAGCTCGTCGTTGACGGCCGCCAGGCGTATGCCTACACCGGCGGCAAACCCTTCGACCCCACCCTGCCCTGCATCGTCTTCGTGCACGGCGCGCTCAACGACCACAGCGTCTTCACGCTGCTGGCGCGCTGGTTCGCTCACCACGGCCACGCCGTGTTGGCGGTCGACCTGCCCGGCCACCGCCGCAGTGCCGGCCCGCCATTGCAGAGCGTCGAAGAAATGGCCAGCTGGCTGCTGGCGCTGCTGGACGCCGCCAGTGTGCAGCGCGCCGTGCTGGCCGGGCACAGCATGGGTTCACTGATAGCGCTGGAAGCCGCGGGCCGCGCGCCCGAACGCGCCACGCAGCTGTGGATGCTGGGCACGGCCTACCCGATGAAGGTGTCCCCCGCCTTGTTGCAGGCTTCGCTGGAAACCCCACTGGCGGCGATCGACATGGTGGTGGCCTGGTCGATCTCGACGCTGGCCTCCAAGCCCTCGTACCCGAGCCCGGGCGTCTGGCTGCATGGCGCCTACCGCAGGCTGATGCAGCAGGTGCTGCAGGGCGAGGCTGCTGGCGGCAGCCCCATCTTCCACACCGACTTCTCGGCATGCAGCGCCTATGCCGGCGCCGAAGCCGCGGCCACGCGGGTGGCCTGCCCCGTCCACCTGGTGCTGGGCACGGCCGACCAGATGACGCAGCCGCGAGCCGCGGCAGGCCTGGCGCAGATGCTCAAGGCGACCGTGCACCGCGTGCCGGCAGGCCATTCGCTGATGGCCGAGGCGCCCGACGCGGTGCTGGCAGCGTTGCGGCAGGCGCTTGCTGCGTAGCGTCGAAGGCGCGTCTTTGCGATCGCGCCATCGCGGGTGTGGCCCTCGACGACAGAACGCTGCCGGACCTGTTGGGACAGGGTAGCCCCCGGCCTGAAGCTGAATTCCCGCCCACCAGATTGCTCGCCACAAAGCCTATTGTCGTATCGATATGCAGAACGTGGACTTGAGCCCTCCAGTCGAAGCAAGCGGCGGGTTCAGCTGCCTAAGCCGACGCGCATTCCATCGTCATTGTCGACCAGTGGTTTGGCCTCATCGCGGGCTTCGCCCGCTTGCCCGCCGGCACTGTCAAGCCATTTCAAGATCGTCGTATACAGAGAGTTGACGTCGACAGGCTTGACGATGAAGTCATTCATGCCGGACGCCTTGCAGGCCTCACGATCTTCATCGAAGGCATTGGCCGTGAGGGCCAGAATCGGCCGTTCTGCCCAATCAGGCAAAGCACGAATGGCCCGTGTAGCCTCAAGGCCGCCCATCACGGGCATCTGCATGTCCATCAGCACCATGTCGTAGGCGCCTGCCATCGCCAAGGCCACCGCATCTTGTCCATTCGCTGCAATGTCTGCGTTCAGGCCGACGCCGTAGAGCATGGCCAACAGCACCTCCTGATTCACTTCGTTGTCCTCGGCGACCAGAATCCGCGAGCCGCGATGACGCAGTCGCAGTTGCGCCTCGGCGGTTGCCACTGGCCTGGTGTCCGCCAAGGGCAAGATCCCATGGCCTCGCTGCAGATGCGCCGTGAACCAGAAGGTACTTCCAATACCAAGTCTGCTCTCGACGCCACATTCGCCCCCCATCAATTCCGTCAGCCGCTTGGTGATCGCAAGCCCCAAGCCAGTTCCGCCATATTTCCGGGTGATCGAAGTGTCGGCCTGTTCGAACGCCTGGAACAGGCGCGGGATGTCTTCTGTCTGGATCCCCGTGCCTGTGTCTTCCACCGAGAAACGCACGAGCAGCTCATCGCCGCGGTTTTCAAGCAGCTTGGCGCGCAGGGCTATCGAGCCGCTTTCCGTGAACTTGACGGCGTTGCCGGCATAGTTCAGCAAGGCCTGCCGCAAGCGGGTCGGATCACCGCGCAGCCAAAGCGGTACGGCGTTGGCGTCGGTCTCGATCGTCAGGCCCTTGGCCCGGGCTGACTCGGTGATGATCGAAGCGACAGCATCGAGCACTGCCGACAGGTGAAAGTTGGACGCTTCGAGTTGGACCTGCCTGGCCTCGATCTTGGACAGGTCCAGGATGTCGTTGATCAGGGACAGCAGGTGCTTGCTGGCGCCGTCTATCTTGTCCAACCTCGCGGCTTGTTCAGGCGTGACGCCATCGCGCCGCAGCAGGTAGTTGAGGCCGACGATCGCGTTCAGGGGCGTGCGGATCTCGTGGCTCATGTTGGCCAGAAACTCGCTTTTCGCGCGGCTCGCGCCTTCGGCCAGATCGCGTTGCTGGCGTGTTCTGAAGGTCTCGATGGCCACCGAGATGTTGCGCGCCAGCTCTTCCAGCGGCTGCACCTCTTCGGGGTTGAAGGCACCATGTTCGGCCGCGTAAAGCGAGAGGGTTCCGATGACCTCGTTCGAAACTGTCAACGGCAGCGCAATGCTCGACTCGAAGCCATGCCGCAAGGCCGCTTCACGCCAGGGTGCCATGGCATCGCTGGCAAGCCAGTCCTGGTTCACCTGGGTGCGCCCCGTGCGCACGGCGACCCCGAACGGCCCCCGCCCGGTCGGCAGGCCTTCGTCCCAGGACAACTGGATTGTCTGGAGATAGTCCGCGGCAGGACCGGCACGGGCAGCAAAGCGGGCCGACTTCCCGGGGTCACGGTTCGCAAACACCACGCACGCCAACAGAAAACCGCCAGCAGCGGCCACCGCTTCACACACCTGGCCCAGGTAGCTGGACTCGTCCTCCGCGTTCACCTGGCTTGCGCTGCAGCTGCTCAACACGCGCAAAGAGCGGTTGAGGCGCCGCGTGCCGTCTTCGGCCAGCTTGAGTTCGGTGATGTCGGCGAAGGTCACGACGATCTGGCTGATCTGTCCTTCATCGTCACGAAAAGGGTAAGCATCGACCTGCACCCACACCGGGCGCGGCAGGTCGGGGCGCCGCACACCCAGCACGAGCTTGTTGACGGCGCTGCCGCGCGCCAGGACCTGCGGAGCCGGAAACCGGTCCAGCGGCATCACCGAGCCGTCTTCCTCCAGGAAACACCAGCAGGGGTCGATGGCGACTTTGCCGCGCATCTGGTCCAAGGTGAGGCCCGTGACCCGACAGGCTGCGGGGTTGGCATCGATGATGTGGGTGTCGGGCCCGTGGACGATGACGCCACTGCTGATGTTGTCGAGCAGTGCCTGCAGCCGCTGCTCGTTTTGCTGCAAATTCGATTCGGCTCGGCGGCGCACCGTGATGTCGTGCAAGGCGCCTTGTAGCTTGATGGTGCGTTCGCCGTCGCGCACCGCGCTGCCCTGCACGCGCACCCAGATGCCGTTTCCCTTTGCCGTCTGCAGGGGCAACTCCAAGTCGAAGGGAACCCCATCGTCGACCGCCGCCCGCAAGGCCGCCTGGATCGTGTCCCTCGCGTCGGTTTCGTAGAACGCGAGGGCTTCGTCCAGTGAAGGTGCGCGCTGCGAATCGACCTCGTGGATGCGGCAGGTCTCCTGTGTCCACTCGAGCTGCTGGCTCGGCAGATCCAGTTCCCACCCACCGACATGCGCCATCGCACTCGTGCGCTCCAGCAGCTGTGCGGTCCGAGCCAACGCCTGCCTCACGCGGTAGACCTCGCTCACGTCGCTGAACACCAGGACGACGCCGACGATGGCACCAGAGGCATCGCGGATCGGGGCAGCACTGTCGGCGATATGGTGCTCGGAGCCGTCTCGCGACAGCAAGGTCGTGTGGTTCGCCAGTGCGACGATTCCGCCCGTGCGCAGGACCTGTTCGACTGGATCGATGGCCGGCTTCCGAGTCCTCGCATGGACAATGCGGAACACTTCGGCGAGGGGCCGTCCGAAGGCCTCGGGCAGGCGCCAGCCGGTCAGGCGCTCGGCGGTCGGGTTCATCCGCGTCACGCATCCGACCGCATCGATGGCCACGACGGCATCGCCGATGGAGTGCAAGGTGATCGACAGATCTTCTTCGCTGCGTCGCAACTGCGCTTCGGCGAGCTTGCGCCGGGTGATGTCCATATGGGTGCCCACCACACGCAGCGGGCTTCCATCGGGCGCACGCTCGACCACGGCGCCCTTGTGGAGGATCCAGACCTCCTGGCCATCAGCCCGGCGTGCGCGGACTTCGACTTCGAATTCACGGCGCGCTGGGTCAAGGTTGACGGTCTCCAGCGCGCGATCGATCAGCGGAACATCGTCGCTGTGCACCATCGAATGCCATTGATCGATGGTGGGCATGGGTCCCTCGGGATCAAGCCCGAGCATCGAGAGCCAACGCGCATTGACAACCAGGTTTGCGCCGGTGGCGTTCCAATCCCAAAGGCCCAGATCCCCCCCGCTGAGCGCCAGACGCAGCTGCTGCTCGCTTTCGCGCAGCAACTGTTCGGCCGCCTTGCGTTGCGTGATGTCCGTGATGAAACCATGCCAGAGCGTTCCGCCGTCGGGCAGGCGCTCTGGCATCGAACGTCCCTGCACCCAGAGCACGCTGCGGCCGGGCACCACCACCCGGTACTCGCAATCCCAAAGCTCCAGCTTGTCGGCCGAGACGCCGATGCTGTGCGCCACGCGCTCGTAATCTTCGGGATGCAGACGCTGGAACACGGGCGTGGCATCGTGCAGCACTTCTTCCGGAGTGACACCATAGATGTCGCGGATGCCTTCGCTGGCATAGCTGAAGCAAGAGCTTCCGTCGGGCCGCAGGTGATACTGGTAGACGACGCCGGGCAGTTGGGCAGCGATGCGAGCCAGGCGCTGTTCGCGCTCAACCAGCGCCGCCTGCAAGGACTGCAGCGCAGCAAGGTCGTCATTGCGCTGCGCCACCGTTGCAGCCAGGACGTACCGCTGGCGGCGCAGCTCCAACTGCGACATCACCTGGCGTGCCAGGGTGGCCAGAGCCTTGGCCTGCGCCGGGTTCAGCTCACGAGCTTGGGTGTCGATCACGCACAGGGTACCCAGCGCCTGGCCTTCTGGCGAAACCAGGGACGCGCCCGCATAAAAGCGGACGTTCGGTGAGCCGGTGACCAGAGGATTGTTGTTGAAGCGCGGGTCGATGGACGCATCAACTACCGTCATGACTTCGTCGGGGTGGCGAATGGCGTGGTCGCAAAACGCCCAGTCGCGTGGGGTTTCCACCGCGTCCAGGCCCACGCGCGACTTGAACCATTGCCGCTGCGCATCCACGAGACTGATCAGTGCGATCGGAGTACCGCAGAGCTCGGAAGCCAGTGCCGTGATGTCGTCGAACGAGGGCTCGGCGTCGGTATCCAGAACCCTGTAGCTGCGCAACGCCGAGAGGCGTGTGGCTTCGAACGTCGGCGGACTGTCGGCGCTTGATTCCATGCGTCGCAATGTAAACGAAGGGCATGTGCTGACACCATCCGGAGAAGCGGTCGAAAGACACGGACGGACCGGGGCGATGCGGCAGTCGGATCGGGGGGATGACCGCGATGACGTTCAGAGTGCCGGTAAGCTGCTGGAAGGTTTCGACGGCTGCCGGGTTCGGACATTGGCTGCGACCCAGCGCGGAGGTCCCTCCCGCGCGCTGCAGATCGCGCGCCCGCAATTGCCGCCCGCCGGCCTCCTATCGCCCGAGCACTGCGGCCAGGGTGATGCGGTCGAACTGCGCAGCGCCGCGAAACGCGGCCGTGGCCGCGCTGGGGGGTACGAGCAGGGCGTCGGCCAGCGCTGCCACGCTGGTCATTGCCGGATCGCACAAGAGCACCAGCCTCGGGGTTTCGTCGCCCGGGGGCTCGTTGATCTCCTGCACCCAGTCGATGCGGGCCAGGGCCTCGATCACGGGCTCTAGTTGCAGGGGGTCTGCACGCAACGCGATCGCCAGCCTTGCCAGCGACAAGCCGCGCTGTGGCGTTTCGCGCACCGCAGCCAGGCGCTTCAGCAGCGCCAGCGCGATCTCGAAGCGGTAGCCCGGCGTCGGCGGCCTGCGCACCACGCGCATCTGCAAGCTGGGCGCATAGGCCGCGATCACCGCGCCGAGCAGAACGATCACCCAGACCAGATAGATCCACAGCAGCAGGATCGGCGCAGTGGCGAAGGCGCCGTACATCACCGAATAGGTGGGCACCGTCTGCACATACCAGCCCAGCGCGGCCTTGGCGCCTTCGAAGGCCAGGGCCACGAAGAGCGCACCCGACCAGGCATGGCGCCAGCGCACCGGCGTGTTCGGCACGTAGTGGTACAGCGCGGCGGCAGCCCCTGCCAGCAGCAGGAATTCGAGCAGGTTCAACAGCAGGGTGACACCACCCGGCAACGTCGACACCAGCCCGCGGTTGGCCGACAGTGCATACGACGTGACCGACAGGCTCACGCCCAGCGCCAGCGGCCCCAGCGTCAGTGCCGCCCAGTAGACGAGGATGCGCTGCGCCAGAGAACGCGCCTTGCGTACCCGCCAGATGGCGTTCAGCGTGCGGTCGATGGTCAGCACCAGGGCCAGCGCCGTGGCCACCAGCAGCAACAGGCCGGCAGTGCCCATGCGGCTGGCCTGGGCGGCGAACTGCGTGAGCCAGCGCATCACCTGCACGGCGATGTCGGCGGGCACCAGGCTCTGCAGGAAGTACTTCTGCAGCGCCACCTGGAACGACGCGAACATCGGGAACGCCGAAAACACCGCCAGCATCACCGTGACCAGGGGCACCAGGGCAATGAGGGTGGTGAAGGTCAGGCTGCCGGCGGTCAGGCCCAGGCGGTCTTCACGGAAACGCTCGCGCAGGGTGCGCAGGGTCTCGAACCAGGGCCAGTTGCGCAGCGTCGTGAGCAGCTCGGCGGCGCGCTCGGACAGGGCGTCGCGCCAAGCCACCCTGCTGGTGGGGTGCATGCTCATGGTGTCTATGATGCCAGCATGACCTCTTCTGCTGCCACCACCCCGGAACCGCAACCCACGGTGCCCCGGGAACCCGACGCCGCGGTACGCAGCAGCCGCGCCGCGGCGCTGGCCGGGCTGCTGGCCCTGATCGCCCTGGGCCTGGCCTGGGAATTGTGGCTGGCGCCCACCGGCAGCGGCACGCTGGCGCTGAAGGTGGTGCCGCTGGTACTGTGCCTGGCGGGGCTCTGGCGCCACCGCATGTACACCTTCCGTTGGTTGAGCATGCTGGTATGGCTGTACTTCATGGAAGGCGTCACACGGGCCTGGACCGACACCGGCATCGGCCGCTGGCTGGCCGTGGGCGAGGTCGTGCTGAGCCTGTTCCTGTTTGCCTGCAGTTCGTTCTACATCCGCTGGCGGCTGCGCCAGGCGCGGCTGGCTGCCGCAACGACCGCGGCGGCCGCGGCGGCGTGAACGCCTCCCTCGTTCAGACACTGCGCCTCCAGCTGGGGGCCGCGCAGGTGCTGACCGAGGGCGACCTCTCGGCCTGGGAACTGGACTGGCGGCGCCGCTGGCGCGGCCGCGCGCTGGCCGTGGTGCGACCGGGCAGCACCGCCGAAGTGGCGGCCGTGGTGCAGGCCTGTGCTGCGGCTGGCGTGGCCGTCGTACCGCAAGGCGGCAACACCGGGCTCGTGGGCGGCGGTGTGCCTGATGCCAGCGGCAGCCAGGTGCTGCTGAGCCTGCAGCGAATGAATCGCGTGCGCGCCATCGACACCGCCAACCTCACGATGACGGTGGACGCCGGCTGCGTGCTGCAAGCCGTGCAGCAGGCCGCTGCCGAACATGGCCTGCTGTTCCCGCTGAGCCTGGCCGCCGAGGGCAGCTGCACCATCGGCGGCAACCTGGCCACCAACGCTGGCGGCACACAGGTGCTGCGCTGGGGCAATGCGCGCGAGCTCTGCCTGGGGCTGGAGGTTGTGACGGCCCAGGGCGATGTCTGGGACGGGCTTTCCGGCCTGCGCAAGGACAACACCGGCTACGACCTGCGCGACCTGTTCATCGGCAGCGAAGGCACGCTGGGCATCATCACCGCAGCCACGCTGAAGCTGGCGCCGCAGCCCGCGGCCAGCACCACGGCGCTGGCCGCCTGCAGCAGCCTGGACGACTGCGTGGCGCTGCTGTCGCTCGCGCGCGCGCGCCTGGGTGCCGGGCTGACCGGCTTCGAGGTGATGGGCCGCTTCGCACTGCAACTGGTGGCGCGGCACTTTCCGACCCTGCCCCGTCCCCTGCCCGACGCACCCTGGACCGTGCTGCTGGAGCAGAGCGACACTGAAAGCGAAGCCGCTGCGCGCACACGTTTCGAGGCGCTGCTGGGCGACGCACTGGAAGCCGGCACCGTGGACGACGCGGTGGTGGCCGAAAGCATCGCACAGGCCAAGGCGTTGTGGCACCTGCGTGAATCGATCCCGCTGGCCCAGGCCGAGGAAGGCCTGAACATCAAGCACGACATCTCGTTGCCGGTGTCGGCCATCCCGGCCTTCTGCGCCCACACCGACGCCCTGCTCGAGCGCCACTTCCCGGGCGTACGCCTGGTGAACTTCGGTCACCTGGGCGACGGCAACCTGCACTACAACGTGCAGGCCCCGGCGGGCGCAGACGGCGCGAAGTTCCTGGTCACGCACGAACACGCCGTTAACACGCTGGTGTTCGACGCCCTGCAGCCGCACGGTGGCTCGTTCTCGGCCGAACACGGCATCGGCGAGCTCAAGCGCGGCGAGCTGGCGGCGCGCAAGTCGCCAGTGGCGCTGCGGCTGATGCACAGCATCAAGTCGGCGCTCGACCCGCAGGGGCTGATGAACCCGGGACGGGTTCTCTAGCTCACGCCCAACGCAATCCCCGGGGTGCAGGGCACCCCCCCTGAATGAGTGGAAACACCAGTTTCCATTCGGCGGCGTCTCGTCCAACGTTGGTGCACTTCCTTCGCATCGCTCGTAGACGCACCACATGGGCGCGCTCCGTACGTGATGGATGTCACAAACCGGGCGCGACAACGCCCCAAGGAGATGCCATGCATGCACCAAACAAGATCAGTCCCTGGTTGCTGAGCCTCTGTCTGGCCACCTCTGCAGGCGGCGCACATGCCATTGCCGAGGTCGAGCCCAACAACAGCCTGGGCGGTGCTCAGATGCTGCAGAACACAGCCGGTGCGTTTTCGATCACTGGCGAACGCAGCTTTGCCGACCCGTCGGACGACTTCTTCTCGTTTGTCGTCGGCGGCCCGGGCTTGCTGAGCATCGTCGCCAGCAGCCCGGATGCGTTCGCCGATTCGATCATGGGCCTGTTCGACCCGATGGGCAATCTCGTCGCCAGCAACGACGACAGCGCCGGCGGCGGCCTGATGTCGGCGATCCAGTTCAACGTTCCGGTTGGCCTGGTAGGCCGCTACACGCTGGGCTTCTCTGGCTACAACCCCGGCCTGCTGGCATGCACGGCCACCGTCACCGCGTGCTACGACACGAACGGTGACTTCGTCTTCGACACCTTCGTGGCCGGCGGTGGCGCAGGCGGGAGCACGGGCTGGACCTACGCGCTCAGCCTCGACGGCGTGGCCCTCGTGCCCGAACCCGGCAGCGCCTGGCTGCTGCTGCCCGGCGCCTGGGCGGTGCTGGCCTGGAGCCGACGGCGCCGTTCGACCCGCACGGCCTGAGGCCGTGAGCGCACCTGCCCTTGCACCTTCAACCTGTCAGGAATCCACCATGAGCTCGAATTTCAGCGAATCCAAGGCCCGCGACGCCGCACTGGAAGCCCACGAAAAGCTCCACGACGGACGGCGCCAGTTCTTCAAGACCCTGGGGGTCGGTGCCACTGCCGCCAGCGGACTGGGCAGCGCGCTGTACAGCAGCCCGGCGCTGGCCTACGGCGGCCCCTATGCGGCAGCGTTCGGGCTCGACCCGGCACGCACCTTCATGAACATCGGCACGACAGGGTCCACGCCCATCGGCGTGCTCAAGAGCCTGGCCGCGAACAATGCGCTCATCGCGCGTGACCCCACAGCGAGCTTCAACACCGGGGACATGCGCAACCTCATCGCCACCGGCTTCGGTGCCGACCCGTTCGAGATCGTGATGAGCTTCAACACGACCGACGGCATGAGCAAGATCTTCAGCGGCATCGTGCTGAACCCGGGCGACGAGGTCATCACCACCAACATGGAGCACCCGGGCGGCAACTCACCGCTGGCCATCATCGCCGACCGCCGCGGCCTGACCATCCGCCGCGTCAACCTGCCCACCGGCGACAGCTACAGCGACGCCGAAGTGCTGGCCCGCTTCCAGGCCCTGCTGACGAACAACACCAAGGCGATCATGTTCTCGTCGCCGCCCTTCCTGACCGGCGTGCGCCTGCCCGAGAAGCTGCTGTGCCAGTGGGCAGCCTCGCAGGGCCTGATCTCCATCATCGACGGCGCCCACGGCCCGGGCATGCTGAACCTGAACTTCCACGACATCGGCTGCGACTTCTACGCTGGCGCCGGCCACAAGTGGCAGTGCGGCCCGGGGCAGACCGGCATCCTGTACGTGCGCAACAACTTCAGCCCGGCAGCACCGGCCACGTACACCAAGGTGGTGACGATCAACGGCCAGAGCGTCACGCTGACGCTGCCGGGCTACACCAACACCAACCCGCTGCCCGCCTTCTACCCCACGGTGTCCGGCGGCTATTCGCAGACGCCCGGAACCACCCTGCAGGGCGGCGTGCGCAACCCGACGCACAACGTGGCTGCCACGCTCATGAGCATCGGCAACCCTTCTTACCCGGCGCTGCGTGCGCTGCAGGAATGCTGCCAGATGTGGGACACCTGGGGCCGCCAGAACATCGAGAACTACATCGTCGCGCTGGCGCAGTACCTGCGCAGCCGGCTGGCTGCCACCTGGGGCCCGCAGTCGATGGCCACGATGTACGACGCGAACACGCCGAACCACGCCCGCGTCGCGCTGACCTCGTTCAACCCGTTTTCGGCCGGCTTCGACTACAACGCCGTGCTCACCGCCGCACAGGCCACGGCGCAGGCCACTGCGTCGGGGGCGGCCGTGACCACGCTGCGCAACACCCATGCGGTCGTCGTGCGCAACAACACCGTGCCGCACACCCTGCGCGGCAGCCCGGCCAGCAATGCCGCGGCCGGCACCAACTCGTCGCCGCTGCGCATCTCGACCCACCTCTTCCACAACACCGCCGACGTGGATAACCTCGTGGCCAAGCTGCTGCTCACGGTGCCGTCGCCGGCGCGGGGGCGCAGCTGATGCCGGCAGACCATTGGCCTTCACGACACGGCCTTCACAACACCCACCCGCAAGGAGCTCACGCATGACCCGACGCCGTTCTGGAACCCTGACCCTGGCCATCGCCGCCGCCGCCGCACTGGGGCTGCTGGGTGGCTGCGCCGCGCCCGGTGGCGCGGGTGGCAAGCTCATTCACACCACGGGCAACGTCTACCCCGCGATCGGGCCCTATTCGCAGATGGTCCAGGCCGGCAACACCTACTACCTGTCGGGTGTGATTCCGCTCAACAAGGCGGGCAATGCGATCGAAGGCACGACCATCGAGGAACAGACGCGGCTGGTGCTCGAGTACATCGGCGAAGTGCTGAAGGCGCAGGGCATGAGCCACCAGAACGTGGTCATGTCGAACGTGTTCATGAAGGACCTGAACGAGTTCGCCCGCATGAACGCGGTCTACGGCGAATTCTTCAAGACCGCGCCACCCAGCCGTGCCACCGTCGAAGTCGCCCGGCTGCCGCGGGACGTGAAGATCGAGATCGCAGTGATCGCCGTGAAGTAGCGCGCAGCAGGGGCTGCGCCTACTGCAGCGGCCCCTTCAGCGCTGCTGGCATCGGCACGGCCACGGTCTCGATGCCCTCTTCGCTGAGCGCCGCCCGTTCCTCTGGCGTGGCCTGGCCGCGGATGCCGCGTTCCTTGGCTTCGCCGTAATGGATGCGGCGTGCCTCTTCGGCGAAGCGTGGGCCCACGTCTTCGGTGCGGGCCATCAGGTCGCGCACGGCGTTGAGCCAGCCTGCCTGCAGGTCGGCCGGAACAGGCAGACCAGCGGGGCCGGGTGCCGAAGCGGCAGGCGAAGTCGATGCCGGCAGGGACGCAGGCTGCGGCTGCGGTTCACGCGCGCCCGAAAGGTTCAGGCGCGGCGCCGAAGGCAGCCGCGTGACGACGCCATCGCCACACAGCGGGCATTGCAGCTGCCCGCCGCCGTTTTGCTGCATGAAGTCGTCGTCGGAAGTAAACCAGCCTTCGAAGCCGTGGCCGTTGGCGCAACGCAGGTCCAGCACTTTCATCGCTGCATCTTACGCAGCGCGCCGCCGCACCGTGCCGGGCAGGTCTTCAGGGCGCCGCCTGCCAGTGAAGCGTGCGCGCGCCGGCCAGCCAGCGCTGCCACAGGTGCAGGCCGACGATGGTCTTGACGTCGGGCAGCTGGCCAGCGGCGCACAGCGCGTCGAGCTCCGCCTCGGTGTGCAGAACCACCTCGACGAATTCACCGCTGTCCAGCCGCTGCGGTCCGGGCTGCAGCCCGCGCGCCAGCCAGATCCAGATGCTCTCGGTCGAATAGGCCGCGGCGTTGTGGATCTCGATGCCGAAGGCCCACTCGCTGGCGACGTAGCCGGTTTCTTCGAGCAGTTCACGCCGGGCGCATTCGAGCGTGCTTTCGCCGGGTTCCAGCCGGCCGGCGGGCAGCTCCAGCAGCACTCGACCCACCGGATGGCGGTGCTGGCGAACGAGCACGGCCTTGCCGGCATCGGGCCCGTCGTCCAGCAGCGCCAGCACGGCCACTGCGCCGGCGTGAACGATCATCTCGCGGGTGGCCAGGCTGCCATCGGGCAGCCGCACTTCGTCGCGTACCAGGTGCAGGAAGCCCTGGTGGAGATCGGTGCGCTGGCCAGTCGGCGTTTCTGTCAGATGGGTGTCGTCGGCGGCCATGAACGGGGTGGGTTCAGGTCGCCAGGGTGCGCACGATGGCGTCCCGGCACAGTGCCATCAGGCCGCCCGAGAACAGGCCGAACAACAGCACCGCGGCGCCGTTGGCGGCCAGAAGCACGCCCACACCCTGGGTCTGGCCCACAGGCGCGGTCTGGGTCGGCGCGTCGAACCACATCACCTTGACGATGCGCAGGTAATAGAAGGCGCCGATCAACGAGAACACCACCGCCACCACCGCCAGCACGATGTACAGCGTGACGTTGGTGCTGACCAGCGCCTGGATGACCGAGAGCTTGCCGAAGAAGCCCACCATCGGCGGCACGCCGGCCAGCGAGAACATGAACACCGTCATCACGCCCGCGGCCCAGGGGCTGCGCCGGGCCAGGCCGGCCAGGTCGTCGATCTGCTCGGACTCGAAGCCCTGGCGAGACAGGAACATGATCATGCCGAAGGTGCCCAGCGTCGTCAGCACATAGGCCACCAGGTAGAACATGGCCGAGCTGTAGGCGTTGCCGGCCGACACCGTGTTGCCACTGACGACGCCCGCCGACATCGCCAGCAGCACGAAGCCGATCTGCGCAATGGTCGAATAGGCCAGCATGCGCTTGAGGTTGGTCTGGGCGATGGCCGCCAGGTTGCCCACCGCCAGGCTGGCCACGGCCAGCACGATGAACATCTGTTGCCAATCGAGCGCCAGGCCCAGCATGCCTTCCACCAGCAGCCGGATAGTGATGGCAAACGCCGCGAACTTCGGAGCGCCGCCGATCAGCAGCGTCACCGCCGTCGGCGCGCCCTGGTAGACGTCGGGCACCCACATGTGGAAGGGCACGGCGCCGAGCTTGAAGGCCAGGCCGGCGACGACGAAAACAACGCCGAAGACCAGCACTTCCTGGTTGATGCGGCCGGCTGCGATGGCTTCCAGCACACGCGGGATCTCCAGCGAGCCGGTGGCGCCGTACATCATGCTCAGGCCGTACAGCAGGAAGCCGCTGGCCAGCGCGCCGAGCACGAAGTACTTCATCGCGGCTTCCGTGCTGACGGCGTGGTCGCGGCGCAGCGCGGCCAGCGCATACAGGCTCAGGCTCATCAGTTCCAGGCCCAGGTACAGCACCAGGAAGTGATTGGCGCTGCACATCACCGAAATGCCCAGCAGCACGAACATGGCGAGCATGAAGAACTCGCCCTTGAGCATTTCGCGGCTGCCCAGCGTGGGGCGCGCATAGGCCAGCGTGATCATCACGCTGAGTGCCGCGAAGAAGGCCAGCAGGTGGCCCATCGGGTCGGTGACGACCATGCCGCCCATGCCGTACGCCGTCTCGCCGGCGTTGTGCCGCATCAGGTGCAGCCAGGCAAACACCGCCACACTGCCTTGGGTCAACCAGAAGGTGAGGCGGCGCTGTTCGTCGCGACTTTGCAGGTCGACCAGCAGCACCGCACAGGCGGCCAGCAGCAGCCAGATTTCAGGGGCCAGGATCGACCAGTTCATTGCAGCAGTCATTCTTGTTCGTCCCGGGCCGTGTCAACTGGGCAGCTTGGAGGTGGCGACATGCTTCAGCAGTTCGGCCACCGAGACGTTCATCACGTCGGTGAAGGGCTTCGGGTACAGGCCCATCCAGAGCACCGCAATCGCCAGCACGGCGAGCATCGTGAATTCACGGGCGTTGATGTCCTTCAGCGCCTTCACGTCGTCGTTGGCGACATCGCCGAAGTAGACGCGCTTGACCATCCACAGCGTGTAGGCGGCGCCGAAGATCAGCGTGGTGGATGCCAGCAGGCCGATCCAGAAGTTGTATTGCACGGCGCCCAGGATCACCATCCATTCGCCGACGAAGCCGGCAGTGCCGGGCAGGCCGCAGTTGGCCATGGCGAAGAGCACGGCGAAGGCCGCGAACTTGGGCATGGTGTTGGCCACGCCGCCGTAGCTGGCGATCTCGCGGCTGTGCACGCGGTCGTAGAGCACGCCGATGCACAGGAACATCGCGCCCGAGACGAAGCCGTGGCTGATCATCTGCACGATGGCGCCGGACACGCCCAGTTCGTTGAAGATGAAGAAGCCGAGCGTGACGAAGCCCATGTGCGCGATCGAGCTGTAGGCCACCAGTTTCTTCATGTCCTGCTGCACCAGCGCCACCAGGCCGATGTAGAGCACGGCCACGAGGCTGAGCGCGATGATGAGCCAGTCGTATTCACGCGCCGCGTCGGGGGCAATCGGCATGGAAAAGCGCAGGAAACCATACGCGCCCAGCTTCAGCATGATGGCGGCCAGCACCACCGAGCCGCCAGTGGGCGCCTCCACGTGTGCGTCGGGCAGCCAGGTGTGCACCGGCCACATCGGCACCTTCACCGAGAACGCGGCGAGGAAGGCGAAGAACAGCAGCGTCTGCGCCGGCAGCGGCAAGGGCAGCTTGTGCCAGGCCGCGATCTCGAAACTGCCACCGCTCTTGAAGTACAGGAAGACCAGGGCCACCAGCATCAGCAGCGAGCCGGCCAGCGTGTACAGGAAGAACTTGAAGGCCGCGTAGACCCGGTTCGGCCCGCCCCAGACGCCGATGATGATGTACATCGGGATCAGCGTGGCTTCGAAGAACACGTAGAACAGCAGGCCGTCGGCGGCCGAGAACACGCCGACCATCAGGCCCGACAGGATCAGGAACGCACCCATGTACTGCGCGACACGATCGGTGATGACTTCCCAGGCGGCGATGACGACGATGACGGTGATGAAGGCCGTCAGTGGCACGAACCACATTGACAGCCCGTCCACGCCCAGGTGGTAGTGCACATTGAAGCGCTCGATCCAGGGCATCTTCTCGACGAACTGCAGCGCGGCAGTGCTGGTGTCGAAGCGCGTGATCAAGGGCAGCGTGACCAGGAACGAGGCGATCGAACCGGCCAGGGCCACGCCGCGCGTGATACCGGCGTTTTCGTCGCGGCCCGTGGCCAGCAGCAGCACACCGACGGCGATGGGCAGCCAGATGGCGACACTCAACAAGCCCATGGGGTCCTTCTTCCTTCGTTCTTGTTTTTCATAGGGGTCGCGTCAGGCATCAGCGCATCAGGCTGCTGAAGAAAGGCCAGAGCTGCCAGGTGAGCAGGCCGAAGATGCCGAGCATCATGACCAGCGCGTACCAGTAAAGGTGCCCGGTCTGCACCAGCCGCACGACACCGCCGAATGCGCCGATGGCACGCGCCGACCCGTTGATGACGGCGCCGTCGATGAGCGCCTGGTCGCCACCCTTCCACAGGCCCATGCCGATGAGACGGGCGCCAGCGGCCAGCACGTGTTCGTTGAACCAGTCGAGGTAGTACTTGTTCTCGAGCACGGTGCGAAGGGGCTTGAGGTTGCGGTCCAGCGCGGCCGGGATCGACGGCATCTTCAGATAGAAGAGCCAGGCCGTGAACACGCCCGCTGCGGCCAGCCAGAACGGCAGCGTCTGCAGGCCGTGCAGGGCCATGGCGGTGGCGCCGTGGAAATGCTCGGCGAGCGAGGCCATGGCCGGGTGCTTGGCGGCATCGACCGTGATCGCGTCCTTCAGGAAGTCGCCGAAGAGCATCGGCTGGATCGTCAGGAAGCCGATGACCACCGAAGGCAGGGCCAGCAACACCAGCGGCGCGGTCACGACCCAGGGGGATTCGTGTGGCACGTGCGCATGCGCGTGGGCGTGGTCGTCATGGCCATGAGCCTTGTCGTCCTCGTGCGCGTGATCGTCGTCGTGGTGTTCGGCCGGGAACGGCTTGTCGTGGAAGCGTTCCTTGCCGTGGAACACCAGGAAGTACATCCGGAACGAATAGAAGGCCGTGACGAAGACCCCCGCCACCACCGCGAAGATGGCGAACGGCGTACCCGGCAGGTTAGACGCTTCAACGGCGAGGATGATGCTGTCCTTGCTGTAGAAGCCGGCGAACAGCGGCGTGCCGATCAGCGCCAGGCTGCCCAGCAGTGCGGTGATCCAGGTGATGGGCATGTGCTTGCGCAGGCCGCCCATGTTGCGGATGTCCTGATCATGGTGCATGCCCATGATCACGCTGCCGGCCGCCAGGAACAGCAAGGCCTTGAAGAAGGCGTGCGTCATCAGGTGGAACACCGCCACGCTGTAGGCCGATGCACCCAGCGCCACCGTCATGTAGCCCAGCTGGCTGAGCGTGGAATAGGCGACGACGCGCTTGATGTCGTTCTGGATGATGCCCAGGAAGCCCATGAACAGCGCGGTGATGGCACCGATGACCATCACCAGGTTCAGCGCGGTATCGCTCAGCTCGAACAGCGGGCTCATGCGCGCGACCATGAAGATGCCGGCCGTGACCATGGTGGCGGCGTGGATCAGCGCGGAAATGGGCGTCGGGCCTTCCATCGAATCGGGCAGCCACACGTGCAGCGGGAACTGCGCGCTCTTGCCCATCGCGCCGATGAACAGGCAGATGCAGGCCGTAGTGATGAGCATCCAGTCCGTACCCGGGAACGTCATCTTCGCCAGTTCGGGCGCCTTGGCGAAGGCCTCGCCGTAGTTCAGCGTGCCGGCATAGGCCGCGATCAGGCCGATGCCCAGGATGAAGCCGAAGTCGCCGACCCGGTTCACCAGGAAGGCCTTCATGTTGGCGAAGATGGCCGTCGGCCGCTTGAACCAGAAGCCGATGAGCAGGTAGCTGACCAGGCCCACCGCTTCCCAGCCGAAGAACAGCTGCAGGAAGTTGTTGCTCATCACCAGCATCAGCATGCTGAAGGTGAACAGGCTGATGTAGCTGAAGAAGCGCTGGTAGCCCGGGTCTTCTTCCATGTAGCCGATGGTGTAGACGTGCACCATCAGCGACACGAAGGTCACCACGCACATCATCATCGCCGTCAGGCCGTCGACCAGGAAGCCGACTTCCATGACCAGCTTGCCGACCACCATCCACTCGTACAGCGTCTGGTTGTAGCGGGCGCCGCCGGCCACCTGCGCCAGCACGTAGGCCGAACAGATGAAGGCGATGAGCACGCCCAGGATGGTGAAGAAGTGCGCGCCACGGCGGCCCACCACCTTGCCGGCGAGGCCGGCGATGAGGGCGCCGGCCAAGGGCGCCAGCGGAACGGTGAGCAGCAGGCTCGTGGACAGGGTGGAGGCCATCTCGGGTCAGCCCTTCAAGTCGTCGAGCTCGTCGACGTTGATCGACGACCGGTTGCGGAACAGCACCACCAGGATCGCCAGGCCAATGGCCGATTCGGCCGCGGCCACCGTGAGGATGAAGAACACGAACACCTGCCCGGCCATGTCGCCCAGATAGTGCGAGAAGGCAATGAAGTTCATGTTCACGGCCAGCAGCATCAGCTCGATGGCCATCAGCAGCACGATGAGGTTGCGCCGGTTCATGAAGATGCCGACGACCGACAGCGCGAACAGGATGCCGCCCAGGCTGAGGTAATGGCCCAGGGTGATGGGACCGAGGCTCATGGCGCGGCCCCCTTGTTGCCCATGTTCTCGCCCGGGTTCTCGCCTTCGGCGGGCAGGCTCGGCTTTTCGATGGTGGGGGCCACCTTGACGATGCGCAGGCGGTCGGCCTTGTTGGCCAGCACCTGCTGCGACGGGTCCATGTGGCGGCTGTCCTTGCGCGCACGCAGCGTCAGCGCGATGGCCGCGATGATGGCCACCAGCAGCAGCACCGCCGCCAATTGCAGCGGGTACAGGTAGTGGGTGTAGAGCTCGATACCCAGCAGCTTGGTGTTGCCGAGCTCGAGCGCACGAGCCGTGGGCTCGGGAGCCTCGAGCTTGAAGCCGCGCATCAGCACCAGGGCCATTTCCAGGGCGATCAACGCACCCACCAGGCCAGCCAGCGGCAGGTGCTTCCAGAAACCCTCACGGAAGCCGTCCGAATTGACATCGAGCATCATCACGACGAACAGGAACAGCACCATCACGGCGCCGACATAGACCAGCACCAGCGTGATCGCCAGGAACTCGGCGCGCAGCAGCATCCAGATGCAGCTGGCGCTGAAGAAGGAAAGCACCAGGAACAGCGCCGCATGCACGGTGCTGCGCGCGGTGATGACGCGAAAGGCTGCAAACAGCAGCACCGCGGCAAAGGTGTAGAAGAGACCGGTGGTGGTGTCCATGTGTTGTTCTTGATGCGGCCTGCTCGTGGGCGGGCCCTCCTGGCGTTGGACGCTTCGGCGTGTGGGGCAGTCGGTGGCGTCAGCGGTACTTCGCGTCGGCCGCGCGATTCGCGGCAATCTCTTTTTCGTAGCGGTCGCCCACGGCCAGCAGCATGTCCTTGGTGAAGTACAGGTCGCCGCGTTTTTCGCCGTGGTATTCGAAGTGGTGGGTCTCGACGATGCTGTCCACCGGGCAGCTTTCTTCGCAGAAGCCGCAGAAGATGCACTTCGTCAGGTCGATGTCGTAGCGCGTGGTGCGGCGGCTGCCGTCCTTGCGCACATCGCTTTCGATGGTGATGGCCATGGCCGGGCACACCGCTTCGCACAGCTTGCAGGCAATGCAGCGTTCCTCGCCGTTTTCATAGCGGCGCAGCGCATGCAGGCCGCGGAAGCGCGGGCTTTGCGGCGTTTTCTCTTCCGGGAACTGGATCGTGATGTTCTTCGACAGGAAATGGCGCCCGGTCAGCGCCATGCCCTTGAACAACTCGGTCAGCAGCAGGCTGGAGAACACCTGCCGGATGGTGCTGAAGGTACTCATAGAGGCTTCCAGATGCTGAAGGGCGACTGGATCCACAGGCCGATCACGACCAGCCAGACCAGGGTGATGGGAATGAAGATCTTCCAGCCCAGACGCATGATCTGGTCGTAGCGGAAGCGCGGGAAGGTGGCACGCACCCACAGGAACATCGTGGCCACGCAGAAGACCTTGATGGCCAGCCAGATCCAGCCCGGGATGAAGTCCAGGAAGGCCACCGGTGACAGCCAGCCGCCCAGGAACAGCAGCACGGTGAGCATGCTCACCAGGATCATGTTGGCGTACTCGGCCAGGAAGAACATGGCGAAGCTCATGCCCGAGTACTCGATCATGTGGCCGGCGACGATTTCCGATTCGCCTTCCACCACGTCGAAGGGGTGGCGGTTGGTCTCGGCCAGGCCGCTGATGAAGAAGACGACGAAGATGGGCAGCAGCGGCAGCCAGTTCCAGCTGAGGAAGCTCAGGCCCATGTCGGCGAAGCGGCCGCGGTCCTGCTGGGCGACGATCTCGCTCAGGTTCATGCTGGCCGAGACCATCAGCACCACCACCAGGCAGAAGCCCATGGCGATCTCGTAGCTGACCATCTGCGCGCTGGCGCGCAACGCGCCCAGGAAGGCGTACTTCGAATTGCTGGCCCAGCCGGCGATGATGACGCCGTAGACCTCGAGGCTGGTGATGGCCATCAGGAACAGCAGGCCGGCATTGATGTTGGCCAGCGCGACGTCGGGGCCAAAGGGGATGACGGCCCAGGCCGCGAGCGCGGGCATGATCGTCATGATCGGGCCCAGGAAGAAGAGCGGCTTGTTCGCGGCCGTGGGGCGGATGATCTCCTTGAAGATCAGCTTCACCGCATCGGCGATCGGCTGCAGCAGGCCGGCCGGGCCGACGCGGTTGGGGCCCGGGCGGATCTGGCTCCAGCCGATGGCCTTGCGTTCCCAGAGCGTCAGGTAGGCGACGCAGCCCATCAGCGGCAGCACCACGGCGATGATCTTGATCAGGCTCCAGATCACCAGCCAGAGCGTGGGGCCGAAGGTGGCGGTGCCGAATTGTTGAAGAGGCTCGAACATGATCAGGGCGCCTTCACGGCTTCGACGGTGATGTCACCAAACATCGGCCCCAGCCCGGTCGTCATCGGGTGGCCAGCGGGTACGCGCACGGTTCGTTCGGCCAGCGTCTGGTCTTCGCGCGCAGGCAGCACCACGGCACCTTCGCCCTGTGCCACCAGCACCCGGCCGCCCGGACGCAGGCCCAGCTGGTGCCACAGAGCAGAAGGCAGGCCCACCACCGGTTCGCCGCGGGCGTCTGCGGTCAGCTGCAGCGACGTGGCGCGGCGCACGATGGAATCGGTCGCGTAGATGGGTACGTCGGACACACGCTGCAATGCGCTGCCGGCTGGCATCGGCGCGGGGGCCAAGGTGGCAGCGGTGCTGTTGTCAAGGCGGCTGGCCAGCAGTGTCAGGTCGCCCAGCGCTTCAGCGCGCACGTCTTCCGAGGTCTCGAAATCGAAGCCGGGCACGCCGAGCAGGTTGCCCAGCACCCGCAGCACCTTCCAGCCAGGGCGGCTGTCCCCCATCGGCTTGACGACGCCGTGGAAGCTTTGCGCCCGGCCTTCGGCATTGACATACGTGCCGGCGGTTTCCGTGAACGGGGCGATCGGCAGCATGACGTCGGCCACGTCGGCGGCCGCGTCCTTGAAGGCCGTCAAGGCCACGACCAGGCCCGAAGCCGCGAGCGCACGGCGGGCGGCCGAGGCATCGGCGGCGTCAAGCATGGGCTCGGTGTTCAGCAGCAGCAGCGCCTTCATCGGCTCGCTGAGCATCTGCTGCGCGTTCAGGCCACCCGGGCCTGGCAGGGCACGGACGAGCTGCGCACCGACGCTGTTGCCGGCCTCGCCGAGCACGCCGACACTGGCGCCGGTATGGCGGGCGATCCAGCTGGCCAGGGCCAGCAGCCGCGAGGCTTGCGGATGCTGCACGGCGGCATGGCCCAGCAGCACCGCCTTGCGTTCGCCGCTGCGCAGCGAAGCGGCGATGGCCTGCGCCTCGGCCCCGGGCGTGATGCCATCCACCGGCAAGGGCTCGCCGCCGGCCTGCGCCACGGCCACGGCCACTTCGGCCAGCATGTGCGGCCAGTCGCTGGGCGCGGCGGTCAAGCGCGTGGCCAGCGGCAGCAGCCAGTCGTCATGGACGGCATGCAGGCTGTGCACCTGGGCACCATGGCGCACGGCCTGGCGCAGGCGTTGCGCGAACAGCGGGTGGTCCTTGCGCAGGAACGAGCCGATGACGAAGGCGCGGTCCAGCTGCGACAGCGCGGCCACGGGCAAGCCCAGCCAGCGCGCCTGGCCGGCGGCCGCGGCGTGGCTGAAGTCGCTGTGGCGCAGGCGGTGGTCGATGCTCTCGCTGCCGATGCCGCGCACCAGCTTGGCCAGCAGGTGCAGCTCTTCGGTGGTGGACATCGCGCTGGCCAGAGCGCCGATGCGGGCCGTGCCGAATTCGGCCTTCACGCGCTTCAGGCCGTCGACGACGTAGCCCAGCGCCGTGTTCCAGTCGACCGCCTGCCATTGCCCGCCCTGCTTGACCATCGGCTGCGTCAGCCGTGCTTCGCTGTTGACGGCCTCGTAGCTGAAACGGTCGCGGTCGGCGATCCAGCATTCGTTGACGGCGTCGTTTTCCAGCGGCACCACGCGCATCACCCGGCCGGACTTCACCTGCACGATGAGGTTGGCACCGGTGCTGTCGTGCGGGGACACCGACTTCCTGCGCGAGAGTTCCCAGGTGCGGGCGCTGTAGCGGAAGGGCTTGCTGGTGAGCGCACCCACTGGGCAGATGTCGATCATGTTGCCCGACAGCTCGCTGTCGACCGTGCCACCGGTGACGGTGGTGATCTCGCTGTGCTCGCCGCGGTGGATCATGCCGAGCTCCATCACCCCGGCCACTTCCTGGCCGAAGCGCACGCAGCGCGTGCAGTGGATGCAGCGGCTCATCTCTTCCATGCTGATGAGCGGGCCCACGTCCTTGTGGAAGACGACGCGCTTCTCTTCATCGTAGCGGCTGGCGCTCTTGCCATAGCCCACGGCCAGGTCCTGCAGCTGGCATTCGCCGCCCTGGTCGCAGATGGGGCAGTCCAGCGGGTGGTTGATGAGCAGGAACTCCATCACCGACTGCTGCGCCTTCAGCGCCTTGTCGCTTTTCGTGCGCACGATCATGCCGTTGGTCACCGGCGTGGCGCAGGCCGGCATGGGCTTGGGCATCTTCTCGATGTCGACCAGGCACATGCGGCAGTTCGCCGCGATGGACAGCTTCTTGTGGTAGCAGAAATGCGGGATGTAGACGCCCGCCGCGTCGGCGGCATGCATGACCATGCTGCCGTCGGCGACCGTGACGGGTTTGCCGTCTAGAGTGATCTCGGCCATGGGTTCAGATGTACGCGGGGACTAGGCAGGTCTTGTGTTCGACGTGGTGCTCGAACTCGGGGCGGAAGTGCTTCAGCATCGCCTGCACCGGCATCGCTGCGGCATCACCCAGCGCACAGATGGTGCGCCCCTTGATGTTGTCGGCGACATTGTCCAGCAGGTCCAGGTCGTCGGGACGGCCCTTGCCGTGCTCGATGCGGTCCACCATGCGCCACAGCCAGCCCGTGCCCTCGCGGCAGGGCGTGCACTGGCCGCAGCTTTCATGCTGGTAGAAGTAGCTCAGGCGCAGCAGGCTCTTCACCATGCAACGGCTGTCGTCCATGACGATGACCGCGCCGCTGCCCAGCATCGAGCCGGCCTTGGCAATGGCGTCGTAGTCCATCGTCGTGTCCATCATGATGCCGGCGGGCAGCACCGGCGCCGACGAACCACCGGGAATCACCGCCTTCAGCTTGCGCCCGCTGCGCACGCCGCCAGCCAGTTCGAGCAGGGTAGCGAAAGGCGTGCCCATCGGCACTTCGAAGTTGCCGGGCCTGTTGACGTCACCGACGACACTGAAGATCTTGGTGCCGCCGTTGTTCGGCTTGCCACATTCCAGATACTTCTGGCCGCCGTTGTTGATGATCCAGGGCACCGCGGCGAAGGTCTCGGTGTTGTTGATCGTGGTCGGCTTGCCGTACAGGCCGAAGCTGGCCGGGAACGGCGGCTTGAAGCGCGGCTGGCCCTTCTTGCCTTCCAGGCTTTCCAGCAGCGCGGTTTCTTCGCCGCAGATGTAGGCGCCGAAACCGTGGAAGGCGTGCAGCTGGAAGCTGTGCGGGCTGCCCAGGATGTTGTCGCCCAGGAAGCCTGCCGCACGGGCCTCTTCCAGCGCCGTCTCGAAGCGTTCATACGCTTCGAAGATTTCGCCGTGGATGTAGTTGTAGCCCGTCTTGATGCCCATCGCGAAAGCGGCAATGGCCATGCCTTCGATGACGATGTGCGGGTTGTACAGAAGGATGTCGCGGTCCTTGCAGGTGCCCGGCTCGCCTTCGTCGCTGTTGCAGACCAGGTACTTCGGGCCGGGGAAGGCGCGCGGCATGAAGCTCCACTTCAAGCCGGTGGGGAAGCCCGCGCCGCCACGGCCGCGCAGGCCGCCGAGCTTGACTTCGGCGATCACCTGGTCGGGCGTCATGGGCTCGGCACCTGCAGGCTGATCCACACCGAGGATCTTCTTCAGCGCGCTGTAGCCACCCCGCGCCACGTAGTCGGCCAGATGCCAGTTGCTGCCGTTGAGGCCAGCGTAGATCTGCGCGCCGATGTGGCGGTCGTGGAAGCAGGTCTCGGTGCCCCGGGCCTGAAACTTCGACAGGTCGAGCAGTGACATCAGCTGTTGGCCTTCAAGGTGTCCAGGAGTTCGTCCAGGCGCTCGTTCGTCATGAAGCTGAGCATCTGGCGGTCGTTGACCAGCAGCACAGGCGCGTCGGCACAGGCGCCCAGGCATTCGCTGGGTTGCACGGTGAAGACGCCGTCGGCGGTGCTGCCGTAGGGTTCCACGCCCAGCCGCTTGCACACATGCTGCAGCGCGGTTTCGCCATCGCGCAACTGGCACGGCAGGTTGGTGCAGACGTTGAGCTTGAACTTGCCCACCGGCTGCTGGTTGTACATGTTGTAGAAGGTGGTGACTTCGTGCACCGCGATCGGTGCCATGCCGAGCACGGCGGCGATGCCGGCTTCTGCCTCGGGGCTCACGTGGCCCTGCTCGTCCTGCACGATGGCCAGGCAGGCCATCACCGCCGACGCCTTGTGCTCGGCCGGGTACTTGGCCACTTCCTTGGAGAAGCGGGCCAGGGTGGATTCCGAAAACGTCATCGCTGTTTACCTGTCAATCTCTCCGAACACGATGTCCATCGTGCCGATGATGGCCACGGCGTCGGCAATCATGTGCCCCCGCGCCATCTCGTCCAGTGCCGCCAGATGCGGGAACCCTGGCGCGCGAATCTTCAACCGGTAGGGCTTGTTGGCGCCGTCGCTCACCAGGTAGATGCCGAACTCGCCCTTGGGGTGTTCCACCGCCGCGTAGGCCTCGCCTTCGGGCACGTGCATGCCTTCGGTGAACAGCTTGAAGTGGTGGATCAGCTCTTCCATGTTGGACTTCATGTCCACACGCGAAGGCGGCGCCACCTTGTGGTTCTCGGTGATGACCGGGCCCGGGTTGGCGCGCAGCCAGGCCACGCATTGCTGGATGATGCGGTTGCTCTGGCGCATCTCTTCGATGCGCACCAGATAGCGGTCGTAGGTGTCGCCGTTCGTGCCCACCGGCACGTCGAAGTCCATCCGGTCGTAGACGTCGTAGGGCTGCGTCTTGCGCAGGTCCCAGGCGAAGCCGCTGCCGCGCAGCATGGGGCCGGTGAAGCCCAGGTTCAGTGCGCGCTCGGGGGTGACGACGCCGATGCCCACGGTGCGCTGCTTCCAGATGCGGTTGTCCGTCAGCAGGGTCTCGTACTCGTCGACCATCTTCGGGAAACGGCGGCAGAAGTCGTCGATGAAGTCGAGCAAGGAACCCTGGCGGTTCTCGTTCAGGCCCTTGATGGCGGCCTCGTTCTTGATTCGGCTGACCTTGTACTGCGCCATTGTTTCCGGCAGGTCGCGGTAGACGCCACCGGGCCGGAAGTAGGCCGCGTGCATGCGTGCGCCGCTCACGGCCTCGTACATGTCGAACAGGTCTTCACGCTCGCGGAAGCAGTAGATGAAGATGTTCATCGCACCGCAGTCGAGCCCGTGGGCGCCGAGCCACATCAGATGGTTCATCACCCGCGTGATCTCGCTGAACATCACGCGGATGTACTGCGCGCGGATCGGCACGTCCACGCCCGTCAGCTTCTCGATGGCCAGGCAGTAGGCGTGCTCGTTGCACATCATCGAGACATAGTCCAGCCGGTCCATGTAGGGCAGGTTCTGGATGAAGGTCTTGCTCTCGGCCAGCTTCTCGGTGGCGCGGTGCAAGAGGCCGATGTGCGGGTCGGCACGCTGGATGACTTCGCCGTCGAGTTCGAGCACCAGGCGCAGCACGCCGTGCGCGGCCGGGTGTTGCGGGCCGAAGTTCAGGGTGTAGTTCTTGATGTCCGCCATGCTGCGCGCCTAGTGCAAACCGCCATAGTTGTCTTCGCGCACGACACGCGGCACCACCTCGCGCGGCTCGATGCTCACGGGCTGGTAGATCACGCGCTTCTTCTCGGCGTCGTAGCGCATCTCGACGTTGCCGGTGGTCGGGAAGTCCTTGCGCATCGGGTGACCGATGAAACCGTAGTCGGTGAGGATGCGGCGCAGGTCGATGTGGCCCTCGAAGATCACGCCGTAGAGGTCGAAGGCCTCGCGCTCGAACCAGTTGGCCGAAGCCCACACGGGCGTGACCGAAGCCACCGAGGGCATGTCGTCGTCGGGCGCAAACACCTTCAGCCGCACACGCCAGTTGTGGCTGATGGACAGCAGGTGCGACACGACGCAGAAACGCCGGCCGTCCCAGGCTTCGTTCTTGTAGTCCGAGAAGTCCATGCCACAGAGGTCGACGAGCTGTTCGAACTTCAACTGCGGGTGGTCGCGCAAGCTGGTGGCGACCTGCGTGTAGTCGGCGGCCTTCACGGTGATGCTGATTTCGCCGCGCTCGCGTGCGAACTTGTGGATGGCATCGCCCAGCACGGATTGCAGGGCGGCTTGCAGGGTGTCGAGTTTCTGGGTCATGCGGGAGCGGCGTCGAGGTCTGCGCGTGAAATGTCGGGTCGCACGGTCAGCGTGCGATGGTGTTCTCGCGCCGGATCTTGGCCTGCAATTGCAGGATGCCGTACAGCAACGCCTCGGCCGTGGGCGGACAGCCCGGCACATAGACGTCGACCGGCACGATGCGGTCGCAGCCGCGCACGACGCTGTAGCTGTAGTGGTAGTAGCCGCCGCCGTTGGCGCAGCTGCCCATGCTCAGCACCCAGCGCGGCTCGGCCATCTGGTCGTAGACCTTGCGCAGGGCTGGCGCCATCTTGTTGCACAGGGTGCCCGCGACGATCATCAGGTCGCTCTGGCGCGGGCTGGGGCGAAACAGCATGCCGAAGCGGTCGATGTCGTAACGCGCAGCGCCCGCGTGCATCATCTCGACGGCACAGCAGGCCAGCCCGAAGGTCATCGGCCACATCGAGCCCGTCTTCGACCAATTGATCAGCGTGTCGACCGAGGTGGTGACGAAGCCTTCCTTCAAAACGCCTTCGATGCCCATTAGGCCTCCTGCCGGGCCGCCCCAAGGGAGGCCTGCGCCCCCTCGGGGGGCAGCGAACGAATGTGAGCTTGGGGGTCCATGGTCATCACTCCCAGTCGAGAGCGCCCTTTTGCCATTCGTAAATGAAACCCACCACCAGGATGGCGAGGAACACCATCATTGCCCAGAAGCCTGACGCGCCGATGTCATGCAGCGCCACTGCCCATGGGAAAAGGAAGGCGATTTCCAGGTCGAAGAGGATGAAGAGGATGGCGACGAGGTAGTAGCGCACGTCGAACTTCATGCGCGCGTCTTCGAAGGCCTCGAAGCCGCATTCGTAAGGGCTGTTCTTTTCGACGTCAGGCCGGTTCGGTCCGAAGATGAAGCCCAGCAACTGGGGCGCCACTCCGACCCCGATCCCCACCAGGATGAACAGGATCACGGGCAGGTAGGGTTGCAGTTCCATGGCGCAGGCAGGCAGTTGGTCGGCAGTTCGGCTAGGCGATCAGCGGCCAGTGCGCAACAGTCTTGGTGCCGACGGCGAGACTCGAACTCGCACAGCTTTCGCCACTACCCCCTCAAGATAGCGTGTCTACCAGTTTCACCACGTCGGCAAGACGTCTACAGCTCAGGCTGCCGGACCACAACGCAAAGGAACATCGCGCTGCAGACAGCCTCGGATTCTATCCCCAAAGCAAGGGCTATCCCTGACGGTCGAGGCTTACTTCGCCGGTGTCGAGGCTGCCGGCAGACTGACGGGCGCCGGCACGCCGGCAGCAACACCAGAAGCCGTGACTGACGGCGCCGGCAGCGTGCCCGGTGCCGCGCCAGGAATGGCGCCAGGAATACCGCCGGCCGCCGATGCCGCCGGAGCGGCACGGTCAAGGATCGAACCGCCTTCGCTGCGCGCCGAAGAGCCCACGTTCGCACCCGAAGCCAGCGCCAGGGTGCAAATGAAGAACACCGTCGCACAGGCCGCAGTGGACCGCGAGAGGAAGTTGGCACTGCCAGTGGCGCCGAACAGGCTGCCCGACGAGCCGCCCCCGAACGATGCGCCCATGTCGGCGCCCTTGCCGTGCTGGATCAGCACCAGGCCGATCATTGCCAGCGCCGACAGCAGCTGCACTGCCAGAACCACGGTCATCCAGATCTGCATTTTGGGAACTCCGAAGAAAGTGTGTGTGAGGCGCGCTTCAGGCGGCCTGGGCGCGGCAGATGGCCACGAAGTCGGCGGCCTTCAAGGCGGCGCCGCCGATCAGGCCGCCGTCGATGTCGGGTTGGGCGAAGAGCGTGGCGGCGTTGTCGGGCTTGACGCTGCCACCGTACAGGATGCGCATGGCATCGCCGCGGCCGGTGGCCGCCTGCAGTTGCGCACGCAGCACCGCATGCACGGCCTGCGCCTGCTCAGGGCTGGCCGTGCGGCCGGTGCCGATGGCCCAGACAGGCTCGTACGCCACCACCATCTCGGCCGCGCAATGGGCCAGGGTGTGGATGACGGCGGACAACTGGCGCTTGACCACCGCTTCGGTCTGCCCCGCCTCGCGCTCGGCCAGCGTTTCACCCACGCAGACGATGGGCGTGACGCCCTTGCCCAGCGCAGCCTGCGCCTTGGCGGCGACCAGCTCGTCGCTTTCAGCGTGGTACGCGCGGCGCTCCGAGTGGCCGACGAGGACGTAGCGGCAGCCGAACTCGGCCAGCATCGGGGCCGAGACTTCGCCGGTGTAGGCACCCTGCATGTGCGCCGAGACATCCTGGGCGCCCCAACGGATATCGCTCCCCGCCAGGGTGGCGGCGGTCTCGGTGAGGTACACAAAAGGCACGCACACCGCCACGTCGGCAAGGAAAGGCCGCGCGGCCAGCACGCCAGCCAGCAGCTCGGCGTTGGCCGGGCGGCTGCCGTGCATCTTCCAGTTGCCGACGACGAGTGTCTTGCGCATCGTGTTCACCTTGTGTGATGTGGCTCAGGCAGCCCAGTTCAGGACGATCTTGCCCACGTGCGTGCTCGACTCCATCAGCGCGTGCGCGTCGGCCGCCTGCGCGGCCGGAAACACCTGGTGGATGACGGGCTTGACGCGGCCGGCTTCCAGCCACGGCCACACAGTCCGGCGCAGGGCCTGGGCCAGCAAGGTCTTGTAGGCGATGCTGCGCGGGCGCAGCGTCGAGCCGACGATGGCAAGACGCTTGCGCAGCAGAATCCCGGCGTCGATCTCGCTCTTCACACCGCCTTGGACCGCGATCAGCGCAAGACGGCCATCGTCGGCCAGGCACTTCAGTTCACGGCCGATGTAATCACCACCCACCATGTCGAGCACGACGTTGGCACCCTTGCCTCCCGTCAGGCGCAGGGTTTCGGCAACGAAGTCCTGGCTGCGGTAGTTGATGGCGTGGTCGGCACCCAGCGCGACGCAGGCAGCACATTTTTCGTCGCTGCCCGCCGTGACGATGACGCTGCAACCCGCCGCCTTCGCCAGCTGGATCGCGGTGACGCCGATGCCGCTGCTGCCACCCTGCACCAGCAGGGTTTCGCCGGCCTTCAGCCCGGCGATGTGGAACACGTTCTGCCAGACGGTGAACACGGTTTCGGGCAGGCTCGCGGCCTGCAGCATCGTCAGACCTTGAGGCACCGGCAGGCACTGGCCTGCAGGCGCCACGCAGTATTCGGCGTAACCGCCACCGGCCACCAGGGCACAGACCGCATCGCCCAGCGCCAGGCCCGCCGCAGCCAGGTCTTCCGCTGAGCCAGCGGCGACCGTGCCCGCCACTTCCAGCCCGGGCAGGTCGGACACGCCCGGCGGCATGGGGTACAGCCCCTTGCGCTGCAGCACGTCCGGGCGGTTCACGCCGCTGGCCTGCACGGCGATCAGCAGTTCACCGGGCCCGGGATCGGGCACCGGGCGCTGCGTTTCGCGCAGCACCTCGGGCCCGCCGAAGCCGGCGATCTCGATGGCACGCATGGCGGCCGCCGGCGCTGCGTTCGTCACTCTTGGTTCGACTGCGGCGGCGTGCCGTGGTCGGTAGCGGGTGCGTCACCGGCGGGTGCCTCGGCACGAGGCTCGCGGGGCTCACGGGGCTCGCGGCGCGGGCGGTCGCCACGGTCGCTGCGGCCACCGCGATCGCGGTCGCCGAAGTCGCGGCGCGGACGCTCTTCCTCGACGAAACCTTCCGGCCGTTCCAGCAGGGCCTTCATGCTGAGCTTGATGCGGCCCTTCTCGTCGGTCTCGAGCACCTTCACCTTGACGACCTGGCCTTCGGTGAGGAAGTCGGTGACGTTCTCGACGCGCTGGTGGGCAATCTGGCTGATGTGCAGCAGCCCGTCCTTGCCCGGCAGGATGTTGACGAGGGCACCGAAGTCCAGGATCTTGGTGATCGCGCCTTCGTAGACCTTGCCCACTTCGGCTTCGGCCGTGATCTCGGCGATCCGCTTCAGGGCGAAGGCGGCCTTGTCGGCATCGGTCGAGGCCACGGTGATGGTGCCGTCTTCGCCGATGTCGATGGTGCAGCCGGTCTCTTCGGTCAGCGCGCGGATGGTGGCGCCGCCCTTGCCGATGACGTCGCGGATCTTTTCCGTGTTGATCTTCATCGTATACAGGCGCGGTGCGAACTGGCTGACTTCTTCCTTGGCACCGCCGACGGCTTCGACCATCTTCGCCAGGATGTGCAGGCGCGCTTCCTTGGCCTGGGCCAGCGCCACCTGCATGATTTCCTTGGTGATGCCCTGGATCTTGATGTCCATCTGCAGCGCGGTGATGCCACCGTTCGTGCCGGCCACCTTGAAGTCCATGTCGCCCAGGTGATCTTCGTCACCCAGGATGTCGGTCAGCACGGCGAAGCGGTTGCCTTCCTTGATCAGGCCCATCGCAATGCCGGCCACGTGCGCCTTCAGCGGCACGCCGGCGTCGAGCATGCTCAGGCAGCCGCCACAGACGCTGGCCATCGAAGAGGAGCCATTGCTCTCGGTTATCTCGGAAACGATGCGGATCGTGTACGGGAAGTCTTCCTTCTTCGGCAGCACCGCGGCCAGCGAACGCTTGGCCAGGCGGCCGTGGCCGATCTCGCGGCGCTTGGGCGTGCCGAAGCGGCCGGCCTCGCCGGTTGCGAACGGCGGCATGTTGTAGTGCAGCATGAAGTTGTCGGTGAATTCACCGGCCAGCGCGTCGATGCGCTGGGCGTCACGCTCGGTGCCGAGCGTGGCCACCACCAGCGCCTGCGTCTCGCCACGCGTGAACAGGGCCGAACCGTGGGTGCGCGGCAGCACGCCCGAGCGGATCTCGATGGGACGCACGGTGCGCGTGTCGCGGCCGTCGATGCGCGGCTCGCCGGCCAGGATCTGGCTGCGCACGATGCGGCTTTCGATCTCGAACAGCAGGTCGCTCAGCTTGCCGGAATCGTGCTCGTAGGCCTCGCCCTTCAGCGCAGCCGACACGGCGGCATAGGCTTCGCGGGTGGCGGTCGTGCGGGCCTGCTTGCTGCGGATCTGGTAGGCCGCACGCAGCGGGCCTTCAGCCAGTGCGGTGACCTTGGCGATGAAGGCCTCGTCCTTCGCCGGCGCCTTCCAGTCCCATTCGGGCTTGCCGGCGTCGCGCACGAGTTCGTTGATGGCGGCAATGGCGATCTTGCCCATGTCGTGGCCATAGACCACGGCGCCCAGCATGATCTCCTCAGACAGCTGGTCGGCTTCGGATTCCACCATCAGCACGGCGGCTTCGGTGCCGGCAACCACCAGGTCGAGCTGGCTGTCCTTCAGCTGGGTCTGGCCCGGGTTCAGCACGTATTCGCCGTTCACGTAGCCCACGCGGGCTGCACCGATCGGGCCGGCGAACGGGATGCCGCTGATGGCCAGCGCGGCGCTGGTGCCGATCATCGCGGCGATGTCGGCCTGCACTTCAGGATTCAGGCTGAGCACATGCACGATGACCTGGACTTCGTTCAGGAAGCCTTCGGGGAACAGCGGGCGGATCGGCCGGTCGATGAGGCGGCAGGTGAGCGTTTCCAGTTCGCTGGGGCGGCCTTCGCGCTTGAAGAAGCTGCCGGGGATCTTGCCGGCGGCGTAGCTCTTCTCGGTGTAGTCGACGGTCAGCGGGAAGAAGTCCTGGCCGGCCTTGGCTTCGGTCTTGGCCACGACGGTGGCGAGGACCACGGTGTCGTCGATGTTGACGATGACGGCGCCGCTGGACTGACGGGCCACTTCACCGGTCTCGAGCGTGACGGTGTGCGGGCCCCATTGGAAGGTCTTGGTGACTTTGTTGAACAGGCTCATGCGATGTCTCTCCTGAGGTGGGGGTCAGCGCAATGCCATTCCAGCGCTGCCCTGCGGGCTTCGATGGAATGACACAGCAATGCGGACCTGGGGTGGATGCGGGGTCGCCGCGGCGACCTCGTTCTTGCAGAACTTACTGGCGCAACTTACTTGCGCAGACCCAGCTTGGCGATCAGCGAGGTGTAGCGCTCGGCGTCCGTCGTCTTCAGGTACGACAACAGGCGCTTGCGCTGGTTGACCATCTTCAGCAGGCCGCGGCGACCGTGGTGGTCCTTCAGGTGCAGCTTGAAGTGGGGGGTGAGTTCGTTGATGCGCGCGGTGAGCAGCGCAACCTGCACTTCGGGGCTGCCGGTGTCGGCTGCACTGCGTGCGTTTTCCTTGACGATGTCTGCGACGATGGCGAGGGTCAGGCTCATGCGGATTTCCTTTGTGGTCAGGATTCCGCGCGGCCCGCACAGGTGCTGCTTGCACCATTCGCTGGCTGGCGGTTTCCCGTGTTGACTTGCGAACACCAGTGAAACCGACCGGTGCCGTGCTTGCCCTCCGGGGCATGCAGCCCCGGAAGAACCCGCGAGTGTAATCGATCAGCGCGCCAGCGCGGCGGCCAGCCGTTGCAGACCCGCGTCAAGCCGGGCCGGGTCCTGCGAGGCAAAACACCAGCGCAGCCACCCTTCCCCTTCGGCGCCGAAGGCCACGCCAGGGGCCAGGCCAAGACCGTGCTCGGCCACCAGGCGCTTGGCCAGGGCCAGCGAGTCATTTTCGCCCTCGATGCGGAAGTAAGCGTACATGCCACCGGTCGGCACGGCACTGGTGACGCCAGGCAGGGCCAGCAGGCCGGCCAGCAGGCAGTCGCGCCCGCAGCGCAGGCGCTGGATGAGCCCAGGAACGAAGTCGTCGGCCATCGCCAGAGCGGCGAGCGCGCCACGTTGCACGAACACCGGGGCGCAGGAGCTGTTGTATTCCAGCAGCTTGCCGGCGGCGTCGAGCGCTGCTGGCGGCAGCACCAGCCAGCCCAGCCGCCAGCCCGTCATCAGGAAACTCTTGCTGAAGCTGTGGGCCACCAGCAGGCGGTCGTCGGCCGCGGCGATGTCCAGGAAACTCGGCGCGCATCGGCCTTCGAAGTACACCCGTTCGTAGACTTCGTCGGCCACGATCCAGGTGCCGGTGCGTCGGCAGTGGTCGAGCAGCTGCTGCTGTTCTGCACGGCTCAGGGTCCAGCCGGTCGGGTTGTTCGGGGCGTTCAACAGCAGCACGCGGGTGGCGGGCGTCACCGCCACCAGCAGTTCCTGAAGGTCCAGCACCCAGGCCCCGGCGCGCGGCTTCAGCGCCACGCGCGTGACGCGCGCGCCCAGGATCGCCGGCTGGGCGGTCAGGTTCGGCCACACCGGCACCACGGCGACGACTTCGTCGCCCGGCGCCAGCAGCATCTGCATCGCGACCATCAAGGCGCTCACACCCGACGAGGTGACAGCGATGCGGTCCATGCCGACAGCGCCGTGCAGGCCGCTGGTGTAGCCGGCGATGGCCTCGCGCAGCTCCGGCAAGCCCAGGTTGTGGGAATAGAAGGTCTCGCCGCGCAGCAGCGCTTCGGCAGCGGCACGACGTACCGGCTCGGGCGTGATCTCGTCGCTCTCGCCGAACCAGAAAGCCAGCACATCGCTGCGGCCCAGGCCGGCATTGGCCACCTCGCGGATCTTCGAGCCAGGCAGGCCGGCGATGGTGGAGCGCATGAAATCGGTCGTGGTCATCGGTGCAGTCTCGGTGCTTCGCTTCAGGCGACTCGGTCGGGGCGATTCAGTCCAGGCGATTCATCTGGCAGGCCATCGGCTGCAGGGCCGCGGCCGCGTCGAAGCGGCGCAGCGTGCGGAAGCCGAAACCGCTGCCTTCGACATCGTGTTTCACACCCGGGCTGCCGACGCGTTCCATCACGCTCACCACCAGGGGCTGCTGCAGCTGGTGGTCGGCGGCGCGCATCTGCGCACTGTGCAGGCCTCCGAGCCAGGCCTTGTCGAGCGCGGCACCTTCCAGCGCCCGCGCCACGGCTGCGGCCTCGGTGCTGCCGCCACGTTCGATGGCGCGCGCCAGCATCTCCACCAGGGCCTGCATGCGCACATGGACGTAGTCGTCCTTGGGCTCCGGGAAGCGCTGCTTGAAGTCGGCATAGAACCGCTCGGAAGCAGCACCGCCGACATTCGGATGCCATTCGGCCACCGCCAGCACCCGGCCCACCCCGGCGTCGCCAATCGCCGCCGGGGCGCCCAACGCGTTGCCATAGAAGGTGTACAGGCGCGCGTTCGAACCGACCTCGCGCAGGGCGCGCACGAGCAGGGTCAGGTCGTTGCCCCAGTTGCCCGTGAGCACGGCCTGGGCGCCGCTGGCCTTGATCTTCGCGGCATACGGCAGGAAGTCCTTCACCCGGCCCAGCGGGTGCAGCTCGTCGCCGACGATGCTGATGTCCGGCCGCTTGCTCGCGACCATCGCACGGGCCTGGCGCGCCACCTGCTGGCCGAAGCTGTAGTCCTGGCCGAACAGGTACAGACGATTGACCGTCAGGTCGTCGCGCAGCACGTCGGTGAGTGCGGCAAGGCGCATGTCGGCATGGGCGTCGAAGCGGAAGTGCCAGAAGCTGCAGCGTTCGTTCGTCAGCGCCGGGTCGACAGCCGAGTAGTTCAGAAAGAGCGCGCGACGCAGGGGCTCGCGGCTGTTGTGCTTTTCCAGCGCGTCGACCAGCGCCGCGGCGGTGGCGCTGCTGTTGCCTTGCAGCACGAAGCCCACGCGCTGGTCGAGCGCGCTCTTCAGCAGGGACAGGGCCTCTTCGGTGGCGCCCTTGCTGTCGAAGCGCATCAGCGCCAAGGGCCGCGCGCCGCCTGGCAAGCGCACGCCACCGCCGGCGTTGACACGCTCCACCGCCCACAACAGATTGCGGAACACGGCTTCGCCGGCATTCGCGAACGGGCCCGACAGGCCTTCGATCAAGGCCAGGCGGATAGGCTCGGCCGCTGGCTGGGATATGGCGGCGGCGGTGCCAAGAACAAGGGGCAGGCTCAGGAAAACGCGACGATTGGCATGCATGCAGTGGGTGTGAAGTCAGGGCTCTTGAAACGCCCGGCGAAGGGCGCATCTCGGGTGCATGGCCGAACGGCCTGCGTCACCGAAAACGGCGAGACGCTCTGAGCAGATCCCGACCGTCAATTCTAGGAGCCCCCCATGTTCTACGTTGCCACCCAGCGCCTCGCCGACCCAAGCCCCCGCAGCCCCGCGCTCGACGTGGCCGAGGACGACCGCGGCTATACCGTGATGCTGAACCTGCCGGGCGTCGGCAAGGAAGACATCCACGTTTCAGTGGAAGGCCGGCGCGTCAGTGTCGAAGCCCAGGCGCCGACGCCCACCCCGGCACCCGAAGACAAGCCGGCGGCACCGCGGCTCGTCTACCGCGAACGTGCCGCAGCCCGGTACTCACGCCAGTTCACGCTGCCGCAGGAGGTCGATCAGGCTGAAGTCAATGCCCGGCTCGAACATGGCGTGCTGACGCTGAGCCTGCCCAAGCGCAGCGCGCGCACCGTGTCGCAGATCACCGTCAACTGATATCGGCCAGCGGCCAGCGTGGCCTGACGTCGAAGGCGCCGTCCTGGCGCAGGTCGGCCAGGCCATGCTGCAGTCGCAACGCGGCGGCCAGCGCGATCATGGCGCCGTTGTCGGTGCACAGGTGCAGCGGCGGGTAGTGCACCCGTGCCCCCAGCCGCGCCGCACCTGCGTCCAGCGCCGCGCGCAGTTGCAGGTTGGCGCCCACGCCCCCGGCCACCACCACGCGGCGTGTGCCACTGTCCTTCAGTGCCCGCAGGGTCTTGGTCACCAGTACATCGACGATGGCGGCCTGGGTGGACGCTGCCAGGTCGGCGATCTGCCGCGGCGAGGGCGCTTCACCCAGCTTGCGGTGCGCTGTCATCACGGCCGTCTTCAGGCCGGCGAAAGAGAAGTCGAGATTGCCGCTGTGCAGCAGCGGCCTTGGCAGGGCGAATGCCTTCGGGTCGCCTTGCGCGGCCAGCCGCGCCAGCGCCGGGCCGCCCGGGTAGCCCAGGCCCAGCAGCTTGGCACTCTTGTCGAAGGCTTCGCCGGCGGCGTCGTCGATGGTTTCCCCCAGCAGCGTGTAGCTGCCGACAGCGTCGACCTGCATCAACTGCGTGTGCCCGCCTGACACGAGCAAGGCGATGAACGGGAACTCGGGCGCGTCGGGCGCGAGGAACGGCGACAGCAGGTGGCCTTCGAGGTGGTGGATGCCGAGCGTCGGCTTGCCGAGCGCGGCCCCCAGCGCCACCGCCACGCCCGCGCCCACCAGCAGCGCCCCGGCCAGACCCGGGCCGCGGGTGTAGGCCACCACGTCGACTTCGGCCAGGCTGCAGCCAGCTTGCGCCAACACCTGGCGGGCCAGCGGCAAGACGCGCCGGATGTGGTCACGCGAGGCCAGCTCGGGCACCACGCCGCCATAGGCTTCATGCATCGCCACCTGGCTGTGCAGAGCGTCGGCCAGCAGGCTTGGCGTGTGACCAGGGCGCGCCTCCACCAAGGCGACCCCGGTTTCGTCGCACGAAGACTCGAAACCCAGTACTTTCATGCAGGCAGTTTAGGTGGCGGCGGGCATGCTGATTGCATGACGGAACTCGGCACTGTTTTCGGTGTCTGTCAGTCTCCTCAGCAGGGCGTCTGCCCTCTCGGCCTCTCCGCGGAAACGCGGGGAGGCCTTTTTTTGCCCGGCTGGCAAGCCGTCACGCCGTGCCGGGGGAGCCCAGTGCCTAGTGGTTTTCCCGAGCGTGGTTGATCGTGTACTTCGGAATCTCGATCGTCACGTCCTCGTTCGAGACGATGGCCTGGCAACTGAGCCGCGAGGTGGGCGTCAGGCCCCAGGCGCGGTCGAGCAGGTCTTCCTCGCTCTCGTCCATCTCGCCCAAAGATTTGAAGCCCTCTTTCACGATGACGTGGCAGGTGGTGCAGGCGCAACTCATCTCGCAGGCGTGTTCGATGGCGATGCCGTTTTCCAGCAAGGCCTCGCAGATCGAGGTGCCGCTGGGCACGTCCAGGGTGTCGCCAGCGGGGCAGAGTTCGGCGTTGGGCAGGATGCGGATGATGGGCATGGGGTCAGATCTCGTCGAGCGTGCGGCCCGACAGCGCCTGCCGGATACCCTGGTTCATGCGGGCCGCGGCGAAGTTTTCGGTGCCATCGGCCACGGCTTCGACCGCGGCTTCGATGGCATGGGCGTCGTTGCCGGCAGCCACGACTTCCAGCTGCGCCAGCAGACTGTGGATGGCCTCCAGCTCGCCGGCGTCCAGCAGTGCGGCATCGGCGGCCAGCGCGGCTCGGGTGGCCAGCAGCAGGCGCTGGGCGTCGACCTGTGCCTCGCGCAGTGAACGCGCTGCCATGTCGTCCTCGGCATGGGCGAAGCCGTCTTTCAGCATCTGCGCGATCTGGTCCTCGGCCAGGCCATAGCTGGGCTTGACAACGACCGAGGCCTCGACCCCCGAGCCCTGCTCACGTGCGCTGACGCTGAGCAGCCCGTCGGCGTCGACCTGGAAGGTGACGCGGATGCGCGCCGCCCCGGCCACCATCGGCGGGATGCCGCGCAGCTCGAAGCGCGCCAGGCTGCGGCATTCGCCGACCAGGTCGCGTTCGCCCTGGACGACATGGATGGCCATCGCCGTCTGGCCGTCCTTGAAGGTGGTGAATTCCTGGGCCTTGGCCACGGGGATGGTGGTGTTGCGCTCGATCACGCGCTCGACCAGCCCGCCCATCGTTTCCAGGCCCAGGCTGAGGGCGATGACATCGAGCAGCAGCAGTTCACCGTCGCGGCTGTTGCCGGCCAGGGCGTTGGCCTGGATGGCGGCGCCAAGCGCCACCACTTCGTCGGGGTTGACATTGGTCAGCACCGGGCGGCCGAAGAGTTCGCTCACCAGGGTGCGCACGAGCGGCATGCGGGTGCTGCCACCGACCATCACGACGCCCTGGACTTCGTCGCGGCCGAGCCTGGCGTCGCGCAGCACCTTGCGCACAGCGGCCAGCGTGCGGTCGACCAGCGGCCGAGCCAGCGTGTCCAGCTGTTCACGGCTGACGCTGACCTGCGCCATGCCGCCAGCCAGCGCTGCCTGCCAGGCGGCGACGGGCGCGTCGCTCAGCGCTTCCTTCACGGCACGTGCGGCCACCAGTGCGGCACGCTTGTCGTGGGCACTGTCGGCCTGCACGCCGGCCTGGGCCAGCGCCCAGTCGGCCAGGGCGTGGTCGATGTCGTCACCGCCGAGTGCGGCGTCGCCGCCGGTGGCCACCACCTCGAACACGCCTGCGGTCAGGCGCAGCAGGCTGATGTCGAAGGTGCCGCCGCCCAGGTCGTAGACGGCGTAGAGCCCTTCGCTGCCGTTGTCCAGCCCGTAGGCGACGGCGGCGGCGGTGGGCTCGCTGATCAGACGCAGCACATTCAGTCCGGCCAGCTGGGCGGCGTCCTTGGTTGCCTGGCGCTGGGCATCGTCGAAGTAGGCCGGCACGGTGATGACGGCGCCGAAGATCTCGTCGGTGTCGAAGGTGTCTTCGGCACGCTGGCGCAGGCTGGCCAGGATTTCGGCGGAAACTTCCACCGGCGTCTTCTCGCCGTCCCGCGTGGTCACGGCCAGCATGCCGGGGCGGTCGACGAAGCGGTAGGGCAGCTTGCCGGCGCCCTGGATGTCGGCCAGGCGGCGACCCATGAAGCGCTTGACCGAGACGAGCGTGTTCTCGGCGTCGTCGGCCTGCGCGGCGCGGGCCTCGAAGCCGATCTGGCGGCCCCCGCCTTCGAGGTAACGCACAGCCGAAGGCAAGAGCACGCGGCCTTGCGCGTCGGGCAGGCATTCGGCCACGCCGTGGCGCACGGCCGCGACCAGCGAATGCGTGGTACCCAGGTCGATGCCCACGGCGATGCGTCGCTGGTGCGGGTCAGGTGCCTGGCCGGGTTCGGAGATTTGCAGCAGAGCCATCGGGAAAGGTCAGCGGTTGGGATCCAGGGCATCGAGGCGGCGCTCGACATCCTGGCGAAAACGGCTCATGAACATCAGCGCCCGCACCTGCTGGGCAGCGGCGGCGGGCTGGTCGGCTTCGTCCAGCAGACGCTGGGTGTCGGCCAGGCTGACACGCTGTTCGGCATCGAGCTCGGCCTGCAAGGCTTCAACCTCGGCCAGGGCTCGAGCGTCCTCGAGCGACTCGCGCCAGGCCATCTGCTGCATCAGGAAATGCGCCGGCATCGCCGTGTTGCGCTCGGCGTCGACCGAGGCCCCGCGCAGTTCACACAGGTAGGCAGCGCGCTTGATCGGGTCTTTCAGGCGCTGATGAGCCTCGTTCACGCGCACGGCCCACTGCATCGCGATGCGTTGGGCCGAAGCGCCCTCGCTGGCAAAACGGTCGGGGTGCGTTGCAGCCTGCAGGCGGCGCCATTGCTGGTCGAGCAAGGCACGATCGAGCGCGAACTTCGGTGGCAGACCGAAGAGCGTGAAGTCGTCGTCGTCCAGCCTCAAGGTGGGTTCAGACGCGGAACGACTCACCACAGCCGCAACGGTCCTTCTCGCGCGGGTTGTGGAACTTGAAGCCTTCGTTCAGGCCTTCGCGCACGAAGTCGAGTTCGGTGCCGTCGATGTAGGGCAGGCTCTTCGGGTCGACCAGCACTTTCACGCCGTGGTCCTCGAAGATCACGTCTTCAGGGGCCACGTCGTCGGCATATTCCAGCTTGTACGCCAGGCCGGAGCAGCCGGTGGTCTTCACGCCCAGGCGCACGCCGACGCCCTTGCCGCGCCGGCTGATGTAGCGCGAAACATGGCGGGCGGCGGCTTCGGTCAGGGTAACGGACATGGGAATGTCGACCTCAGTGCGTCTCGCTGGTGGCAGGGGTGGCTGCGCCGTGCCGCGACTTGTAGTCCTGCACGGCCGCCTTGATGGCGTCTTCGGCCAGGATGCTGCAGTGGATCTTCACCGGAGGCAGCGCCAGTTCTTCGGCGATCTGGGTGTTCTTGATGGTCGCGGCCTCGTCCAGGGTCTTGCCCTTCACCCATTCGGTGACGAGCGAACTCGACGCGATGGCCGAGCCGCAGCCGTAGGTCTTGAAACGCGCGTCCTCGATCAACCCGGTTTCGGGATTGACCTTGATCTGAAGCTTCATCACGTCGCCGCAGGCCGGCGCACCGACCATGCCGGTGCCGACACTGTCGTCGCCCTTGTCGAAGCTGCCGACGTTGCGCGGGTTCTCGTAGTGGTCGACGACCTTTTCGCTGTATGCCATGGTGTTTACTCCTGAGTCCGGGGGGGTCAGTGGGCAGCCCACTGGATCGTGCTGATGTCGATGCCGTCCTTGAACATCTCCCACAGCGGTGAAAGCTCGCGCAGCTTGGCCACCCGGTCCTGCAGGGTGCTGACCGCGTAGTCGATCTCTTCGACGGTGGTGAAGCGGCCGATCGTCATGCGCAGGCTGGAATGCGCCAGTTCGTCGCTGCGGCCCAGGGCGCGCAGCACATAGCTGGGTTCGAGGCTGGCGCTGGTACAGGCGCTGCCGCTGCTGACCGCGATGCCCTTCACGCCCATGATCAGCGATTCACCTTCGACGAAGTTGAAACTGGCGTTGACGTTGTGCGGCACGCGGCGCTCGAGGTCGCCATTGATGAACACCTGCTCAATGGTGGAAATGCCGTCCAGCAGGCGCTTTTGCAGCATGCGGATACGCTCGATCTCGGTACCCATCTCGGCCTTGGCGATCTCGAACGCCAGGCCCATGCCCACACACTGGTGTGTGGGCAGGCTGCCAGAACGCATGCCACGTTCGTGGCCACCGCCGTGCATCTGCGCTTCGATCCGGATACGGGGCTTGCGGCGCACATACAGCGCGCCGATGCCCTTGGGGCCATAGGTCTTGTGCGAGGCCAGGCTCATCAGGTCGACCGGAAGGGCCTGCAGGTCGATGACGACCTTGCCGGTGGCCTGCGCCGCATCGACGTGCAGGAAGATGCCGCGCTCGCGGCACAGGGTGCCGATGGCCGTGATGTCCTGGATGACGCCGATCTCGTTGTTGACGAACAGGATCGAGGCCAGGATGGTGTCAGGGCGCAAGGCAGCCTTGAACTTGTCCAGGTCGAGCAGGCCGTTTTCCTCGACGTCGAGGTAGGTCACCTCGAAGCCCTGGCGCTCGAGTTCACGCATGGTGTCGAGCACCGCCTTGTGCTCGGTCTTCAGCGTGACGAGGTGCTTGCCGCGGCTGGCGTAGAAGTGTGCTGCGCCCTTGATGGCGAGGTTGATCGACTCGGTGGCGCCGCTGGTCCAGACGATCTCGCGCGGGTCGGCGTTCACCAGGCTGGCCACCTGCTCGCGGGCCTTCTCGACGGCGGCTTCGGCTTCCCAGCCCCAGGCGTGACTGCGGCTGGCCGGATTGCCGAAATGCTCGCGCAGCCAGGGAATCATCGCGTCGACGACGCGCGGGTCGCACGGCGTCGTGGAGCCGTAATCCATGTAGATGGGGAAGTGCGGGGTCATGGTCGTCGCGCTTTGCTTGTTGAAGGCTTTACTTGTTGAAGGCGTTCCCGAGCGCAAACACGCTGTTGGGTGCAGTGATCTTGATGGGCTTGACCACCGGCTGGCTCGAGATGGCACGCTTGACCGGTGCTTCGTCGATCGACACGCCCTTGGCCAGTTGCTCGTCCACCAGCTTCTTCAGCGAGATCGATTCGAGGAACTCGATCATCCGGGTGTTCAGGCTGGTCCAGAGGTCGTGCGTCATGCACTTGCCGCTGTCCTCGCCCATGCAGCCTTCCTTGCCGGCGCAGCCGGTCGCGTCGATCGGCTCGTCGACGGCGGTGATGATGTCGGCCACGCTGATCTCTGCCGAGGACCGGCCCAGCGAATAGCCGCCACCGGGGCCGCGCGTGCTTTCGACCAGTTCGTGGCGGCGCAGCTTGCCGAACAGCTGCTCCAGGTAAGACAGCGAGATCTGCTGGCGCTGGCTGATCGCGGCCAACGCCACCGGGCCGGCGTTGGAACGCAGCGCCAGGTCGATCATCGCGGTGACGGCAAAGCGCCCTTTGGTGGTGAGTCGCATGTCGGAACTCCTGCGACCGGCGAATGCGCCGGCCGGTGGTTGGCAGTGAAAACCCTGAGGGAGACGGCATCCTCCGTCGCCCCGGCTTGAATCCAAGTATTTTGGTCAAGTATGCCTTAAGCCGACTGTTTTAGTCAAGCTTACCGACGGCGCCAGTGGGGGTGAGGCTGGCCTGCAGCCGCACGACCAGCCCGTCACAAGCGCCCTCCACGAGGTCCAGCACACGGTCGAAACCGGCGGGGGCACCGTAGTAGGGGTCGGGCACCTGGGTGGTGCCAAGAGGCACCGATGCGAAGGCCAGCAGCAGTTCCATGCGAGCACCGTGGCCTTCGGGCGCCTTGCGCTGGAGCCAGGCCAGGTTGTCGTCGTCCATCGCCAGCACCCAGTCGAAGCGATGGAAGTCATCGGGCCGGACCGGGCGCGCGCGCAGGGGGCTTAGGTCGTAACCGCGGCGCGTGCCGGCGGCGATGGCCCGCGGGTCGGGCGCTTCACCGCTGTGGTACCCATGGGTGCCGGCGGAATCCACCAGCACCTGGCCCTGCAGCCCGGCCTGCTGCAGCTTGCGCCGCAGCACGGCTTCGGCCGTCGGCGAGCGGCAGATGTTGCCCATGCAGACCATCAACACCCGCACGCTGGCATCCGCCCCGCTGGCGGCCTGGGCGTCGTCGCGCTGGAAAAAACGCTTGAGGCCGTCGATCACGGCCTGCCCCCCGGGCCAGTGGTTGCCGGGACGAATGGCACGACATTGAGATCGTGCCCGGGTGCACCGAAGGCCTGTTCACGCAGCAGCGACAGCTGGTCGCGCACGCGCGCCGCCTTCTCGAATTCGAGGTTGCGCGCATGCTCGAGCATCTGGCGCTCCAGCAGCTTGATGCGCTTGCCCAGGTCCTTTTCGCTCATGGCCTCGACCTCGGCCGCGGCCTGCGCGTTCTTCAGGTCGTCCTTGGCGGTCTTGTCCGAGACCACGCCGTCGATCAGGTCGCGGACCTTCTTGTTCAGCGCCTTGGGCGTGATGCCCATCGCCAGGTTGTGGGCAATCTGCTTGGCCCGGCGGCGCTCGGTCTCGCCGATCGCCGCCTTCATGCTGTCGGTCATGCGGTCGGCATAGAGGATGGCACGACCGTTCAGGTTGCGCGCAGCACGACCGATGGTCTGGATCAGGCTGCGCTCGGCACGAAGGAAGCCTTCCTTGTCGGCGTCGAGGATGGCCACCAGGCTCACTTCAGGCAGATCCAGACCTTCACGCAGCAGGTTGATGCCCACCAGCACGTCGAAGGTGCCCAGGCGCAGGTCGCGCAGGATCTCGACGCGTTCGACGGTGTCGATGTCGCTGTGCAGGTAACGCACCTTCACGCCGTTGTCCGACAGGTAGTCGGTCAGCTGCTCGGCCATGCGCTTGGTCAGCGTCGTGATCAGCACACGTTCGGCCTTGTCGACGCGGATGCGGATTTCCTGCAGCACGTCGTCGACCTGGTTGGCGGCCGGGCGCACCTCGACTTCGGGGTCGAGCAGGCCGGTGGGCCGCACCACCTGTTCCACCACCTGGCCCGCATGTTCCTTTTCCCAGTTCGCGGGCGTGGCCGACACGAACACCGTCTGCCGCATCTTTCCTTCGAATTCCTCGAACTTCAGCGGCCGGTTGTCCAGCGCGCTGGGCAGGCGGAAACCGTACTCGACCAGCGTGGTCTTGCGCGCGCGGTCGCCGTTGTACATGCCACCGAACTGGCCGATGAGCACGTGGCTCTCGTCCATGAACATCAGCGCGTCCCGGGCCAGGTAGTCCACCAGCGTCGGCGGCGGGTCGCCGGGCTTGGCGCCGCTGAGGTGGCGCGTGTAGTTCTCGATGCCCTTGCAGTGGCCCACCTCCTGCAGCATCTCCAGGTCGAAGCGGGTGCGCTGCTCCAGGCGCTGGGCCTCAACCAGCTTGCCGTTCTTCACGAACTCGTCCAGCCGCAGGCGCAGTTCGTCCTTGATAGTGGTGATGGCGTCCACCACTCGTTCCCGCGGCGTCACGTAATGGCTGCTCGGGTAAACGGTGAAACGCGGGATCTTCTGCCGCACCTTGCCGGTCAGAGGGTCCAGCAGCTGCAGGCTCTCGACCTCGTCGTCGAAGAGCTCGATGCGCAGCGCCAGTTCGCTGTGCTCGGCCGGGAACACGTCGATGGTGTCGCCGCGCACGCGGAAAGACCCGCGGCTGAAGTCCATCTCGTTGCGCTTGTACTGCATGCGGATCAGCTGCTGGATCAGATCGCGCTGGCTGACGCGGTCACCCACGCGCATCGTCATCACCATCTTGTGATAGTCGGCGGGGTTGCCGATGCCGTAGATGGCGCTCACGCTGGCGACGATCACCACGTCGCGCCGCTCCAGCAGGCTTTTCGTGGCCGACAGGCGCATCTGCTCGATGTGCTCGTTGATGGCGCTGTCCTTCTCGATGAACAGGTCGCGCTGCGGCACGTAGGCCTCGGGCTGGTAATAGTCGTAGTAGCTGACGAAGTACTCCACTGCGTTCTTCGGGAAGAACTCGCGGAACTCGCTGTACAGCTGCGCCGCCAGGGTCTTGTTCGGCGCAAACACGATGGCCGGCCGCCCCATGCGGGCGATGACATTGGCCATCGTGAAGGTCTTGCCCGAACCCGTCACGCCCAGCAGCGTCTGGTACTGCAGGCCGTCCTCGATGCCTTCGACGAGCTGGTTGATGGCCGTGGGCTGGTCGCCGGCCGGCGGGTAGGGCTGGTACAGCTGGAACGGCGAATCCGGGTAGGAAACGAAGATGCCGGTGTCCGGAACGGCGGCCACTTCATGCAGCTCAGCGGCCACGGGTGCGATCGCGCTCATCGGGGCGTCCTAAAATTGGTGTTCAACCTGCCAGCCTACATCAGCCCACGAAAGACCACGATGTCCTTGTTCACCGCCGTCGAGATGGCCCCCCGCGACCCCATCCTGGGCCTCAGCGAACAATTCAATGCCGACCCCAACCCCGCCAAGGTGAACCTGGGCGTCGGCGTCTATTTCGACGACAACGGCAAGCTGCCGGTGCTGGCCTGCGTGGCTGCTGCCGAAAAACAGCTGCTCGAGGCACCCAAGGCCAAGGGTTACCTGCCCATCGACGGCATCGCCGCCTACGACAAGGCGGTGCAGAGCCTGGTGTTCGGCGCCGACCACCCGGTGGTCCTGGCCGGGCGTGTGGCGACGGTGCAGGCGCTGGGCGGCACCGGCGGCCTGAAGCTGGGCGCCGACTTCCTCAAGAAGCTGAATCCAGGCGCGCGGGCCCTGATCAGCGACCCCAGCTGGGACAACCACCGCGGCCTCTTCAGCAGCGCCGGCTTCGAAGTCGACAGCTACCCCTACTACGACCCGGCCACCCGCGCCGTGCGCTTCACCGAGATGCTGGCCGCGCTGAACGCCGCCGCCGCCGGCACCGTGGTGGTGCTGCATGCCTGCTGCCACAACCCCACCGGCTGCGACATCAGCCCGGCCCAGTGGCAGCAGGTGGTCGCGGCCTGCCAGGCACGCGGGCTGGTGCCCTTCCTCGACATGGCCTACCAGGGCTTCGGCGACGGCATCCAGGAAGACGGCGCCGTCGTCCAGCAATTCCTGGCCAGTGGCATCGACTTCTTCGTCTCGACCTCGTTCTCGAAGAGCTTCTCGCTCTACGGCGAGCGCGTGGGCGCGCTCAGCGTCGTCTGCGGCAGCAAGGAAGAGGCCAGCCGCGTGCTTTCGCAGCTGAAGATCGTCATCCGCACCAACTACAGCACGCCGCCCACCTTTGGCGCCACGCTGGTGGCCACCGTGCTGACCACGCCCGCCCTGCGCACCATGTGGGAAGACGAACTGGCCGGCATGCGCCTGCGCATCCGTGCCATGCGCACGGCACTGGTCGACAAGCTACGCGCTGCAGGCGTGGCCGGCGACCTGGTCTACATCACGCGGCAGAAGGGCATGTTCAGCTACTCCGGCCTGACCACCCCGCAGATGCAGCGTTTGCGCGCCGAGTTCGGCGTGTATGGTCTGGATTCCGGGCGAATCTGCGTGGCGGCTCTGAACAGCCGCAACCTTGACGCCGTGGTCGCGGCGCTGGCGAAAGTGATGGCCGAAGCCCCCGCGCAGTAAACACATTGCTGCAGTGCAGCAATTGGCGTACATTTGGTCATTGATCTGCGAACGGAGACCCGCATGCTCTATCAGCTGTACGAAGCCCAACGCGCCCTGATGGCGCCGTTCTCCGAATTCGCCAGCGCTTCGGCCAAACTCTACGACCACCCGCTGTCGCCGTTCGCCCAGCTTCCGATGGCGCAGCGCATGTCGGCCAGCTTCGACCTGCTGCACCGGCTGGCCAAGGAATACGAAAAGCCGCCGTTCAACATCACCAGCGCCCGCGTCGGCACGGTGGACGTGGCCGTGCAGGAGCAGGTAGCCCTGGCCAAGCCGTTCTGCCGCCTGTTGCGCTTCAAGCGTTTCACCGACAACGAAGCTGCGCTCGGCCTGATGAAGACCCAGCCCACCGTGCTGGTGGTGGCGCCGCTGTCGGGCCACCATTCCACGCTGCTGCGCGACACCATCAAGAGCCTGCTGCACGACCACAAGGTCTACATCACCGACTGGACCGACGCACGCATGGTGCCGCTGGCCGCCGGCCCCTTCCACCTGGACGACTATGTCGAATACGTGCAGGAGTTCATCCGCCTGATCGGCCCCGACGTGCACGTCATCTCGGTCTGCCAGCCCACCGTGCCGGTACTGGCTGCGGTGTCGCTGATGGCCAGTCGCGGCGAGACCACGCCGCTGAGCATGACGATGATGGGCGGCCCCATCGACGCCCGCAAGAGCCCCACCGCCGTCAACAACCTGGCGATGAACAAGAGCCACAGCTGGTTCGAGAACAACGTGATCTTCCGGGTGCCGGGCAACTTCCCTGGCGCCGGTCGTGCCGTGTACCCGGGCTTCCTGCAGCACACCGGCTTCGTGGCGATGAACCCCGACCGCCATCTGACGAGCCATTACGACTACTTCCAGGACCTGATCAAGGGCGACGACGACAGCGCCGAGTCGCACCGGCAGTTCTATGACGAGTACAACGCCGTGCTCGACATGCCTGCCGAGTACTACCTGGACACCATCAAGACCGTATTCCAGGACTTCGCCCTCGTCAACCAGAGCTGGCATGTGCGCGGCGAACTGGTGCGCCCGCAGGACATCACGCGCACCGCCCTGCTGACGATCGAGGGCGAGCTCGACGACATCTCCGGCGCCGGCCAGACCAAGGCAGCGCACGACCTGTGCGGAGGCATTCCCGCCAGTCGCAGCCTGCACTACGACGCCGAAGGTGCCGGCCATTACGGCATCTTCAGCGGCCGCCGATGGCGCGAGAAGGTTTACCCGGAGGTTCGGGCCTTCATCAGCCGCTTCGACAGCGTCGAGGCCAGCCAGCCGGCGCGCAGCGAGGCCACGGGTGCCGCCAAGGGCCGCGCCAAGCTCGCGGCCGTGAAGACCGCGCGCAGCCGCTGAACGCGCCGGCCACCATCCGCGCCCTGGCCGAACGGCTGGACGCGGCGCTTCCGCAGACCCAGTGCACCCGCTGCGGATACCCTGATTGTCGGCGTTATGCCGAAGCCATGGCCAGCGGCGAAGCCGACATCAACCGCTGCCCGCCCGGCGGTGCCGCAGGCATCGTGCGACTGGCTGCGATCAGCGGCCGCGAGGTGCAGCCGCTGGACCCAGGCCGTGGCAGTGAAGGGCCACGCATGCTGGCCGTCATCGACGAGGCCTGGTGCATCGGCTGCACGCTGTGCATCAAGGCCTGCCCGGTGGACTGCATCATCGGTGCCTCCAAGCTGATGCACACCGTCGTCGACGCGCAGTGCACGGGCTGCGAGCTGTGTGTGCCGGCCTGCCCGGTCGACTGCATCAGCCTGGTGCCCGTGACACCTGGCCGCAGCGGCTGGCAGGCCTGGTCCAGCGAGCAGGCCGATGCCGCCCAGCAGCGCTACCTGGCGCGCACCCTGCGCCTGTCGCGCGAGAGGCGCGAGAACGACGAGCGCCTGGCCGCCAAGGCCGCCACGAAGCTGTCGGACCTGGCCAGCCACAGCCGCCTGACCGACCCCGAGGTGCTGGCCGCCAAGCGCGCCGTCATTGAAGCCGCCATGGCCCGTGCGCGCCAGAAGCGCACGGCCGACTAGAGCTCCGGCGCCAGCACCGCGCAGTCGCGCCCGGCGTTTTTCGCGGCGTACATCGCCCGGTCGGCACGCAGCAGCACGTCGCGCAGCAACTCATCGGCCCGCCATTGGGCCACGCCCACCGACATCGTGACGCGCCTGCCGCCCGGCAGCAACTCGCCGGCATGGGGCCGCGCAGAAATCGCCCGCCGCAGCTTGTCGGCCACGCACATGGCGTCGTCCAGACCGGTGCGCGGCAGCCAGACGACAAATTCCTCGCCGCCCCAGCGCGCCAGTTCGTCGCTGCGCCTGAGCGTTTCGCGCAGGGTGGCAGCGCAGGACACGAGCACGGCATCGCCGACGGCATGGCCATGCCCGTCGTTGATCGACTTGAAGTGGTCCAGGTCGATGAGCAGCAGCGACACCGGGTGGTGGTGCTCGGCCTGGGCCAGGCGCAGCAGTTCCGCCTGGGCATGGGCGCGGTTCGGCAGTCCCGTCAGCACGTCGGTTCGGGCTGCCAGCGCCAGCTGCTGGTTGCGGGCCACATTCGACAGCACGGTGCTCATCAGTTCGGCCAGCGCCTCGAAGAGCGGCTGGCCGACGGCCGTGAAGTAGTCGGGCGTGTCCGCATACAGCACCAGCAGGCCACGGCGCGGGTCCATGGGCGGTATCAGGGGAAGCGCCAGCACCGAGCGCACCTCGTGGCGCCTGGCAGCTTCGCGCCAGGGCGGGTACAGTGACCAGGCGTTGACATTGAAGGGTTCGGGCGCGCAACCCGCCAGCGCCTTGTAGGCCGGGCCGTGCTCGGTGAGCAGGTTGCGCGGGATGTGCAACTCGGCAGCCCAGTTCGAGGCCGGGCCGGCGACGATGTGCGGCTTGATCACGGGTGCGTCGGCGTCGCCGAACCACACCCAGCACAGGCTCAGGTGCGGGCTGGCCTGCGCCAGCGTCTCGCAGAACTGCTGCACCTGCTGTTCTGCGCTGCCGCGGTCGCCGGCAGTCATGGCCAGGAGATGCGCGGCCCGGCGCAGCACCTCGGTCGACAGGCGGCTCTGCTCCCGCCGGGCGTCGAAGCCCTGGGCTGTCAGGGCGGGCGCATGCGGGCGCGCCCAGGGCATCAGGCTTTGGAGGATCATCGTTACCCGGGGTCACCCGGGGCTTTTCGGCCGTTTCGGCCGTTTCGGCCGTTTCGGTGTTTTCCCCGGGGTTCTCGGCAAAACCGCCGCCAGATTGAGTACGAATGCATTGAACAGCACCCAGATCGAAACCTTCTTTGCGCGGCTTGCCGCAGCCAACCCACAGCCGCAGACCGAACTGGTCTACACCAACACCTTCGAGCTGCTGGCGGCCGTGCTGCTGTCGGCCCAGGCCACCGATGTCAGCGTGAACAAGGCCACGCGACGGCTCTTCGCGCTGGCGCACACCCCCCAGCGCATGCTCGATCTCGGGCTCGACCGGGTGACGGAACTCATCCGCACCATCGGCCTGTACCGGACGAAGGCGAAAAACCTGCTGGCCACCTGCCGCATCCTCGTCGACCAGCATGGCGGCCAGATCCCGCGTTCACGCGAAGCGCTGCAGGCCTTGCCGGGCGTGGGCCGCAAGACGGCCAATGTCGTGCTCAACGTCGCCTTCGGCGAACCGGCGATGGCCGTGGACACGCACATCTTCCGGGTGAGCAACCGCACGGGCCTGGCGCCAGGCCGCAACCCGCTGGAAGTGGAACAGGCCCTGATGCGTCGAGTGCCGGCGCGCTACCTCGTCGACGCCCACCACTGGCTCATCCTGCACGGCCGCTATGTCTGCCAGGCGCGGCAGCCGCAATGCCTGCGCTGCACCGTGAACGACTGCTGCGACGAGGGCCGCAAGCGCCTCAAATCGGCTCGAGCCGGCTGAAGTCGCGCTCCTACAATGAGCGCAGCGGAAAGGCCAGCCAACATGTCCAAGCTCGAGGATCTCGCCGAACGGGTCGAACGCCTGATCCTGCGGCATGGGGAACTGCAACGCAGCCTGGCGCTGACCGAACAGCAGCTGACGGCCGTGACGGCCGAGCGCGACAGCCTGCGCTCCCGCCTGGGCGCGGCGCGCTCGCGCATCGACGCATTGCTCCACCGGCTGCCTGCCGAAGCTGCGGCACCCGCGTCAGCCAACGCATCCGATTCAGCGGGCGCGGCATGAAGCAGATCGAAGTCTCCATCCTCGGCCAGGCCTACGTGCTGGGCTGCCCTGAAGGCGGTGAAAACCTGCTGCGGTCCGCGGTGGCGAGTGTCGACCGCGAAATGGTCGGCATCCGCGACTCCGGCAAGGTGAAGGCGCGTGAACGCATCGCGGTGCTGGCGGCGCTGAACCTGGCCTATCAACTGGCTGAACGTGGCGCTGTGCCAGCCCATGCATCGGCCAGTCCGCCGGCATCCGCGCCGTCGAACGACGGCCACGGCGTGGACATCGACGCCCTCGTGCGCCGGGTCGACGAAGCCCTGTCCGAAGATGGGCGGCTGCTGTGACATCCAGCGCAACCCAAGGCCAATCGCGTGTGCCTAGAATGCACCTGTCCGTCGTGAATGCGTGAGCTCTATATTTCCTTGGACCGATGCTCATAGAGCCAGGGCTTGGAACATTGCTGAGCTGGTGTGATCGTCTCGCGTCAGATGAACCCGAAGCCCAGCTGACCTCGCCCACCTGAACTTCCCTGAGGGTTCAGGAATGCGGTTCACGGCTCACGGCGGACACCTTATCTCCAGCTCTTCATGCCCCTCGCCAGCCCGCCCCCGCCCTGGCCGAACCACTGGCTGATGAAGAGCGAACCCGCCGAGGTGTCGATCGATCACCTCGCTGCTGCCCCCGGTCAGACCCTGCCCTGGACGGGCGTGCGCAACTACCAGGCGCGCAACTTCATGCGCGACGCCATGCGCCCCGGTGACGGCGTGTTGTTCTATCACTCGTCCTGCGCCGAACCGGGCATTGCCGGCCTGGCAGAGATCGCCGGCGGCCTGCAGCCCGACACGACCCAGTTCGACTCGGCGAGCCCGTACTTCGACGCGAAATCCACGCCCGCGCAGCCGCGCTGGCTGCAGCTGGACGTGCGCCTGGTTCGCAAGACCCGGCTGCTGGCGCTGCGCGAGATGCGCCAGGCGCCTGAACTGGCCAGCATGCAGGTGCTGCAGCGTGGCAACCGGCTGTCGATCACGCCCGTGACACCGGCCGAATGGCAGGCGGTGCTGGCACTGCTGCAACAGGCGCCCCTTGCCTGAACTCGGTTTCCTGCTGATCGCTGAACTGCTGGCCCTCGGCATGGTCGGCGGCTTCCTGGCCGGCCTGCTGGGCGTGGGCGGCGGCATGATGATGGTGCCCTTCCTCACGGCCATCGTCACCGGTCGCGGTGTGCCCTTGGCCATGGCCGTGAAGATCGCCATCGCCACATCGATGGCGACGATCCTCTTCACCTCTGTGTCGAGCTTGCGCGCGCATCATCGGCTGGGTGCCGTGCGCTGGGATCTCGTGCGTGGCCTGGCGCCCGGCATCCTGCTGGGTGGCCTGGCTTCCGGTGCGGGGGCCTTCGCTTTGTTCAAGGGCCAGGGCCTGGCCTTGTTCTTCGCCGCCTTCATCGGCTGGTCGGCGGTGAACATGTTCCGCAGCCGCAAACCCCGCCCGGGTCGCGAGATGCCGGGCCTGGCAGGGCAGACGGCAGCGGGTGCCGCCATCGGCTTCTTTTCGGGCCTGCTGGGTGCCGGTGGTGCGTTCATGTCGGTGCCTTTCATGGTGTGGTGCAGCGTGCCCATCCGCCATGCCGTGGGCACCAGTGCCGCGATCGGCTTCCCCATCGCCCTGGCGGCCACCGCGGGCTACGTCGTCAGCGGCTGGAACCTGCCACCTGCGCTGCCCGGTGTCGTCGGCTACCTGTACTTGCCGGCGCTGCTGGTCATTGCTGCGGCCAGCATGACGCTGGCGCCGCTAGGTGCACGTGTCGCGCAGCGCATGGACACGGCCAAGCTCAGGCGCTTGTTTGCCTGCCTGCTGCTCGGCCTGGCGGCCTACATGCTAAAAAAGGGGCTGGAAGGCTGAGCGGTGGGCCGCCTGCCGTCGAGGGACGTCAGCGGCCCGACTCGAAGCGGATGGCCGCCAGGGTGACATGGTTGCCACCACGGCGCTTGGCTTCGGCCAGCGCGGCCTCGCAGGCGGCGATGAGTTCGTCCTGGGAATGCGCCGTGTGCGGGAAGCTGGCGACGCCCATCGCCACGGTGAAGCCGAGTTCCTGCCCGCCATGCATGACGATCTGCGTGGCGCACTTGCGACGCAGCCCTTCCATGCGCGAATGCGCCGTGGCCAGGCCCACGCCCGACAGCAGCACCGCGAAGCGCCCTTCGTCGAGCCGGCACGAAGCGTCCATGGCGCGGGTACCGCTGCGCAGCAGGGTGCCCATGGCTTCGAGCACGCGGGTCTGGCCGTCATGTCCGAGCGCACTGACTTTTTCGCTGGCCGGGTCGATGGCCATCAGCACGAGCGCAAATTCGCGGTGCTCACGCGTCGACAAGTCGACCTCGCGCCGCAATTGATCTTCGAAATGGGCCCGCGAGTACAGGCCCGACGACGGGTCTCGCAGTGCCTGGTCGGCAAGTTCACGGCGCAGCGCCTCGTTGGCACGCTGGTGCTGTTCGATCTGGTCCAGGGCAGCGCGCAGCTGGGCTTCCTGGCGGTGGGTTTCCGACAGATCGGACCACAAGGCGAAAAGCCAGCGTGTGCCGCGCTCGTCAGGCGGGGTCACCACTCGCCAGACATTGAAGGCACGGCGCTGGCCGCCCCAGTCGAAGCGATGCTCACTGCACAGCGGGCCGTTCTGGGCCTGGGCGGTGAGTTCGGCGGCACGCATTGCCCCTGCCAGCGGGGCTTCGAAGATCTCGGCGTCGGTATGGCCTTGCACCGCCTCGGCGCCCTGACCGAGCCAGGCCAACCAGGCCGCGCTGGCGTGCGCATAGCGGCCCGTCGCCAGGTCTTTGAGGGCCCAGGCCTCACCGCGCGCTGCCAGCAATGCGGGCAGGATCTCACCCACCATGCCCATGGGCGCCAGAGGCGAGGAATCAGGGTGGTGGCTCATAGGGGGGGGGGAACAGGCAAGAGGTCTGGCGGCGGGCGCAGCGAGGAAGACCCTGGCCTCGAATGTTGGTGGTACACAGCGGCCAGGGCAAGCCCAATCGCCGCCTGATTCCCTAGTTTGCCGATTATCTGCAACAACTTAGGGGCTGCCCGTTATCGGGCCCGCTTCTTGCGGCAGATGGCTCACAAATTCAGGTGCCACTCGCACAGGAAGACAAGCCTTGAGCATCATCCCCATCTTGAAGGACATCGGGCGCGGCGCGCAGGGTGCCCGCCACCTCGACCGCGCTCGGGCCAGCGCTGTCATGGGGCAGGTGCTCGACGGCGAGGTCAGCGACCTCGAACTCGGGGCCTTCGTGATGGCCCTGCGCATGAAGGGCGAGACGCTGGACGAACTGGCCGGCTTCCTGGACGCCGCCCATGAACGCTGCCTGCGCGTGCGCAGCGACCGGCCGGTGGTGCTGATCCCCAGCTACAACGGCTCGCGCCGCCTTCCCAACCTGACGCCGCTGCTGGCGATGGAACTGGCGCGTGCCGGCGCCCGCGTGCTCGTGCATGGGCCGGCCAGCGAACCCGTGCGCGTGTCGACGGCGCAGATCTTCCACGACCTGGGCCTGCCCCGTGCCCAGCAGCAGGCCGATGTGCACGCGGCCTGGGCGCGCCGCGAACCCGCCTTCATGGCGCTGGAAACCCTGTGCCAACCCTTGCAGCGGCTGCTGAACGTCCGCTGGACCGTCGGCCTGCGCAACAGCGGCCACAGCATTGCGAAGATGCTGAATCCGCTGGGGGCGGCGCGTTGCCTGCGGATCGTCAACACCACCCATCCAGAGTTCAGCACGCTGATGTCGCAATGGGTTCAGCGCGAAGCCGTCGACGCGATGTTGCTGCGCGGCACCGAAGGCGAACCCGTGGCCGACCCGCGCCGGCAGCCCCGCATCGATACCTACGTCGCCGGACAGCCCTACGCCGCCGCCTGCGTGCCGGCACAGGACGGCGTCGTGACGGAACTGCCCTTGCTGCCACGCGATAACGACGGGGCCACCACGGCGCTGTACATCCAGTCGGTGCTGGCCGGCGAGCGGCCGGCACCTGCGCCGCTGACACGCCAGGTACAGGCCATCCAGCAGGCATTGGTGGCGCTGGACCAAGGCCAGGCCTTTCAGAGCCGGCAGGCACGCTGACCCGCCCGCGCGTCGGTGCCGATAATCGGCCCGATGCACACATTTGACGCCATCGTCGTCGGCGCTGGCGCCGCCGGCCTGTTCTGCGCCGGGGTCGCAGGGCAACGGGGGCTGAAGGTGCTGCTCGTGGACCATGCCGACAAGGTGGCCGAGAAGATCCGCATCTCGGGCGGCGGCCGCTGCAACTTCACCAACCGCGACACGACACCCGCCAATTTCCTTTCGGAGAACCCAGCCTTCTGCAAGTCGGCCCTGGCGCGCTATACGCCGGCTGACTTCATCGCGCTGCTGCAGCGGCATGGCGTGGCTTTTCATGAAAAGCACCGCGGCCAGCTCTTCTGCGACGAGTCCGCCGAGCAGGTGATCCGCCTGCTGCTGGCCGAATGTGCGCTGGGTCATGTCACGCACTGGCAACCGTGCAGCGTCAACGCCGTTCGCCACGGCCCGGCCGGCTTCGAGCTCGACACCTCGCGCGGCAGCGTCACCGCTGCACGCCTGGTGGTGGCCACAGGCGGGCTGCCGGTGCCGAAGATCGGCGCGACCGACTGGGGCCTGCGGCTGGCCCGGCAGTTCGGCCACCGTGTCGTGGAGCCGCGGCCGGCGCTCGTGCCCTTGACTTTCGACGCCGCCGCCTGGGCACCGTTTGCTGCTCTGGCCGGCCTGTCGCTCGAGGTGGCCATCGAAACCGGCGAAGGCCGCCAGCGTGGGCGCTTCGTTGAAGACCTGCTGTTCACCCACCGGGGGCTGAGCGGCCCTGCGGTTCTGCAGGTGTCAAGCTTCTGGCAACCGGGCACGCCGCTGCGCCTGGCCCTGGCCGACAGCGGCCTGGCCGAACAGCTGCGCCAGGCCAAGTCGACTTCACGCCGGCAGCTCGGCAACGAGCTCGCGCTGCACCTGCCCGAGCGACTGGCCCAGACCTGGCTCCAGCTGCACGACCTGCCGGCACAGCGCCCGCTGGCGGAAGTGCGCGACCGCGACCTCGCACGCCTGGGAGAAAGCCTGTCGAAGTGGCAGGTGGTACCCACCGGCACCGAAGGCTGGCGCAAGGCCGAGGTCATGGCCGGCGGCGTCGACACGCGCGAGCTCGACTCGCAAAGCATGGCCAGCCGCCATGTGCCGGGGCTGTATTTCATCGGCGAGGTCGTCGATGTCACGGGTTGGCTGGGCGGCTACAACTTCCAGTGGGCCTGGGCCAGCGCTGCAGCCTGTGGCAAGGCGTTGTAGCGCTGCGACGCTGGAACGGTTTATACTCGCGGGCTTTGCTGGCCCACCCGCTGCATTGGCCGCACGAAGACAGGCCCAGGACAACCCGGCAGCTCTGACTTTTTGCCGCTGCGCAGCCCCACGAGAAACGCTTCACCCATGACCACCATTCGCGTCAAAGAGAACGAGCCGTTCGACGTCGCCCTGCGCCGCTTCAAGCGCACCATCGAGAAAATCGGCCTGCTCACCGAATTGCGCGCACGCGAGTTCTACGAGAAGCCCACTTCCGAGCGCAAGCGCAAGAAGGCCGCGGCCGTCAAGCGTCACTTCAAGCGCGTTCGCAGCATGCAGCTGCCGAAGAAGCTGTACTGATCTCGTGATTCGGGTGGCGCTGCCCGCCAGGGCTGGCCTCACCCGCTCGATCTGATCGACGAGCCCGCGCCGGAAATCCGCCGCGGGCTCGTCTGTTTGGCCAGGAGCCCCGCATGAGCCTGAAGGACCGCGTCAACGAAGACATGAAGGTCGCGATGCGCGCGAAGGATGCCGAGCGCCTGTCGACCATCCGCATGCTGCTGGCCGCGTGCAAGCAGCGCGAGGTCGATGAACGCATCGTGCTCGACGACGCCGCCGTCGTGGCCATCGTCGACAAGATGATCAAGCAGCGCAAGGACTCGGTCAGCGCTTTCGAGACCGGGGGCCGCGAAGACCTGGCCGCGAAGGAACGCGCCGAGATCGTGGTGCTGCAGGCCTACCTGCCACAGCGCCTGAGCGAAGCCGAGATCACCCAGGCCGTGGCCGGCATCGTCAGCGCCCTGGCTGCCGAGCTGGGCCGCGCGCCCGGCCCTGGCGACATGGGCCGTGTGATGGGTGCTGCCAAGGCACAGCTGGCCGGGCAGGCCGACATGGGCCTGCTGTCGGCCGCGGTGAAAGCCGCGCTGGGCCCGGGTCTGGCAAAGTAGCGCCCCATGAGCAACACCCTGCCCTTGCGCGCCGTCGCCGCCGACGTCTGCGTCGCACCCCAGCTGACCCCCGCCGCGATGGCCGAGGCCGCCCGCGCGGGCTTCCGCAGCGTCGTCAACAACCGCCCGGACCACGAGTTCGAGCCTGACCAGCCCACCAGTGCCGAGATCGAGGCTGCGGCCCTGGCCGCGAGCCTGGTCTACCGGCACCTGCCGGTGGATGGCGGCTACCAGTCGCCTGAAGAGATCGCCGCGTTTGCCCGAATGCTGGCCGAACTGCCACGGCCGCTGCTGGCGTTCTGCCGGTCCGGCGCCCGTTCAGCGCGCCTGTTCGACGCGGCCCGCGCGCTCTAGGCAGACATGGGCGCCCTGCTCGCCCTGGCCGGGGCCATCGACCGCATCAATGAATGGATCGGCAAGCTGGTGGGCTGGCTGGTGCTGGCCGCGGTGCTGATCAGCGCCGGCAACGCCATCATGCGCAAGGCCTTCGACATCGGCTCGAACGCCTACCTCGAGATCCAGTGGTACCTGTTCGCCGCCGTCTTCATGCTCGGCTCGGGCTATGTCTTTCTGCGCAACGCCCATGTGCGCATCGACTTCATTTCCACCAAGCTCTCGCGGCGCACGAACGCCATGATCGACTTGGCAGGCATCGTGCTCTTCACGATTCCGCTGTGCCTCATCCTGATGTACCTGTCCTGGCCAGTGTTCGAACGCGCCTGGGTCTCGGGCGAGATGAGCCAGAACGCCGGCGGCCTGATCCGCTGGCCAGTGCTGCTGATGATCCCGCTAGGCTTCGCGATTCTGCTGTTGCAGTGCGTATCCGAAGGCATCAAGCGCATCGCCTTCCTCAGCGGCCAGCGCGCTTACCCATTTGCCGAGGCCGAAGAATCGAGCGAGGAAGACGCCTTCGTCGCCGAAATGGCGAGAGAGGCATTGGCGCGTGAAGAGGCCCTGCTGGCCGCGAAGGGCAAGGCCCCATGACCGCCTTCATCGTTCAGAACTTCGTCCCGCTGATGTTCGCGGGCTTGTTCCTGTTCCTGCTGACCGGCATCCCGGTGGCCTTCGGGCTGGCGGCCACCGGCCTGCTGTTCGGCTTCGTCGGCATGGAAGCCGGGCTGTTCCCGACCAACCTGTTCGGTGCGCTGCCGTTGCGGGTCTTCGGGATCATGCAGAACGACACCCTGCTGGCGATCCCGTTCTTCACGCTGATGGGCATCATCCTCGAGCGCTCGGGCATGGCCGAAGACCTGCTGGAAACCGTCGGCCAGGTGTTCGGCCCGCTGCGCGGCGGCCTGGCCGTGGCCGTGGTGCTGGTGGGTGCGCTGCTGGCAGCCACCACCGGCGTGGTCGCGGCGGCCGTCATCAGCATGGGCCTGATCTCGCTGCCGATCATGCTGCGCTACGGCTACAACCGCACCATCGCCACCGGCACCATCACCGCCAGCGGCACGCTGGCGCAGGCGATACCGCCTTCGCTGGTGCTCATCGTGCTGGCCGACCAGTTGGGCCGCTCGGTGGGCGACATGTACGCCGGCGCACTGGTTCCCGGCCTCATGCTGGTGGGCCTGTACCTGCTGTTCATCCTGGCCGTGGCCCTGATCAAGCCGAAGTGGGTGCCGGCGCTGCCGCCCGAAGCCCGCATCTACCGCGAGAGCGACGGCGCCTCCGGCCACCGCTCGCTGCTGGCTCTGCTGGTTCTGTGTGCCGCGGCCGGCTGGGGCTGGTCGCAGGTGCACAGCAGCGTCATCGGTGGCTGGATCGGCCGCGAAACCGCCGCACCCACCGACGAGACGATCATCCTGTCGATGACCGTGGCCTCGCTGCTGGGCCTGGCGCTGGCGCTGGCCAACCGGCTGCTGCGCTTCGGGCTGCTGTCGAAGCTGGCCGAGCAGGTCACCTTCGTGCTGATTCCGCCGCTGGTGCTGATCTTCCTGGTGCTGGGCACCATCTTCCTGGGCATCGCCACGCCCACCGAGGGCGGCGCGATGGGCGCGCTGGGCGCCTTGATCATGGCCGGCGCGCGCCGCAAGCTGGGCTTGTCTCTGCTGAAGCAGGCGCTCGACAGCACGGCCAAGCTGTCGGTGTTCGTGATGTTCATCCTGATCGGCAGCACCGTCTTCAGCTTCACCTTCAACGCCGCCGATGGCCACATCTGGGTCGAGCACCTGTTCGACAAGCTGCCCGGCGGGCAGATGGGCTTCCTGCTGGTGGTGAACATTCTCGTCTTCGTGCTGGGCATGTTCATCGACTTCTTCGAGATCGCCTTCATCGTCGTGCCCATCCTGGCGCCGGTGGCCGACAAGATGGGGATCGACCTGATCTGGTTCGGCGTGATCCTGGCGATGAACCTGCAGACCAGCTTCCTCACGCCGCCATTCGGTTTCGCCCTGTTCTACCTGCGCAGCGTGGCCGCGAAGAAGGACTACGACGACCGCATCACCGGCGAACGCATCCCGGCGGTGACCACGGCGCAGATCTACAAGGGCTCGATCGCCTTCATCATCCTGCAGCTCATCATGGTGGCGATGGTGGTGTTCAACCCGGAACTCGTCAGCGGCAACATCAGCAAGGGCCCGGTGATCGACGCCACCAAGGCATTGGAAAGCATGGGTCTGCCCGACCCCGACCCGGCCGCGTCGGCAGCCGAAGGCGGCGATGCGGCAGCCAGCGAACCCGAAGGCGAAGACCCGATGAAGGCGCTGGAAGACTCGATGAAGAAGGACGCCGAAGCGCAGCCGAAGAAGCCTTGACCGCCCTGCGGCGGCGTGGCTCGGTCAACGAAAAAGCCCCGCAGTGCGGGGCTTTTTGCTGGGCTGGCGCGGGCCCCGAGCTTACAGACGCTGTTGCTGCATGAAGCTGTCGAAGCGCGCTTCGGTGAAGCGGAACCACAGGTTGGCTTCGCGGCGGAAGTTCGCGTAGTCGTCGTAGATCTTCTTGAAGGCCGGGTTGCTGGCGCTGACCTCGCTGTACAGCGCCATGGCTTCCTTGAAAGCCGCTGCCAGCACCGGATTCGGGAAGGCCACGAGCCGTGCCCCGCCAGCCACCAGGGCCTTCAGCGCGGCCGGGTTGCGGGCATCGTACTTGGCCTGCATCTCGGTGTGCGCAAAAGCCGAAGCACATTCGATGATGGCCTTGTATTCGGCCGACAGCGTGGCGTAGGCCTTGGTGTTGACGTACAGGTCGAGCTGCGGGCCACCTTCCCACCAGCCCGGGAAGTGGTAGATCGGCGCCACCTTGTTCAAGCCCAGCTTCTGGTCGTCGTACGGGCCCACCCATTCGGCGGCGTCGATCGTGCCCTTTTCCAGCGCCTGGTAGATCTCGCCACCCGGAATGTTCTGCGACACCGTTCCCAGGCGGCTGGTGACCTTGCCGGCGAAGCCACCGACGCGGAACTTCAGGCCCTTCATGTCGGCCACGGTCTTGATTTCCTTGCGGTACCAGCCGCCCATCTGCGCGCCGGTGTTGCCCATCGGGAAGCTGATGATGTTGTAGCCGGCGTAGAACTCGCGCATCAGCTTGAGGCCGTTGCCGTCGTACATCCAGGCCGTCATCTGGCGGCTGTTCAGGCCGAAGGGGATGGCGCAGCCCAGCGCGAAGGCGTCGTTCTTGCCGAAATAGTAGTAGGGCGCGGTGTGGCCCATCTCCACCGTGCCGGCCTGCACCGCATCCACCAGCCCAGGCATGGGCACCAGTTCACCCGCTGCGTGGGTCGTGATCTCGAACTTGCCGCCGCTGAGTTCCTTGACCTTCCTGGCGAAGGTGTCGGCGGCACCGAAGATGGTGTCCAAGGTCTTCGGAAAGCCCGAAGTGAGCCGCCAGCGGATGTTGGCCTGGGCGTGGACGACGGCGGGTGCTGTGCCGGCTGCAAGAATGCCGGCCAGACCTGCGCCGTGAACGAAGGAACGACGTTCCATGAATGTTTCTCCTGGGAGTCCCGCGCGGGACGGTTCGTGACGCGCGGAATTCTAGGAGGGGGGTAAGCCACTCTCCGGGCGGGTTTTCCCCTTCGCCGTTCAGCCGGCGGGCTTGCAGGCCGGCCAGCCTTTGACGGGCGTCGGACAGTCAGCTGGAAATCTGTCCGACGTCCGGCACTCAGCTGCCGGCGAGTTTCATGCGTTCCACCAGCACCGAGCCCACGCTCTTGCTGCCGCTGGTGTAGACATCGGCGCCCACGGCGGCGATGTCCTTGAACATCCGCGCCAGGTTGCCGGCGATGGTGACTTCATGCACCGGGTGGACGATCTTCCCGCCCTCGACCCAGAAACCCGCCGCGCCGCGCGAATAGTCGCCCGTGACGTAGTTCACGCCCTGGCCCATCAGTTCGGTGACGAACAGGCCGCGGCCCAGCTTGCGCAGCATGGCCGGCAGGTCGTCGCCGGGCTGGGTGAGCCGGCTCGTCATCGCCAGGTTCTGCGAGCCGCCAGCGTGGCCGGTGGTCTTCATGCCCAGCTTGCGGGCCGAGTAGCTGCTGAGGAAGTAGCTCTTGCACACGCCACGCTGCACGATGCTGCGCGCGCGGGTGAGGACGCCTTCGTCGTCGAAGGGGGCGCTGCCCTTGCCCTTCAGGATGTGCGGGTCTTCGGAGATGTCGATGTGTTTGGCCAGAACGGTCTTGCCCAGGCTGCCTTGCAGGAAGGTGGCCTTGCGGTACAGCGCACCACCCGAAGTCGCCTGTACATAGGCGCCCAGCAGCCCAGCGGCGGCGGTGCTTTCGAACAGCACGGGCACTTCACCGGTGGCCACCCGGCTGGACTTCAGGCGCGCCAGCGCCCGCTCGGCGGCGTAGCGGCCCACGGCCTCGACATCGGCGAGGTCGGCGGCATCACGCATCGACGTGTACCAGGCGTCGCGCTGCATGTCGCGGCCCTTGCCGGCGATCGGCGACACCGAAACGTAGTGGCGTGAACTGGCATAGCCGCCGCGGAAGCCGCGGGTGCTGCCGGCCCAGAAATGCGCCTGCTGGGCAGAAACCCCGGCGCCTTCGGAATTCGTGATCTTCTTGCTGACCGCCATGGCGGCCGCCTCGCAGCGCTGGGCCAGTTCGGCGGCTGCGGCAGCGTCGATGGCCCAGGGGTGGAACAGGTCGAGGTCGCGTGCCACCTGTTCGGGCGTGGCCAGGTCTTCGGCGTCGGGCAGGCCGGCGGCCGGGTCTTCGGCAGTGAAGCGGGCGATGTCGTAGGCGGCCTGCACCGTCTGCTTCAGCGCTGCGGGCGAGAAGTCCGAGGTGCTGGCGTTGCCGCGGCGCTGGCCCAGGTAGACGCTGACACCCAGCGACTTGTCGCGGTTGCGCTCGACGTTTTCAAGCTCGCCCTTGCGCACCGACACCGACAAACCGACGCCTTCGGAGACTTCGGCCCCGGCGTCGCTGGCGCCCAATTTCCTGGCCAGGGCCAGGGTGTCTTCGACGATCTGCTGAAACTGGTCCTTGCGGTAGGCAAAGCCCTGGTCGGGACGGGATGAAGACATCGAAGGGGCGCGCATTGAAAGCGGCATTGAAGACAAGCCGCAGATGATAATCGGCACCCTTCAAAGCAGCAGGCACGCGCACCCACACCATGAGCCGACGCGCCGCACCCCACCGCGGGACCGATGTGCACTACGGCGGCGAGCCCGACAGCGCCGCCGAATCCGATGCCGAACTCGGGCCCGACGTCGACCCCTTCGACATCCGCCCCAGCAAGACCCGGCTGAAGCAGAAGTCGCACGACCTGCAGGCCCTGGGCGTGCAGCTGACGGAACTGTCGCGCGAGCGCCTGGACCGCATCGACATGCCCGATTCGCTTCGCGACGCGTTCGAGGACTACCGCCGCACCAAGTCGTTCGAGGGCAAGCGCCGCCAGCTGCAGTACATCGGCAAGCTGATGCACAACGCCGACGAGGCCGCGCTGCGCGAGGCCGTGGCCGTGGCCACGCTGGGCTCGGCGCAAAACACGCTGGCACTGCACCAGGCCGAACAGTGGCGGCTGGCGCTGGTCACCGACGACGAAGCCATGACACGCTGGCTGCACGAGCACCCCGACACCGACACCCAGCAGCTGCGCAGCCTGGTTCGCGCTGCTCGCCGTGACTCGGCCGGCCTGAAACCCGAAGACCGGCAGCCCAAGAGCTATCGTGAACTCTTCCAGTTCCTGCGCCCGTTGCTAGACCGTTGAATGACCGCTGAAGGACCGGACCCGCTATGACCGAACCCGCCGCTCCCCGTTTCGACACCGTGCGCATCGGCCTGGTGTCGGCCAGCGACCGCGCCGCAGCCGGCGTCTATGCCGACCAGGGCATCCCGGCGCTCAAGGACTGGCTGGCCCGGGCCCTGCTCAATCCGGTCGAGTGGCATGAACACCTGGTGCCCGACGAGGAAGCGCAGATCAGCGCCGCCCTGCGCGCACTGGCCGACGACACCCACTGCGACCTGGTGCTCACCACCGGCGGCACCGGTCCGGCACTGCGCGACGTCACGCCCGAAGCCACCCTGGCCGTGGCCGACCGGGTGATGCCCGGCTTCGGCGAGCAGATGCGCCAGATCAGCCTGGCCTTCGTACCCACCGCGATCCTGTCGCGCCAGGTGGCGGTGATTCGCGGCCGCACCCTGATCATCAACCTGCCCGGCCAGCCGAAGTCGATTGCCGAAACGCTGCAGGGCCTGCCGCAGGCCACGCCGCCCGTGCAGGGCATCTTCGCGGCGGTGCCTTACTGCGTCGACCTGATCGGCGGGCCGTACCTGGAAACCGACCCGGACGTCTGCAAGGCATTCCGGCCGAAGTCAGCACAGCGCCCGCCGGCGGCCTGACACCGCTGCAAATCGCGCTCAAGTCGGGCGCGCCGGCGGCCGATAGGCAAAGGGCAAAGAGTGCCCAGCCAACGGTCCGCCATGCCAGACACCCATCACCCCACGCAGCGACTGCTGCCGACCGTCTCCATCGTCGAAGAAACGATGCGGCAGGCCCTCCGCGCCGTGGCCCTGGCGCTGGTGTGCACCTCGCTGCTGACGGCCACGCTGCTGGCCGAGCGCCTGTGGTCGAGCGCACAGCTCGAGCACGCGGCCGACCGCCACGCCCAGGCCAACCGGCTGGCGGGTGAAATCCGCCTGGCTGAACAGGAACTGCTGCAAGCCGCCCAGAGCGCCGCGCTGACTGGCGAAGCGAGCTGGATCGAGCGCTACGACCGGCTCACCGCCAATCTGACGCAGAAGATCGAGCACGCCAGCCTGCTGGTGCCGCTGACCGTTGCCCAGCGCTATCGCGACAAGACCAAGGAAGCCAGCGCCGAGATCGCGCAGATGCGGCAATCGGCCCTGAACGCCCTGAATTCTGGGGCCCTGGACTCGGCGCGAACACTCTTCGACGGCGAGCGCTACACCAGCCGCACCCGCCTGATCCGCGAAGCCACCGAAGAGCTCACCGCCATCTCGCTGGCCGCCACCGAACGCCAGATACGCGAGCTGCGCACCCGCAGCTACATCGTCGCCGGGCTGGCTCTGGCCTTCACCGTGGGCGGCGGCTTGCTGCTCTGGCGGCGCCTGTCCAGCGGCCTGAACGACTCACGCGGTTCGCTGCTGGAAGCCGAGGTGCGGGTGCAGCGCCTGGCCGCCAGCGACCTGCTGACCGGCCTGGACAACCGCGCCGCGCTGCACGATGCCATGCAGACGCGGCTGGCACGTGCGGCCAAGCACCACCAGGAACTGGCGGTGCTGATGGTCGACCTTGACCGCTTCAAGCCCGTCAACGACCGCAACGGCCACATGGTGGGCGACCTGGTACTTAAGGAAGTGGCCGTGCGCCTGGGGCGCTGCCTGCGACAGAGCGACCTGCGCGCCCGCTACGGCGGCGATGAGTTCGTCGTCGTCATCGACGAGGCCGATGGCAAGCGCACGGCCCTGGCCGCGGCTGAACGCATCATCGAGACGCTGTGCGAGCCGATGTACTTCGGCGACCTGGCCGTCAACATCGGCGCGAGCGTCGGCGTCGCGCGCTACCCGCGCGACGCCAGCAGTGACGACGAGCTCATCCGCAAGGCCGATTCAGCGCTGTACCGGGCGAAGAAGTCGGGCATGAACGGCGTCTGCGTCTACGACCCCAAGCTCGACGAGGCGATGTCCGAGCGCGCCGCGCTCGAACAGGAACTGCGCGAAGGCATCAGCGAGGGCCAGCTGATTCCCTACTACCAGCCCATCGTCAGTCTGGCGAAACGGCATGTGATGTCGCTGGAACTGCTGTGCCGCTGGAAACACCCCACCCGCGGCCTGCTCACGCCCGACAAGTTCATCTCGCTGGCCGAAGACTCTGGCCTGATCGGCCCGCTGACCATCTCGCTGCTGAACCAGGCCTGCCGGGACATGCTACGTTTCCCTTCGCACTGGCGGCTGTCGTTCAACGTGGCACCCGAGCAGATCCAGGACGAGAGCCTGGTGCCGCAGTTGCTGGCGGTGCTGAAGGAAAACCAGGTGCCACCGCACCGGCTGGACGTGGAACTGACCGAGACCGCCCTGGTCAACGACACCGCGCGCGCGCGCCAGGTGATCCTGGCGCTCAAGGCCGCCGGCATGACGGTGACGCTGGACGACTTCGGCACCGGCTACAGCAGCCTCAGCTACCTGGCCGAGATGACCTTCGACAAGATCAAGATCGACCGCAGCTTCGTACGCACACTGCGCGAGCGGCCGGAAAGCACGAAGATCGTCGATGCCATCCTGGGCCTGTCGCGCAGCCTGGGCGTGGACACCGTGGCCGAAGGCGTGGAAACCGAGGAAGAGGCGCAGTTGCTGCTGAACCTGGGGTGCAAGAACGGCCAGGGCTACCTGTTCGGGCGCCCGGTGAGAGCGCAGGAACTGCAACAGCGCATCGCGCTGGTGGCCGACCAGGTCGAGCCGCTGGACAGCCAGATGATGGTGGACGTTCCGCTCTAGGGACCCGGGCAAGCAGCCTGCCGCACGCCGCGGCGGCCTACTTCACCAGCCGGTTCAGCTTTTCGGCGTCGAAACACTCGGTGGTCTGCGCACCGCTGGGCACGCAGTCGTCGGCGGGCAGCTCGCGGGCGCGCGCCGCGAGCTTCTCGATGGCCTGCCAGAGCAGCGTGATCTGGTGTTCGTGGCCCGAGGCGTTGTCGATCAGGCCCTTCATGGCCTGGGACACCGGGTCGTCACCCTGGGTGATGCCGTAGGCCGAGAAACCCATCTTCGCGGCGGCGGCCTCGCGCGCCGAATCGGCTTCCGCCTGGATGATGCGCGCCGGGTTGCCCACGGCCGTGGCCCCAGGGGGCACCGGCTTCACCACCACGGCGCTCGAGCCGATGCGTGCGCCGTCGCCCACCGTGAAGCCGCCCAGCACCTGTGAATTGGCGCCAACGATGACGCCCTTGCCCAATGTGGGGTGGCGCTTGGCGCCCCGCGCCAGCGAGGTGCCGCCCAGCGTCACGCCCTGGTAGATGGTGCAGTCGTCGCCGATCTCGGCGGTTTCCCCGACGACCACGCCCATGCCATGGTCGATGAAGACACGCCGGCCGATGGTGGCACCCGGGTGGATCTCGATGCCGGTGAGGAAACGCCCGGTCTGCGAGATGAATCGCGCCGCCCAGAACCAGCCGCGCCGGTACAGCGCATGCGCCGGCCGATGCAGGGCCAGGGCGTGGATGCCGGGGTAGCAGGTGAGCACCTCGAACGCCGACCGCGCAGCGGGGTCGCGTTCCAGGATGCAGCGGATGTCTTCACGCAAGCGGCTGAACATGATGCACCCAGTGTAGCCAAGGCCCGGTTTCAGCGCTGCCGTGTCAGCGCTGTGGATCTCGCGGGTCGACGCTGCGGGCCATGCCGCGCAGGATGTGCACCTCTTCCGTCGACAGCCCCGCCCGCTGCACCAGGCGGCGCAGACGCGGCATCAGCTTCTTCGGCGCCGCCGGGTCGAGGAAACCGCTGGCCAGCAGCACCTGCTGCCAGTGCGCCAGCAGGCCGTCGACCGCGGCGCCGTCGGCCGGCAGCACGGCCGGGGTGCGTTCCACCACGTCGAAGCCGCCGATGGCCTGGCGCCAGTCGTAGGCCAGCAGTTGCACCGCCTGCGCCAGGTTCAGCGAGCCGTAATCGGGATGGGTGGGAATCGACAGGCAGACATGGCAGCGATAGACGTCCTCGTTGCTCAGCCCCGTGCGTTCAGGCCCGAAGACGAAGGCCACGCGCTGGCCCTGCGGCGCCAGCGTGGCGAAATGGGCGCGCGGGGCGGCCGTGGGTGGGCCGAAGTCGCGGGGGGTCATCGCCGTGGCGCAGGCGTGGGTGATGTCGTGCAGGGCTTCGTCGAGCGTGGCCACCACGCGCGCCGCCTGCAGCACGTCGGTGGCGCCGCTGGCCCGGGCCACGGTCTCATCTTGCGCCAACACCTCGGGCCAGCGCGGATTCACCAGCACCAGGTCGTCGAAGCCCATCACCTTCATCGCGCGCGCTGCGGCGCCCACGTTGCCGGCGTGGCTGGGCTCGACGAGCACGAAGCGGGTGGTCATGGACGGTAAACTCCGGGTTTGTGCTGAGGCTGCATTGTCTGCGCCCGGCACGCCGCCGCTCTTTCCATCCGCTGACCGCGTTTCACGCACCCACCCAGGCTGACCCATGTCGCAAGCGCTCCATCCCATGCTCAACATCGCCATCAAGGCGGCGCGGGCAGCAGGCTCCCTCATCAACCGGGCCGCGCTCGACCTGGAAGTGCTGAAGGTCGGGCAGAAGGGCCCGAACGACTACGTGTCGGAAGTCGACCAGGCGGCCGAGAACGCGATCATCGACGTGCTGCTCGAGGCCTACCCGGGCCACGCCATCCTGGCCGAGGAGTCGGGCCGCGAACGGGGGGCGAAACACAGTGAATATGTCTGGATCATCGACCCGCTGGACGGCACCACCAATTTCATCCACGGCTTCCCTGTCTACGCGGTGTCGATCGCGCTGGCCTTCAAGGGCAAGGTCGAACAGGCGGTGGTCTACGACCCCACCCGCAACGACATGTTCTACGCCTCGCGCGGGCGTGGCGCCTTCCTGAACGACCGCCGCCTGCGCGTGAGCAAGCGCACGCGCATCAGCGACTCGCTCATCGGCACCGGCTTCCCCTTCCGCAAGGGCGACAACTTCAAGCGTTACGTGAAGATGTTCGAAGAGGTGATGCAGAGCTGCGCCGGCCTGCGCCGCCCGGGTGCCGCGGCACTCGACCTGTGCTACGTGGCGGCCGGCTATTACGACGGCTTCTTCGAGACCGGCCTGAACCCCTGGGACATTGCTGCCGGCTCGCTGATGATCACCGAGGCCGGCGGCCTGATCGGCAACTTCACCGGCGAAGCCGACTTCTTGTACCAGCGCGAAGTGGTGGCCGGCAACCCGAAGATCTACGGCCAGCTGGTGCAGATCCTGGCGCCCTACACCCGTGTCATCAAGGAATCCGACAAGTCGGCCGCGATCGGCGTGGCCACATCCGACGCATCGGCCCAGGGCGACGCCACCCAGGCCTTCGTCGAAGGCAGCGCCCCGGCAGAGGCGCCGGCGCGCGCCGCCGCGGCACCGAAACGCCTGTCGCGCATCCGCAAGGACGGCGTCTCGCCGGCCGGCGACGACGCGCCGATGTGATCCCCTGAGCCCGGCCCATGGACCTGCCCAGCCACCAGCTGTCGATGACGGTGCTGATGACACCGGACACCGCCAACTTCAGCGGCCATGTGCATGGCGGCACGGTGCTGAAGCTGCTCGACCAGGTGGCCTATGCCTGTGCCAGCCGCTACGCGCGGCGCTACGTGGTCACGCTCAGCGTCGACCAGGTGATGTTCCGCCAGCCCATCCACGTGGGTGAGCTGGTCACTTTCCTGGCGTCGGTCAACCACACCGGCAGTTCGTCGATGGAAGTCGGCATCAAGGTGATTGCCGAAGACATCCGCAGCCAGACGGTGCGCCACGTCAACAGCTGTTTCTTCACGATGGTGGCGGTGGACGACGAGCGCAAGCCCACCGCCGTGCCGGCGCTGCAGCCGGGCACACCCGACGAGGTTCGCCGCCATGCCGCAGCCCGGGTGCGCAAGGAACTGCGCAAGGAACTCGAACAGCGTTCCGCAGCCCTGCTGCAGGGCCTGCGCGCAGCGGGCAGCGCCGGCTCTCTTCCAAGCTAACGCAGATGCCGGTACACCGTGGTGCGGCTGATGCCGAGCGCGCGCGCCGTGGCGCTGACGCTGCCACAGCGATCGAATTCACGCCGAACCAGTTCGGCTGCCCCCTGCTGCAGCGCTGAACCCGGCGCCTGCACCGCTGCCACCTGCGGCAGCCAGGGCACCACGGCCTCGGCCTGGATGCGGCTGCTGCCCTGCAGCAGCGCCCTCGTCAGCACCGAGCGCAGCTCGCGAAAGTTGCCCGGCCAGGCGTGCGCGGCCAGGCGCTCGACAGCCTCGTCGGTGATGCTCGCGGCCGAATCCACGGCCGCGAGCACCGCGCGCACGGCCTGGGCGAAGTCCGCGCGCTGGCGCAAGGGCGGCAGCCGCACACAGACCGTGTTCAGGCGGTACAGCAGGTCGGCCCTGAAGCGCCGCGCCGCCACTTCGGCTTCCAGGTTGGCATGGGTAGCGGCGAGCAGCTGCACGTCGACCGCGCGCGCGGCGGTGCCACCCACCGGCCGCACCTGCCGGTCGTCCAGAAAGCGCAGCAGCGAGGCCTGCAGCGCCAACGGCAGTTCACCCAGTTCGTCGAGCAGCAGGGTGCCGCCGTCGGCGCTGGCGATCAGCCCGATGCTGCCTTCGCGGCGCGCGCCACTGAAGGCGCCGCCGACGTAACCGAAGAGCTCGGCCTCGATCAGCTCGGCCGGCAGTGCGCCGCAGTTCACGGCCACGAAGGCCCCGCTGCGCCCGCTGGCACGGTGGGCGTGGCGGGCCAGCATCTCCTTGCCGGTGCCGGTCTCGCCCAGCAGCAGCAGCGGCAGGCTGCGGCGCACGGCGGCTGCGGCCAAGGCATAGGCTTCCGCCACGGCGGGGTCTTCGGTGACCGCGCCGTCGCCCGCCAGTGCCTGCAACGCAGGCGGGGCGCGCAGCGCCAAGGCCGGGCGCTGCGGCGGTCGGCCCAGGCACATGGCCACCAGGCTGCTGCCGAAGGCATCGCGCAGGCGCTGCTCACCCTGCCGCTGCAGGCGCGTGGTGACGAGGTCGAAACGTTCACCGAACAACAGCTCGAAAGCGGTGCCGGGCGTGGCGTCCAGGCCCTGCAGCAGCTGGCTGGCACGCGCGTTCAGCGCCGCCAGCCGGCCCTGTTCGTCGAAGGCCAGCAAGCCGGCGCTGAGCGTGCCCAGGAATTCCGGCCGCGGGTGGATGGCCAGCACCCAGTGCTGGCGCATCTGGTGCAGCAGCAGACCGTTCTCGATGTGGGTGGCGGCCATCTGCACCAGGGCCTGGGTGTGGCGCTGGCGCGAATCGAAATAGCTCGATGCGTCGAGCACGCCGACGATGTCGCCACGGGCATCGCGCACCGGCGCTGCCGTGCACGAGACATTGCCCAGCGAGACGAAGAAATGCTCGAGCCCGGTGACGGCCACCGGCATGCCCGTGGCCAGCGCGGTGCCCAGGCCGTTGGTGCCCGACAGCCCTTCCGTCCAGCAGCTGCCGGCCACGATGCCCGCGCCCTTTCCCGCCATCGAGAAGCGGTTGTCGGCGTACAGGTCGAGGATCACGCCGTCGCGGTCGGCGAAGGCCAGAAGGAAGTTCGACCCGGCAATCTGCCGCGACAGGGTCTCGAGCTCGGCCTGCGCGAGCTGGCGCACGACTTCGCTGCGCTGGCGGCGACGCTCGAGGTCCTGGCCGCTGACCACCGGCACGGCCAGAGGCGCATGCGGGTCCAGCCCGGCGGCCACGCAACGGCCCCAGCTGTCCAGCACCACGGCACCGGGCAGGCCTTCGGGAGGCAGAGTGTTGCCACGGGCATGCAGGGCCTGTGCGTGCGCAAGGGTCATGGGCGGGTTCTCCAGTGGGTCCGGGTGAGCCAGGCTGTCCAGTTTCTGGACAGTGCCATGACACCTGTTCAGGGGGTGTGCACGGCCGGGCCGAGCTTCGCCCAGGGGAGCGCTACGCGCACTGCGGGTGTTCCCCAAATGGAACGCCGATTGCACTGTTCGTGACAGCCGCGCCACGACAGATGACAGCGCGGCGCGTACAGCCCCATCCACAACGCCAGGAGACTTCGATGACATCACCCCAGACCAGCCCCCGTCACCGCGCTGCCTTGCGCCGGCCCGTGCTGGCCGCCGCCGCGCTGGCGGTCGGCCTGGCCTTGCCGGCCATGGCCCAGCAGAACATCGAGAAGCTCAAGCAGATGAAGGTCGCCACCACCGACCTGAACATCCCGGTGGTGCCGCAGACCGGCGCCAATGCCAACGCCATCAAGAAGAACCTGGAACGCGTGAAGATGCCGCCCGGCTTCAAGATCGAACTCTTCGCGATCGTGCCCGACGCCCGCCACATGGCCGTGGCACCCAGCACCAACATGCTGTTCGTGGGCACGCGCAAGACCACTGTCTGGGCCGTGACCGACCGCAACAGCGACGGTGTCGCCGACGAGGTGAAGTCGTTCGCCCCCAGCCTGAAGTTCACCAACCCGAACGGCGTGTGCTGGACCAGGGACGGCTTCCTGATCGTCGCCGAACACAACCGCGTGCTGAACTTCCCCGCTGCCGAGTTCTTCTACGAGGGCCCGGACGTCGCCGTCATCGAGGTGGTGCCCCAGGGCAAGCTGATTCCGCCCGAAGAAGAGAGCTACAACCATGGCGCCCGCACCTGCCGCGTGGACGACAGCGGCATGCTGTACATCACCCTGGGCCAGCCCTACAACGTGCAGCCGAAGGAAAAGGTGGCGATGTACGAACAGCTGGGCATCGGCGGCATGATCAAGGTCAATGCCTTCGACGGCGGCAAGCGCGAAGTGGTGGCGCGTGGCGTGCGCAACTCGGTCGGCATGGACATCAACCCCAAGGACAAGTCGGTCTGGTTCACCGACAACCAGACCGACGGCATGGGCGACGACATCCCGCCGGGTGAGCTGAACCGGGTGTCGAAGATGGGCGAGCATTTCGGCTACCCATACATCCACGGCAACAACGTGCAGATCGCCGGCACCGCCGCCGCGCCCGACCTGAAGGACATGAAGCCGCCGGCGGCGTGGACCAAGCCGCAGATCGAATTCCCGGCCCACCAGGCGCAGCTGGGCATGACCTTCTACACCGGCAAGATGTTCCCGGCGAAGTACCAGGGCGGCGCTTTCGTGGCCGCGCATGGCTCCTGGAACCGCACCAAGGCCAGCGGCGGGTTGATCAACTTCGTCTCGATGAAGGCTGACGGAACGGCCGACAAGAGCGAGGTCTTCGCCGACGGCTTCCTTGACCCGGACACCGGCCTGTACCGCGGCCGTCCGGTCGATGTGGCGCAGATGAAGGACGGCTCCTTGCTCATCAGCGATGACTTCGCCGGCGCGATCTACCGCGTGACCTACACCGCACCTTGATGCGGACGGCCAGCCTGCTGTTGATCAGCCTGGCCCTGGCCGGGCCGGCCGTGGCGCAAGACGCCGCGGCCGGCCGGGCCAAGGCTGCTTCCTGCGCCGTCTGCCATGGCCAGCTGGGCATCAGCGTCGCCCCGAACACGCCGCATCTGGCCGGCCAGCCGGACCAGTACCTGGCAACGCAGTTGCGCGCCTACCGCAGCGGCGCCCGCAAGCATGAAGTGATGGCCGTCATCGCCAAACCACTGAGCGACGAAGAGATCCAGAACCTCGCGGCCTGGTTCGCGTCGATCAAGGTCGAAGCCAGGGCGCCCTGAACGGGGCCGGGAACTCAGTTCCCGGTGTTGTTCGGGCTGCGCCAGCTGCGCTCGAACGGCAGCCGCCAGGCATGCGGCGCGATCAGCTGGTGCACCGACTTCGGCCCCCACGAGCCCGGCGCATACAGCCTCACCGGCGGCGGCGATTCCAGCAGCGGCACCGACACCTGCCACAGCCTTTCGATGCCCTCGGCGGTGTTGAACAGCGTGTGGTCGCCGCGCATGGCGTCAAGGATCAGCCGCTCGTAGGCCTCCAGCACTTCGCCGGCCAGGCCGGTGTCGTGCATCGCGAACTGCAGGCTGAGCTTGTCCAGCCGCATGCCCGGGCCCGGGCGCTTGCCGTAGAACGACAGGCTCATCTTCGAGGCGTCTGCCAGGTCGAAGGTGAGATGGTCGGGGCCCTGGGCACCCACGCCCGAACCTGGCGGGAACATGCTCTTGGGCGGCTCGCGAAAGGCGATGCTGATGATGCGCTGGCCCTCGGCCAGCCGCTTGCCGGTGCGCAGGAAGAAGGGCACTCCGGCCCAGCGCCAGTTGTCGATGAAACACTTCAACGAAATGAAGGTCTCGGTCTCGGACTGCGGGTCGACGCCCGGCTCGTCGCGATAGCCGCTGTACTGGCCGCGCACCACGTCGGCGGGCAGGATGGGCAGCATGCTGCGGAAGACCTTGTTCTTCTCTTCGCTGATGGGCTGCGGCTCGAGCGCCGTGGGCGGCTCCATCGCCATGAAGGCGAGGATCTGGAACAGGTGCGTCACCACCATGTCGCGGTAGGCGCCGGTCTGTTCATAGAACGAAGCGCGCTGCGCCAGGCCCAGGGTCTCGGGCACGTCGATCTGCACGTGGTCGATGAAGTTGCGGTTCCAGATCGGCTCGAACAGGCCGTTGGCGAAGCGGAATGCCAGGATGTTCTGCGCCGGTTCCTTGCCCAGGAAATGGTCGATGCGGAAGATCTGGTCTTCGGCGAAGACTTCGTGCAACTGCGAATTGAGCTGCACCGCGCTGGCCAGGTTGGTGCCGAAGGGCTTCTCCATGACGATGCGCGAACGTTCGACGAGCCCGGCCTCGGCCAGCATGTGTACCGCCGACAGTGCCGCGCTCGGCGGCACGCTCAGATAATGCAGCCGACGGCCCTCGCCATGGAAGCCGGCCTCGGCCGCGTCGACCGCCGCTTTCAGCACCTTCGGGCCGGCGGACAGGCTCACGTAGTCCAGCCGCCGCGCAAAGGCCGCCCACTCGGCATCGCCGGCCTGGCGGCTGGCAAAGTCGTCCTGCGCCTGGCGCGCAATCCGGCGGAAAGCATCGGCGTCGATGTCGTCCAACGACACGCCGATGATCCTGCAGTCGGGGATGAAGCCCGAGCTCGCCAGGTGATACAGGCCTGGCAGCAGCTTGCGCCGCGCCAGGTCTCCGGTGGCGCCAAACAACACCACCACCTGCGGATGGCTCGGGCCGACGCCTGAAGGTACTTTCGCCAAGGTCTGACTCCTTGCTGCTGGCGCCCAGATGGGCGCCACCGATGCAGCAAGTATCAGACCGGGCGGCGCTACGGCCGGTCAGGCCGTGCGGATGAGCTTGCGGTTGACGAACTCCAGGATGCCGGCGCGCGACAGTTCGCGGCCATAGCCTGAGTTCTTGACGCCGCCGAACGGCAATTCTGGAGTCGACATCGCCGCGGAATTGACGAAGACCATGCCGGTGTCGATGGCGCGCGCCACCCGCTGGCCGCGCGCAACGTCCTTGGTGAAGACCGAGCCACCCAGGCCGAACGGCGAATCGTTGGCCAGCGCCACCGCTGCCGCCTCGTCCTTCACCCGGAAGAACAGCGCCACCGGGCCGAAGAACTCCTGGCGGTAGGCCGGATTGGCCGCGTCGATGTCCGTCATCACGGTGGGTTGCATGAAGGCGCCGGGCAGGCCCGGGGCCCGCTTGCCGCCCATGAGCACGCGTGCACCGTGGGCCACGGCCTCGTCCACCTGCTTCAGCAGGGTTTCCAGTGCCGCGGCGCTGGACAGCGGCGCAAGCGTCGTGGTCTTGTCCAGCGGGTCGCCTGGAATGAAGGCCGAGAGCCCGGTCTGGAACTTGTCGAGGAAGGCATCGGCCACGGCTTCGACGACGATGAAGCGTTTCGACGCCGTGCAGGCCTGCCCGGCATTGCCCATGCGCCCGGCCACCGCGTGCTTCAGCGCCAGCGCCATGTCGGCGTCTTCGAGCACGATGAAGGCGTCGCTGCCGCCGAGCTCCAGGGTCGACTTCTTCAGGTTCTTGGCGGCACGCGCGGCCACGATCGCACCAGCAGCTTCACTGCCGGTCAGGGCCACGGCGCGGATACGCGGGTCGTCGATGAGCTGAGCCACCTGGTCGTTGCTGGCAAACAGGTTGGTGTAGGCCGCTTCCGGCAGGCCAGCGTCCTTCATCAGCTGCTCGAAAGCCAGCGCGCACTGCGGCACGTTGGACGCTTGCTTGACCATCACCACGTTGCCGGCCATCAGGTTGGGAGCGGCGAAGCGGGCGATCTGGTAATACGGGTAGTTCCAGGGCTCCACGCCCAGCAGCACACCCAGTGGGTGGCTTTCGACGACGGCCTGGCCCTTGGGCGTGGCCAGGGTCTCGGGCGCCAGGAAGGCTTCGGCGTTTTCGGCGTAGTAGTCCAGGATCGCGGCGCTGAGCGCCACTTCGCCCTGGCTCTGCGCGATGAGCTTGCCCATTTCGAGCGTCGCCAGTTCAGCCAGCTGAGGCGCCCTTTCACGCATCAGCTCGGCAGCGCGCGCCAGGATCTGCCGGCGCTGGTCGAACGTGGTTCCGCGCCACTGCGTTGTGAAACACGCCTGCGCGGCTTGCAGCTTCTGTTCGAGTTCGGCGCTGGTGATCGCGTCGAAGCGCTTGAGGATCTTGCCGTCGAAGGGATTGGTGCTGATATAGGCCATGGGCTGCTCCGGTGGTGGCGCGGTCAGCGATCAGGTGTTCTGGATTCGCGCCAGCAGCGCCTGCGCAGCGGCGGCGGAAGATGCCGGGTTCTGGCCCGTGATGAGCGCACCGTCGACGAGCACATGCTCCTGCCAGTCAGGCGCGCAACTGTAGCGGCCGCCGTTGTCCACCAGCATGTCCTGCACCAGGAAGGGCACGACATCCAGCAGCTGCGAGGCCTTTTCTTCGCTGTTGCTGAAACCGGTGACGGTCTTGCCCTGCACCAGCGGCGAGCCGTCCTTGGCCTTGGCGTGGCGCAGCACGGCCGGGGCATGGCAGACGGCCGCCACGGGCTTGCCATCGGCATGCAGGGCTTCGATGAGCGCGATCGAGTCGCGGTCTTCGGCCAGGTCCCACAGCGGGCCATGGCCACCGGGGTAGAAGACGGCGTCGAAGGCGCCCGGCTTCATGTCGGCCAGGCGTTGCGTGTGCGCCAGGGCCGCCTGGGCGGCGTCGTCGGCCTTGAAGCGGCGGGTGGCGTCGGTTTGCGCGTCGGGCGCGTCGCTCTTCGGATCCAGCGGCGGCTGGCCACCCTTGGGCGAAGCCAGGGTCAGCGTGGCACCGGCGTCCTTGAACACGTAGTACGGCGCGGCGAATTCTTCCAGCCAGAAGCCGGTCTTCTTGCCGGTGCTGCCCAGGGTGTCGTGCGATGTCAGAACCATGAGGATGTTCATTTCAGCTCCATTCGGGGGTTGCGGCAACCGTAGCGCGGGGCTGCGCCTGCGCAGCACAGCCCATGGCGCGTGCGTGTGTAGGAGAACACCGCGTCGTTCCCGGCCCACAATCGCGCCTTTCCCCCCATCGGCGAAAGCCCCCCTGCCCCATGCCCATCCAGTGGTTTCCCGGTCACATGCATTCGACCCGGAAGGCCATCAGCGAACGCCTGCCCGAGATCGACGTCGTCATCGAACTGCTCGACGCGCGGCTGCCCGGCTCCAGCGCCAACCCGCTGCTGGCCGAACTGACGCGCGGCAAGCCCGCGCTGAAGGTGCTGAACAAGCAGGACCTGGCCGACCCCGATCTGACCGCGCTGTGGCTGACGCACTACCAGGCGCAGGCCGACACCCAGGCCCTGGGGCTGGACGCCAGCGCCACGGCCCCGGCGCGGCAGCTGGTGGCCGCCTGCCGGGCGCTGGCACCGCTGCGCGGCGGCATGGTGAAACCGCTGAGGGTGCTGATCTGCGGCATTCCCAACGTCGGCAAGTCGACGCTGATCAACACCCTGATGGGCCAGCGTTCGGCCAAGACCGGCGACGAGCCCGGCATCACCAAGGCCGAACAGAAGCTGGTGCTGGCCAACGACTGCTACCTGTACGACACCCCCGGCATGCTCTGGCCGCGCATCACCGTCGAACAGAGTGGCTACCACCTGGCGGCCAGTGGCGGCATCGGCCGCAATGCCTACGACGAGGAAGAGGTGGCGCTGGCCTTGCTGGCCAGCGTGCGCCCGCGCTATGGCGCGCGGCTGCAGGAGCGCTACAAGCTGGCCGACATCGGCGCGCTCGGCGACGAGGCGCTGCTGGCCGAACTCGGGCGCAAGCGCGGCGGCCTGCTGCCCGGCGGGCGCGTGAACATGCAGAAGGCGGCCGAAGTCGCCATCAACGACTTCCGCGCCGGTGCCTGGGGCCGCATCACGCTGGAGACGCCGGACGACTTCGTGCGCTGGTGGGCCGAGGGGCAGGCCCGCGATGCCCAGCGTGCTGCCAGGCGCGAAGCGTTGACGCGCAAGAAGACACCGGACCGCAGCCTGCGCCTCGCCGGCGGCGACGACGGCATTGGCGAGCCGCAGTCGGAAGCCGACTGAGACCGGTCTACAAGCGGCCCATCAGCAGCAGCACCAGGACGATCACGACGATCAGGCCCAGGCCGCCGGTCGGGCCGTAGCCCCAGTTGCGGCTGTGGGGCCACGCTGGCAAGGCGCCGATCAGCATCAGCACGAGGACGATCAAGACGATGGTGGTCAGGCTCATGGGGTGCCTCCGCGGGCAGGTTGACGAAAGGGGCTCATTTCGGCGCCGAGGCGGCCGGCGGAACGATGATCACCGTGGTGCCGGGTTCACCCGGTGTTCCGGTATTGCCGGTATTGCCCGTATTGCCAGTGTTCCCGGTATTGCCCGTGGCCCCGGTCGCGCCCGTTGCCCCAGGGGCACCTGCAGGTCCCGGGACCGGCACCGGCACTTCCTTCGGGCGATCGCAGGCGGCGAGGGTCAGTGCAGCGAACAGGGTGGCCAGAGCCAGGTTGGTTTTCATCGGGATCCTAGAGAACAGCAGACAGCCACGGACTCTAGGCCGCCGCGGCCATTCACACTGTGCGCTACCCCACGCTGGACACCCGCCGGGCGGAATCAGCCGGCTGCCGGCGCGAACGCGTCCCAGGCCGCGCTGGCTTCGGCGGCCAGCATCAACGCTGGCCCGCCGCCCATGTAGACGCAGACCGCCAGCGTCTCGTCGAACTCCTGGCGCGTGCAACCCAGCCGGCGCAGCGCCTTCACATGGAAGCCAATGCAGCCCGAGCAGTGCTGGGTGATGCCGATCGCCAGCGCGATGAGTTCCTTGTGTTTCTCGTCGACCGCACCGCCGGCCATCGCGGCCTTGGCCAGCTGGCCGAAGCCCTGCATCGCTTCGGGCTGAGACTTTCGCAGGCCCCCCAGTTGCTGGCTGATGTCATGGATCAGGGTGGGGTGGTCGTATGAACTCATGGTCGGGGGCTCCGGGTCGATGCGGGTCAGGGTCGCAGAACGGGGTACGGCTACAGCGCGTCGATCGGTATCTTCACGTAGGCCGTGCCATTGGCCTCCTTTGGCGGCATGGCGCCGGCGCGGATGTTGATCTGCACCGCCGGCAGGATGAGGGTGGGCATGTCGAGCGTGGCATCGCGCTGGGTGCGCATGGCCACGAACTCGGCTTCGGAAACGCCGTCGTGCACATGGATGTTGCCGGCGCGCTGCGCGGCCACGGTCGTCTCGAAAGCCACGCCACGGCCCTGCGGCGGGTAGTCGTGGCACATGAACAGGCGCGTCGCCGGTGGCAGCGCGAGCAGCTTGCGCGTGGACGCGTACAAGGTGCGCGCGTCGCCGCCCGGGAAGTCGCAGCGCGCGGTGCCCACGTCGGGCATGAAGAGCGTATCGCCGACGAACACGGCGTCACCGAACTGATAGGCCACGCAGGCCGGCGTGTGCCCGGGCACGGCCATCACCCGGCCGCTGAACTCACCCAGCGGCAGCAGGTCACCGTCGGCCAGCAGGCGGTCGAACTGCATGCCGTTGGTCTGGAACTCAGGCTCCAGGTTGAACAGCCCCTTGAAGACCTTCTGCACGCGCGTGATCTGGTCGCCGATGGCGACCTGCCCGCCCAGCTGATGCTTCACGTAAGGCGCGGCGCTCAGGTGGTCGGCATGGGCGTGGGTTTCCAGGATCCAGTCGACACGCAGCCGATGTGCCTTGACGTAGGCGATGAGCTTGTCGGCTGATTCGGTGCGTGTGCGGCCCGACTTCGGGTCGTAGTCGAGCACCGAATCGATCACGGCACAGGCCGAGCCCGGGCCGCCGTGAACGACGTAGCTCACGGTCCAGGTGGCGGGGTCGAAGATGCCGTGGACGCTGGGCGAAGGCTGGCTGGCGGGCGGCGGCGTGGTCATCGCGGATTCCTGTGCATGTATGAGTCTATATTCTATTGACAGATATATCATTTGTCAATAAACTATTGATCTACCGCAGCATCCATCGAAAGACCCGCACCATGCCCACCGAGGCCATCGAGCTGGACGACATGCGCCACGCGGCGAGCGCCGCCTGTGCCCTGATGAAGACCCTGGCCAACCCGGACCGGCTGCTCATCCTGTGCCAGCTGTCGCAGGGCGAAAAGCGCGTGGGTGAACTCGAAGCCCTGCTGGGCATCGTGCAGCCCACGCTGTCGCAACAGCTCACCGTGCTGCGCGAACAGCAGTTGGTGAGCACGCGGCGCGACGGCAAGCACATCTACTATTCACTGTGCAGCCCGCAGGCGCTGGCGCTGATGCGCGCGCTCTTCAACGAGTTCTGCCGCACCCCCGGTGGACTTCCCGCAAGCCCAACCCAGCCACACCCATGAGCATCGACTGGACGAACTTCACCCCCTGGATGTCGTTGGCCGGCGGCGTCCTGCTCGGCTTGGCGGCGGCGGCATTCCTGTTGCTGAACGGCCGCATCCTGGGCATCAGCGGCATCCTCGGCGGGCTGCTCGCACCGCGCACGGGCGACATCGGCTGGCGCATCGCCTTCCTGCTGGGCATGCTGGCGGCACCGGCCACGCTGGCCCTGCTGGCCCCGCCAGGCTTCCTGGCCGAAGCCCGGATCGACGCCGGCACCCTGGCCATCGTGGTGGCAGGGCTGCTGGTGGGCTATGGCACACGGCTTGGTTCGGGCTGCACCAGCGGCCATGGCGTGTGTGGCCTGTCGCGGCTGTCGCCACGTTCGCTGGTGGCCACCGGCACCTTCATGGCTGCTGGTTTTGCCGTGGTCTACGCCATTCGCCACCTGTTCTGAACCGCACCCCCCGGAAGACACGATGAACAACACCTGGACTCTGCGAGCCGTCGAATTCGGCGTCGGCCTGCTCTTCGGCTGGGGCCTGCTGATCGCAGGCATGACCGACCCGGGCAAGGTGCTCGGTTTCCTTGACCTGGCAGGCGCCTGGGACCCATCGCTGGCCTTCGTCATGGGTGGGGCGGTGGCCGTGGGCCTGTTGGCCTTCGCGGCTGCCCGCAAGCGCACCCTGACCTTTCTCGGCGGTGCCATGCATCTGCCCAGGGCCGACGACATCGACCGCCCGCTGCTGCTGGGCGCACTGCTGTTCGGCGCCGGCTGGGGCCTGGCCGGCTTCTGCCCGGGCCCGGCCCTGGTGACGATGGCCGCTGGCGAGCCCAAGGCCCTGCTCTTCGTGGCCGCCATGGTGGCGGGCATGGGTGTGTTCGAACTGACCAACCGGCTATTGCGCCGCCAGCAAGCCGCCACATGACCGGCCCCGCCGCGTTCCTGCCCATCCTGGACTGGGGCCGGCGCTACGACCGCGACACGCTGGCCAGCGACCTGCTGGCCGCGGTCATCGTCACCATCATGCTCATCCCGCAGAGCCTGGCCTATGCCTCGCTGGCCGGGCTGCCGCCGGTCGTGGGCCTGTACGCGAGCATTGCGCCACTGCTGCTGTACGCACTGTTCGGCACCAGCCGCGCGCTGGCCGTGGGCCCGGTGGCGGTGATCTCGCTGATGACCGCCACCGCCATCGGCGACATCGCCGCGGCCGGCACGCCCGAATACTGGGTGCTGGCCATCACCCTGGCCTTCCTGTCGGGGGCGATGCTGCTGGCGATGGGCCTGTTGCGGCTGGGTTTCCTGGCCAACTTCCTGAGCCACCCTGTGATCGCGGGCTTCATCACCGCGTCGGCGCTGCTGATCGCAGCGGGGCAGCTGAAAGTGATTCTGGGGGTGCGCGTCGACGGCCACAACTTCGTCGACCTGGCGGTCGGCCTGGCCCGGCAATGGGACCAGGTTCACGCAGCCACTGCCGTGCTGGGCAGCGTGACCGTCGCCTTCCTGTTCTGGACCCGGCGCAGCCTCAAGTCGCTGCTGGTGCGTTCGGGTCTGCCGCCGCGGCTGGCGGACATGGCGGCCAAGGCCGGGCCGGTGGCCGGCATTGCGCTGACGGCCTGGGTGACCTGGCAGTTCCGCCTGCACGAGCAGGGCGTGAAGATCGTCGGCACCGTGCCGCAGGGCCTGCCGCCGCTGACCTGGCCGCGCTGGGACCTGGCGCTGTGGCAGCAGCTGGCGGTGCCGGCGCTGCTGATCAGCCTGGTCGGTTTCGTCGAATCGGTGTCGGTGGGCCAGACCCTCGCCGCCAAGCGCCGCCAGCGCATCGAGCCCGACCGCGAACTCGTGGCGCTGGGGGCCAGCAACCTGGGTGCCGCCTTCACTGGCGGCTTCCCGGTCACGGGCGGCTTCTCGCGCTCGGTGGTGAATTTCGACGCTGGCGCGCAAACACCTGCGGCCGGCGTCTTCACCGCCGTGGGCATTCTCGGCGCGGCGCTGCTGCTCACGCCGGCCCTGTACTTCGTGCCCCAGGCCACTCTCGCCGCCACCATCGTCGTGGCGGTGCTGTCGCTGGTCGACCTGGGCGTGTTCCGGCGCACCTGGGCCTACTCGAAGGCCGACTTCGCCGCCGTGGCTGCCACCGTGCTGTTCACGCTGGGCGTGGGTGTGGAGGCGGGCCTTTTGGCCGGTGTACTGCTGTCATTGGCGCTGTTCCTGCACCGCACCAGCCGGCCGCACATTGCCGAGGTCGGGCTGGTGCCGGGCACCGAGTCCTACCGCAACGTCCTGCGCCATGCGGTGCAGGTGTGCCCACGCATGCTGAGCCTTCGCGTCGACGAAAGCCTGTACTTCGCCAACGTGCGCGCGCTGGAAGACCGCATCAACCAGGAACTGGCGCGACGCCCGGAACTGGCCCATGTGGTGCTGCAGTGCTCGGCCATCAACGACATCGACGCCAGCGCGCTCGAAAGCCTGGAAGCCATCGACCAGCGCCTTCGCGACGCCGGCGTGGTGCTGCACTTCAGCGAAGTGAAGGGGCCGGTGATGGACCGGCTGCAAGGCACCGAACTGCTGAAGCACCTGCGCGGCCAGGTGTTCCTCACGCATTTCCAGGCCCAGCAGCAGCTGGCCGCAGAGGCGGACACCCCCCTGGCGGCGCGCTGACGGTCTGGGAAGCCGGCCGGCCGGCGGGCCGGCTGGGGCGCGCGATGACATGCCCAGGGCGTCATCCTGTCCGGCCCTGTCGAAGTCGGGCCCAAACCCGTGCCAATTCACGCGATCGACGGCCAAGGCCAGCCGCCACGAGGATTTCAGCGGCACGACAATCGGCGGGACTCCATCCGACAGGCCCGCCCTATGCTGACCGCACCGATGCCACTGGACGAATCCGAGCGCCTGCGCGCGCTCGAGCGTCTCGACATCCTCGACACCGCGCCAGAGCGGGAGTTCGATGCGCTGGTGGCCACCGCTGCGCTGGTATGCGGTGTTCCGATCTCGCTGGTCAGCCTGATCGACCACGACCGGCAATGGTTCAAGGCCAATCTGGGCCTGCCCGGGGTGACCGAGACACCTCGTGATGTGGCCTTCTGCGCTCACGCCATTCTCGACGACGGCATCTTCGAAGTGCCCGACGCCCTGGCCGACGCTCGCTTTGCCGACAACCCGCTGGTCGTCACGGCGCCCGACATCCGTTTCTACGCCGGCGCCACACTGCGCCTGAGCGACGGTGCGCATGTCGGCACGCTGTGCGTGATCGACCGTGTGCCACGCCGGCTCAGCAAGGAACAGCGCGAAGCCTTGCGCCTGCTTTCGATCGCCGCTGTCCAGGCGCTGGAGTCGTCCCGCATGGCCCGCGGCTTTCTGCAGAGCGAGGCGCGATTTCGGGCCCTGAGCGATGCAGCGCCTCTGGGCGTGTTCGCCACCGACGCCAGTGGAACGACGGTGTACACGAACGCACGCTGCCAGTCGATCCACGGCCTGTCCGAGTCGGAGATGCTGGGAGACGGGTGGAGCCGCACGCTGCACCCCGAGGACAAGGAGGCGATGGTCACGGCCTGGCAACAGGCGGCCGCCTCGCAGCAGGAATTCGAAATGCAGTTCCGGGTCCGCCGGCCCGATGGCAGCGTTCGCCAGGTGCGTTGCATTGCCCGCCCGTTCTACGACGACAAGAGCCAGCTCAGGGGCCATGTCGGTTCGGTCGAGGACGTGACCGACAGGCGCCGTGCCGAGACGGCGCTGGACGACGAGCGCAAGCGCCTGGAAGGGATCATCCACGGCACCGGCGCGGGCACCTGGGAATGGAACGTCCAGACCGGTGAGACGCGTTTCAACGAGCGCTGGGCCGAGATCGGCGGCAGGACGCTGGCCGAGATGTCGCCGACCACCATCCAGCGTTGGGGCGAGCTGACGCACCCGGATGACCTGGCGCGGTCGACTGCGCTGCTGCGGGCGCACTTTTCCGGCGAGCTGGCCGCCTATGAGTGCGAAGTGCGCATGCGCCACCGGGACGGCCGCTGGGTCTGGGTGCTCGACCGCGGCAAGTTGCTGAGCCGCACCGCCGAAGGCAAGCCCGAGTGGATGTACGGCACGCATCTGGACATCACGGCGCGCAAGGCGCAGGAAGACCGGTTGCGCAAGAGCGAGGAATTGCTCAACCGTACGGGCTCCCTGGCGCAGGTCGGCGGCTGGGAGCTCGACATCGCCAGCGGCAGCATCCACTGGTCCGAGCAGACCTGTCGCATCAACGGCGTGGAACCCGGCTACCAGCCCCGGCTGGCCGAGGCGATCGATTTCTACGCGCCGGAAGCGCGCCCGGTCATCGAGGCGGCCATCGCGCAAGCCATGGCCGAAGGCAAGGGCTGGGACCTGGAGCTGCCCCTCATCCAGAAGGGCGGTCGACGCATCTGGGTGCGTGCGGTCGGCCATGCAGATTTCGAAGGCGGGCAGCCGGTGCGGCTGCTAGGCGCCTTCCAGGACATCACCCAGCGGGTGCAGGACCGCCTGGCCCTCGAGGCCGCGCAGCAACGCGTCACGCTGGCGACGCAAAGTGGTGGCATCGGCATCTGGGAGCGCGACCTGAAGACCGGTGAGCGGCACTGGGATTCACGCACTTATCAGCTGTTCGGCTTGCCGTCCGACTGCGACGATTCGCCAGCGAAGGCTTGGGCGCGTGGTGTCCACCCCGACGACCGGGCAGCGGTGGAAGCAGCCATACGGGACGCCATCGCCCACGGCACGAAGCTGGAAGCCGATTTCCGTGTGGTCTGGCCGGACGGCAGCATCCATCACCTGCACAGCGCCGGCGCGGTCCTGGTCGACGGACAAGGCGAGCCGAGAAGACTGACCGGTGTCAACTGGGACGTCACACCCCTGCGCGAGCTGAACGCCCAGCTCGCCGAACAACACGAACTCCTGCGCGTGACCCTGCAGTCGATCGGCGACGCCGTGATCACCACCGATGCGCAAAGCCAGGTGACCTGGCTGAACCCGGTTGCCGAGCGCATGACCGGCTGGCTTTCCAGCGAAGCCCTGGATCGGCCCCTGGCCCAGGTCTTCCACATCGTGAACGAAGAGACTCGACTGCCGACCGAGAACCCGGTCGCCACTTGCCTGGCGCAGGGCAGGATCGTCGGCCTGGCCAACCACACCCTGCTCATTTCGCGCAACGGGGATGAATTCGGCATCGAGGACTCCGCCGCGCCGATCCGAAGGCCAGGCGGCGAGATCATCGGCGTCGTCCTCGTCTTCCATGACGTGACCGAACAGCGTCGGCTGTCCGGCGAGATGAGCTACCGCGCGACGCACGACGCCCTCACGGGCTTGGTGAATCGGGCCGAGTTCGAAACCCGGCTGCGCCGCACGCTGGACAAGGCCCACGAGGAACGCAGCGAGCACGCCCTGCTGTACATCGACCTCGACCAGTTCAAGCTGGTGAACGACGCCTGCGGACACTCGGTGGGCGACCAGCTGCTGCAGCAAGTTGCCAAGCTGCTGCGCGAAGCCGTTCGTACGCGCGACACGCTCGCCCGGCTGGGTGGCGACGAGTTCGCCGTCATCCTGGAGCACTGCTCGGCAGACCAGGCCCAGCGCGTGGCAGAGCAGATCTGCGACCACATGGAGGAATTCAGGTTCCTGCACGACGAGCGGCGCTTCCGCATCGGTGCCAGCATCGGCCTGGTTCCGCTGGACAACCGCTGGGCCAACACCGCTGCAGCCATGCAGGCGGCAGACACCTCGTGCTACGCCGCCAAGGACGCTGGCCGCAACCGCGTGCACACCTGGTTCGACACCGACCAGGCCATGCGCGCACGCCACGGCGAAATGCAATGGGCCACGCGCCTGGAGCAGGCGCTCGACGAAGACCGGTTCGTGCTCTTCGCGCAGCGCATCGAACCTCTGTTTGCCGGCTCTTCGGGGCTGCATGCCGAGGTGCTGATTCGTCTGCTGGACAGCGATGGAAGCCTCATTCCACCGGGGGCCTTCCTGCCAGCCGCAGAGCGTTTCCACATGGCCACGCGCATCGACCGCTGGGTGCTCAGGCGCGCCGTGCAGCAGCTTCAGGCGATGCCCGACTTGAACGCTCTGGACAGCCTGTGCATCAACCTGTCCGGCCAGTCGGTGGGCGACCGGGCGTTTCACCGCCATGCCATCGAGGCCTTGACGGAAGCGGGCCAGCTCGTCTGCCAGCGCGTCTGCCTGGAGATCACGGAAACCGCCGCCGTCACGAACATGGCCGATGCCGCCCTGTTCATCGAACAGGTTCGTGCACTGGGTGCCAAGGTGGCGCTCGACGACTTCGGGGCCGGGGCTTCGTCGTTCGGTTATCTGAAGACGCTCAAGGTCGATCTGCTGAAGATCGACGGCAGCTTCATCCGCGACCTGATCGACGACCCGCTCGACGACGCAGCCGTCCGCTGCTTCGTCGACGTGGCCAGGGTGGTCGGGGTCAAGACGGTCGCCGAGTTCGTGGACCGCCGGGAAGTGCTGGCGCGTGTGCGCGAGATCGGCATCGACTATGCGCAGGGATTCCTGCTGCACCGGCCCGAGCCGATCGAGAACCTGCTCGGCGGCGGGCGCATCCTCGCGCAGCCCGCCGCCATTCAGGCAGCGGACGAAGCGGCGTGAGACAACGGTTCCGATGAGCCAGACAGCGCCCGGCGCTGCTCCGGGCTCATCCACTCCAGCACGATGAGGCGCAGGCGCTCCGCCCTGGCCTGCACGGCCCAGTCAACGTCGGCAGCGGCCATGGCTTCGGTCTCGTGACGGGGGTTGTCGGCCCGCGCAGGCGCACGCAGCACGCCCACCGGCGTAAGGGCCGGGATGCGCCTCCTCCAGCGGGTTTGCTGGCTGGGGAATGGCCGCTTCAGACGCCTGGACCAGGCTCTCCCCGCGGCCTTCCCGGCTCGGCGTCGAGGCGCGGGTAATCGGTGTACCCGGTGGCACCTGCCGCGTAATAGGTCTTGGGTTCGGGTTCGTTCAAGCGGGCTCCGAGGCGCAGCCGCTCCACCAGGTCAGGGTTGGCGATGTAGGCGCGGCCGAAGACGATGGCGTCGGCGCTGCCTTCATCGAGCGCTGCCTGTGCACTGGCCCCCGTGAAGCCGCCGTTGCGCAGAAGCGGGCCAGGGAAATGCTGGCGCGCCACGGCGGCGATGCGGCGCTCGCTGTCCAGCGCCGGGTCCATATGGCGCAGTTCCAGGTAGGCGATGCGGCGCTGGCCGAGCTGCTGCGCCAGATAGGCGAGCAGCGCCTCGGGGTCGCTGTCGTGCAGGTCGTTGCTGCCCGCCAGCGGCGACAGGCGCAGGCCGACACGGCCGGCGCCGGCCTCGGCGATGGCTGCGTCCACGCACTCCAGCAGCAGGCGGGCGCGGTTCTCGATGCTGCCGCCATAACGCTCGTAGCCGGGGCCATGGCGATCGTTCACACCGTCGCGCAGGAACTGGTCGAGCAGGTAGCCATGCGCACCATGCAACTGCACGCCGTCGAAGCCCGCTTCGAGGGCCCGGCGCGTGGCCTGGCGGAACAGGCCGACGATGGCGGGCAGTTCATCGTCGCGCAGGCGGCGCGGCGTCTCGTAGGGCTGTTTGCCGTCCGGGGTATTGATGACGCCCTGGATGGCGCGCTCGCCGCTGCTGATGGGTTGCACACCACCGTTGAGACTGGAGTGCGCCAAGCGGCCGGGGTGCCAGATCTGCAGCTGCATGCGCCCGCCGGCTGCGTGCACGGCTTGCGTGACCCCACGCCAGCCGGCCACGCAGGCGTCGTCGTAGATGCCGGGCTCGCCGGTGAACGCGCAGCCATCGACGGCCACCATGGTGGCCTCGGCGATCAGCAAGCCCGCCGAGGCGCGCTGCGCATAGTGCTCGGCCATCAGCGTGTTGGCGATATGGCTGCGGCCGGCACGGGCGCGGGTCAGGGGCGCCATCAGGACGCGGTTGGGCAGCGTCAGGACGCCGAGCGTCAAGGGTTCGAAGAGTGAAGGCATGTCATCGCAGAGTTGTCGTGAGGGGGCTCTTCGCCCCGGGTCGGCACAGGCTGGGCAAACCGCACATTGTCTGCAGAACCGGTATGCCGCCGCACGCTGCCGGAGCCGCTGGCGCTCGAAGGCAGTCCTGGACCCCTACGGTTCCGATCTGCACCCTTGCGTTGCATCAACACGAGCCGAGCCATCGCGCTTAAGCTGTCAGTCGAAAGACGGGCCCGGGGATGGCCGTTCGCCCTGAAGCTCATGGATCGCGCGCGATCAACTTCCCACCGTGAACCAGCACCGGCGGTCGATACGGCTTCTGCTCGAAGACCGGTTTCAACAGGAGTGGCCGATGACTGTCAGTCGCAGGCAACTGGTGTGTGGCGCACCCGTGGTGCTCGGAGCCCCATGGTTGCTCTCTGCTTGCACCGCTGGCAACGACGCCGAGAGCTACGAGTCGGTCGTGGGCCGCACCTGGCGCGTCGGACCGATGCAGGGCCTTCATGGGGCCGCGCTGCACACGGAGTTGGTGCGGTATGCCACCCTGGCACCGTCGAGCCACAACACCCAGTGCTGGAAGTTCGCCTTCGAAGACGCTGCCATCAGCATCCTGCCGGACTTCACGCGCCGCTGCCCCGCGGTGGACCCCGACGATCATCATCTGTTCGTGTCGCTCGGCTGCGCCGCCGAGAACCTGATCCAGGCCGCTTCGGCCCATGGGCTGCAGGGCGAGGCCAGCTTCGATGCCGCTCGTGACGCGGTGCGGGTGACGCTGGAACCCGCGCCGCCGGTCCAGACGCCGCTCTTCAAGGCCATCGTCGAGCGGCAGAGCACACGTGGCGAATACGACGGCAAGTCCTTGACGACGGACGAACTGGTGCTGCTTGAGCGCGCCGGCAGTTCGAACGGCGTGAGGCTGATGCTGCTGACCGAGCGCAAGGCGATCGAGGATGTCCTTGACTACGTCGTTCAGGGCAACACCGCGCAGATGAACGACCCTGCCTTCGTCGCAGAGCTCAAGGCGTGGATCCGCTTCAGCGGCAGGGACGCCGTGCGCCTGGGTGACGGACTCTTCGCGGCCTCGTCGGGCAACCCCGTCTTGCCCGCCTGGTTGGGCGGCAGGATGTTCAGCCTGTTCTTCACGCCCAAGTCGGAGAACGACAAGTACGCGAAGCACCTGCGAAGTTCGGCCGGTGTCGCGGTGTTCGTCGGCCGGGCCGCCGACAAGGCCAGTTGGGTGGACGTGGGCCGAGCCTACGAGCGCTTTGCGTTGCAGTCCGCCGCGCTGGGCATCCGCAATGCCTTTGTCAACCAACCCGTCGAGGTGGCTTCGTTGCGGCCGCAGTTCGCCAGTTCTCTGGGATTGGGCGCCCTGCGGCCCGACCTGGTGGTGCGCTTCGGACGTGGCCCCAGGTTGCCGGCATCGCTGCGCCGACCGGTGCAGGCGGTCCTGGTCTGAGACGCGAGCCGGGCTGGCTGACGGGTGACGCTGGCCCCGGACCGACAGGGCCGCAGCCATCCGCCCGCTCGGAGCCAGCCGGCCTGGATCTGCCGATGCCGGTCTGTCGCCCGCCACGGCAGCCTGTCGCAGGCCGCTTGAACCATGCTGTGGCTGTGCCAATGTGCATGGCTGGATAGGCATTTCGAGGTGGAGGCACCATGAGTCTGAGCGAAGAACTGGGTCGACTGGGCGCGCTACACGAGCGCGGGATGCTCTCGGACGAGGAATTCGCGCGCGCCAAGGCGCGCGTTCTCGGTGGCGCTCAAGAGGTCGGTGCGCCAGCCTTGCTGGCGATCAATGCGCTGCGCCGCAGCCGGGGCGACCGCTGGCTGGGTGGCGTGTGCGGCGGCATCGCACGCGCCACCGGTGTCGAGAGCTGGGTCTGGCGCCTGTTGTTCGCGTTGCTGGCCTTGTGCGCCGGAACAGGTCTGCTGGTCTACCTGCTGATGTGGATCCTGGTTCCGGCAGACCCGCTGATCCCCGGGCAGGCGTCGGGCCATCCGCAGGCCGGGTGAGCCGCGTTCCCGGCGGCAGCGTCGTTCCTTGTGCAAAGCCGTGCGGGGCGTATGGCGGCCCGACGCTCTGCGCCAGGGCGGTCGTCGGCCGCGCAGCGCACGCCAGCATGCCGACTCCGGGCGCTGCTTCCTGCAGCAACATTGGCTTCGGGCCGGGCCGGACGCACCGGTTTCCAGCGGCACTCACGAGCCCGCCCTGGAGCCCGCGCTTCTACGGCAAGCGCTGCAGGGAAATGCTGCAGACCGTCTGAGTGCCACGGCCCCGGACCCGCAGATTCGCCGTGGACACCCTGGACGACGGTATGCCGCTGGGCGAGCAGCCGCACATCGGCGACGCCGAGCTCGACCGCAACATGATCCGATCGACATCGTTTTGGGACTGCAGCCCTTCGATGGCGAAGGCTTGAGGACCAAGGCGGGTGGCCCGCACGAGCTGTACTGCTTCCGGGCCGATCAGACGCTGCCCTGGATCTCGGTTGCAGCGGGCGGGGCGTCAGACCTCTCTTCCCGTCGCCCCGCTGAAACCGGGGGCCGCGGGAGAACCCCCGGCCGCGCCGTCAGTCGGCGCGCTGGCGACGCGCCATGAAACTCAGCACGCCCAGACCGGCGAGCATCAGTGCCACGGTGCCGGGCTCTGGCACCACGGTCACGTTGAGCGTGCCGCTGTAGCTGGCGTTGGCGCCGGACACGCCTTGGACGATCAGGGTCAGAGGGCCGGTCACCGCGAACGGCGTCGGGGTGTACAGCAGTTCGATGAAGCCGCCCGCGTCGGTGGTCAGCACCAGGGGAAGGCCGTTCAGGGTGGCCGACGTGAAGTCGATGTCGGCCGCGCCGGCACCGATGGTGACCAGGCTGGCGTCTGCCGAGGTAATGCCCGGCAGCGTGAAGGTGAAGGTGTCGATGAACGAGCCGGCGGTGTGCAGTGCCGAAAACGTCGAGGTGAGCCCGCTGAATGCCGGGCTGTCGTTCACGTTGTTCGCCAGGGCTGGCGTGGCGACGGCCACGCACACGGCGGCGGCGAGAAAGGTCTTGGCGAACATGGTGACTCCAGACATGAGCATCAGGAGCATCAAAAATTGAACTCCCACATGGCTTTATACCCGCGCATGGCGCGCACGGCAGCCCCTTGCTTCGGGGTTCGGGGCCGTTCCGTGGTGCCGAAGCGGCAATTCCTTGATCTGAAAAGAGTCGTGGGGCCTGCTGAGTCCACACGGGAAGGCAAACACGGCACCGTGACTCAGTCTCGTGTCACTCGCCCCAGCCGGCGTCGCCGCTCTTGCCGGATCAGCACCGCCCAGCCCCAGTAGACGAGCGCATAGGCACAGACACCCAGCACCACGCCGGCGATCGGAAAGCCCACGAGCAAGGCCGGCCCCCAGGAAGTGGCCTGCTGCCACAGTGCAGCGGGCCAAGTCGCAGGCGAGGACCAGACCCAGTCGACCCCTGCGGGCGCTGGCGTGCCGGGGGCGCCGTGGGGAACGACGAAGGAGCCCAGGAACGCTGCCAGCGCCCAGATCGGTGCCATCGTGAAAGGGTTGGTCAGCCAGGTCGCGGCAGCGGCCGCGGCCACGTTGGCCCTGAGCGCGACGGCCGCCAGCATCGCCGCGGGCATCTGCAGCGGCACGGGAAAGACACCGATGCCGATTCCCAGCGCAACGCCCAGCGCAACCCCGCGCCGATGCAGCACCCACAGGCGCGGATGCTCACGAAGGTAATTGCCCAGCCAGCCGAAGCCCCTGGTTCGTTCCAGGGTATCGGCGGTGGGTAGCCAGCGGCGTAGGCGCTTCTTGAACTCTGCCATGCAACGGTGTCAGCGCCGATCGTCAGCAAACCAGGCGCGGGACCCGGTACGAGTGCCGCGCGTAAAGAGATCGGACCGGGGCTTCGTTACCGGGCCAAAGCACCCGAACACGCGGTGCCGCTGGCCGCGCATGCTGGCCTGTCCGGGTTGAGGGTGCTCTGCGGGATCGCTTGCAGTGTAGTGGCGCGCGGGCCGGGTTCTCGGCAGCTTCCCATCCGAAGCGTGCGTCTTTGGCAAGCGCTGCCGACGACACCCCGGAAAGTCGCGGGGCTGCGCCGGAACCACGGCAGGACGGCCGTCGCCGACGGCGCAACAGCCTGGTCGACCTCGCAGCAGGCGCCTGGCCCCGGGCGACCGCAGGGGCGACAGAGGAATGACCTCGGCCTGTTTGTCGGGGTCGGCACTGGTAAGGTCCGCTGCATGACCAAGCACGAGACCGCGCCGAACGCGCTTGGACCCGCACGGGCGGCCGCACCTGCGCCTGTCGTGGTCGTCGGCGCCGGCCTGTCGGGCCTGTTGGCCGCCCACCTGCTGCAGCGCTCGGGTCTGGAGACGACGCTGCTGGAAGCCCGCGACCGGGTCGGCGGCCGCGTTCTGGGCTGGAGCCCGCCAGGCGGATCGCAGCATTTTGACCTGGGCCCCGCCTGGGTATGGCCGCAAGCCAATGAACGCCTCGCCGATTGGCTGAGCGAACTGCACCTGGAACTGTTCGAACAGCATGTGCGCGGCGCCGGCCTGGTCGAGCTGCCCTCGCGGGCCGTACGCCGGCATGCCACCGGCTTCGCGCAGCAGCCGCCTTCGATGCGCATCGCCGGCGGTTGCGCTGGCCTGACCGACGCGCTGCGAGCGCGCCTCGGTGGCACACAGCTGCTGCTGGGCACGCGCGTGCGCGGGCTCCGCGCGGGCCTGGATGGAACGGTCGGTGTCGACATCGAAAACCGCGGTCAGGCCCGGTCGCTGGTGGCGTCTTCGGTGGTGCTGGCGCTGCCACCGCGGCTGCTGGCGTCGCAGCTGCACTGGTCACCGGCGCTGCCTGCCTCACTGTCGCAGCGCTGGGCCGCGGCTCCCACCTGGATGGCCGGCCACGCCAAGCTGCTGGCGTTTTATGCGACGCCGTTCTGGCGCGCCGCCGGCCTGTCGGGCAGCGCCGTCAGCCAGGCCGGGCCCCTGGCCGAAGTGCACGACGCCAGCGACGCCGCGGGTCGGCAGCCGGCGTTGTTCGGGTTCCTCGGCGTGCCCGCCGCGGGGCGTCGGCGCCTGGGGCGGCAGGCGCTGATGGACGCCGCCGTCGCCCAGCTGGCCAGGCTCTTCGGGCCCGAGGCGCTGGCACCGCAGGCGATGCACCTGCAAGACTGGGCAGACGAAGCCGAGACCGCAACCCCCGCAGACGCGCAGCCGGCCTCGGAGCACCCTGTACCGATGGCCACGACCCTGCCTGAACCCTGGCACGGTCGCATCCACCTGGCCGGCAGCGAATTCGCGCCGGACTTTGCGGGCTACCTCGAAGGCGCCGTCCGCGCCGCCGAGCGTGCCGTCCAGGCGCTGCAGGCGCAGCGCCGCGCAGCAGGGGCGGGCACTGCGAATGGCTAGAAGATCATGGTCACCCGCACCGTGCTGCCGGTGCTTTCGACGCTGACGCTGGCGCTGCCCGGCGCCTTGCGCGCCAGCCGGATCATGCCGTCGTTGCTGGCCATGATCTCGGCGACGAAACCGCGCACGCCGCGGCCGCGGGCGTGCTCGACCATGCGCGCCTGCAGCGCCGCGCCGAGGCCGCAGCCCTGCCAGTCCGGGTGCACCATGAAGGCGGTCTCGGCCAGGTTGGTGCCGGGGTCGGTGAAGTAGCAGCTCTGCCCGACGACCTGCGGGTTTTCGCGCGTGCCCGTCACCGCCACGAAGGCCACCTCGTTCTCGAAGTTCATGTTGCACAGCCGCTGCACGTCGCGGTTTGACAGGCCGCGCACCTTGCGGAAGAAGCGCGTGTAGCGGTCGCGCTCGGACAGGCGGTGGAAAAGCTCGCGGATACCGTCGGCGTCGTGGCTGCCCGATGGCCGCAGGAGCACGCTGCGGTCGCCCTTCAACGCGACGGTCAGCTCTTCCTCGACCGGGTAGGCACGCAGGTTCTTCAGAGTCTGCTCGGCGCCGATGTAGCCGAGCTGCTGCGCCTGCGCGAACAGCGTCGCGCGATGCTGCGGGTGCGCCACCTCGATCAGCGCCACGGCGCGCTCGCGGATGCTCTTGCCGAACAGGTAGGCGATGCCGAACTCGGTGATGACGTAGTGCACGTCGGTACGCGCCACCGTCACGCCCTCGCTCGGGCGCAGTTGCGGGCGGATGCGCGACTCGCTGCCGTCGTCGTTGGTACTGGCCAGGCAGATGATGGGCTTGCCGCCAGGCGAGCGCGAAGCGCCGCGCAGGAACTCGCCCTGCGCCGCCAGGCCGCTGTAGAAGTCGCCTTCGAACTGGTCGGCACACACCTGGCCCGTCAGGTCGACCGCGAAGGCCTGCGTCACCGAAACCATCTTGTGCTGCGTGGCCAGCACCTCGGGGCTGGCCACGACCTCGATGGGCTGGAAGCTGAACAGCGGGTTGCGGTCGATCAGGTCGTACAGGCGCCGGCTGCCCATGGCGAAGCTGGTGACGATCTTCCCCGGCTGGTGGGTCTTGCGCCGCCCGGTCAGGATGCCCTTCTCGAGCAGCGGGATGATGGCGTCGGTGATGACGTCGCTGTGCACGCCCAGGTCCTGGCGGTCCGCCAGGTACTTGAGCGCCTCGTTGGTGATGCGGCCCAGGCCGATCTGCAGCGTCGAGCCGTCGTCGATGATGCCGCCGATGTAGCGCGCGATCTGCTCCATCGCCGCGGCTGCCACGGGCGGGTGCTGGTACTCGATGACCGGTGTGGCCACCGGCACGAGTTGGTGGATCTGGTCGACATGCAGCGTCGATTCGCCCATGCTGCGCGGCATGGCCGGGTTGACCTCGGCAACGACGAGGCGCGCCCGCGCCACCGCCGCCGGGATCACGTCGACCGAGACGCCGAGGCTGACGTAGCCGAAGTCGTCGGGCAGCGAGACCTGGATAAAGGCCACGTCGACGCGGATGCGGCCGATGGCCATCAGCTCGGGCACGCGCGCGATCGACATCGGCACGTAGTCCGCCAGCCCCTGCTTCACCGCCGCGCGCATGTCCTGGCCGACGAAGAAGCTGCGGTGGCGGTAGCTGGTGGTGGCCCGGCCACTGGCGTCGTGCGGCACGGCATGGTCGGTCAGGAAGTGCACCAGTTCGACGTCGGCCGGGTGGTAGTCCAGGCCCTCCAGCGCCGCCACCAACGCCCGCGGCGTGGCGCAGGCCGTGCCGACGAAGACATGGTCGCCCGGGCGCACCTGCGCCACTGCCTCGGCAGCGCTGCAGACCTTGGCTGCGTGGCGGTGCAGCGCCGGGTGCAGCCCACCCGGCGCCTCGGGCGCCGTGGCCAGGGCGGCGGGCGCTGGCGCAGCGCTGGGCGGCGCGGCACCCAGCACGGACTTCACACCGCTGGCCAGGCGGGCCAGCAGGCCGGGGGGCTGGGCACTGTCAGTCATGGGCACTCATGGGCGGGGGGGGGTTCACGGGCAGGGAGCTTCGGTGCCGCCGCAGGCCTGCAACGAGGCTGCGCAGAGCTTTCGAACAGCTTCGATTGCAACATGCCCTTGCTCTGCCCAGGTCAGCTGAAGCAAGAGGCTGCCGGCTGGCGCGCGCGCTGACCGCACGGGCGAGGCCGGAGCCGGCGCCGGCGCCGTGCCCATGAAAGCATCTCGATTGATATCGCACAAGGCCCCGGCGCTGCCGCCGGCGAAAATGGGGCCGTGCCGTGTTCGTCCGGTGTTTCGCAGGTGAATCGATGAACAGACCCTGGCTCTCGCAGTACCCGCCCGGCGTGCCGGCGCAGATCGACATCGATGCCTGCGCGTCGCTGAAAGACATGCTGGCCGACCGCTGCGCGCGATTCGCCGACCTGCCGGCCTACAGCTCGATGGGTACGTCCATGAGCTTCCGCCAGCTCGACGAGGCGAGCCTTGCCTTCGCGGCCTGGCTGCAGAAGGAAGCCGGGCTGGTGCGCGGTGACCGCGTCGCCCTGATGTTGCCGAACCTGCTGCAGTATCCGGTGGCGCTCTTCGGCGTCCTGCGCGCCGGGCTGGTGGTGGTCAATGTGAACCCGCTGTACACGCCGCGCGAACTCAGGCACCAGCTCAAGGACTCCGGCGCCGTGGCCGTCGTCGTGCTCGAGAACTTCGCGCATACGCTGGCGGAGGTGATCGGGTCGACGCCGGTGCGAACGGTGATCACGACCCAGGTGGGCGACCTGCTGCCGCCCGTCAAGCGCTGGCTGACCAACGCCGTCGTCAAGCACGTGAAGAAGCTCGTCCCGCCCTGGCGGCTGAGCGCTGCGGTGGGCTTCAGGCAGGTGCTGGCCACCGGTCGCGCCCGGACCTGCGACGAGGTGGCCTTGGGCCACGACGATCTCGCTTTCCTGCAATACACCGGTGGCACCACCGGCGTAGCCAAGGGGGCGATGCTGAGCCACGGCAACATGGTGGCCAATGTGCTGCAGGTGGCGGCCTGGATCGGGCCCGGCATGAAGGACGGCGCCGAGACGCTGGTGATCCCGCTGCCGCTGTATCACGTCTTCGCGCTGACCGGCGCGCTGTCGTTCTTCAGCACCGGGACCCAGACCGTGCTGGTGGCAAACCCGCGCGACCTGCCCGCCTTCATCCAGGTGCTCAAGGCGTCCCGGCCTTCCGCCATCATCGGCGTGAACACCTTGTTCCGGGCGCTGCTCGACGCGCCCGGCTTCGCCGAGGTCGACCTCGGCCGACTCAAGCTCGCGGTGGCCGGCGGCATGGCCGTGCAGCAGACGGTGGCCCACCGCTGGAAGCAGGCCACGGGCGTGCCCCTGGTGGAAGGCTACGGCCTCACCGAATGCGCCCCGGTGGTCATCGCCAACCCGATCGACATCGCCGAATGGAGTGGCGGCATCGGCGTGCCGCTGCCGAGCACCGACGCTGCGATCGTCGACAGCGACGGCAGATCCTTGCCACCCGGCGAGGTCGGCGAGATCGTGCTCCGTGGTCCGCAGGTGATGAAGGGCTACTGGAGCCGGCCTGAAGACACCGCCCAGGTGCTGCACGCCGACGGCTGGCTGCGCACCGGCGACATGGGCACGATGGACGAACGCGGCAGCTTCCGCCTCACCGACCGCAAGAAGGACATGATCGTGGTGTCCGGCTTCAAGGTGTTCCCGAACGAGGTCGAGGATGCACTGGCCTTGCACCCCGGCGTGCTCGAGGCGGCGGTCATCGGCGTGCCGGACGAGCGCGCCGGCGAGGCGGTCAAGGCGGTGGTCGTGCGCCGCGACCCGGCACTGACCGAAGTCGACCTGCTGGCGCACGCCAAGCTGCACCTGACCGGCTACAAGGTGCCGCGCGTGATCGAATTCCGCAGCGAACCGCTGCCGAAGTCCAATATCGGCAAGGTCCTGCGCCGCGAGTTGCGCGATGCCGCGCCGCCCCAGGCCGAGCCGCAGGCGCCCGCTGGACCGGGCTGAGGCCTGGGGCGCCATCGAATCGTCATGGCGAGCCGCGACCTGGCCGAGAACGAGGCCACCACGCTGCAGCGCCAGCAGGCCAACAGCCAGCGCCAGAGCAACCGGCCGCTGCACGAGGGCGGGCGGGAAGCGCGGAAGCACGTGGCGCGGCCATGGGGCTTCGGCGTTCAGCAGGGAAGCGCCAATGCCGAGGGCCGCCTCTTGCCGGCGGCACCCCGAGGCAGCAGCCGTTCGCTCGGCGCTGGCCAACGAGCACCACGATGGCCAGATCGACCCGTCGCTCGGCATCGAGACTGGCGCGCGAATCGACTGCCACCGCACGAACCGGCTCGAGAGGGCCCCGGACGACCGACAAGCCTGTCATCGCGCCAGGCGACTCGTCCTTTGCCGACGTGTCGTGAGGCAGCTTGAGGCGCTGGAAGGTGCCACGGGCGGCTGCGACACTCGAGCCCATGCAATCCGACATCCCATGCCGCTCGTCGTCGCCCGCCGACACGCACCTCGTCACCCTGGCCAACGGCGTGCGCGCTCTGGCCATCCAGCAACCATGGCGGCAGTCGGTCAATCTCAGCGTCTTCATCCGCGCCGGCAGCCTGCATGAATCGAAGCGCCTGAACGGCATCAGCCATGTCGTCGAACACATGGCTTTCAAGGGCACGCACACACGCGACTGTCAGCGCATCAACCTCGACGCCGAGCTCCTGGGCGCCGAGGTCAATGCCCATACCGACAAGGACCACACGGCCTTTCACATCGACGGCATGGCTGCCAACCTGCCGGCCTTCGTGGCGCAGCTGGCCGACATCGTGCTGAACAGTACCTTCCCCGAAACCGAGCTGGAACGTGAACGCCAGGTGATCCTGCACGAGTTCACCGAGTTCGACGAAGACCCCTCAGCCACGGCCTTCCGCCTTTTCGACCGGGCTTGTTACGGCCAGCACCCGGCAGGCCAACCCGTCATCGGCAACCGCGCCAACCTCAGGCGCATCACGCGTGCCGACCTTCTGGCCTATGTGGCCCAGCGCTACACCGCCAGCCAGGTGGTGGTGGCGGTGGCCGGCCCGGTCGACCCCGAGGCCTTCACGCGCCAGGTCGAGACCCACTTCGGCGCCATGCCCGGTGGCGCAGCCCCAGCGCTGGACGAACCCGCCTGGCTGGGGGGGCTGAAGCTGCGCCGCATGGCCACCAGTTCGCAATGCCACAGCGTGGTGGGCTACGCCGCGCCGGCCTTGCACGATGCCGCGCACCTGCCGTGGACGGTGGCCGCTGCCCTGCTCGGTGAGGGCATGAGTTCGCCGCTGCTGGACCAGATCCGCGAGCGCCGCGGCCTGGCCTACTACACCGCTTGCTCGGCCGACATCGGGCCGTTGATGGGACAGTTCGTCGTCGAGGCCGCCACTGCCCCAGAACAGGCCAGCGAATACCTGACCGAAGTCGCACAGCTGCTGCATCAGCAGGCCGCAAGCACAGACGCTGTCGGCCTGCAACGCGCACGCAACCAACTCGCCGTACGGGCGCTGCGCACGCTGGAACAGCCAACGCGCCGGCTGGAAGCGGCAGCGCAGGAGGTGTTCGTCTTCGGCCGCCCTCGCGACACCGCCGATCACATCGCAAACCTGCAGGCCGTGACTGCCGACGCCGTACGGGCGGTCTTCGCGACGATGCTCGCCAGCCCGGTCGCGATCGCGCTCGCGGGCAGCGTGCCGGCCGCTGCCCGGATCCAGGCCGAAGCACTCTTCGGCCACGCCGCCGCCGCCCGCTGAAGGGGTCCCGGGCTGCACCGCACTGGAACCTGAACCCCCCTCTTCGAGACGGCCGGCGGCTTCGACGCTGCCGGCCTCCACACGGGACCTGGCCATCGCCGCCCCCCTGTGCCGTGCTCTGCGTGGGACCCGGATCGACGACCCCACCGGTGCCGGCTTGGCCCATGGCCGGCCCGCGCTGCTCGCCTAAGATGCCTGGTTCCATGACCGAACCGACCTCCACCGCCGAACGCCTGAAGAGCGATCTTTCGCAGCACACGCCGATGATGGCCCAGTACCTGGGCATCAAGGCCGACTTCCCCGAGACGCTGGTGTTCTACCGCATGGGGGACTTCTACGAGCTGTTCTGGGACGATGCGCGCAAGGCCAACCGGCTGCTCGACATCACGCTGACCACGCGTGGCCAGAGCGCCGGTGAACCGGTGGTGATGGCCGGTGTGCCGGTGCATTCGGTCGAAGGCTATCTGGCGCGCCTGATCAAGCTGGGCGAGCCAGTGGCCATTGCCGAGCAGGTGGGTGACGTCGCCACCGCCAAAGGCCCGGTCGAACGCAAGGTGGTCCGCGTCGTCACGCCTGGCACGGTGACCGACGGCGAACTGATGGCCGAGCGCGCCGACACCCTGCTGCTCGCGGTCCACAAGCTGCGCGCCACCTGGGGCCTGGCGTGGCTGGGCCTGGCCAGCGGGCAGCTGGGTCTGGCCGAATGTGGCGAAGCCGAGCTGCCCAGCTGGCTGGCCCGCCTGGAACCGGCAGAGGTGCTGCACGACGGCAACCCGCTGCCCGCCGCGCTGCTGCAGGCCCGCGCTGCCCGTACCACGCGCCCGCCCTGGCAGTTCGACAAGGCGCTCGGCGAAAGGAAGCTGTGCGCGCAGCTGAAGGTGGCCAGCCTGGCCGGCTACAACGCGCAGGACCTGTCCGTGGCGCACGCCGCGGCCGCGGCGCTGCTGAGCTTTGCCGAACACACCCAGGGCCGTGCGCTGGCGCACGTGCAGACCCTGACCGTGGAACGCGCCAGCGAGCTGCTGGACCTTCCCCCCGCCACACATCGCAACCTGGAACTGGTGCAGACGCTGCGCGGTGAAAGCGCCCCCACGCTGCTGTCGCTGCTGGACACCTGCCGCACCGGCATGGGCAGCCGGCTGCTGCGTCACTGGCTCACGCACCCGCAGCGCGACCGCGCCACGGCCAACGCCCGCCACGACGCCATCTCAGCCTGCCATGTGCAGGGTGTGGATGCACTGCGCGATGCGCTGCGCGGTGTCAGCGACGTCGAACGCACGACCGCGCGCGCGGCGCTGCGCCAGGTGCGCCCGCGTGAACTGGCCGGCCTGCGCGAGACCCTGGCCGCCCTGCCCGCGTTGCGTGCGGCGGCACCCCAGGGCACGCCGCTGCTGGCGCAATGGCAGGCCGCACTGCAGCCCGACCCGGCGGTGGCGCAGACGCTGCAGGCCATCGCCGACGAGCCCGCCGTGCTGCTGCGCGAAGGCGGGGTCATCGCCGACGGCTTCGACGCCAACCTGGACGAACTGCGCGGCATCGCGCAGAACTGCGACGCCTTCCTGCTGGACCTGGAAGCGCGCGAGAAGGCACGCACCGCCATCCCCAACCTGCGTGTGCAGTTCAACAAGGTGCATGGCTTCTACATCGAGGTCACTGCCTCGCATGTCGACAAGGTGCCGCCGGACTACCAGCGCCGGCAGACGCTGAAGAACGCCGAGCGCTACATCACGCCCGAGCTGAAGGCCTTCGAGGACAAGGCGCTGTCGGCGCAGGACCGGGCGCTGGCGCGCGAAAAGTTCCTGTACGAGCAGCTGCTGGACGCGCTGCAGCAGCACCTGCCCGTGCTCTCGGCGCTGGCCCGCGCGCTCGCCGGCCTCGACGCCCTGGCCACCCTGGCCGAGCGCGCGGCCACGCTGGGCTGGTGTCGGCCGCAGTTCGTGCCTTACCCCTGCATCGACATCGACGCCGGCCGCCATCCGGTGGTGGAAGCGCGGCTGGCCGAAACCGGTGGCGGCAGCTTCATCGCCAACCACTGCCGGCTCGACGCGAAGACGAAGATGCTCGTCATCACCGGCCCGAACATGGGCGGCAAGAGCACCTTCATGCGTCAGGTGGCGCTGATCGTGCTGCTCGCGGCCATGGGCTCCTACGTGCCGGCCACGGCCTGCCGGCTGGGGCCCGTCGACGCCATCCACACCCGCATCGGCGCGGCCGACGACCTGGCCAACGCGCAGTCCACCTTCATGGTGGAAATGACCGAGGCCGCGGCCATCCTGCATGCCGCCGGCGAACACAGCCTGGTGCTGATGGACGAGATCGGCCGCGGCACCAGCACCTATGACGGCCTGGCGCTGGCCGGCGCCATCGCCAGCCACCTGCATGACAAGACACGTGCCTTCACGCTCTTTGCCACGCACTACTTCGAACTGACGGAGTTCCCGGCCCGCCACGAACGCGCCATCAACCTGCACGTCGGCGCCGTGGAAAGCGGCAACGACATCGTCTTCCTGCACCAGATGGAACCCGGTCCGGCCAGCCGCAGCTACGGCGTGCAGGTGGCGCGGCTGGCGGGCATGCCGGCGGCGCTGGTGCGCCAGGCGCGCGCGACGCTGGAAGCGCTGGAAGCGCAGGCCGGCAGCAGCCGCGCGCAGGTGGACCTGTTTGCGGCGCCGCCGGCAGCCACCACCGCAGCCGAGCCCAGCGCCGCGGACAGCGCGCTGGCCGCGATCGACCCCGATGCGCTGACCCCGCGCGAAGCGCTGGACGCGCTGTATCGGCTGAAGGCGCTGCAGGCGCGCAGCGGCTGAGGGCCAAGCCGCCGCGCAGCGGCCGGGCCGTTGGCGCCCCCACGGCGCCGGTGGCGCGGGCTGGCGTCGGTTCGTCGCAGCCGGCTGGCTTCACTGGGGCTGGCGGTCTGACACTGCTTCCCATGAACACCAGGCCCTCGGCCCCGGTTCTGGCCGCGCATGCACTGCGCAAGTGCTACGGCACGCGCGTCGCCGTCGACGACGTCAGCCTGCAGGTAGGCCGCGGCGAATGCCGGGCCTGCTGGCACCGAACGGTGCCGGCATGGGTGTGCAGTCCATCCTGCTGATGGGCGTGGACTTCGGCGTGGCGCTGCTCACGATGCGCCAGCCGGGCCTGTGGAAGCGGCTGCGCACTGCACCGCTGTCGCGCGCGCAGTTGCTGGGCAGCCGCATGACGAGCTGTGCGCTGATCGGCAGCGGTGTCTTCGTCGTCATCTTCGCTGTGGCCATCGCCGCCTTTGGCGTGCGCGTGCAGGGCAGCGTGGCCGGCCTGCTGCTGGTGATGCTGGGTGGGTTTCGCGACCTTGTTCGCGGCCGTGGCGCTGGCGCGCTTCCGCTGGGACGACTGAGAACGTGCAGCGGGGCCGGCCTGCTACCCTAGCGGGTTCACGTTCCTACCCATTCAAGACACCATGACCTATTGCGTCGGCATCCGCCTCAACGCCGGCCTCGTGTTCCTGTCGGACTCGCGCACCAATGCCGGCATGGACCAGATCAGCACCTTCCGCAAGATGATGGTCTACGAGAAGCCGGGCGACCGTTTCATGGTGATGCTGTCGGCCGGCAACCTGAGCATCAGCCAGAGCGTTCGCGAAATCCTGCAGGTCGAGAAGATCCACAACGGCGACGACGAGCCGATCACCATCTGGAACGCCAAGAGCATGTTCGAGGCGGTGCGTGTGCTGGGCAGCGCGGTGCGCCGGGTGTACGACCAGGACGGCAAGTCGCTGAAGGCCGCGGGCATCGACTTCAACGCCAGCATGATCTTCGGCGGCCAGATCAAAGGCGAGGCGATGCGCATGTTCCTGGTCTATTCGGCCGGCAACTTCATCGAGGCCACGCGCGAGACCTGTTTCTTCCAGGTGGGCGAAAGCAAGTACGGCAAGCCCATCCTCGACCGTGTGCTGACCCCGCGAACGCCACTGGACGAAGCTGCCAAGTGCGCGCTCGTCAGCATGGACAGCACGCTGAAGAGCAACCTCAGCGTGGGGCTGCCGCTGGACCTGCTGGTCTACGAGGAGGGTTCGCTGCAGAGCAACCAGATCGTCTGCATCGACGACCACAATCCCTATTTCCGGATGATCCACGACACCTGGGGACAGCGCTTGCGCGAGGTGTTCGAAAGCATCGACGACCCGCGCTGGGACGGCGGCGACACGACGCACCCCTTGATGAGCCCGCTGCAGCGGCACGAGCCCATGCGCAAGATCACGCACCCGGGCGAACGCATCGTTTGAAACCGACGATCTGTTTCAGCCACGCCAACGGGTTTCCCGCAGGCACGTACCGCGCTCTGTTCGAGGCCTGGCAGGCCGCTGGCTGGCGGGTGATTGCGCTGCCCCGCATCGGCCATGACCCGGCCTGCCCCGTCAGCATGAACTGGCCGCATCTGCGCCGTGAACTCGCGCAGTTCATCGAAACGCAGGCGCCCGGGCAGAAGGTTCACCTGGTGGGGCATTCGCTGGGCGGATTCCTGAGCCTGATGCTGGCCGCGCGCCGACCCGACCTGGCGGCACAGGTGGTGATGCTGGACTCGCCCATCGTCGGCGGCTGGCGTTCGCACAGCGTGACGATGGCACGCACGCTGGGCCTCTTCAAGCGCTTTTCGCCTGGCCGCATCTCCGAGAAGCGCCGCTTCCAGTGGCCCGACCGCGAGTCGGCCTTCCGCCACTACGCTGCCAAGGCCGCGTTCGCGCGCTGGGACGAGCGGGTGCTGCGCGACTACATCGACAGCGGCACCGAGCCCGACCCGAAAGGCAGCGACCCGGTCGCGGTGTGCCTGGCCTTCAGGCGCGAGGTCGAGACGCGCATCTACGACACCCTGCCCACGCGTCTGGGCGTGCTGCTGCGCCGGCACCCGCTTCAGGTGCCGGTGCACTTCATCGCCGGCACGAAGTCGGCAGAATTGCGCCAGGCCGGCATGGCCGCCACCCGGGCGCTGGTCCGTGACCGGCTGAGCTGGGTTGAGGGCACCCATCTTTTCCCGATGGAAAGACCCGACGAGACCGCCGCCGCCGTGCTGCGCTGCCTGGGCCCGGTGCCGGCCTGAACGCCCCGCCCCTCGGAAGTGCGGCTGATGCCGGCGGCCCTGCAGCCTGTCGCAACGGGGCTGGATGGGCAGGCAGCAGGGGCCTAAGGTGTCGCCACTGCAGTCTTTCGAAAGCCCTGCCATGTTCCACCCACCGATTGCCCTGCGCCATGCCGTCGCAGCGCTGCTGCTGGCCGGAGGCCTGCAGACTGCGGCCCTGGCAAACGAACCAGGCGGCAGCAAGGGCAGCGCAAAGGACAGCGGTTTCTTCGCAGGCATCTCGATTCGCCCCACGGCCAGTGCCGAACAGCTGGGCCTGCCGCTGTTCCCTGGGGCCGTGCCTTTCAGGGACACGGGCGAAGAGCACGCCGGTGCCAGCATCGGCGCCTGGGGCGGCCCGTTCGGCCTGCAGGTCCATGCGCTGAAGCTGCGCAGCAGCGAGCCGGTGGAAGCCGTGGCCCGCTGGTACCGCGAAGCCATGGCCCGCCAGGGCAAGGTGCTCGACTGCAGCCAGGCCCAGGCCACCGAGACGCCAGCGGCCACCGACAGGCCCGCTGGCAAGCCGGCCGACGGCAAGCCGCTGCGCTGTGGCCGCGACCGCCCAGAGGCTGGTGGCGTGCTCTACAAGCAGGGCACGCGCAACAACGTGCACGTGGTGGCTCTGGAACCGCTGGATGGCGGCACCCGCATTTCACTGGTGCGGGTCGAAGTTCGCGGGGACGACTGACGATCGGGGCGCGCGTGGGGGCGCCAGAGGCCGGCGATTAGACTACCGCGCCATGCTGAAGACCCGCGCCTCGCTTCGTACCCTGCTCATCGCGCCTTATGTGGTGCTCGTCCTGGGAACCGCAGCGATCATCGGCGCCTTGTCCTACCGCGCGGGCAGCCTGGCTGTCGACGACCTGTCGGGCCAGCTGCTGACTGAAACGGTCAACCGTATCGCCCAGGCCGTCGAGCGCCACGTGGCGGGGTCGGCCGCCGTGCTCGAGGCGGCTTTCCCGCGTGGTGTGGCCGCACCCACCTCGCTGGGCAGTGGCCCGGACGGCGGCCTGAGCGAGCTGCGCACGCGGTTCTGGCTGGCCACGTCGGTCCATCGAGACCCCAACAACTACGCCTACTACGGTGACCGCGCCGGGCGATTCTTCGGCCTGTGGCGCCACTCGGACACCGAAGCCGAGTTGCGCCTTCGTCCTGAAGGCAAGGGCGCTCGCAGCATCTACCGGTTCAGCGGGATTCAAGGCGCGCTGGGCACGCCCGTGATCGAGGAAAAGATCTTCGAGCCGCGCGAACGGCCCTGGTTTCTGGCGGCTCGGCAGAACACGGCCCCGACCTGGACCTCGATCTACATCGACTTCAAGACATCCGAACTGGTGGCCACCCGCGCCCGGCGCGTCAATGGCGCCAACGGCGAGTTCGAAGGCGTCGTGGCCACGGACCTGTCGCTGCAGCGGGTCAGCGCTTTCCTGCAACGCCTGCAGCTCAGCCGCAATGGTCTGGCCATGGTGGTCGAGAAGGACGGGCAGTTGATCGGCATCTCGCGCGGCCCGCATTTGCGCACCGAAGCCGGCAAGAACGTGCGCCTGAAGGCTGCCGACAGCGCCGACCCGCTGGCCGTCGCCACCTATGCGGCGGTGTCCCGCATGACTGCCGGGGCTTCCACGGTCGAGCCCCGCACGGCGGTTTTCGACGGCCCCGACGGTGGCCGGGTGCAGGTGGGCTTCGCACAGTTGCGCGACGAGGCCGGCCTCGAATGGCTGATCATGGTGGCGGTGCCGCGACAGGACTTCCTGCAGGAAGTCGACACCGGTTTTCGCCAGGCCGGCCTGCTGGGACTGCTGGCGGCGCTGGGCGTGGTCCTGATCGGGCTGGCCGTGCTGGCCAACGTCACGGGCGAACTGCGCACGTTGTCCTCCGCCGTCAAGCGTGTGACCGACGGCGATCTGAGCAACCCCCTGGACAGCAAGCGCCAGGACGAACTCGGTGCTCTGACCCGGGGCTTTGGCGAGATGCAACGCCGCCTGCTGACCGATGCACTCACCGGGCTTTCCAACCGCGAGGCTCTGGTTCGGCGCATCGAAGACCGCATCTTGCAGCAGCGCCGGCGCGGCGACCCGCGGCCTTTTGCAGTGGCTTTCGTGGACCTCAATGCCTTCAAGCGCATCAACGACAGCTTCGGGCATGACGTCGGCGACGAAGTCCTGCGCGAGATGGCGGCGCGACTGCGCGGCGCGGTGCGGTCCCAGGACATGGTCGCCCGTTTTGCCGGCGACGAGTTCGTCGTGCTGCTGGACACGGTCGAAGGCCGAACCCAGGCCGAGGCCGTTCGCAGCCACATCGAAGAAGTGCTGCAGCAGCCTGTGCAGGCCTTGGCGCCACTGAAGCTGGCCGAAGGCCAGACCTACAGCGGTGGCGCTTGCGGCCTGGCGGTCTTCCCCGACGATGGCCGCGACGTGCAGACGCTGTTGCGCAAGGCCGACGAGGACATGTACCGGCGCAAGCCGGCCGCCTGATCGAGCCGGCAGGCGCCAGCGGCACAGCACGACCGGCAGGCGGTCGCGCCGTACCAAGGCACTGTGTCGACCCCAGCCCATCCACCCGGACTCGGACCGTTGGCGGCTCCTAGCATGTGTGTTCGACGCCCGTTGCGGCGGCATGCCGAACCCACTCCAGGAGACCTCCATGAACCACACTCCCTTCTTCCGCCCGAGCGTTTTCACGCTGGCATGCCTGGCCTGTGGCTTGGCTGCTGCCCAGGTCAAGACCGATGGCCAATGGCGCGGCGTGGCTGGCGCGGCCGCGGCGGTGACCTCGGGCAACTCGTCCAGCTCGGCACTGTCGCTCAATGCCGATCTCGCACGGGCCACGGCTGCCGACAAGATCAGCCTGGGTGCCAACGTCAACTATGCCCGCAGCAAGAGCAGCGGCGTCGACAGCACCACCGCCAACAAGTGGGCCGGCTTCGGCCAGTACGACTACAACCTGTCGCCGCGCCTGTTTGCGTTCGGCAAGCTCGGCCTGGAAGGCGACGAACTGACCGACCTCAGCCTGCGCTCGACCCTGGCCGCCGGCCTGGGCTACAAGCTCGTCGACACCAAAGAGACCTCGTTCAACGTCTTCGCTGGTGCCGGCTATTCGACCGACAAGTACGACCGCACCCTGACCATCGGCGGCAAGACCGGCAAGAGCTTCTCGCGCGCCAGCGTCTATCTGGGCGAAGAGTCGTCGCACACGCTCTCGGCCACGACCTCGTTCAAGCAGCGCCTCGATCTGTACCCGGGCATTTCGGGCGACAAGGCCCTGTTGGCGAAGTTCACGGCGGGCGTGTCGGTGGCGATGAGCAGCACCCTGAGCCTGTCGGTCGGCCTCGTGAACAACTACAACAGCAAGCCGCCTGCGGGCGACAAGAAGAATGACCTCGGCGTGTTCACGGGCGTGAACCTCAAGCTCGGCGCGCTCTGAAGGCCCGCCAGGCCTCCGTCGGAAAGCGGGCCTGAGCCCGCCTCGCGGCCACGGGTGCTGGGGGCTGGCCGCCGGCACCGCCCTTCTCAGTTTTCGAAGCGCCCCAGCCGCACCGCCGTGCCACCCGGCTTCAGGTTGTGGGTGCCCGGCATCACCATGACCGCCTGGTCGTAGGGCGTGGTGAAGATGTGCTCGCCGTCCTGGGCGATCGGCGTGCCGGCCTTGTCGATCACGCCCAGGCCCACGGGCGGCACCAGGAAGCGGAATCCGCTGCTGCGTGCCACCACGGGTTCGGTCACGCGCACCAGGCGCTGGACCGAAGGCAGGGCGACGCGCGTGTGCGCCTGCACCCATGCCGCCGGGGCCAGGCCGGTCAGGCCCAGGAAGCGGGCCAGGGTGTCGATGGCCACGTGCTCGGCCGCGCTTTCCCAGTGCTGGCCACATTCGACGAGCAGCGCCTTCTTCGCGCTGGCCGGGTCGCCGAAGGCACCGCGTTCGATCATGCGCAAACCGGCCGGATGGCCGGTGTCGATCAGCAGGTCGGCCGGCTGGCCCAGGGCGCGGGCGAAGGCGGCGTTCTTGTCGAGCCTGCCGCACACCATCAGCGGCCGGCAGGGCTCGCCCATGCTGTGGATGTCGAGCAGCAGGTCCGCTTCGTCGACGAAAGGGCGCAACAAGCGCGCGCGTCGCAATTCGACGCTGTCGCCCGGGCCGTCCAGCGTGGCGTCGGCCCACACGCGGTTGTAGTCCTCGTCGACGAAACGCGAAGGGAAGGGGTCATCCGGCTTGAAGCGGGCGTAGGCCTCGAGATTCGCATAGGCCAGGGTCAGAGTGCCACACAGCGGCTTGAACTCGCCGCGGCGCAGCTGCAGCAGCAGCCAGTTCAGCGCGATGGCGCCGCAGATCTCGTTGCCATGCGTCAAGGCCTGCACCATCACCTTCGGGCCAGCCAGGCCGCTGTCGAACACATGCACGCCGGGAACCGCGGTGTTCGACGGCAGCCAGGGCGAGATGTCTGGCGCCTGCAACTCGACTCTGACGGGTGTTCTATGCGGCATGGACAGGTCTCGCGGTGATCCGGGTTTCGATGCCTTGAAGCAGCTGCATCAGATGCGCCTGCAGCGTGGCAAAGCCGGCGTGGGTCTCGATGCGGTCCTCATGCATGTACAGGCGCTTGTTCACTTCCAGCTGCAGGCTGTGGCGGCCGCGCGCGGGGTCGGCGTAGGCCCGCACCAGTTCCACGCCCTTGAATGGGTCGTTGACCTTCACGTGATAACCGAAGCCGACCAGCACCTCGCGCACATGGGCCGTGAGCTCGGGCGCGCAGGTGCTGCCGTCGCGGTCGCCGAGCACCATGTCGGCGCGGGCTTCGCCGTCCACGCCTTCCATGGCCACGCTCGACCAGGGGCCCATCGAATGGCAATTGATGTGGAAGACGACGCCGAAGTGCGCGTGGGCCGCGTCCAGCAGGGCCTGCAGGGTGGCGTGGTAGGGCCTGTGGTAGCCCTGCACACGCTGCTGCACTTCGGCCACGGTGAGCTTGCGGTCGTAGATCGGCGTGTCGTCGATCATCGTGCGCCACAGCAGCGACTTGCCGATGCGCGACTTGCCGCTGTCCACCCGCTCGCCGGGCCAGGGCGAGTCCAGCAAGGCCGTATCGATGTCGGCGGCGTGGCGGTTGGGGTCGAGGTAGGTGCGCGGGAACTGCGCCGCCAGCAGCGGTACGCCGCGCTCGGCGGCCGGGCGGTAGAGCGTGTCGATGAAGCTGTCCTCGCCTTCGCGCAGCGCCGCTTCAGGCAGCGCCGCGCCGAAGTCGGCCGGCATCCGGAAGCCGGAATGCGGCGAATCCAGCACGAGCGGGCTGGCCGGTTGGGCGCCTGCATGGGTGTGCGGGCCGTGGACGACGAGAACAGCGGATGTCATGCCCGCAAGTATCGGCGGTGGCCGGGCGCCACGGTGGCAGAGTCCTTGCTTGTCTGCCCACCGACCAACCCGGGGCGACCCGGATGGTGACCCCCGGGGCAATCGATAGCATCTGGCCGCACCTGCCCTCCCGCCGCCAGGACCACAGACACCATGCAAGAACGAGCCATTCGCGAGCTGATCGACGATGTCCGACGCGGCACCCTGCCCCGCCGCCAGTTCATCCAGCGCCTGGTGGCGGCGGGCCTTGCTGCGCCAGTGGCGGCACAGCTGCTGCTGCACGCCGGCGTTGCCCAGGCCCAGGCCCAGACCGCCAGCCTCTACAAGCCCACCAAGCGCGGCGGCGGCGGTGCGCTGAAGCTGCTGTGGTGGCAAGGTCCGACCCTGCTGAACCCGCACTTCGCCAGCGGCACGAAGGACCAGGAAGGTTCGCGCATCTTCTACGAGCCGCTGGCCGCCTGGGACGCGGACGGCAACCTCGTGCCAATCCTCGCCGCCGAGGTACCCAGCCGCGACAACGGCGGCCTGGCCGCCGATGGCAAGAGCGTGGTCTGGAAGCTGAAGAAGGGCGTCACCTGGCACGACGGCGCACCCTTCACCGCCGACGACTGCGTCTTCAACTGGGAATACGCCCGCGACCCCGGCACGGCGGCCGTCACCATCGGCCCCTACAAGGACATCAAGGTGTTGAAGGTGGACAGCCACACCATCCGCATCGAATTTGCCAAGCCCACGCCGTTCTGGGCAGAAGCCTTTGTCGGCACGATCGGGCAGATCATTCCCAAGCACCTGTTCGGCGCCTTCATCGGAGCGAAGTCGCGCGAGGCGCCGGCCAACCTGAAGCCGGTGGGCACGGGCCCCTACAAGTTCGTCGACTTCAAGCCCGGCGACATGGTGCGCGGCGAACTGAATCCAAACTACCACCTGCCGAACCGCCCGTTCTTCGACACCATCGAGATGAAGGGCGGCGGTGACGCGGTGAGCGCAGCACGTGCGGTGCTGCAGACCGGTGAATACGATTTCGCCTGGAACCTGCAGGTCGAAGACGAGATCCTGAAGCGCCTGGAAGCCGGTGGCAAGGGCCGCGCCTTCATCACCCCCGGCGGCAATATCGAATTCATCCAGCTCGCCTTCTGCGACCCGAACACCGAAGTCGAAGGCGAACGTGCACACCCGAATTCCCGCCACCCCGTCTTCAGCGACCCCGCCGTACGCCAGGCCATGGCCCTGCTCATCGACCGCAAGAGCGTGCAGGAATTCATCTACGGCCGCACGGGGGTGGCCACGGCCAACTTCGTCAACAACCCGCAGCGCTTCAGAAGCCCGAACATGAAGTTCGAGTTCAGCCTGGACAAGGCCAATGCGGTGCTCGAAGCCGCCGGCTGGAAGAAGGGCAGCGACGGCATCCGCGAAAAGGGCGGCAGGAAGCTGAAGTTCCTGTTCCAGACCAGCATCAACGCGCCGCGGCAGAAGACGCAGACCGTCATCAAGCAGGCTGCGGCCAAGGTCGGCATCGAACTGGAACTGAAGTCGGTGACGGGCGCGGTGTTCTTCAGCAGCGACGTCGCCAACCCCGACACCTACGGCAAGTTCTGGGCGGACATGCAGATGTACACGACCACCATGACCCAGCCCGACCCGGAACGGTTCCTGGACCAGTACGTCAGCTGGGAAATATCGAGCAAGGCCAACAAATGGCAGGGCCGAAACATCGGCCGCTGGCGCAGCGACGACTACGACAAGGCCTTCCGCGCGGCAGAAGGCGAGCTCGACCCGGTGAAGCGCGCCGCCCACCTCATCCGCTGCAACGACCTGGCCTGCGGTGATGGCTACATCGTGCCCCTGGTCTACCGCCCGCGCGTGGCCGGCGTCGCCACCAAGCTCGTGGCGCACCTTTCGGGCTGGGACAACGACATGTGGAACCTGCGCGACTGGTATCGGGAAGCATGACCACGGGCCTGTCGCGCTCGCGCCGTCTGGCGCTGCAGGGCCTGGCGGCCGGCGGGCTGGCGACGCTGGCATACGCCGCATCGGCACAGGGCTACAAGCCCACGCAACGCGGCGGCGGCGGCACGCTGAAGCTGCTGTTCTGGCAGGGCCCGACCCTGTTGAACCCGCACTTCGCCACGGGCCAGAAGGACATGGAAGGCTGCCGGCTGTTCTACGAACCGCTGATCGCCTGGAACCAGGAAGGCGAGATGCTGCCGGTGCTGGCGGCCGAGATTCCCAGCCGCAGCAACGGCGGCGTGGCCGCCGATGGCAAGAGCGTCACCTGGAAGCTGAAGAAAGGCGTGCTCTGGCACGACGGCAAGCCCTTCACCGCCGACGACGTGGTCTTCAACCACCGCTACGCCACCGACCCGCAGACGGCGGCCACCACCAGCGGAAGTTACGGCGGCGTGAAGACGGTGGAAAAGATCGACGCGCACTCCGTGCGCGTGGTCTTCGAACGCCCCACGCCGTTCTGGGCCGGCACCTATGCCAGCGACCAGCACATCCCCAAGCATGTGTTCGAGCCCTACATCGGCGCGAAGTCGCGCGACGCGCCGGCCAACCTGACGCCGGTGGGCACCGGGCCCTACACCTTCGTCGACTTCAAGCCCGGCGACCTGGTTCGCGGCAAGCTCAACCCGGCTTACCACCTGCCGAACCGTCCGCACTTCGACAGCGTCGAAATCAAGGGCGGTGGCGACGCCGTCGGCGCCGCGCGTGCCGTGCTGCAGACCGGCGAATACGACTTCGCCTGGAACCTGCAGGTCGAAGACGAACTGCTCAAACGGCTGGAAGGCTCGGGCAAGGGCGTGGTCACGCTGCAGCCCGGTGGTGCCGTCGAATTCATCCAGCTGAACTACACCGACCCGAACAAGGAACTGGCCGGCGAACGTTCGCACCGCGACACCCGCCACCCGCTCTTCAGCGACCCGGCGGTGCGCCAGGCCATCGGCCTCTTGATCGACCGCGAAGGCATCCAGAAATTCATCTACGGCCGCACCGGGCGCACCACGGCCAACATCGTCAACGACCTGCCGCGCGTCACCAGCCCCAACACCCGCTTCGAGTTCAACCCCGACAAGGCCGCGGCGCTGCTGGAAAACGCAGGCTGGAAGAAGGCCGGTGACGGCATCCGCCAGAAGGACGGCCGCAAGCTCAGCCTGTTGTTCCAGACCAGCATCAATTCGACCCGGCAGAAGACCCAGGCCGTCATCAAGCAGGCGGCAGCGAAGGTGGGCATCGCCATCGAGATCAAGGCCGTGCAAGGCGCCGTGTTTTTCAGCACCGACGTGGCCAACACCGACACCTACGGCAAGTTCTACGCCGACATGCAGATGTACACCAACAGCCTGGGCCGGCCCGACCCGCAGGGCTACCTGCGCCAGTTCATCAGCGAAGAGTTCGCCACCCAGGCCAACAAGTGGCAGGGCGACAACCTGGCGCGCTGGCGCAATGCCGAGTTCGACGCGCTGTACAAGCAGGCCGACACTGAGCTGGACCCCGCCAAGCGTGCCGCGCTGCTGATCCGCATGAACGACCTGCTGATCACCGACGGCTACGTCATCCCGGTGGTGGCGCGCAGCGAAGTGACGGCGCGCGCGAAGACGCTGGTGGGTCCGATCTCGGCCTGGCGGCTGAGCCTGGACCAGATCCACGACTGGTACCGGGTGCCGGCATGAAGACCGAACAGATCCAGGCCCTGATCGAGCAGGTGCGCACCCGGCACCTGCCGCGGCGTGCCTTCATCGCACGCATGACGGCTTGCGGCCTGAGCGTGCCGATGGCCGGCATGCTGCTGCTGAATGCCGGTGTGGCGCAGTCGCAGCCCGCACCCTACGCGCCCACTCGCCGCGGCGGCGGCGGCGCCTTGCGCATCCTGGAATGGCAAAGCCCGACGCTGCTGAACCCGCATTTCGCGACAGGGCTGAAGGACAACACCGGCTCGCGCATCTTCTACGAACCTCTGGCCCAGTTCGACGCCGAGGGCAACCTCGAACCGGTTCTGGCTGCGGAGCTGCCCAGCCTGGCCAACGGCGGCCTGGCAGCGGACGGCAGGAGCGTGGTCTGGAAGCTGAAGAAGGGCGTCACCTGGCACGACGGCCAGCCCTTCACCGCCGACGACGTCATCTTCAACTGGCAGTACGCCATCGACCCGGCCACCGCCAGCGTCACGCTCGGAAGCTACGGCAACCTGAAGCTGGAGAAGGTCGACTCGCACACCGTGCGCGTCGTCTTCGCCAGGCCTTCGCCGTTCTGGCCGGGCCAGTATTCGCAGGTGTTCCTGGTGCCCAGGCACCTGTTTGCGCCCTACATCGGCGCGAAGTCGCGCGAGGCACCCAACAACAACAAGCCGGTGGGCACCGGCCCCTACACCTTCGTCGAATTCAGGCCCGGCGACCTGCTTCGCGCGGCGCTCAACCCGAACTACCACCTGCCCAACCGCCCGCATTTCGACACACTGGAAATGAAGGGCGGCGGCGACGCCGTCTCGGCCGCGCGCGCGGTGCTGCAGACCGGCGACTACGACTTCGCCAGCAGCCTGGTGATTCCGGACGACCTGGCCGAGCGGCTGGAAGCCGCCGGCAAGGGCCGGCTGCAGTTCGAGGCCGGCAGCGCCACCACGGCCATCTACCTGAACTTCACCGACCCGAACACCGCAGTCGAGGGCGAGCGCTCGCACGCCAGCACGCGCCACCCGGTGTTTCGTGACCCCGCCGTGCGCCGGGCCTTCGGCCACCTGATCGACCGCGACAGTCTGCAGCGTTATGTCTACGGCCGGCAGGGCCAGGCCACCACCAACTTCATCAACAACCCGGCGCGCTACCGCAGCCCGAACACCCGCGCCGACTACAGCATCGACAAGGCCAGGGCTCTGCTCGACGCGGCCGGCTGGAAGCCCGGCGTCGATGGCGTGCGCACGAAGGAAGGCAAGAAGCTCGCGCTGCTGTTCCAGGGCAGCGTCGGCGCGGTCGGCCAGAAGCTGCAGACGGTGGTGAAGCAGGCGGCGCAGCAGGTGGGCATCCAGCTCGAGATCAAGGCCGTGGTCGCCAGCGTGTTCTTCTCGTCGGACGTCGGCAACCCCGACACCTACGGCAAGTTCAACGCCGACCTGCAGACCTACAACTGGACGAGCAACAGCCCCGACCCGGAATACCTGATGCAGTGCTTCCTCACGTCGGAGGTCTCGAGCAAGGCCAACAAGTGGCTGGGCCAGAACCTGGTGCGATGGCAGAACCCGGAGTTCGACGCCGCCTTCAGCGCAGCGGAAACCGAGCTCGACCCCGTCAAGCGCGCGGCGCTGTTCATCCGCATGAACGACCTGGTGGTGAACGACGGCTATGTCATTCCGATCCTGGCACGGAATTCGGTCCGGGCGCTGGCCAGGAACCTGGTGGCCCCGCTGGCGGCCTGGCGCAACGACATGGCGTCGCTGGCCCACTGGTACCGAACGAACTGAGCCGGCCGACTTGGGACCCTACATCCTCCGCCGTCTGCTGATTGCCATTCCCAGCCTGCTGGGCATCAGCGTTGTCCTGTTCACCGTGCTGGCCCTGGCACCCGGCGACCCCTTCGAGGAACTGGCCACCAACCCCAACGTGCCGGCCGAAGTGCGGCAGATGCTGCGCGACAAGTTCGGCCTCGACGACCCCGTCTGGCAACGCTACTTCCGCTGGCTGGCGGCCATGGTGCAGGGCGACTGGGGCTTCAGCTTCATCAGCCGTGTCGACGTCGACACGCTGATCTGGCAGCGTGTGCCGGTGACGCTGGCCGTGATCGGCGCGGCGCAGGTGCTGGCCATCCTGATCGCGCTGCCGGTGGGCACGCTGGCCGCCACACGCCCCTATTCGGTGTTCGACCAGATCGCCAACACCCTGGCCTTCATCGGGTTCTCGCTGCCTACCTTCTTCACCGGGCTGCTGCTGATCCTGCTGTTCTCGATCACGCTGGACTGGCTGCCTTTCGTGTATCGCGCCGACATCGCCGCCACCGGCTGGGCCTGGTGGTGGGAGCACATCAAGCAGAGCATCATGCCGGTGCTGGTGCTGGGCCTGTTCCAGGGCGCCAGCCTGACGCGCTTCGTGCGCAACGCGGTGATGGACGTGATCAAGCTCGACTACGTCACCACGGCGCGCAGCAAGGGCCTGAACGAGCGCACCGTGGTCATCAAGCATGTGGTGCGCAACGCGATGATTCCGGTCGTCACCCTCGTGGCCCTGCAGATGCCGGCGGTGTTCGGCGGCGCCATCGTCACCGAGCAGATCTTCCGCATTCCCGGCATCGGCAGCCTGCTCATCGACGCCATCCTGCGCAACGACACCCCGGTGATCATGGCCGTGACCTTCGTCTTCGCCTGCCTGGTGGTGCTGTTCAACCTGATCGCCGACCTGCTGTATGGCTGGCTCGATCCACGAGTGAGCTACCGATGAATTGGAGCCCCCAAGCTCGCTGGCGCTCGCTACCCCCCAAGGCGGGGCGAGCCGGACGACAAGCAGTCCTGAGGACTGCTTGTCGCCTGCGAGCGCCATCGGCGTCCTCGCCGATGGCCGTCCGCCGACGGCCCGGCAAAGCCGGTTCCGTGGCGGGAAGCTTGGGCATTGACCGAGCGCTCTCGGCATGACGTCAACTGCAATGGCCGCTGCGCGCCGCCCGCCCGTGTCGCCCTGGCTGGAAGCCTGGCGCCGATTCCGCCGCCACCGCATGGCGGTGATCAGTCTCATCGTGTTGAGCCTGATGGTGCTGGCCGTGCTGGTGGGTCCGCTCTTCTACACGGTGTCGATCAGCGACATCGACTTCACCGCCCGCCTGGCCAGGCCCAGCGCGGCGCATCCGCTGGGCACCGACGACCTCGGGCAGGACCTGCTGGCGCGCATCCTCTACGGCGGCCGCATCTCGCTGGCCGTGGGGCTGGCAGCGATGACGATGGCCATCGTCGTGGGCGTGTTCATCGGCGCGGTCGCGGGCATCAGCCGCGGCTGGGTCGACACCGTGCTGATGTGGATCACCGACCTGTTCCTGAGCCTGCCGCAGCTGCCGCTGCTGCTGCTGCTGATCTACCTGCTGCGCGACACGCTGAAGGTGGCCTTCGGCCCCGAGGTCGGCGTGTTCCTGCTCATCGTCTTCGTCATCGGCGGCTTCGGCTGGATGCCCGTGGCGCGCCTGGTGCGCGCGCAGTTCTTCAGCCTGCGCGAGAAGGAATTCGTCGAAGCCGCACGCGCGCTGGGTGCGAGCACGCCGCGCCAGGTCTGGCGCCACATCCTGCCCAACAGCCTGGGCCCGGTGATCGTGGCCGGCACCATCGACGTGGCCGCGGCCATCCTCGCCGAAAGCACGCTGTCGTTCCTGGGCCTGGGCTTCCCGCCCGATATTCCCACCTGGGGCCGCATCCTCTTCGACGCGAAGGACTACCTCGACATCGCCCCGCACTGGGCACTGTTCCCGGGCCTGGCCATCTTCCTGGCGGTGCTGACGATCAACTTCATCGGCGACGGCCTGCGCGACGCGCTCGACCCGCGGCGGGTGGACTGACATGGCCCTGCTCGAGATCAAGGGCCTGAAGACCCACTTCAAGACCGACGACGGCTGGCTGCATGCCGTCGACGGCGTCGACCTCGCCATCGAGGCCGGCGAGACGGTGTGCGTGGTCGGCGAGAGCGGCTGCGGCAAGAGCGTCACGGCCAAGACGGTGATGAAGCTCATCGACATGCCGCCGGGCAGGATCGTCGCCGGCCAGGTGCTGTGGAAGGGCCGCGACCTGGTGCCGCTGGGCGCAGCCGAGATGCAGAAGATCCGGGCCAAGGAAATCGCCATCGTCTTCCAGGAACCGATGACGAGCCTGAACCCGGTCTACAGCGTCGGTGAGCAGATCGCCGAGAGCGTGCGCCTGCACGAAGGTGCCAGCCGCAGGGAAGCGATGGACCGCGCGGTCGAGATGCTGAAGCTGGTGGGCATTCCCACGCCCGACAAGCGCGTGCGCGACTACCCGCACCAGTTCAGCGGCGGCATGCGCCAGCGCGTGATGATCGCCATCGCCCTGGCCTGCAGCCCGCAGCTGCTGATCGCCGACGAGCCCACGACGGCGCTCGACGTCACGATCCAGGCGCAGATCCTCGACCTGATGGCCGAGCTGAAGGAACGCCTGGGCATGGCGATCCTGCTGATCACCCACGCGATGGGCGTGGTCGCCGAAGTGGCCCAGCGTGTGGTGGTGATGTACGCCGGCCAGGTGGTGGAAGAGGCGCCGGTGGCCGGTCTCTTCGCCCGCCCCCGCCACCCCTACACCCAGGGCCTGATCCGCAGCATCCCGCGCATCGACACCGCAGCCCTGCACAAGCAGCGTCTCGAGACCATCCCCGGCACCGTCCCCAAGCTCATCGCCCCGGCCCCGGGCTGCCGCTTTGCCGATCGCTGCCGGCACGCGCGCGAAGCCTGCCGGGCCAGCACACCGCCCCTGCGGGAAGTGACACCCGGGCACAAGGTGGCGTGTTTTTTTGCAGAGGATCTGGGATGAGTGCGGTGTCTGCTTGCGGCCCAGAGCGGCCGTTGGCCGCTCTGGGCCCAAGGGCCCGTCCGTGTTGCACCCCCTGCCCCCCGCCAAGCGGGGGTACCAGCATGATGGTTGAGGCCGGCCTTTCGGCCGGCTTGTCGGTCAAGCTGGAGCCCCCTCTCGGAGGGGGCTGGGGGGAGCAGGGTATCCGGGCCCCTGGGCCCAGAGCGGCCAACGGCCGCTCTGGGCCGCAACCAGCCATAACAACATGACGCCCCCACTGCTCAAGGTCGACCAGCTCGTCAAGCACTTCCCCATCAAGGGCGGCCTGCTCGGCAAGGAAGTCGAGCGGGTGCATGCCGTCGACGGTGTCAGCTTCGAACTGCAGGCCGGCGAGACGCTGGGCGTGGTGGGCGAAAGCGGCTGCGGCAAGAGCACCACCGGCCGCTGCATCCTGCGGCTGATCGAGCCCACCTCGGGTGAAGTGTGGTTCGAAGGCAAGAACGTCACCCAGGCCAGCAAGGCCGAGCTGCGTGCGCTGGCGCGCGACATGCAGATCATCTTCCAGGACCCCTACGCCAGCCTCAACCCGCGCATGACGGTCGGCGCCATCATCGGCGAGGCGCTCACCATCCACAAGCTCACGAAGACGCCCGCCGAATACAACGACCGCATCGTCCAGCTGCTCGAAACCGTGGGCCTGAACGCCGACCACATGCGCCGCTTTCCGCATGAATTCAGCGGCGGCCAGCGCCAGCGCATCGGCATCGCGCGCGCCCTGGCCGTCAGCCCGAAACTGGTGGTTTGCGACGAAGCCGTGAGCGCACTGGACGTGTCGATCCAGGCCCAGGTGATCAACCTGCTCGAAGACCTGCAGGGCCAGTTCGGCCTGACCTACATCTTCATTGCCCACGACCTGAGCGTGGTCGAACACATCAGCGACCGCGTGGCCGTGATGTACCTGGGCCGCATCGTCGAGATCGCCCCGGCGCAGGCGCTTTACACGAACCCGCTGCACCCCTACACCGAGGCGCTGCTGTCGGCCGTGCCGATTCCGGACCCCAGCATCAAGCGCCGCCGCATCGCGCTGCAGGGCGACGTGCCCAGCCCCATCCGGCCACCTTCGGGATGCCACTTCCACACCCGCTGCCCGATCGCCAAGCAGCCGCTGTGCAGCCAGGAAAAGCCGGCGTTGAAGGACACCGGCCAAGGCCACTGGGTAGCCTGCCATCTGCGTGGCTGACAGCGGCGGCCCCAATGCCCGAGACACCCCGGATTCCCCCCGTTCGCCTCATTCCCCTGAACGCTGCGAGCCATGGACCGGCGCCCGCGGCAGCGGCAGCGGTCACTTGGATAAGTGCCTGCCGCTGCAATGAGCCCGGTAGGATGTCGGCTTCGCAACCTGACTTCTGAGGGTTCACAGATGCAAGCCCCCTGCCCCGCACCGACCCACGCCCTGGCCAGCCTGGCCGTCCTGATCGCCGCCACCGTGCTGGCCGGCTGTGCATCCACCAACACCGCGGATGCGGCATCTGCGCCCACACAGGTGACCGCGTCGGCGGAGAACACGGTGGTCTGCGGCCGCGAGGAAGGCACGGGCTCGCGCATCCAGGTGACGCGCTGCCGCAAGGTCGCCGAAGTCGAAGCCCGCCGCAATCGCGATCGCGAGATGGCCGACAAGATCCCGACCGTCGTTCCCGACGTCCGATGAGCCCGTCACGCGATCGGTCACCTCGCTACCGCTGGTGGGCAGCGGCTGCCCTGCTGGGCGCCAGCTGCCATCTGGCCGGGCTCGCCCAGGCCGACGACTCGGTGCTGGGCGCCTGCCGCCAGATCAGCGAGCCTGCCAAGCGCCTGGCCTGCTACGACGCCATTCCCTCACGCGCCGCGGTGGCACCGCAGGCGCCTTCGCCGTCAGTGGCGACACCATCAGTGGCTGCACGGCCCGCGGCCGCGGCACCGCCTGCGGTAGCGGCCACGGCCACGGGCCCGGCCAGCCGCTTCGGCTTGCCCAGCAGTGCCGCCGAGGCGGTCGACAGCCGCATCACCGGGCGCTTCGAAGGCTGGGGCCCCAAGACGCGCTTCACGCTGGCCAACGGGCAGGTCTGGGAAGTCGAGGACGGCACGAACGCATCGCTGTGGCTGGACAGCCCCGCAGTGCGTGTGCGGCGCGGCTTTGCCGGCGCCTACTACCTGGAAATCGACGGCTCGAACCGTTCACCACGGGTGCGGCGGCTGCAGTAGGCAGCGACGGCGCTCGTCGCCGGGCCGCGCTTGTGCAGGCGCCGCAAGCCGCTGCTGCGAGACGGTGCCGTCAAGGCCGCCCGCCCAGCAGACGCGCCGGCAGGAACAGCACGGCCTTGATCAGCGAGAACACCGCCCCGACGGTGATGCCCAGCAGGCGCAGCGGCAGCGACAGCAGCCACACCAGCGGGGCGAGCACCAGCGCCAGCAAGGCCAACGGCCAGCTCAGCACGAACAGCAGGCACCAGCCGACGAACAAGAGCAAGCTGCTCATGGCGAATCAGGCGCGCGGGCTGTGCGCTTGCTGTGCCCACTGCGGTGCGGCTTCCGCAGGCTGGGCCAGCTGGTCGATGCCACCCATCATGCCCGCCGTCAGCACAGCGGCCAGCGTGAAGGAGAAGGCGCGATGAAGGATGCGTTGAAACATGGTGGACTCCGTGGGGTGTGGGGCTGCAATGGATGAACTATCGGCAAGCCGCGCCCCCGGCACCATGCGCTTGCGATGAACCGCAGCGCAGGCGCGATGAATCGACACCAGCGGCCGTCTGGCTGCTTCAGCGCGGTGTTCGCTGCGCCCCAGAACGTGAGGCTTCTTCGGTCGCTTCAGGCGAAGGCCAGAGCACCCGCTCGCCATGCCGGGGCGGCACCGGCCAGTCCTGCACGGCCAGCGCCTCGTTCGGGGGCAAGAGGCGCGGCAGCCGCAGCAGCGCATTCAGCCAGCCACCATGCGTGACCACCAGCCGCACCACGCCCGCGGCGCTGGCCTCGACGCTGAAGGCCTGCACGCGCAGCGCCAGCTGCGCCAGGCTCTCGCCACGGCCCGGCGGGTGCTGCAGCAGCGCCGCCTGCCAGGCTTCGACGTCGGCCCAGGCGATGTCGGCCCAGGGGCGCCCTTCCCAGGCACCGAAGTCGAGTTCGGCCAGGCGCGCGTCGACATGCACACGCCAGCCCCAGCGCGCCAGTTGCCGGCCCACGTCGCGGCTGCGCGCCAGCGGTGACACCCACACTTCACGCGCCAGCGCCTCGCGCCGCGCCAGCGCGCGAATGCGGTGAGCCAGGCGCCGGGCCTTGCGCGGGTCGACCGGGATGTCGGTGCGGCCGATGCAGCGCCCGGCCGCGCCGATCGCCCGTGGGTGCCGCCAGCACCACAGCAGTGGCGTGGTCGGCCGCGTCATCCGCGCGCCATGGCCGCCAGCGCCGCCAGGTAGACGGCCAGTTCGCTGAACTGCTGCGTCGCGCCCAGCGCGTCGCCGGTGTATCCGCCCAGGCGCAGGCGCAACCAGCGCGCCATCCAGAGCGTGACGCCGGCCGCGGCCAGGGCCGCCCAGAGCAGGACTTCAAGTTCGACGAACAGTGCTGCGGCCACCGCCGCGATGCCTGCCCACATCAGCGCCAGGGCGAGGCCGAAGCCGTCGACCTGCTGCGCCAGCGGCTTGGCCTTGGCGTGTTCGGCGTCGCCACCATAGGGCAGCAGGCGCAGCAGCAGCACGGTGGCGCTGCGCGACCAGGCATGGGCCAGTGGCAGCAGCGCCAGCGTGGCGGCGAGGTCGCGCACCACCAGGCTGTGCAGCGCCGCGGCCTTGAGCGCCAGCACCAGCAGCAGGCCGACCGTGCCATAGGTGCCCAGGCGCGAGTCCTTCATGATGGCCAGCGCCTTCTCGCGCGTGACGGCGCCGCCCAGGCCGTCGCAGGTGTCGGCCAGGCCGTCTTCGTGGAAGGCGCCGGTGAGCCAGATCGTCGCTGCCATGCTCAGCAACACCGCAATCAGCGCCGTCCAGGCATGGGCACCCAGCCACAGGACGCCCGCCGCCAGCGCCCCCACGCAAAGGCCCACGGCCGGGAAGTGGCGGGCACTGTCGTTCAGCCATTCGGGCTTGAAGCCCACCCACTGCGGCACGGGCACACGCGTCAGGAACTGCAAAGCCACGAAGAACAGGCGCAGCTCATGCCACATCGCCGGTCTCCGAGCCCATGCGGGTGGCCACCCCGGCTGATTCGAAACTGGCCATCTCGTCCAGCAGTTGCAGCGCCGACACGAGCAGCGGCCAGGCCAGCGCTGCGCCCGAGCCTTCGCCCAGACGCAGGCCCAGGTCGAGCAAGGGGCGGGCACCCAGCGCCTGCAGCCACCTGCCATGCCCGGCTTCGGCGCTGCCATGTGCAAACACGCAGCGCTGCAGCAGGGCGGGTGCAGCGGTACCCATCAGCGCGGCGGCCACGGCCACGGCAGCCGTGGTGATGAAACCATCGACGACGACCACCCTGCGTTCGTGTGCGGCCTGCAGCACGGCCCCGGCCATCGTCGCGATCTCGGCCCCGCCCAGCGCGGCCAGCAGCGGCAGCGCGCCCTGCACCGCGGCATGGTGCTGCAGCGCCCGCTGCAGCACGGCCTGCTTGTGCGCCAGGCCGGCAGCGTCGAGCCCGGTGCCACGGCCGATGCAGTCCGACAGCGGCAGGCCGGTCAGCCGGCACATCAGCAAGCTCGCGGCCGAGGTGTTGCCGATGCCCATCTCGCCCAGCAACAGCACGTTGCCGGGCAGCGCACGCAGCAGGGCGCGGCCATTGTCGACGGCGGCTTCGCACTGGGCCGCCGTGAGCGCCGCGCCCAGGCTGCTGTCGACGCTGCCATGGCAGACCTTGGCGACAAGCAGGCCCGGCTGCGGCGCGAAGTCGTGGGCCACGCCGCAGTCCACCACCGTCAATGCCAACCCATGCTGGCGCGCCAGCACCGTCACCGCGGCACCGCCAGCCAGCATGTTCAGCACCATCTGCGCCGTCACTGCCGCCGGGTAGGCCGAAACGCCCTGCGCCGCCAGGCCATGGTCGGCCGCGAACACCACCAGTTGCGGCGCCTGCCAGCGGGGTGTGCTGCAGCCTTGCACCAGGGCCACCTGCAGGGCCAGCGCCTCCAGCCGGCCGAGTGCGCCCTGGGGCTTGGTCAACGCGTCCAGTCGACGCTGCACCTGCGCCGCCAGGCGGGCGTCGTCGAGCCCTTCGATGGCGGGCAGTTGCAGGCTCATTGCGCCGCCGCCCAGGCCGCGCAGTGGCTGTGCAGCTGCGCCAGGCCATCGGTCAGCGCGGCCGGCCCGGGCTGCAGGATGTCGCAGCTCTTGATCTCGTGCAGCCGCTGGTTCATGACCGCAGGCATGCTCGCCCAGCCCTCGCGCGCGCCAAGCTTTTCGGGCCTGAACTTCTTGCCGCACCAGGAGCCGATGACGATGTCGGGCGCGCGCCGCACCGGCTCCAGGGCATCGGCCACGACGCGGTGCTTGCCCAGGCTTTGCGTTGCCAGTTCAGGAAAGACGTCGTCACCGCCGGCCACCGCCAGCAGCTCGGACACCCACTGGATGGCGCTGATCATCGGTTCGTCCCATTCCTCGAAGTACACGCGGGGCCGGCGCGGCCAGGCAGCGGCCGCCGCGGCGACGCGCACGTGTTCGGCCTGGCATTGCGTGATCCAGGCCTCGGCCCGCGCGTGCGCACCCACCAGGCCGGCCACCAGCCGCATCGTCGCGAAGATCTGCGCCACGCTGCGCTGGTTGGTGATGAACACGTTCAAGCCGGCGCGGATGAGCTTGTCGGCCAGCGCGGCCTGCATGTCGCTGAAGCCGATGACGAGGTCGGGCTCGAGCGCCACGATCTGCTCGATGCGGCCGTCCAGGAAGGCACTGACCTTCGGTTTTTCCTGCCGCGCCCGGCGCGGTCGCACGGTGTAGCCGCTGATGCCGACGATGCGCGCCTCTTCACCCAGCAGATACAGCCATTCGGTGGTTTCCTCGGTCAGGCAGACGATGCGCTGCGGCCCGGTGGGCATGGCCGGCGCTGCGGGTGGCAAAGGGTTCATCGGCTCATTGTCCAAGCAGGCGCTGCAGCAGCGCGGCATCGAGGTTTTCCTCGACCAGGTCGGCCAGGGTGTCGCAGGCCTGGTCGAGCGTCGGCACCGCGGCGCCGAACAGCGCCTGCAGCACGGCAGCCTGCTCGAACAGGCCATGGGCATAGACGCCGAGCACGCTGCCCTGCTGCCAGCCGATGGCCTGGCCCTGCGTATCGTGGAGCGCTGCACAGTCGGTCGTCGACCCTGTCTGGCCGCAGCGGATTTCATAGCCCATGGCCTGCACACCGGCCAGAGCCGCCCAGGGACCCTGGGTCGCGGCGAAGTGAACCGGCGCGGCACGCAGGCGTTTTTCGGGCCCGAAACGGGTGTGAAGCGGCAGCAGGCCGAGACCGGGCAGGTGTTCGCAGGGCAGCCCGTCGTGGCCTTCCGGGTCGTGCAGGCTCAGCCCCAGCAGCTGCAGCCCGCCGCACACGCCCAGCAGCGGGCGGCCGGCAGCGGCGTGGGCGGCCAGGGTGCGGTCCAGCCCCTGCGCCCGCAGCCAGGCCAGGTCGCCGCTGGCCTGCTTGCTGCCCGGCAGCACCAGCCAGTCGGCGCCTTCGGCCTGGGCCGGCGTGCGCGCCCAGCGCAAGCGCAGGCCGGGCATACGGGCCAGCGGCAGGAACTCGTCGAGGTTGCTGATGTGCGGCGGCGCGATCACCACCACGTCCAGGCGCGTGCCGTCACCGCCCGCGGTGACGGCATCGTCTGGGTGCAGCAGGCCGTCTTCCTCGGGCAGGCCATGGCCCCGGCGCAGCGGCAGCACGCCTGCCAGCGGTACGCCTGTCAGAGCCTGCAGCTGCTGCGGCCCGGGGGCCAGCAAGGCCGCGTCGCCGCGGAAGCGGTTCAGCACGAAACCCTGGAGCAGCGGGCGCACGTCGTCGGGCAGCAGGGCCCAGGTGCCGTAGCAGTGCGCGAAGCTGCCGCCGCGGTCGATGTCGCTGACCAGCAGCGCCGCCGCCGGCCCGGCCGCCGCAGCCCAGCGAGCGGTGCCCAGGTTCACGTAGTCCTGCGGCGCCAGGTTGATCTCGGCCGGTGAGCCCGCCCCTTCGACGACGATCAACTCGTGCCGCGCCGCCAGCCGCTCGAAGCCGATGCGGGCCTGCACGGCCAGCACCGCGCTGCGTTCGCGCCAGGGCAGGCTCTTGAGATCGGGCCGCGCCAGGCCATGCAGCACCACCTGGCTGGCGGTGTCGGATTCGGGCTTCAGCAGCACCGGGTTCATGTCGGTGTGGGGGACGACACGCGCCGCCAGGGCCTGGAAGTACTGGGCCGAACCGATCTCGCCCACGCCCTCACCGGCCAAGGCGCCACGTGCCACCACCCGTGCGTTGTTGCTCATGTTCTGGGCCTTGAACGGCGCCACGTCGATGCCCCGGCGGGCGGCCACGCGGCACAGGGCCGTCGCCAGCCAGCTCTTGCCGGCGCCGCTGGTGGTACCCCAGACGATGAGGCTGCGCGTCATGGCCGCGCGTCCTCGAGACCGCGGCGTTCGCCCTCGGGCTTCGCGCTGCCGCGTTCGCCGGGGGGTGGGCAGATGTCCAGGCCAGGTGCTCCGGGTTCAGTGATGCGGCACCACCACCCAGCGGGCCGCTGCCGCCGGGTCGGCCGCGCGCTGCACCGTTTCGATGCTGAAGGCCTGGTCGAACACCTGCACCAGCGCGGCTCGCAGGCTGGGGTCGGCCGGGGCACCGTCGGCGACGACGCGGCCATGCGCCATCACCAGCACGCGGTCGGCCGCCAGCGCCAGATTCAGGTCGTGCAGCACCGCGGCCACGGCGGCACCTGCCCGGGCACGCGCGGCCAGGCCGCGCAGCAGCAGGCGCTGGTGCGGGGCGTCGAGATGGGTGGTGGGTTCGTCGAGCAGCAGCACCGGGGCCTGCACCGCCAGCGCCCGCGCCAGCAGCACCCGTTGGCGTTCGCCGCCGGACAGGCTGCTGAGCCGGCGCTGGGCAAACGCGGTCGACTCGGTGTCGGCCAGGGCCCGGTCGACGGCAGCCTCGTCGCCAGCATCGGGGGCGCCCAGCAGCCCATGGTGCGGCAGCCGGCCCAGCCGCACCACGTCGCGTACGCCGATCTCGCCTTCAGCCTCGCCTTGCTGCGGCAGCCAGGCCAGGGCCTGGGCGCGCTCGCGCGCGGGCAGCGCGGCCAGCGGGCGCCCCTGCAGCCACACCTGGCCGGCGTCGGGCCGCCGCAGCCCGGCCAGCAGCGCCAGCAGCGTGCTCTTGCCGGCGCCGTTGGGGCCGACGATGGCGGCCCATTGACCGGCATGAAGCGCCAGCGAGACGCCATCCACCGCCTGCCAGCCCCCCAGGCGCAGCCCCAGCCCGTCGGCCCGCAGTGCCGGCGCCGTCATGGCGCCTGGCGCTGCCGCAGCAGCACCAGCAGGTAGACCCCACCCAGCACCGCAGTGAGCACGCCCACGGGCAGCTCCTGCGGGGCGATGACGCTGCGCGCCGCGACATCGGCCGCCAGCAGCAACACGCCACCCGTGGCGGCCGACAGCAGCAGCAGGGGCCCATGCGTCACGACCAGCAGCCGGCGCACGATGTGCGGGGCCACCAGCCCGACAAAGGCCACCAGCCCGGCCTGGGCCACGGCCGTGCCGGTGGCCAGCGCCATCAGCACCACCAGCAGCAGCCGCACCCGCGGCAGGCGCAGTCCCAGGCTGCTGGCACTGGCCTCGCCCAGCACCAGGGCGTCGAGCGCACGGGCGAAGCGCCAGGCCAGCGGTGCTGCCAGGGCCAGCACGGCCAGCAGCACGGCACAGCTGGACCACCCCAGGAACGAGGTCGTGCCGAGCATGAAGATCTGCTTGCCACGCAGCGCGTCCGGGCTGATGAGCGTGACCAGTTCCGACACCGACGCCAGCAGGATGCCCACCACCACGCCGGCCAGCAGCAGCACCATCGGCCGACCCGTGCCGCGGGCCAGCGTCAGCGTCAGCGCCACGCCGGCCACGGCACCGGCAAACGCCGCGCCCACCAGGCCCAGGCGCAGCAGCCAGCCCGCAGTGGCCAGCCCGATGTAGTGGCCCAGGGCACCGCCAGCGGCCAGCACCAGCACGACCCCGAGGCCGGCGCCGGCGGCCGAGCCCAGCAGGTAGGGGTCGGCCAGGGGGTTGCGGAACAGGCCCTGGGCGATGGCCCCGGCCAGGCCCAGCAGGCCACCGGTCAGCCATGCACCCAGCGTGCGCGGCGCGCGGATCGCGCTGATGAGGTCCCATTCCTCGGCCCAGCGCAACGACCAGCCTTCGCTGCCGGCCGCCAGCCCGGCCAGCACGAGCAGCAGGCTCAAGGCAGTCAGGGCGGCGGCCAGGTGCAGCCACGTGCGAGCCGCACCGCGCCGATGGGACGCGCGGTGCGCCAGCTCAGCGGCCTTCATCGGCAGCGCCGGCCTCATCGCGCCGCCGCACCCGCGCGGTCCAGGCCAGCCAGGCAGTCGGCCAGCAGTTCAGCCGCGTCGGCCAGGCGCGGGCCTGGGCGCACCAGCGTGTCCCAGGGCTCGCTGGCAAAGCCGCATTGGCGCCGGTCGCGCAGCGCACGCAGCGTCGACCAGCCCGGGCGGGCCGGCATCTCGGCCACGGCGCGTGTGGTGGCGATGACGATGTCCGGCTGCGCCCGCACCACGAATTCCGGGTTCAGCTTCGGAAAGGGCCCGAGGCTGGCCGGCACGGCATTGCCCATGCCCAGCCGCGCCAGGGTCTCGCCGATGAACGACGATTCACCCGCGGCGTAGGGTGCCGAGGCGACTTCGAAATACACCTTCTGGCCGCGCAGCGAGGCCGGCACCCGCGCCGCCGCCGCGTCGATGCGCTGCTGCATGGCCCGCCACAGGGCCGGGCCGGCCGCCGCATCGCCCAGGGCCAGCGCCACCTGCTGGATAACACGTTCGGTGTCCTGCAGGCTCTTCGGTTCGAGCGTCACGACCCGCAAGCCCAGGGCCTCGAGCCGGTCGATGGCGCGCGACGAGCTCGCGGCCAGCACCAGGTCGGGCCTGAGCGCGACGATGCGTTCGATCTGCGTGTCTTCCAAGCCACCCAGCTTGGGCAAGGCGCGCACGCTCGCCGGAAAGTTCGAGAAACGGTCGGTACCCACCAGCCGGCCGCAGGCCTGCAGCGCACACACGGTTTCCGTCAGCGAGGGCAGCAGCGAGATCACCCGCTGCGGGGCAGCGGGCAGCTCGACGCTGCGGCCGCGGTCGTCGACGACGGCGATGGGTGCCGCCTGCGCCATGGTGCAGAAGATGGCCAGCCAGGCCCACAGCCAGTTCATCGCAAGCTTCCTTTCACGCCGACTTCGCAGCCGGCCACGACCCAGGTCACAGGCTCGCAAGCCGCGGCCACGGCCACGGCCTGGTGCAGCCAGCCCAGGGCGTCGACGAATTCGCGTGTCTGAACGCCCAGCGGCATCACGCCCATGCCGATCTCGTTGGACGCCAGCACCACCGGGCCGGGCGCCGCCTGCAGCGCCTGCTGCCCGGGCCGGGCCAGCCAGGCTGCGGCGCGCGCCTTGTCGCTGCGCGCGCCACCCAGGATCAGCTCATGCGCCATGTCCGGCCCGCCTGGTCAGCGCAACAGGTAGCGCAAGGTCACGAAGCCCTCACGCCCGGGCTGGTCGTAGCCGAGCACGGTGCTGTAGGCCTTGCCGCCCACGTTGTTCAGCTTCAGCCCCAGGCGGGCCACGGGCGACAAGGCCCAATCGACGCGCAGGTCCAGGGTGCCGTAGCCGCCCAGCCGCTGGCGGTTGGCGGCATCTTCGAAGCGGTGCGAAAACGCCATCACCGAAGCCCCGGCCGACCAGGCACCGGCCTGCCAGTCCGCCCCCAGCCGCAGCGCCTGCTTCGCACGCCGCGCCAGCTGCTTGCCGAAGTTGGCATTGCCCAGCGTGGCGTTGCGCGGGTCGGTGTGGTCGACGGCGGCGCGCAGATCCAGGTTCCGCCAGCGGCCTTCGTAGCTGAGCGTGATGCCGTCGATGTCCACCTTCGGCAGGTTCACCGGCTGCGGGCCGCTGCTGATGAAGCCGGTGTAGCGGTAGTCGTACCAGGCGGCGCGCAGGCTGTGTTCACCCGTCGTCCAGCGCAGGCTCAGCTCGCCATGCTTGCCTTCCTCGGGCAGCAGGTTCGGGCTGCCGAAGCCTGGAAAGTACAACTGGTTGAAGCTGGGCAGGGTCTGGCTGCTGCCCACGCTGGCACCCACGCGCCAAGCCGGCGTCAGGGCATAACCCCAGGCCAGCGCAGCGGTGGTGACGCCACCGAACTGCGAGTTCCGGTCACGGCGCAGGCTGGCCTGCCAGACATGGCCAGCGCTGGCACCGTCCAGCCCCAGCGCCACGGCGTCGATGTCGCGCTCGCTCACGGCAAAGGGCGCACCCGGCCGGCCGACCTTTTCGCTGGTGCGCTCCAGCAGCAGCAGCCCCCGGCCCAGCCAGGTTTCGACGCTGGTTTCCCAGGCGGCCTGGCGGCTGCGGGTCTCGATCGTGCCGAGCGCGGCAAAGGCGCTGGCACTGGCCAGGGTGTCGTAGGCGTCGACCGATTCGGTCAGGCTCAGCCGCGTGTTGAGGCCGGGGCGCAGCTGGCCGCGCACCGAGAGACCCGCGAGCCGGTTCTCGAGCTCGGCGCGCGCGTCGGCCCCCAGGCCGTCGTCGATGCGCGTGAGGCCGGTGGACTGCAGCGCCAGCAACTCCACCCGCCAGTCGGCCAAGGGGCGCCAGCCCAGGCGCAGGCTGCCGGCGTTCTGGCGGAAGCCATCGTCGTCCGGGTTGAAGTTGCCGAAAGGCGCCTGCGGATTGGTGGCCGAGAGGCCGCGTGTGTCGGTGTGCTGCACCTGCACCGTGGCGTCGAACGTGCCATCGCCAAAGCCCACGCCACCGGCCGCCTGGCCGTAGCGGTTCGAACCCACGGCCAGCTTGGCGTTGCCGCTGACACCCTGGGTGGCCTGGCGCGTGAAGACCTGCACGACACCGCCGAAAGCGCCGCTGCCGTACAAGGAAGAGAGAGGCCCGCGCACGATCTCGATGCGGTCCACCGCTTCGAGCGGCAGGTTGTCCAGCGAGGGCGTGCCCACGGTGGCCGATCCGACGCGAATGCCGTCGACCAGCAGCAGCGTGTGGCGGGCCTCGAGCCCGCGGATGAACAACGAGGCCGTCTTGCCCAGGCCGCCATTGCTGGCGAATTGCAGACCGGCCTGCTGTGACAGCAGTTCCACCAGGGTGCGGCCCTGGCTGCGTTCGATGGCGGCGCGGTCGATGACGCTGACATCGGCCACCAGCTGGTTGACCGGCGTGGCCACGCGCGTGGCGGTGATTGAAACCTGCTGTTGGGCCTGGACGGCCGTACACAACAGCAACGGAAGGAAAACCCGGATCGAACGGACAGACGAAAGAGACAAGACCACCTCCAGCCGCGCACCCCGCGCGGGCATGAACCCCATGCGCTGGCATGGCTGAAGGCAAGGAAGGCCGGCAAGGCACCACGGCGACGCCTGGCGCCGCACGTGAAACACCGGCCCGCGCTGCCCTCCGCAACGCCAGCTCCCATCACATCAGGCCGGTATCCGGGCTCGCGAGTGCCGAAGGTGGTGTCACCCTCGGAGGCCAACTGCGCCTTCCCAGGCCGTACCGTCTTGCGACGTTCGGGCCCAGTGGCTGTCGTGCAGTTCGCTCCTCGCTGACCGTTGCGGGGGCAGCGCCGGAATCGGGCGGTCTTCGTTCAGACCTTCCTCACCGGCTTCCCGTTTAACCTGCCGCCCTGAACGGAACGGCAGGCACCTGGTGCAAGCGGAGCGAGTGTAAGGGCATCGGCTGGGCACAAACTTGCGGCAGCTGCAGGGGCCGGCGTCGATACAATCGCGCTTTACCAATTGGGCACAGCGCAGCGCGCGTGTCGCACGACATGACCAAGTTCGTCTTCGTCACCGGCGGTGTGGTGTCTTCTCTGGGCAAGGGCATCGCTGCGGCGTCGCTGGCGGCGATCCTCGAATCGCGCGGCCTGAAGGTCACGCTGATCAAGCTGGATCCGTACCTCAACGTCGACCCGGGCACGATGAGCCCGTTCCAGCACGGCGAGGTCTTCGTCACCGACGACGGCGCCGAGACCGACCTGGACCTCGGCCACTACGAACGCTTCATCACTACTCGGATGAAGAAGGCCAACAACTTCACCGCTGGCCAGATCTACGAGACGGTGCTGAAGAAAGAGCGCCGCGGCGACTATCTCGGCAAGACGGTGCAGGTCATCCCGCACGTCACCAACGAGATCCAGGAATTCGTGAAGCGCGGCGCCATGTCCGACAAGGGCGCCGATCTGGACGTGGCCATCGTCGAGATCGGCGGTACGGTGGGCGACATCGAGAGCCTGCCCTTCCTCGAAGCCGTGCGCCAGATGGCGCTGAAGATGGGCCCGACCAACAGCGCCTTCGTGCACCTGACCTATGTGCCATGGATCGCCGCCGCCGGCGAACTGAAGACCAAGCCCACCCAGCACACGGTGCAGAAGATGCGCGAGATCGGCATCCAGCCCGACGTGCTGCTGTGCCGCGCCGATCGCCCCATCCCCGACGACGAGCGCGCCAAGATCAGCCTGTTCACGAACGTGCAGCCTCATGGCGTGATCAGCATGTGGGACGTCGACACCATCTACAAGGTGCCGCGCCTGCTGCACGAACAAGGCCTGGACGAGCTCATCTGCATGAAGCTGCAGCTGCTGACCAAGCCCGCCGACCTGAAGCGCTGGGACAGCCTCGTGTATGAAGTCGAGCACCCGCGCAGCACCGTGAAGATCGCCATGTGCGGCAAGTACACCGACCTGTCGGACAGCTACAAGAGCCTGAACGAGGCACTGCGCCATGCCGGCATCCACAACCACGCGCGGGTCGAGATCGACTACGTCGACGCCGAATCGCTGACGCCCGAGACCGCGCCGCGGCTGCTCTCAGACTTCGACGCGATCCTCGTGCCCGGCGGCTTCGGCAAGCGCGGCATCGAAGGCAAGATTGCCGCCGTGCAATACGCCCGTGAACACAAGGTGCCCTATCTGGGCATCTGCCTGGGCATGCAGGTGGCCACGATCGAATACGCGCGCCACGTCGCCGGCCTGGCGGGTGCCAACAGCACCGAATTCGAACCCGATACCGCCCATCCGGTGATCGCGCTGATCGAGGAATGGCAGGACCGCGACGGCAGCATCCAGAAACGCAGCGCCAGTTCCGACCTGGGGGGCACGATGCGCCTGGGTGCACAAAGCAGCGACGTCAAGGCCGGCACCCTGGCCCACCAGATCTACGGGCCCGTGGTCACCGAACGCCATCGCCACCGCTACGAAGCCAACGTCCACTACCTGGACCAGCTTCAGAAAGCCGGCCTCGTGATCAGCGCATTGACGCAGAGCGAGCAGCTCACCGAAATCGTCGAGTTGCCCACCAGCGTGCACCCCTGGTTCATGGGTGTGCAGTTCCACCCCGAGTTCAAGAGTACGCCCTGGGGTGGGCACCCGCTGTTCTCCAGCTTCGTGAAGGCCGCACTCGAAAACCCTGCGCGCCTGGCGCGCGCCGCCTGAAAGGCCACTGTCCCATGCAGCTCTGCGGTTTCGACGTCGGCCTCAGCCGCCCCTTCTTCCTGATCAGCGGCCCCTGCGTGGTCGAAAGTGAACAGCTGCAGATGGACGTGGCCGGGCACTTGAAGGAGATCACGGCTGCGCTCGGCATTCCCTTCATCTTCAAGAGCAGCTATGACAAGGCCAACCGCAGCAGCGGCAGCACCTTTCGCGGCCCGGGCATGGAGCGTGGGCTGGAGATCCTGGCCAAGGTGCGGCGCGAGCTGAAGGTGCCGATCCTCACCGACGTGCACAGTGAGGCCGAAGTGCCGGCCGTGGCCGCCGTGGTCGATGTCCTGCAGACCCCCGCCTTCCTGTGTCGCCAGACCGACTTCATCCGCAGCGTGGCGCAGAGCGGCAAGCCGGTGAACATCAAGAAGGGCCAGTTCCTGGCGCCGCACGACATGAAGAACGTCATCGACAAGGCCCGCGCCGCGGCGCGCGAAAAGGGCTTGCCGGAAGACAGTTTCATGGCCTGCGAACGTGGCGTGAGCTTCGGCTACAACAACCTGGTGTCGGACATGCGCAGCCTGGCGATCATGCGCGAGACCGGTGCGCCGGTGGTCTTCGACGCCACGCACAGCGTGCAGCTGCCCGGCGGCCAGGGCACCAGCAGCGGCGGCCAGCGCGAATTCGTGCCCGTGCTCAGCCGCGCCGCCGTCGCCGTGGGCGTGGCTGGCTTGTTCATGGAAACGCACCCCGACCCGGCCAACGCCATGAGTGACGGCCCCAACGCCGTACCGCTGAAGCACATGAAGGCGCTGCTCGAGCAACTGCTGGCGCTGGACCGTGTCGTCAAGGCGCAGCCACTGCTCGAAAACGACTTCTCCTGCTGATGAGGCCTTGCCGATGACTGCACCCGCTTACCTGATGGTCGAGATGCACGTTACCGACCCCGAGCAATACAAGCAGTACATGGCCGCCGCCCCGGCGGCAGTGAAAGCCTTCGGCGGCGAATACCTGGTCCGTGGCGGCCGCCACGAAACGCTGGAAGGCGACTGGCAGCCGCATCGCCTGGCCCTGCTGCGCTTCCCCAGCTTCGAGCAGGCCCAGGCCTTCTATCGCGACAGCGGCTACGCCACCCGCATCAAGCCCTTGCGCGATGGCGCCACGGCCTACTTCAACATGGTTCTGGTCGAGGGCGTTGACGCGCCTGTCTGACCGAACCCCAGACTGCAAGCCACTTCAGAGGAAAAGAATGAGCGCCATCGTTGACATCGTCGGCCGGGAGATCCTGGACAGCCGCGGCAACCCCACCGTCGAATGTGACGTGCTGCTGGAAAGCGGCACCATGGGCCGGGCGGCCGTGCCCAGCGGCGCTTCCACCGGCAGCCGCGAGGCCATCGAACTGCGCGACGGCGACAAGGGGCGGTACCTGGGCAAGGGAGTGCTGCGCGCGGTCGAGCACATCAACACCGAGATCAGCGAATCGGTGATGGGCCTGGACGCTTCAGAACAGGCCTTTCTCGACAAGACCCTGATCGACCTGGACGGCACCGACAACAAGAGCCGCCTGGGCGCCAATGCGACGCTGGCCGTGAGCATGGCGGTGGCCCGCGCTGCCGCTGAAGAAAGCGGCCTGCCGCTGTACCGCTACTTCGGCGGCATGGGCCGCATGAGCCTGCCGGTTCCGATGATGAACGTCATCAACGGCGGCGCGCATGCCAACAACAATCTCGATCTGCAGGAATTCATGATCATCCCGGTGGGCGCGCCCACCTTCAGGGAGGCCGTGCGTTATGGGGCCGAGGTGTTCCACGCACTGAAGAAGATCATCGACGCCAAGGGCATGCCCACCAGCGTCGGCGACGAAGGCGGCTTCGCGCCCAACGTCGCCAGCCACGAAGCGGCGATCCAGATGATCCTGGAAGCCATCGACAAGGCTGGCTACAGCGCCGGTGACCAGATCGCCATCGGCCTGGACTGCGCCGCCAGCGAGTTCTACAAGGAAGGCAAGTACCACCTCGAAGGCGAAGGCCTGCAGCTGAGCGCGGCCGAGTGGACCGACATCCTGGCCACCTGGGTCGACAAGTACCCGATCATCAGCATCGAAGACGGCATGCACGAGGGCGACTGGGACGGCTGGAAGCACCTGAACGAACGCCTGGGCAAGAAGGTGCAGCTGGTCGGCGACGACCTGTTCGTCACCAACACCAGGATCCTGCAGCGCGGCATCGACGAAGGCGTGGCCAACAGCATCCTGATCAAGATCAACCAGATCGGCACGCTGACCGAGACCTTCAGCGCCATCGAGATGGCCAAGCGCGCCGGCTGGACCAACGTCATCAGCCATCGCAGCGGCGAAACCGAGGACAGCACCATCGCCGACATCGCGGTGGGCACCAACGCCGGGCAGATCAAGACCGGCAGCTTGAGCCGCAGCGACCGCATCGCCAAGTACAACCAGCTGCTGCGCATCGAGGAAGACCTGGGCGACATCGCCAGCTACCCTGGCCGCGCGGCCTTCTACAACCTGCGCTAAGCTCTCTCGCCATGCGTTGGCCTGTTCTCGTCGTGGGTGCCTTGTTGGTCGTGGTCCAGGCCGACCTGTGGTTTGGCAAGGGCAACTGGCCGTACGTGATGAGCCTGCAGGCCCAGCTCGACCAGCAGCTGCACGCCAACGAACAGGCCCGCGCGCGCAACGACCGCCTGGCCGCCGAGGTCGAAGACCTCAAGGACGGCCTGGAAATGGTCGAGGACAAGGCCCGAGCCGAGCTGGGCATGGTCAAGCCCGACGAGATCCTGGTGCAGGTGCTGCCCCGGCAGCGCTGACACCAGCACGCCGCTTCCGTTTGTCGATGCAGGACCTGCTGGACGCAGCGCGCCCGCTGCTGGCGCCGGCGTTCAGCCTCTGGGGCAGCCCCGTCACTTGGCTGGAAGGCGTGGCCATCGTCGTGGCACTGGCGATGGTCGCCGCAAACATGCGGGTCCGCCCGGTGGCCTGGCCACTGGCCATTGCCAGTTCGTTGATGTACGCGCTGCTGTTTGCCGACGTGAAGCTCTACGGCGAAGCTGGCCTGCAGTTCATGTTCGTCGCCGTGGCGCTGTGGGGCTGGTGGCAATGGCTGCGCGGCCGCGGCGCCGACGGCCTGGCCCTGCGTGTGCGGTCAATGCCCGGCCGTCTGCGTTGGGTGGCAGGGGCTGCAACACTCGCGGCCTGGCCGTTGCTGGGCCTGCTGCTGGACCGCGCCACCGACAGCGACGTGCCCTACCTCGACGCCCTGCCCACCGTTGGCAGCATTGCCGGGCAGATTCTGCTGGCGCGCAAGTACATCGAGAACTGGACCGTCTGGGCCGTGGTGAACGTCCTCAGCGTGGGGCTCTTCGTCTACAAGGCGCTGTGGCTGACGGCCGGCCTCTACGCGCTGTTTGCCGTGCTGTCGGTGCTGGGCTGGCGCGCCTGGCAGGCCCGGCTGCAGGCCCCGTCGACATGAACGACAACGCCACCCGCATTGCCATCTGCGGAGCCGAAAGCACCGGCAAGACAACGCTGGCCGCTGCGCTGGCGCCGCGGCTGGCGCAGGAAACCGGGCTGCGCGTGGCCTGGGTGCCGGAGACACTGCGCGAATGGTGCGAGCATGTCGGCCGCACGCCGCAGGTGCACGAGCAGGCGGCCATCCTGCGCCAGCAGCACGAACGCATCGAAGCCGCCGCCGCTTCGCACGATGTCGTCGTGTGTGACACCACGGGCCTGATGACGGCGGTCTACAGCCACTACGTCTTCGGCGACAGGACCCTCGAGACGCGAGCGGTGCAATTGCAGCAGCGCATGGCCCTGACCCTGCTCACCGCGCTCGACCTGCCCTGGGTGGCCGACGGTGCGCAGCGCGACGGCCCGCAGGTGCGCGAACCCGTCGATGCGCTGGTGCGTGAACTGCTGATCGGCCACCGCCTGCCTTGGGCATTGGTGTCGGGCCATGGCCCCGCGCGCCTGGACAGTGCTGTCGACGCCGTGGCGCCCCTGCTGCGCCCGCGGCTGGCAGGCGCCGCGCCCCGCGCCGGCCTCTTCACCCGCCTGGCGGGCCGCAATGCGCAAACCGCCGCCGCGGCCCGCTGGGCCTGCGACTGCTGCACCGCGCCCGAAGCCGAACGGCAGCTCTTGAAGCGCGGCTACTGAACCGAGCGCGGCACCGGTGGCTGGTCCTGCGCCGGCGTGAACATCTCGCCCACGTCCACGGCGTCGAAGCGGTACTGCACGCCGCAGAACTCGCACCCCACTTCAACCAGCCCACGTTCGGCGATCAGGCCTTCGTTTTCGTCGCGACCCAGGCCGCGCAGCATGCCCTGCACCCGGTCACGCGAGCAGCTGCAGGCAAACCGCGGGTGCTCGGGTTCGAACACCCGCAGCGTCTCTTCCCAGAACAGCCGATGCAGGATCCGTTCTGGCGACAGGCTCAGCAGTTCCTCGCGCGTCAGCGTCGCCGCCAGCAGGGCGATGCGGTTGAAACCTTCATCCAGGCCGATGTCGTCCTCGTTGCGGCGGGCCTGGGCCTGGCCTTCGAGGTTGCCGCTGCCTTGCACCGGCAGGCGCTGGATCAGCAGACCGGCGGCGACCTCGTCGTTGGCTGCCAGGATGAGCCGGGTGTCGAGCTGTTCGCTCTGCAGCATGTAGTGCTCGAGCACCTGCGACAGTTCCTGCAGCGGTTCACGCAGGTCGCCATGCAGCGACACCACGCCCTGGTAGGGCTGCTGGCCGGGCTGGCGGTCCTGTGGATCCAGGGTGATGGCGCAGCGGCCCTGGCCATGCACGTTCACCAGCGCCTCGAGCTGTGCGGCCGCGGGCACGTCGCCCAGCACCTTGGCCGTTGCGCGAAAGCGCTGGTCGGCCTGGACCTCGGCCACGGCCAGCTTCACCGGGCCGTCGCCATGCAGCTGCAGCACCAGGGCGCCGTTGAACTTGATGTTGCCTTGCATCAGCGTGCCTGCGGCCACCATCTCGCCCAGCAGGCGCCGCACCTCGGGCGGGTAGGCGCCGACACTGCCGCGCCGGCGCAGCACTTCCTGCCAGCTGTCGGTCAGGCGCACCAGCATGCCGCGCACCGGCAGGCCTTCGAACAGGAACTTGGTCAGTTCGGACATCAGTCGATTCTTTTCAGTTGGGTCGCGTAGCGGCGGGCGTTGTCGATGTAGTGGCTGGCGGCCAGATGCATGCGCGCGATCTGCTCTTCGCTGAGCTGGCGCACCACCCGGGCCGGGCTGCCGAGGATCAGCGAGCCGTCCGGGAACTCCTTGCCCTCGGTGACGACGCTGCCGGCGCCGACCATGCAGTTGCGGCCGATGCGGGCACCATTCAAGACCACCGCCTGAATACCGACGAGCGAACCGTTGCCGATGCTGCAGCCATGCAGCATGACCTGGTGTCCGATGGTGACGTCGTCGCCCAGGGTCAGCGGGTAGCCCATGTCGGTGTGCAGCACGCTGCCGTCCTGCACGTTGCTGCGCGCGCCCAGCGTGATCCAGTCGTTGTCGCCGCGCAGCACGGCGCCGAACCAGACGCTGGCCTCGGCCCCGAGTGCCACCCGGCCGATGACCTGGGCACTGTCCGCCACCCATGCACCCACGCCCAGCTGCGGGATGTCGTCACCCAATTGATAAAGCGCCACGGCCTGCCTCCGCCCCGCGGGGCCTGCTGTCGAAGCCGATAATTCTAGGGATGGAGCTGAGACAGCGGGCCCTGGCGGTCTTGTGCGTGAACGACCCGGCCGCCAAGGCCGCGCAAGCCAGGGCGCTGGCGGGTTTGCTGCTGCCGGTCGACACGCAGGCGCGGCTCATCGATCCGGGCAGCCTGCCCGGCCGGCCGAGACACCCGCAGCTGGTGCCGCCCATGCAGGTACCCCGACGCAGCCCGTTCACCGACGCAGGGCGTGCTGCGCTGCTGCATTCGGTGGCGCACATCGAGTTCAACGCCATCAATCTGGCGCTCGACGCGATCTGGCGCTTCGCCGGCATGCCCGAGGCTTACTACCGCGACTGGCAGCGCGTGGCGGCCGAGGAGGCCGTGCACTTCAGCCTGCTGACCGAGCATCTGGCCACGCTGGGATGCAGCTATGGCGACCACCTGGCCCACGACGGCTTGTGGGCGATGACGGAGCGCACCGCTGGCGACATCACCGCGCGCATGGCGCTGGTGCCGCGCACGCTGGAGGCCCGCGGTCTGGATGCCACGCCGCCGATGCAGGCCAAGCTCGCCAAGGCCGGCGATACACGCGCCGTGGCCATTCTCGACATCATCCTGCGCGACGAGATCGGCCATGTCGCCATCGGCAACCATTGGTACCGCTGGCTGTGCGAGCGCGACGGCCTGGACCCGGTGGCGCATTACCTGCTGCTCACCGAACGCCACGGGGCACCCCGGCTGCGGCCACCATTCAACGACGCGGCCCGGCGTGCTGCGGGTTTCACCGGCCCGGAAATTGCTGCTTTGAGTGCTGGTCTTTGACGACCCCCGGATTACACTTGATCATCGTTTTCCCCTTGGTGGAACCCACATGACTGCATTGAGCACCCGTCGTTTCCTGCAACTCGCCGGCATCACCGCCGCCGGCCTTTTCCTGGCCGCATGCGGCAAGAAGGAAGAGCCCACGCCGCCGCCCGCACCCGTGGCATCTGCCCCGGCACCCGCCCCGGTGAAGGTCTACACCGTCGGTACCGACGCGGCCTATGCCCCGTTCGAGAGCCAGAACGAAAAGGGCGAGATCGTCGGCTTCGACATCGAGGTCGTGAAGGCCATCGCCGCCAAGGCCGGCTTCGAGGTGAAGTTCGTCAACACACCGTGGGAAGGCATCTTCAACGCGCTGGGCCAGGGTGACCGCGACATGGTCGTCTCGGCGGTCACCATCACCGAAGAGCGCAAGCAGACGATGGACTTCAGCAACCCTTACTTCGACGCAGCCCAGCTCATCGCAGTGAAGGAAGACAGCAAGGTCGCGAAGTTCGGCGACCTCAAGAAGCTGAAGGTCGGCGTGCAGACCGGCACCACCGGCGACGAAGCCGTGACCAAGCTGCTGGGCAAGAACAGCACCGCCATCAAGCGCTTCGAAAGCACGCCGCTGGCTCTGAAGGAACTGGAATCGGGCGGCGTCGACGCCGTTGTCGCCGATAACGGCGTGGTCGTTCACTATGTGGCGAACAACCCGGGCGGCAAGTTCAAGACGGTGAGCGACCCCGAATTCGTACCCGAGCAGTACGGCATCGCCATCAAGAAGGGCAACGCCGAACTGCTGGGCCTGGTCAACAAGGGCCTGGCCGACATCAAGGCCGACGGCACCTACGACAAGATCTACACGCAGTTCTTCGGCGCGCCGCCCGCGGCAGCCGCGCCGGCCAGCGCAGCGTCGAAGTAAGCCGGGGGCCGACCATGGATCTTCGCTGGGAGATCCTGGCCGGCTACGGCCCGCTGTTCGCCAGCGGGCTGCTGATGACCATCCAGCTCACGCTGGTGGCCATCGGGGTGGGCCTGGTGCTGGGTACGGTGTCGGGGTTGATCAGCACCTCGGCCGAAGCGCCCATGCCTGGCTCGGCCGTCGGGCGCTGGGGCCTGGTGGCCGCACGCGGCCTTGTCACGGCCTACGTCACTTTCTTCCGTGGCACGCCGCTGTTCGTGCAGATCCTGCTGGTGCACTTCGCGCTGATGCCCACGCTCGTGCACCCCGACCATGGTCTGTTGCTGTCGGGTGACGCCGCGCGCCAATTCCGCCAGGAACATGGCGCCTTCCTGTCAGGCTGCGTGGCGCTGTCGCTGAACGCCGGTGCGTACATCAGCGAGATCTTCCGCGCCGGCATCCTCAGCATCCATCGCGGCCAGACGCAGGCTGCCTACAGCGTGGGCCTGACCCATGCCCAGTCGATGCGCTTCGTGGTGCTGCCGCAGGCCTTCCGCAGGATGATGCCGGCGCTGGTGAACGAGGGCATCACGCTCATCAAGGACTCGTCCCTGGTGTCGGCCATCGGCCTGGCCGAGCTGGCACTGGCCGCCCGTACCGTTGCCGGGGCTTACTCGCGCTACTGGGAACCCTACCTCGCGATCTCGCTGATGTATCTGGTGCTCACGCTGACGTTGACCCTCTTGGCCAAACGCCTGGAAGCACCGGCGCATCTCCGGGGCCGCTAGCCAGTTCTGCCGTCGACTGGCGGAAGTCGGGTTGATGACAAACCCGGAAAGTGTTGCGCGGAAGCTGCGAAATATCCCCCCATTTGCACTGCGAGCTGTCCCCAATCGGGTTTTCCTGGGGGCAGCCCGTAAACTGGCGCAGTCGTTGGGCTGGCGGGCAATCCGTGAAGTCCTCCGCAAGTTTCTGATCACCTAGCGAGGCAAACCCATGAAGCAAACCTATCTCGTCGCCGCCTTGGCCCTGTTGGCCGCCGGCACCGTGTCGGCCCAATCCAGCGTCACCGTCTACGGCCGCCTGAACACGTCGCTCGAAGAGCAGAAGAACATCGCCGTCGCCGGCAGCCAGAGCGTCATGCAGAACAATGCATCGCGTCTGGGCTTCAAGGGCGTCGAAGACCTCGGCGGCGGCCTGAAGGCCGAGTTCCTTCTGGAGCATCGCTTCAATGCCGACACCGGCACGCAAACCTCCGGCGCCTTCTGGGCCGGCGACTCGTACGTCGGCCTGTCGGGTGGCTTCGGTGGCATCAAGCTGGGTCGCCTGACCAGCGCCGCGTACTTCGCGACCGCCGACTACATCAGCTACCACAACCACGACACCGGCACGTCGGAAGACAAGCTGTACACGTACCTGGGCCAGAACGCGAACACCATCGCCTACACCACGCCCAGCCTGGGTGGCCTGACCGCCGAAGTGTCGATCTCGGCCGCTGAAGGCGCGACCAAGAACAACAAGGTTCTCGGCCTGGCCCTGAACTACGGCGCCGGCCCGTTCGGCCTGGGCTTCGGCTACGAGAAGAACGACGGCGACAAGGACAGCCAGTTCGCGATCCGTGCCAACTACGAACTGGGTTCGTTGTTGCTGGGCGCCTACTACCAGCGCAGCGATGACAAGGGCCCGGGCGGCCTGGGCAAGCGCGACGCCTACCGCGTCTCGGCCATGCTGTCGGCCGGCGCTTCGGAGTTCCACGCCAACATCGGCATGGCCGACGACTGGAGCCGTCTGAACAACAGCGACGCCACCCAGTACACCGTGGGCTACAACTACAACCTGAGCAAGCGCACCAAGGTCTACGGCTTCTACACCGTGACCGACAACAGCAGCAACCTGTCGTACTTCGGCGCTGTCGACCGTCGCGGCAACGCACTGAAGGCCAGCTCGCTGGCCCTGGGCGTCCGCCACAACTTCTAAGCAGGTCTTTTCCTGCCCCGAAAAGCCGGCTCTCGAGCCGGCTTTTTTTCGTCTTCGCGTCGTCAGCCGCGCGGGTGATGCTGGCCGTGCAGTTGCTTCAGCCGCTCGCGCGCCACATGCGTGTAGATGGTGGTGGTGCCGATGTCGGCATGGCCGAGCAACATCTGCACGGCACGCAGGTCGGCGCCGTGGTTCAGCAGATGGGTGGCGAAGGCGTGGCGCAAGGTGTGCGGCGACAGCGGCACCGTGATGCCCGCCACCAGCGCATGGCGCTTGATCAGCCGCCAGAACATCTGCCGTGTCATGCCTTCACCGCGCGCCGTGACGAACAGCGCTTCGCTGGATTGGCCGCGCAGGATGGTCGGGCGAGATTCGCGCAGGTAACGTTCGAGCCAGCGCTGTGCTTCGGCGCCAAAGGGCACCAGGCGTTCGCGCGAGCCCTTGCCCAGCACGCGAATCACGCCCTCGTTCAAGCCCAGCTGCACCGTCTTCAGCGACACCAGCTCGCTCACGCGCAGGCCGCTGGCGTACATCAGCTCGATCATGCTGCGCTCGCGCAGCCCCAGCGGCGTGTCGACCTCGGGCGCCGCCAGCAGCGCCTCGACCTGCGCTTCGCTCAAGGACTTGGGCACGCGCAAGGGCTGGCGCGCAGCCATGAGCTTCAGCGTCGGGTCGCGGTCGACATGGCGCTCGCGCAAGGCCCAACGGAAATAGCGCTTGAACACCGTCAGGCGCCGGTTGGCGGTGGTGGCGCGCGTGCTGGCGTGGCGCTGCTGGGCAAAGGCCAGCAGGTCGGTTTCGGTGCTGGCATCCAGCGCCTTGCCGACCGACTCTGCCAGCCAGGCGGCATACAGGGCCAGGTCGCGCCGGTAAGCGGCCAGCGTCAGCGGCGACAGGCCGTCCTCGATCCACAGGGTGTCGATGAAGCGGTCGATGGCCGCCTGGCTGTCGACACCCTCTGGCACGCCTATTCCAGCGTCAGCTTCTGCTTGGCGACGACGTCCTTGTACACCTCGAACTCGGCCTTGATCTGGCGCGCGAATTCTTCAGGGGTATTCAGGATCATGACCGAGCCGGTGTCCTCGATGCGCTTCCTCACGTCGGGCAGTTCGGCCGTGCGCTTCACGGCGCTGGCAATCTTGTCGACGATGTCCTTCGGCAGTCCCTTGGGGCCGAGAACGCCGTAATAGGCCATGCGGTTCACCGGCTCCAGGCCCACGTCCTTGAAGGTGGGAATGCCAGGCAGCTGCGACAGCCGGTTCGGTGCCGCCACGACGATGGCAATGAGCCGGCCGTCGCGGATGAAGGGCAGCGCCGACGGCAGGTTGTCGAAGATGACGGGCACCTGGCCAGCCACCGTGTCGTTGAGCGCCGGGCCAGCGCCGCGGTAGGGGATGTGGGTGATGAAGGTGCCCGACAGGCTCTTGAACAGCTCCATCTGCAGATGGCCGATGCCGCCGGTGCCCGAACTGGCAAAGCTGTACTTGCCCGGGTTCCTCTTGACCTCGGCCAGGAAACCCTTGTAGTCGCGAGCCGGAAAACTGGGGTGGACGGCGATGACGTTGGGCGTGGCGGCGATGTTGATGATGGGCGTGAAGTCGGTCAGCGGGTCGTAGCCGATCTTCTTGTTGATGGCCGGGTTGGCAGCAGTGGTCGACACCGTGGCCATGCCCAGCGTGTAGCCGTCGGGCGCCGACTTGATGAGTTCCAGCGCCCCGATCGAACCGCCGCCGCCGCTCTTGTTCTCCACCACCAGGGTCTGGCCGAGCGCCAGGTTGGCCTTTTCAGCGACGACGCGAGCCACGATGTCGGTGGTGCCCCCCGGTGCAAAGGGCACGACCAGCCTCACCGCCTTGGCCGGGTAGGCCTGGGCAAAACTGGCGCTGGGCAGGGCCAGCAGGGCAGCGGACAGGGCAAGCAGGTGGTGGCGTCGGTTCACGGTGTCTCCAGGGTTCAAGCGCAGCAGAGTCGGTCAGGCCTTGCGGCCCAGCAGCCCTGCCTTCAGTTTTTGGTCATACGGGCGGTCGCCCACGAAGGACCGAAGCACGGCGGCGAAGAGTGCGTCACCAGGCACCGGATCCCCACGCAGTGTGCCATTGACGCGCATGGCGAGGCCCTCGCCGGGTTGGTGGTCGAGGTCGATCACGTCGCCCTGGCGCACCTGCCCAAGTGCGCCGACCTGGCGCGCGAGCTGCGCCAGCGGCGCCTTCAAAACCGCCAGTTCCTGCGCCGTCGAGTTGCGCGTGACGCCCTTGTTCAGCGCCTTCACGAATTCTTCGGCAGGCACGGTTTGCAGCATGCGCAGCTGCAGCCTCTTCGGGCCGGGCATGGCCACCGCCTCGCTGGCCGTGCTGGCGGCTTGTGGCAGGTACAGCCCGACGACGTAGCCCTTGAACCAGGCCACGGCGCGGACCCCGGTGCCATTGAGTTGGAGCTCGGCGTCGCCCAGCGGGGTCCGGCTGTCGAACCATTGCCCCTCCGCCTGGACACGGGCAGCGGCGGGCCCCTCGCCCTGCGCGGCAGGCAGGGCGGCGAACAGCGTCGCCACCAGTACGAAGCTACCTGTCGTTCTGTTCATGTCGCGGATGGTAGCGGCAGGCCCATCGGCACTTTTGCCAATGGCAGACTCGGCGCATGGCCAACCCGCTGCTGCTCCTGCCCGACTTCCTGCTGATCTGCGCGGGCTGGCTGATCTGCCGCACCACGGCCTTGAACCGGTCGGTGTGGGACGGCGTGGAGCGGCTGGTGTACTACCTGCTGTTCCCGGTGCTGCTGTTCTACGCCATCGTGCGCAACCCCCTGCAACCGATGGCGGCGTTGCCCCTGGTCAGCTGCGGACTGCTGATCGTGGCCACCGGTGTCGTACTGGCCTATGCGGTGGCGCGAGTCCGGGGTGTCGACGCCGGCCTGCATGCCGCGGGCGCTCAAACCGCCTTCCGCTTCAATTCCTACGTGGCGCTGGCGCTGGCCGAACGCCTGGCAGGCAGCGCCGGCGTGGCCTGGACGGCGCTGCTCGTGGCGGTGTGCGTCCCCCTGTGCAATGTCGCCGCCATCTGGCCGATGGCGCGGCAGGGCGGCCAGCGCACGCTGCACGAACTGGCGCGCAACCCGCTGATCCTGAGCACGGGCAGCGGGATGCTGTGCAGCTTCCTCGGCCTGCAGCTGCCGGAAGTAGTCGCCACCACCTTGTCGCGCATCGGCGCTGCCGCGCTGCCGCTGGGGCTGATGGCCGTCGGCGCCGGCCTGCACATGGGTGCCCTGCGCGAAGCGCCTCGGCTGGCTGCGGCCTTCCTGGCAATCCGCCATGCGGTCTTGCCCCTGTTCGCGGTGGCACTGGTCATCGGCCTGGAGCTGCCGCCGGCGCAGCAGGCCATCGTCGTGGCTTTTGCCGCCCTGCCCACGGCATCGAGCGCCTACGTGCTGGCGGCGCGCATGGGCGGCAACGGCGCCTTCGTTGCCGGGCTGGTGACGGTGTCGACCCTGGTGGCGATGGCCGGCATGCCGCTGGCGCTGGGCATGCTGCGCTGGCTGGCCTGAAGCCGCCGCCGGCCGAACTATGCCGGCGCCAGCGCCCAGGCGATGTGCGGCTGCACCAGTGCATCGGCGTCGGGCAGCACCACCTGCAGCGCAGCCGTCAAGGCACGGCGCTCGCTGTCGTCCAGCGGCCCGCGCAGGGCGTTGCCGGAAGACACCGCCAGGTTGCGCCGCCAGCGCTGCCAGCCGATGCGGCGGATGGCGCTGCCTTCGGTGTGGCGCAGAAAGTCCGTTTCGTTCCAGGCCCACAGCGCCAGCAGGCTGGGCCGGGCCAAGGCAGGGCGGGCGTCGAAGTCGGCCAGCATGGCCGGCTGCGCGTATTTGTTCCACGGACAGGCCAGCTGGCAGTCGTCACAGCCATAGATGCGGTTGCCGACCAGCGGGCGCAGCTCGGTCGGGATCGGCCCGTCGTGTTCGATCGTGAGGTAGCTGATGCAGCGCCTCGCGTCCACGCGGTAGGGCGCGACGATGGCGCCCGTCGGGCAGGCCGTGATGCAGGCCTGGCAGCTGCCGCAATGGGCAGCCACGGGGGCCGTCAGCGGCAGCGCGATGTCGACGAAGATCTCGCCCAGGAAGAACATCGAGCCGGCGTCGCGGTGCAGCGCCAGGGTGTGTTTGCCGCGCCAGCCGATGCCGGAACGGCTGGCGAGCTCGACCTCGAGCACCGGCGCGGAATCGGTGAACACACGGTGGCCCAGCGGGCCGACGGCCTGCTGCAGCTGCAACGCCAGCTTCTGCAGGCGTTGGCGCAGCACCTTGTGATAGTCCCGCCCGCGGGCGTACACCGAGACCACGGCCTGGCCAGGCTGCAGCAGGCGTGCGCTCTCGTCTTGCTGCCAGTCGGCCGGCGTGTCGCGTGGCAGGTAGTCCATGCGCGCGGTGATCACGCGCACGGTGCCTGGCACCAGCTCAGCGGGCCTGGCGCGGCGCAGGCCATGCGCGGCCATGTAGCCCATGCCGCCATGGAAGCCCGCTTCCAGCCAGGCCAGCAGCCCCGCTTCGGCCGCGGACAAGTCGATGTCGGCCACACCGATCTGGGAGAATCCCAGCGCATGAGCCCACCCCTGCAGTTGCTCGAGCAGCACTGGCGAATTCGATAGATCCGCGGATTGATGCTGCCGCTGCATGCACCGATTGTAGAAACCCGCACCCTGCTGTGGCAGAACGAAGCCGACTGCCAGGCCTTTGCAGCGACCCTGGCCACGCTGCCAGCCCTGCGCGACGCGAACATCGCCCTGCACGGGCCGCTGGGTGCCGGCAAGACCACCTTCGTGCGCCACCTGCTGCGTGCCCTGGGCGTGACGGGCCGCATCAAGAGCCCGACCTATGCCGTACTGGAACCGCACCAGGTGGGTGAACTCGCCATTTCACACTTCGACTTCTACCGTTTCGCCGACCCGCGTGAATGGCTGGACGCAGGCTTTCGCGACCTGTACGCACAGCCTGGATTGAAGCTGGCCGAATGGCCAGAGAAAGCGGCGGGCGTGCTGCCGCAGCCTGATCTGGACATCCACCTGCTGCCGCTGGAAGGCGAGGTGCGGCAGGTCACGCTGCAGGCCGGCACCGCGCGTGGCGCGGCGCTGCTGCCGGCCACCCTGTCATGAAGCCGATGGGCGCCCCCCTCAACACCGACCGCCGTCGCGCCCTGGCACGCATGGGCAGCCTGACCCTGCTGCTGGGCAGCCACCAGCTGGCCTGGGGCGCTGCCATCCTCGCCGTGCGCATCTGGCCGGCGCGTGACTACACCCGCGTCACGATCGAGTCCGACCAGGCGCTGGTGGCGCGCCACCAGGTGGTCGAGTCGCCCTACCGGCTGGTGGTCGACATCGAGGGCCTGGAACTGCGCGAACCGTTGCGCGCGCTGGTGGGCAAGGTGCGCGCCGACGACCCCTTCATCGCCGGCCTGCGTGTCGGCCAGTTCCAGCCGCGCGTGGTTCGCCTGGTGTTCGACCTGCGCCAACCCACCGAACCGCAGCAGTTCACCCTGGCGCCGGTGGCCGCCTACCAGCACCGCTTGCTGTTCGATCTGTACCCGGTGAAGGAAGTCGACCCGCTGCTGGCGCTGCTGCGTGACAAGGAAGCCGCCGAAGAAACCGCCGCGAAGGCCGTGCAGGACGCGCTCGGAGAGCTCATCGCTCGCATCGGCCAGCCGCAGGTCGAGCCGGCGCTGCCGCTTGCTTCAGTGGCTCCGGCCGCCTCGTCCACCACCCCTTCGCCCATCGTGGCCCTGGCGCCGCCACCCGCGGCATCGGAAGCCGTCAGCACGCCGAGCCCGCCACCGCCGCCACCGCCGCTGACGACCGCCGAGCGCCGCCGTGTCGACCGCCTGATCATCGTCGCCCTGGATCCCGGCCACGGCGGCGAAGACCCCGGCGCCATCGGCCCCACCGGGCTGCGCGAGAAGGACGTGGTGCTGGCCATTGCCCTGCAGCTGCGGGAGCGCCTGAACGCCCTGCCCGGCCTGCGCGTGATGATGACGCGCGACGGCGACTTCTTCGTGCCGCTGAACGAACGTGTGCGCAAGGCGCGGCGGGTGCAGGCCGACCTGTTCATCAGCATCCATGCCGACGCTTTCTTCCGCCCGGAAGCACGCGGCGCCAGCGTCTACGCCCTGTCCACGGTCGGCGCCAGCAGCACCGCCGCCAGCTGGATGGCGCGGCGCGAAAACTCGTCGGACCAGGTCGGCGGCGTCAATGTCGCGGGCGTGAAAGACCGGCAACTGCTCAGCGCCATGCTCGACATGAGCACCACCGCGCAGATCAAGGACAGCCTGAAGCTCGGCCGCGAGGTGCTGTCCCATGTCGGACGGGTGGGCCGCCTGCACAAGCGCCAGGTCGAACAGGCTGGCTTCGCGGTGCTGAAGGCGCCGGACATCCCCAGCATCCTGGTGGAAACCGCGTTCATTTCGAACCCCGAGGAAGAGGCCAAGCTGCGCGATGCCGGCTACCGCCGCGAGCTCGTCGACGCCATCACCACCGGCGTGCGCAACTACTTCGCCAAGAACCCGCCGCTGGCACGCCAGCGGCCGCTCTGACCCGGCCGCCCAGCGCCTTCAGCGCCCCAGGTAGCGCTTGCGCCAGAAGAAGGCCACGAGGCCGGCGCCGACCGCCACCATCAGCCAGAACGCCAGCCAGAAGCCGATACTGGAATGGATGAGCGGCAGCGAATCGAAGTTCATGCCGAAGAAACCGGTGATCAGGTTCAGTGGCAGGAAGATGGCGGTGAGCACCGTCAGCGTGCGCATGATGTCGTTGGTGCGGTGGCCGAGGGCGCTGAAGTGCATCTGCACCGCGGTCTCGGCGCTTTGCTGCAGCCGGCGCACGTGGCTGAGAACACGTTCGACATGTTCCTGCACGTCGCGCGAACGCACCCGCAGCAGTTCGCGTTCGCGACGTTTCTCGGGCTCGGGTTCGTCAGGCCATTCGTCCAAGGCGTCGATCCATTCCTGGACCGCCGCGCGCTGGTCCTCGCAGGTGTCTTCCAGCAGGTTCAGCGCGTTGCGGGAATCGAGCAGGACCTGCCAGTCACCGAAGTCGCTCTTCGGGTCCAGCAGTTCATGCTGCAGGTAGCCCAGCTGCCTGGTGAGCAGCCGGCGCAGGTCGAGGTAACTGTCGACCATGTGGTTGACCATGCGCAGCATCAGATCGGCCGGGCTGGCGGGCAGGCGGGCATTGCCGCGTGCGTCGCGTTCTGCGGCCAGACTGGCAAGGCGCTGCGCGAAATAGTCGCGCACCGCGCAATCGGTGGGATGCACGGTGACGAGCACACGGTCGAAGACGGCAAATCCGACCGGGCTGGTGTCGATGGCGTCCAGCGCCTTCTTCGCCGAAGCCAGCGTGCCATGGGCTTCGTCGACGAACAGCGACTCGCTGCCGGCGCCCGCAGCGAGCCTGCGAAACACCATGACGTCGTACCACGAGGTGTAGTCGTAGTGGCTGGGCAGCTGGTTGTTCAGCAAGTCGGAGACATGCAGGTCGACCAGCGCACCGCCCGTCCAGCGCAACAACGCGGCCTGGACATCGGACGTGGCCACCTCGAATTCACGGCGGGCGCTGCCCAGCCACAGGAAACCCTGCGCGGGCAGCACCTGGGGGATATCCGGCAGCTCGACGAAGTGCTCGGCCGTGACGTGGAAGATGCGCATGTGCCGCAGGGCCGCCTGCGCGCTCAGGCGCCGCGGATCAGGCGTGCAGCGTCGAGCGCGAAGTAGGTGAGCACGCCGTCGGCCCCGGCGCGCTTGAACGCCAGCAGGCTTTCCATCATCACGGCGTCGTGGTCCAGCCAGCCGTTGGCGGCGGCGGCCTTGAGCATGGCGTATTCGCCGCTCACCTGGTAGGCGAAGGTCGGCACGTGGAATTCCTGCTTCACGCGGCGCAAGATGTCGAGGTAGGGCATGCCGGGCTTCACCATCACCATGTCGGCGCCTTCGGCGATGTCGAGCGCCACTTCGCGCAGGGCTTCGTCGCTGTTGCCGGGGTCCATCTGGTAGACCTTCTTGTCGGCCTTGCCGAGGTTGCCGGCGCTGCCCACGGCGTCGCGGAAGGGGCCGTAGAAGGCGCTGGCGTACTTGGCGCTGTAGGCCATGATGCGCGTGTGCACCTGGCCGCCTTCTTCGAGCGTGGCGCGGATGGCACCGATGCGGCCGTCCATCATGTCGCTGGGCGCCACGATGTCGACGCCGGCCTGCGCATGCACCAGGGCCTGCTTGCGTAGCACCGCCACGGTGCTGTCGTTGACGATGTAGCCGCTGTCGTCGAGCAGACCGTCCTGGCCGTGGCTGGTGTAAGGGTCCAGGGCAATGTCGGTGAGCACGCCCAGCTGCGGGAAGCGGCGCTTGAGCTCGCGCACCGCGCGGGGGACCAAACCTTCCGGGTTGGTGGCCTCGATGCCGTCGGGCGTCTTCAGCGCCGGGTCGATCACCGGGAACAGGGCGAGAACGGGCACACCGAGCGCCACGCAATCTTCAGCCAGCCCGAAGATGCCGTCGAGGCTGCGGCGCTGCACGCCAGGCATGCTGGCGACGTCTTCGACACGGCGTTCGCCGTCGAGAACGAACACCGGCAGGATGAGGTCTTCGGTTCCCAGCCGGTGCTCGCGCACCAGCGCCCGGGTGAAGGCGTCGCGGCGCAAACGGCGTGGGCGGCTGTACGGGAATGGCGGGGGGGTCTGCATCGTGAACCGGTACTGATTGAGCCCCTGCGAACCCGCGAACATTCAGGTCGAGGGGCGGGTCCACCCCGGGGCTGCTGAATGAACAGCGATTGCTGCGGTAATATCTCTATTGGATGATAGCCGCAAGGCTGTTGTTCCCTGCTTTTCCTCCCTGAGCAGGTGCCTTAGCGTGATGACAGCGATAAGGCTTCCTGGCCTCGGCCTCGTGCCGGGGCCTCTTTTTTTTGGGCACGACTTTTGACCGGGGTCTCAGCCTCTGCTGCGCATAATGCGGGCGATGAGTTCTGGTTATCTGTGGGCCAAGGCCTTTCACATCGTTTTCGTCGCCAGCTGGTTTGCCGGCCTGTTCTACCTGCCGCGCCTGTTCGTCAATCTGGCGACGGTGCCCGCCGACAGCCACGCAGAACGTGAACGCCTGCTGCTGATGGCCCGCAAGCTCTATCGCTTCGCCAGCCTGCTGATGGTGCCGGCGATTGCGCTGGGTTTGCTGCTCTGGCTTTATTACGGCATCGGCAAGGGCCCGGGCAGCGGCTGGATGCACGCCAAGCTCTTGCTCATCGTCGGGGTGCTGGGGTATCACCACATGTGTCGCAAGCTGCTGCGCAGTTTCGAGACCGGTGGCAACAGGCGCAGCCACAAGTGGTATCGCGTCTTCAACGAGGTCTCGGTGCTGCTGTTCACCCTGATCGTCGTGCTGGTGGTCGTCAAACCGTTCTAGCTGCTGAAGCCTGCCTCCCGTGCCTGACGCCCTGCCCCTGCCGGGCCGCCGCCACCGCAGCTCGGCTTCGCCACTGGCGCTGGCCTACACCGCACTGGTGCTCTACGCCAGCCTCTACCCGTTCACCGAATGGCGTTGGCCTCCCGGCCTGGCGCTGGCCGACCTCGCGCGCCTGCCCTGGCCGCCCTGGACCGATCGCTTCGACGTCGCTTTCAATCTGCTGGGCTATGCCCCGCTGGGCGCATTGCTGGTGCTGGCCGTGCTCAGCAGTGGTGGCAGTCTTTTCTGGGCCCTGGCGCTGGCGCTGGCCGGGCCGGCTGCCCTGTCGTATGCCAGCGAACTGGCGCAGCAGTTCCTGCCGGGCCGCCACCCGTCTCTGAAGGATATGGCCTTGAACACAGGCGGCGCCGCCATCGGCGCAGTGCTGGCACTGGCGCTGCAGGCGCTGGGCGCCGTCAACCGCTGGCGCCGTGCGCGCGAAGTCTGGTTTCTTCGCGACAGCGCCGGTGGCCTGGCGCTGCTGGCGCTGTGGCCCGTGGCGCTGCTGTTCCCCGCACCCGTGCCCCTCGGCCTGGGCCAGGGCCTGCTGCGGCTGCGCGACCTGGCGGCCGAGACACTGGACGGCGTGGCCTGGGCCGAAGCCGCGCATGCCCTGCTCGCCGCCCCCACCAGCGTTCAGGCGATGGGGCCCCTGGGCGAGGCACTGACCACCGCCCTGGGCATGCTGGCGCCGTGCATGGTGGCCTACAGCGTGGCGCGCCCGGGCTGGCGGCGCGCGGCACTGGCCGTGGGCGCGGCGGCGTTGGCGCTGGCGGGCATGACCCTGTCAACGGCGCTGAACTACGGGCCCGACCACGCACTGGCCTGGCTGACCCCGTACACCGTGCCGGGCCTGGTGGCCGGGTTGCTGCTGGCGCTGCTGTTGGCTCCGCTGCCACGCGGGCTGGTCGCGGGGCTCGGGCTGATGGTGCTGACCGGGCTCGTGACGGCGGTCATGCAGGCGCCCGACGATCCGTATTTCGCACAGTCGCTTCAAGCCTGGGAACAGGGCCGATTCGTGCGCTTCCATGGCCTGGCGCAGTGGCTGGGCTGGTGGTGGCCCTTTGCCGCCATGGGTTGGCTCTTCACCCGGCTGGCGCAGCGCGTGCCCGACCGCTGACAGGGCCGACCCGGCGCCCCGCCAGCGACCCCTGCCTACAATTGGGCCGATGAATTACTACAAGCACCATGTCTTCTTCTGCCTGAATGACCGCAGCAATGGCGAAGCGGCGTGCGCCCAGCACGATGCCCAGGCTGCGTTCGACCACTGCAAGAAGCTCGTGAAGGCCGAAGGCCTTGCCGGCCCGGGCGGCGTGCGCGTCAACAAGGCAGGCTGCCTGGACCGCTGCGCCGGCGGCCCGGTGGCCGTGGTCTACCCCGAAGGCACCTGGTACACCTTCGTCGACACGAGCGACATCGACGAAATCGTCGAGCAGCACCTGAAGAACGGCAAGGTCGTCGACCGCCTGCTGCTGGCGGCCGACGTCGGCCGCTGAAGGCGCCATGAATTCCGCCACCCAGCATGGGGCCGTTGCCGGCCCGGCCGGGGCACTGGCCACGGCCATCGATGTGCCGTCTGGCCCGTCGCGCGGCCTGGCCCTCATCTGCCACCCGCACCCGCTGCATGGCGGCACCCTCGACAACAAGGTCGTGCAGACCCTGGCGCGGGCTTTCGTGGCGCTGGGGTACACCAGCCTGCGCTTCAACTTCCGCGGCGTCGGCGGTTCCGAAGGCGCCTGGGACGAAGGCCGGGGCGAGGTCGACGATGCGCTGGCCGTGCTGCACGCCCACCGCATCCCCGGGCAAGCGTTGGTGCTGGCCGGCTTCTCGTTTGGCGCTTACGTGGTTTCGCAGGCCGCAGCGCGCCTGGCCGACGGCCGTGCCAGCGGCGGCGCGGCCGACCGCCTGGTGCTCGTGGGCACCGCCGCCAGCCGCTTCGACACGGCCACGGTGCCCGCCGATACGCTCGTCATCCATGGCGAGAACGACGACGTCGTGCCGTTGTCGGCGGTACTCGACTGGGCGCGCCCGCAAGCCCTGCCCGTGGTCGTGGTACCCGGTGCCGGCCATTTCTTCCATGGGCAGCTGCCGCTGCTCAAGACCCTCGTGACCCGCGCCTGGCCCGCGGGCACGGCCACCTGAACTGTCGAAGACCGATTCCCCGATGACCGAACACTGCTTGCCCACTTCCCGACTCTCTTTCGCACGTGGCCTGCGCGCCTGCCTGGCGCTGTTGCTGGCAGCTGCCGTTTCCAGCCAGGCCCTGGCCCAGGCCCCGCAGCCGCCCGAGCTGGCGGCGCGCCAGTACCTGTTGATCGACCTGGCCAGCAACCAGGTGCTGGCCCAGCGCGAAGCCGACGCCCAGGCCGACCCGGCATCGCTGACCAAGCTGATGACGGCCTACCTGGTGTTCAACGCGCTTCGCGACAAGAAACTGTCGCTCGAACAGACACTGCCGGTGAGCGAGCGCGCCTGGGCCGAACGCAAGGGCGGCGGCTCGCTGATGTTCATCGACCCGAAGATGACGCCGAAGGTGAGCGAACTGCTGCGCGGCATGATCGTGCAAAGTGGCAACGACGCTTCGGTGGCACTGGCAGAAGGCGTGGCGGGCAGCGTCGACGCCTTTGTGGCATTGATGAACCGACAGGCCCAGGCCTGGGGCCTGAAGAACACGCAGTTCAAGAACGTCACTGGTCTCACCGAGCCCGGGCACTACAGCAGCGCTCGCGACGTCGCCACCGTGGCCGAGCGCATCATCACCGAGCACCCGAACTTCTATCCGCTCTACGCCATCCGCGACTACAGCTTCAACAACATCCGCCAGGACAACCGCAACCTGCTGCTCGGCCGCGACCCCAGCATCGACGGCATGAAGACCGGCTACACCGACACCGCCGGCTATTGCCTCGTGGCCAGTGCCGTACGCAACATGCCCAATGGCCAGCGCCGGCTGCTCAGCGTGGTGCTGGGCACGGCCAGCCGCGAGGCGCGGGCGTCGGAAAGCCAGAAACTGCTGAACTGGGGCTACCTGGCCTGGGACGCATTGCGCCTGTTCGACGCCGGCAAGGCCGTGGCCACGGTACCGGTGTGGAAAGGCACCAGCGCCGAAGCCAAGCTGGGCACACCCGGCGCCTTGTTCACCACCGTGCCCAAGGGCGAGGGCGACAAGGTCAAGACCAGCATCGAACGCACCGACCCGCTGGTGGCACCGCTCACCGCGGGCCAGCGCGTGGGCACGATCAAGATCACCACCGCGGCCGGCACACCCATCGCCGAGGTGCCCTTGGTGGTGCTGGAACCCGTGCCGCTGGCCGGCGTGTTCGGCCGCGCCTGGGATTCGATCCGGCTGTGGATCAAGTAAACCGGCATCGGGCAGCCTAAACTGTTGCCAGTACTCACCCTTGGAGCCCGCATGATTCGCACCACCCGCATCGCCCTGGCCTTCAGCTGTGCCCTGTTGGCCGTCAGCGCCGGCGCACAGACGCTCGACAAGGTCAAGGCCAGCGGCACCATCTCGGTGGCCTACCGCGAAAGCTCGATCCCGTTTTCCTACCTCGACGACAAGGCCCAGCCCACCGGCTTCGGCTGGGAAATCTGCGGCCGCATCGTCGACGAAGTGCGCAAGGCCACCGGCCGCAGCGACCTGAAAGTGACCACGCAGGCCGTGACCAGCGCCAACCGCATTCCGCTGCTCGTGAACGGCACGATCGACATCGAATGCGGCAGCACCACCAACAACAGCGACCGCGCCAAGCAGGTGGCCTTTGCCACCAACTACTTCTATACCGGCACGCGGCTGCTGGTGAAGGCGGGCTCGCCGGTGAAGGCGCTGGCCGACCTGAAGGGCAAGCGCGTGGTCTCGACCACCGGCACCACCAACTACAGGATCATGCGCAGCCTGAACGAGGAGCGCGGCCTCGGCTTCGAGCTGCTGGGCGCCAAGGACCATTCGGAAAGCCAGCTGATGGTGCAGAGCGACCGCGCCGACGCCTTCGCGATGGATGACATCCTGCTTTACGGCCTGGCCGCCAGCAGCGCCAAGCCCTCGGACTGGGCCGTGGTCGGTGAAGCCATCCAGGTGGAACCCTACGCCATCATGCTGCGCAAGGACGACCCGACGTTCAAGACCCTGGTCGACGGCGTGATCGGCCGGCTGATGGACAGCGGCGAATTCGAGACGCTCTACAAGAAGTGGTTCATGGCGGCGATTCCGCCCAAGGGTGTGAATCTGAACGCGCCGATGCCTTCTGAACTGCGCAGCAACCTCAAAGCCAAGTCCGACAAACCTGCCACCTGAGCGGCAGTCACCCGCCCCCACCTGGAGCCGACGATGAACGAAGCCCTCTGTTCCCTGAACGGTGAGATCCAGCCCCTGGCCGAAGCGAAGGTGTCGGTGCTGGACCGCGGCTTCATCTTCGGCGACGGCATCTACGAGGTCGTGCCGGTCTACGGCCAGCGCCTGTTCCGGTTCGACGAGCACATGGCACGGCTGGCCCGTTCCCTGGGCAAGCTGCGCATCGCCAACCCGCACACGCGCGACGAGTGGCTGGCGCTGTGCCGGCAGCTGGTGGCGCAGGTGTTCGAACGCACCGGGGCCCAGGACCAGCTGGTCTACATCCAGGTCACACGCGGCGTCGCGCCGCGCGACCACGTGATGCCGGTGGGCATCAAGCCCACCGTGTTCGCGATGGCCAACCCGATGAAGGCGGCCACTGCCGAGCAGCGCCACCAGGGCGTGGTCTGCATCACCGCGCGTGACTTCCGCTGGGAGCGTGGCGACATCAAGAGCACCAGCCTGCTGGGCAATGTGCTGGCCCGGCAGATGTCGGCCGACCACGGCGCGGTCGAGACCATCATGTTCCGCGACGGCTTTCTCACCGAAGCCGCCGCGAGCAATGTCTGGATCGTGCACGAAGGCGCCCTGCTCGGCCCGCCGAAGAGCGACCATGTGCTGGAAGGCATCCGCGTCGAACTGCTGCGCGAATTGTGCGAAGACTGCGGCATCGCCTACAACCTGCGGCCCATCCCCGAAGCCGACGTGATGGCGGCCGACGAGGTGCTGCTCAGCTCGGCCACCAAGGAAATCCTGCCGGTGACGAAGATCGACGGCGAAGGCGTGGGCCATGGCGCTGGCCGCGGCCGGCCGGGGCCGGTGTATGCCCGCCTGTACGAGGCCTACCAGCGTGCCAAGCTGACGATGTCGATCTGAACGCGGAGCCAGCCCGAAGTGCGCGACATCCCGCCCGAGCAGAGCCTGATCGAGTACCCGAGCGCCTTCCCGATCAAGGTGATGGGGGCCCATGTCGAAGGCTTTGCCGAAGCCATGATCAACATCGCCCTGCTGTTCGACCCAGCCTTCGATCGCAGCAGCGTCGAGCGGCGGCCCAGTTCTGGCGGCAAGTACCTGGGGCTGACGCTCACGGTCACGGCCTCCAGCCGGGAGCAGCTCGACGAGCTCTACCGCACGCTGTCGACCCACCCGATGGTGAAGGTCGTGCTGTGAAGGGCCGCCAGGCCCACCCTCAGACGCCCAGGTAGCGCCCTGGCCGGTGGTTCAGCACCAGCACGGCACTCATCACCACCGCCCCCAGCACCGACTGCAGCACGCGCACGGGCTCCAATACGGCCAGCGCCGTGAGCACCATGCCGCAGTCCACCGCCATCTGCACCTTGCCGGCGCTGATGCCGCGCGTCTGCTGCAGCCACTGCGCCACGATGTTCACGCCGCCCACGCTGGCACGGTGGCGCAGCAGCGCCAGCAGGCCGAAGCCGATCAGAAAGCCGCCCAGCGCCGCAGCCGGGCATGGGCATCAACTGGGCTGCGCGGCGCTGCGCGCTTGCAGTTCGCGCAGCTTGGCGGGCGCGGCCTCGTCGCCGGCCTTCGCCGCCAGGTCGTACCAGTAACGGGCCAGGCGCAGGTCCTGCGGCACGCCGTCACCCTTCTCGTACATCGAGGCGATCAGGTACATCGCGCCGACGTCGCCACCCTTGGCGGCTTCGCGGTACCAGCGTGCCGATTCGGTGGCGTCCTGCGGCTTGCCACGCCCCAGGAAAAAGGCCGTGCCCATGGCCACCTGGGCTTCGACGCTGCCGCGGCTGGCCGCCACTTCGTACCAGCGCAGCGCCAGGGCCAGGTCCCTGGGACCCAGTTCGCCGTTCTCGAGACTCTGCGCCAGCATGAACTGCGCCGTCACGAAACCGCCTTCCGCGGCACGCGTGAGCAGCCGCCGCGCCTGCACGCGGTCTGGCTTCGGCAGTTCGGCGCGCAGGTGCATCACGGCCAGGTTGTACTGGGCCACCGGCACGCCCTGCGCCGCCAGGGCTTCGAAGCCAGAGCGCGCCTCGGGCAGGCGGCCGGCCTCATAGGCAGCCAGTGCAGCGCCCAATTGCGACTGCAGCGCCGGTGGCAGTTGCGCTTGAGCGTTGGCAGCCGGTGTGGCTGCCAGCAGCAGGGCGGCGATCAGGGCCATCGAACGGCGGGCAGGAAGCAGGTTCACAGGGTGTCCTCATGGGTGGAACGCCACCTCGCCACGGCAACGATAGCGCCAGGCCGCCGCGTCTGCAGGCCGGCAGCGTGCATGGTTGAGAATGAACAATGTCCGAGCCCTCCCGCAAACGTGTCAGCCTGAAACCAGGCGCACCGTCGCCCGACCCGCGGCGCAAGCCTGTCCGCCCCGGCGCGCCGCATCGCCCACCCGCAGCTGCGGGGTCGACCGAAGCACCGCCGCAGCCTGGGCCCGGGGCGCCTGAACGGCTGTCCCAGCCGGCCCGGCCGCCACGGCCGCCCCGGCCATCGCGTCCGCCGAAGCCGCCCGGCCCATCCGCAAGGGCGGCCACGCCACCCCCCACGCGCGACGCACCGCGCCATCAGCCACGCGAATCTTCACGCGAATCGCCGCGCGACCTGCCCCGGCCACCGCGGGCACCACGGCCTGACAGCAGGCCTGCAGCGCGTCCGCCTCACCCGGAACGCCGGGAACGCCCGCAGCGCCCTCCCGCCGCAGGCTGGCAGGCGCCACCGCCTACCCCAGCCCCGCCGCCACCGGCAGATGGGCCTGCCGGCGTCCGCATCTCGAAGCTGATGACCGAGCGTGGACTCTGTTCGCGGCGCGAGGCCGACGAGTGGATCGAAGCCGGCTGGGTGCGCATCGACGGCCAGATGGCCGTCCTGGGCCAGCGTGCGGCGGCCGATGTGCACATCGCCATCGACCCGCGCGCCAGCACCGAACAGGCACAACGCATGACCGTGCTGCTGCACAAGCCCATCGGCGTGGTCAGCGGCCAGGCCGAAGACGGCTACGAACCCGCCATCACCCTCGTCAAGCCGGCCAACCGCTGGGCCGGCGACGAGAGCGGCGTGGTCTTCCACCCCGGCCACCTGCGCCACCTGGCGCCGGCAGGGCGGCTGGACATCGATTCCACGGGACTGCTCGTCTTCACCCAGGACGGCCGCATCGCCAAGCGCCTGGTCGGCGACGAAACCCGGGTCGAAAAGGAATATCTGGTTCGTGTGCAACACCTGCACGAAGGCCCGGTGCCCGAGGCGGCGCTGGACCGCCTGCGCCATGGCCTGGTGCTCGACAACGTCGAGCTGCGCCCGGCCCGCGTGAGCTGGCAGAACGAGGACCAGCTGCGCATCGTGCTGCGCGAAGGCCGCAAGCGCCAGATCCGCCGCATGTGCGAGCTGGTGGGCCTGGCAGTGCTGGGGCTCAAGCGCGTGCGCATCGGCAGCGTGGTGCTGGGTCAGCTGCCCGCGGGCCAATGGCGCTATCTGCGCGCAGACGAGCGCTTCTGATCGCCGGGCTCAGCCGCCCAGTTCCTGCAAACGTTTGCGCGCGTCTTCGAGCGAGGCCTTCTGTCCCTTGCCTGCGCTGACGTAGCGCGCGTAGGCGGCCCGCGCCTCGTCCTTGCGGCCCAGCTCCTGCAATGCAATGCCGCGCCGGTAATCCACCGGCAAGCGCGCCGCGCCCTGGGCGCGCGTGGCTTGCTCGTACAGGACCAGGGCCTCGGCATGGGCGCCGGCGGCCGCGCGCACGCGTGCCAGGCCGTAGGGGCCGGTGGCACTGGCCGGCCGTTCACGCACCAGGCGTTCGAGGAAGGGCTGGGCCTGCGGCGCCTTGCCGTCGTTGACGAGCTTGGAAGCCGCGGCAAAGCCCCATTCGGCCGCGTCTTCGGCCACCGCCTCATCGGCACTGGCCAGCAGGGCCGTCAAGGACTGCAGGACCGCTTCGGCTCGCCCTTCCTGCAGGTCGACGCGGGCTTGCAGGACCTGAGCCTGGGCGGGTTGGGGCGCGGCACGCGCCAGTTCCTGGGCACGGCTGCTGCTGCCGCCCATGACGCCCGGCGCCAGAAGGTAGAACTCCACGAGTGCGCTGCGGGCCGGGTACCAGCCTGGTTCCAGCGCCTGGGCCTGGGCCAGCGCGGTCTTGACCGTGCCGGCACTGCGTGCGGCCTTCAGCATGCCCTCGGACATGGCCTGCACGCCCAACACCACACCCAGCGCATAGTGGCAGGCCGCCACTTGTGGCTGCGCCTGCGTGCAGCTCTGCGCCCGGTCGATCACGGCCTTGCGCGCCTCGGCGTCGTTGTTTTCCAGTGCGCCCAGCGCCAGGGCCAGCAAGGCCTGGCTGTCGTCGGGCCGCGCAGCCAGGCGCTCGCGCGCCAGGCGCTGCAGCTCCGCGTGCCGGTCCTGGCGCAGCAATGTCTGCAGACTGGCGTCCTTGAACATCTGGGCGCTGGCCGGCGCCATCGCCAACGTGGTGGAAAGCACCAGGGCGGCCGGCAGCCGCCGGGCAAACAGATCGAAAGTGACAGGGCTCATGGCAAACGGCTCGAGAGTGGACGCAAGGTGCGCCGATGATGCCCACTCGGCCCGCTCCGTCCCCAGCCCGATGCGACGAAGCGCGGTGAGAGGCCGACCGGGCGCCGCCTGTTAGTCTCGAAACGATGTCTCCGCACCCACCTGCTGCAGCGCTGGCCGGCCTGCCGCCGCGCCCGAGCGTTGCCCTTGTCGCCTGGGCGCTGGCCCTGCTGCTGGGGCTGCAGCCGGTCACCACCGACATCTATCTGCCGGCGCTGCCGGCCCTGACACGCGATCTCGGCGCATCGATGAGTGCCGCCCAGCTGACGATGTCTGCGCTGATCCTGGCCTTTGGCCTGGGCCAGTTGTTCTGGGGCCCGGTGGCCGACCGCGTCGGCCGCCGGCCGGTGCTGCTGTCGGGCCTGGCCCTGTACACCGCAGCCAGCGTCGGCAGCATGCTGGCCGCCGACATCGAGACGCTGATCGTCTGGCGGGTTCTGCAGGGCGCGGCCTTGGCCGCGGCGGTGGTTTGCGCCCGCGCGATGCTGCGCGACCTGTATGAACCGCAGCAAGGCGCCCAGGTGATGTCGCTGGGTCTGTCGGGTCTGGGCGTGATCGCCATCACCGGCCCGGTGGTGGGCGGCCTGGTCGCGGCCACCTGGGGCTGGCGCGCCGCGCTGGCGGTGGTGGCGCTGATGGGCGCAGTGACCCTGATCTTTGTCGCCCTGCGCTTGCCTGAAACCCTGCCCGTGAAGAACCCCCGCGCCACCGCGCTGGCCCCGCTGCTGGCGAACTGGCTGCGCATCGGCCGCCACCCCACCTTCCTGGCCTGGACGCTGCTCGTCAGCTTCACCTACGGCGGGCTTTTCACCATCCTGGCAGGCTCGTCCTTCGTGTATATCGACATCCTGGGTCTGTCGCCAGCGGCCTACGGGCTGGCGATGGGCTCGGCCTCGACCAGCTACCTGCTCGGCACCTTCGCCTGCCGACGCTGGGTGGGCCGGATGGGCATGGCGCGCACGGTGCGGCGCGGGGCCTTCTTCAGCCTTGCGGGCGGTGTGCTCATCGTCGTGCTGGCGCTGGCCGGCGTGCAAGCCGCCTGGGCCGTGCTGCTGCCGCAGTGGCTGTTTGCCTTCGGCCATGGTGTGCACCAGCCTTGTGGCCAGGCGGGCGCAGTGGGGCCGTTTCCGGAGGCTGCGGGGGCGGCGTCGGCGCTGGCCGGGTTCGTGCTCGCGGCCACCGCGTTTGCCGTCGGCCTGTGGCTGGGGCAGGCGCTGGACGGCCGGGTGCTGCCGTATGCACTGGGGCTGGGGTTCTGGTCGCTGCTCACCGCCATCGTGGCCTGGACCCTGGTGCAACGCCATGGCGAGGCCAGGCGACCATGAATGCAAGCAGCGAAGCGCCGCGTGCGCTGGCCCTGGCCGGCCCCACGGCGTCGGGCAAGACCGCCCTGGCCCTGGCCTTCGCCGAACACTGCCGGGCGCAGCGCCCGGTCGAGATCATCAGCGTCGACTCGGCCCTGGTCTACCGCGGCATGGACGTGGGCACGGCCAAGCCCGGTGCAGCCGAGCGCCAGGCCGTGCCGCACCACCTGATCGACATCCTGGACCCGGCGGAAAGCTACTCGGCAGCGCGCTTCTGTGCCGATGCCGAACGCCTGGTCGATGAGATCCGCGGGCGTGGGCACCTGCCCCTGCTGGTGGGCGGCACGATGCTCTATTTCAGTGCGGCACAGCGGGGTCTGGACGCCATGCCGGCGGCCGATGCCGCGGTCCGCGCCGAGATCGACGCACGCGCTGCTGCCATCGGCTGGCCGGCCCTGCATGCCGAGCTTGCGCGAGTCGATCCGGTGACGGCCGCGCGGCTGGCCCCCGCCGACGCCCAGCGTGTCCAGCGCGCGCTCGAGGTTTGGCAAGTGAGCGGCCGGCCGCTGTCGGCGTGGCAGCAGCGGCAGGCGCAGCCGCCTGTGCCGGCGCGGTTTCCGTTCCACCTGGTCTCGCTGGAACCGCAGGACCGGGCCTGGCTGCACCAGCGCATCGAGCTGCGCTTCGACGCCATGCTGGCGCAGGGCCTGGTCGCGGAAGTGGCCCGCCTGCGCGAACGCAGCGACCTGCACCCGGGCCTGCCTTCGATGCGCTGCGTGGGCTATCGGCAGGCGTGGGAAGCACTCGACGCGGGCATGCCCGTGAGCGCCTGTGCGGGCCCTGCCTGGCAGGCCCTGCGCGACAGGGGCATCGCGGCGACCCGCCAGCTGGCCAAGCGCCAGCTGACCTGGCTGCGCTCGATGCCCCAGCGCCGTGTCGTGCCTTGCGACAGCCCGGCCTCGACAGACGAGGGAATCACCGCATTGACCGCAGCTCTGCAATCGATTGCAATGTAAGTGTTCCTTAAGCTGCACGACGCCAGTTCAACGGCGGATGGCCCGCGTCTTGCAACGTGAAACACCGGGCAAAGCAGGCGTTTGGCGAACCGTGCTCCCCCCGGAGCTAGGGTGATGCCCGGGCGGGGCGGGTGTAAGGTTCACGATATAGTCCCGCGCCTTGAGCCACCCTTGTGTCACCGTGACATTCGGCGCAGGTGGCGGTATCTGAGTGAGTTGCAGTATCTGGAAAAACACGTTCCAGATGGACTGGAGGAGCCGAGTGGATTTCGCAGCAGAACAACGCAACCCAAGTCGACATGCCATGGGGTTCGGCATCGTCGTGGTGCTGCACCTCTTGCTCTTCTGGGCGATCATGTCGGGCTTGGCCAAACAGGTGGTCGACGTGATCAAGGCGCCCATCGAGACGAAGATCATCGAAGAGGTGAAACCGCCGCCGCCGCCGCCGCCCGAGAACCTGCCGCCGCCGCCGAAGTTCGCGCCTCCGCCGCCTTCGTTCGTGCCACCGCCCGAGGTGAACGTCAACCCGCCGCCAACGCCGGCGCCGACGATCACCACCACCCAGGTCGTACCGCCCCCGGCGCCACCGGTGTTCAATGCGCCGCCAGCACCGCCGGCGCCGCCAGCACCGGCGCCGCCGGCCCCGCCCCGCGTGGCCGCGCGACCGGCCATTGCGAACGTCCAGGCCTGCGCGCCCACTGGCGAGGACTACCCCGCCGCGGCGCTGCGCGCCGAAGCCACCGGCACCACGAAGATCCGCTTCACCATCGGTCCGGACGGACGCATGACGAATGCCGAAGTCGTGCGATCGTCCGGGCCTTCACGTGAACACAAGCAGATGGACCGGGTGGCTTTGTCGAAGCTCAGTGGCTGCAGCTTCCGGGCTGGTGCCGACGAAAACGGCCAGCCGGTTGGCGCCTCCTTCGACGTGGACTACGTCTGGAAGCTGGAATGACCAAAGCGAGTGCCTGGCAGCCGCCGCCTCGCCAGGCCATCGTTCGACCCCTCGTTCGTCCCCTTTTCTTCGCGCCCACCCCCTCTTCTTCAGCGGGCGCTGTTCTCTACGGAGCTGCTATGTCTTTGATTCAAGTTTTGCGCACGTCCCTCGGCGCCGCCCTGCTCGCGAGCTCGGCACTGCTGTCCTTCAGCCCGGCAGCCCTGGCGCAATCGGCCCCGAGCGCCGAGGCCTCGGCGCCTGCCGCGGCCCCTGCCCCGACGGCCGAGCCGGCCCCGGCTGCCGCCGGCCCGATGTCTCCGACAATCACCGAAGAGGCCGTCGAGAATCCGTACGGCCTGAAGGCGATGTGGCATGAGGGTGACGTGGTCAACAAGACCACCCTAGTCATCCTGGTGATCATGTCGATGGGCAGCTGGTACGTCATCTTCGTCAAGCTCTTCGAGCAGCGTGCCATGCTCAAGAGTGCCCGCGAGTCGGCCGATTCCTTCTGGAAAGCCAGTTCGGTGAAGGCGGGCTTCACGTCGTTGCAGGAAGGCTCGGCCTTCCGCTTCATTGCCGAGCAGGGCATCAAGGCCAGCGAGCACCATGAAGGCACGATGGTCGAGACCATCGACAAGCACACCTGGATCAGCATGTCGGTCGACCGTGCCGTCGGCAACATCCAGAGCCGTCTGCAGGACGGCCTGGCCGTTCTCGCCACCGTTGGTTCCACCGCTCCTTTCGTGGGCCTGTTCGGAACCGTCTGGGGCATCTACAACGCCCTCGTCAAGATCGGCATCAGCGGCCAGGCATCGATCGACAAGGTGGCCGGCCCCGTCGGTGAAGCCCTGATCATGACCGCCATCGGCCTGGCCGTGGCCGTGCCGGCGGTGATGGGCTACAACTGGCTGATCCGCCGCAACAAGGCCGTGATGGACCAGACCAAGGCCTTCGCTGGCGACCTGCACAACGTGCTCCTGGCCGGCAAGCGATGACTCTCGGCACCCGGACGCCCCAGGGCGTCGCACCCCGATCTGGAGCACCCGCATGGGCATGAACGTAGGCGCCGCCGGCGACGACGACGGCGAAGACCAACTCAACACCACCATCAACACCACGCCCCTGGTGGACGTGATGCTGGTGTTGCTCATCATCTTCCTGATCACCATCCCGGTGGTCACGCAGACCATCAAGCTGGAACTGCCGAAGGAACGGAACCTTCCGACGCAGACCAAGCCAGAGAACATCGTGCTCGCCGTGAACCGCGATGGCGACGTGTTCTGGGGCCTCGAACGCATGCCCGATACCGAAACCCTGGTGAACCGCCTGAAGATCGAGTCCGTCAAGGAACCGCAGCCCGAGGTGCACATCCGTGGCGACTCCGAGGTTCGCTACGAATCCGTCGGCCGGCTCGTCGTGGCCTGCCAGCGCGCCGGCATCTTCAAGGTCGGCTTCATCACCGAACCACCGGCCCCGGGCCAGTGACGGCCTGCGGCCGGCGACACGACACTAGGAATCTGACATGTCAATGAATGTTGGCTCGACCAGCGAAGACGAAGACGGCGGCGTGATGGTCGACATCAACACCACGCCGTTGATCGACGTGATGCTGGTGCTGCTCATCATGTTCATCATCACGATCCCGATCCAGACCCATGCGGTCAAGATGAACATGCCGGTGCCGAACAACGCGGCTCCGCCACCCAAGCCGCCGGAGATCATCCGCATCGATGTCGACTTCGACGGCACCATCGGCTGGAACGGCGAGATCATCCCCGACCGCAACACACTCGAAGCGCGGCTGCGTGACGTGGCGACCCAGGCCGACCAGCCCGAGGTCCACCTGCGGCCCAACAAGCTCGTGACGTACAAGTACGTCGCGATGATCATGGCCTCGGCGCAGCGGCTTGGCGTCACCAAGATCGGCATCGTCGGCAACGAACAATTCCTGGAATGAGCAAGCGTCCTGATCTGATCTGGCGGCCCATGGCCGCGGCCCTGGTGCTCGTGTGCAGCTTCACCGTCGCCCATGCCCAGGGCTTGCGTCCGGAAGTGGGCAAGCCGCTGCAGCAGGCTTCCGACCTGCTGAAGGCGGGCAAGGCCAAGGAGGCACTGGCGAAGGTGCGCGAGGCGGAAGCCGTGGGCGGCAAGTCGGCCAACGAGCAGATCACCGTCGATCGCATGAAGGCGGCTGCGGCCCAGCGGGCGGGCGACGTGGGTACGTCGATCCAGGCGCTGGAGTCGTTGTTCGACCGGGTTGGCGGCGCCGAGAAGGGCCAGGTCGCCGAACAGATCGCGAACTCGTACGCCCAGCAGCGCAGCAACGCCAAGGCCAATGAATGGGTGGCGAAGGCCGTTCAGGCAGGCAACAACGGCGGCGGAATCCGTCAGTTGCAGAGCTATCTGCAGTCGGCCGGCGGCGACTACGCCGCCATCGCGCGCGACGCCCAGGCAGCCGTATCGGGCGCTGAACAGGCCGGTCGCCGCCCAGGTGAAGACGACCTTCTGCGCCTGGCCGATGCCCAGCAACGGCTGGGCAACATGGGTGCGTATGGCAACACGCTCGAGAAGCTGCTGCTGAACTACCCGAAGAAGGATTACTGGAACGCTTACCTCGGCAGGCTGCCACGGAAGGCAGGTTTCTCGGGCCGGTACGAACTGGATGTCATGCGCTTGCGGCTGGCCAGCGGTACGCTGACCAAGACCGAGGAATACATGGAGATGGCGCAGCTGGCCCTGCAGGCCGGCTTGCCCGCCGAAGGCCGGCGCATCGCCGAACAGGGCTACAAGCTGGGTGTGCTCGGCACGGGCGCCGAGGCGGCACGCCATCAACGGCTGCGCGACCTGGCCGTGAAGCAGGAAGAGTCCGTCAAGGCCGGGCTGGCCGCTCGTGCCACCGAGGCGGCCACTGAACCCGAAGGCGACGCGCTCGTGAACATCGGCTATGCGTTCGTATCGCTAGGCGACGTCGACCAGGGCATCAAGCTCATCGAGCAGGGCATCGCCAAAGGCAAGCTCAAGCGCCCGGACGAAGCCCGGCTGCGCCTGGGCATGGCCCAGCTGCAATCCTCGAGTGCCAAGTCCAAGGCGACCGCCACTCTGCGCAGCGTCAAGGGCACCGACGGCACGGCGGAGATCGCCCGCCTGTGGCTGGTGCTCGGCAACAGCTGAAGCCGTTCAGGGCGCACGGCATCGCGGGTCGACAGAGCCAGGCTCGCCAGACCCGTGAACATCCGGCGCACGCTCGTGTACGGCTGCACTGCAGCGGGTGCCTTGTTGGGCCTGGTGCTGGGATACCGGTTCGGCCGGGAAATCAGCGGGCCCGGCCTGGGTGTGCTGCTGGCCATCAACGCTGGCCTTTTCGGCGGCCTGCTGGTGGCGATGCTGATGGACCGGCTGGCACTTGCGCGCCCTGCTTCGCCACCACCGCCTGACCGCTGATCGCGGTGCGCTTCAGCGCACTGCCGTGCGACAGCCCGGCGGGCGGTCGCACAACCCGTCTACTTGCGGCTCTTGCGCACCTGTTCCAGCAGCCAAAGCGCAACGAACAGGACCCAGACGAGCAGCAACAGATGGTAGATCTTCATGCGTTTTCCTTGGTTTCAGTGGCGAAGGGAACAGCTGGACAGCAACAGCGCAGGAACGAGGACCCCGAATTTCAGCCCGGCGCGCAGACTAACGCAAGGGCATCCGTTTGATCAGCGGTGACATTGCCACCAGCGTGATCAATAAGAGCAGGACCTCGAGCAGGTAGACCGTGCTGTAGCCCACGCCACGCCCGGCCGCCGACGAAACCGCATCGGCGAGCACACCGCCTGTCGCCACCGCCACGCCAGCAGCCGTGGCCTGCACGGCACCCCAGGCGCCCAGCGCCAGGCCGATCTGGTCACGGGGGGCGCTGTTCATGGTTGCCGTGAGCGTGCCGTGGCTGAACACGCCGCCAGCCAGACCGATCAGGAAGACGCCCGCCACGAACACCGGCACCGAAGCCAATGGCGCGGCCACGGCCACAAGTGCGAAGGCTGGCAGGCCCAGCGCCACGCCCAGCGACGCCATGCGCATGGCGTCGCGGCCCCGGCTGAGCACCACCGAAGCCACGGCAAACCCGAGCAAGCCACCTCCGGCCAGGGTGGCCGTGAGCAGGGTGGTCTGCCCCACAGACATGCCGAGCAACTGGCCGCCATACGGTTCGAGCAGCACGTCCTGCATGCCGAAAGCCAGGGTTCCCAGGCCGATGCACGCCAGCCGCCGGCCAGCTTGCGGCCCCTGAAGCAGCTGGCGCCACGCGGTGGCGAAGTCCGGCGCTGGCCTGGACGCACTGGTGGCCTGCCGGCGCTGGCGGGGCTCCTGCTTCCATAGCGAGATCGCGTTCAGGACCAAGGTGGCCACCGCAGCCCCCTGGATCACTTGCACCAGTCGACCCGGGCTGAAGTCGCGCAGCGCCAGGCCGAAGACGACGGCGCTGAGGATCGTGCCCAGCAGCAGCATCACGTACATCAGGCCCACCACACGCGGCTGCGAGGCTTCGGGGGCGAGGTCGGTGGTCAGTGCCAGGCCGGCGGTCTGCGTCGTGTGCAGGCCTGCGCCGACCAGCAGGAAGGCCAGCCCCGCGCCGGCCTGGCCCACCCAGGCCGGCCACTGCGCGGCGTTGCCGCCACCCGACAGCACGAGCAAGGCGAAAGGCATGATGGCCAGGCCCCCGAATTGCACCATCGTGCCCATCCAGATATAGGGCACCCGCTTCCAGCCCAATGCGGAACGGTGGTTGTCGGAACGGAAGCCCACCAGCGCGCGGAACGGCGCATACAGCACCGGTAACGCAATCATCACGGCCACCAGCGAGGCCGGCACGCCGAGCTCGACGATCATCACGCGGTTGAGCGTGCCCACCAGCAGCACGAGGGCCATGCCCACCGAAACCTGGAACAGCGACAGCCGCAACAGGCGGCCCAACGGCAATTCAGGCGTGGCGGCGTCGGCGAACGGCAGGAATCGCGGGCCCAGATCGGTCCAGGTCTGCACGAGCTTGCGGCTGACGGATTGGGACATGGTGGACGGCAACGTAGCGGAGCACGAATGCGGGGACCAGCGATGCTTGCCCGACCCAGCGTCGGCAAGCCTCAAAACGAACGCGGGCCATGGGTGGCGAGAAGCCGCCCACGGCCCGGCACAGCCATGCGGGCTGCAGGGTGCCTACTTGGGCGCCTCGGCGGGCGCAGCCGCCACGACCTTGGCTCCGCCGTTGAGGTACTTCGGAAGCCAGGTCGTGTTTGTGAGCAAGGCCAGGTGGACGGCGAACGAGCCAAGCGCAACCGCGCCCAGCAGGATCGGGATGCCCACCGAGGGCTTCACCACACACCAGATTTTTCCGTAGATCATGGTGAGCTCCTGCTTACTTCAGCCAGGGTGAATAGATGTACGCCAGCAGGTGTGCCAGCGCGGCGATCATTCCGAAGATTTGCGTACCCTGGATGATGTGGCGGTGCACTTCCTCGGATTCGGCCTCGGTCAAACCGGTGGGCCAGACCTTGTTCGGGTCAGACATGGAGAACTCCTGAGTGGACTTCTTTTCTCGTGCGAAACCCACACGCGGGCACTACGTTTAGCATGTGTCATTCTTCATTGACACGCGTAGTTGTCAAGAGGACTTGTCAGTATGAAGCGTAAATGACACGGGTCGGGACCCTGCTGAATCTGCCCTGCACCCAGCCAGAATGCCGGCATGACGACCCCGATTCCCGCCTTCCTGCAGCCACTGGGCGAAGGCGTTTACGCCATCGACACCGGTTTTCACCGCGACCACTTCGACGCCGCCTACCTGCTGGTCGACGATGGCCGGGCGGCCTTCATCGACACCGGGACGCACTTCGCCGTGCCGCGGCTGCTCGCGGCGCTGGCGGCACTGGGCCTGGCGCGGACGGCCGTGGACTGGGTGATCCCGACCCATGTACACCTGGACCATGCCGGCGGCGTCGGCACCCTGATGCAGCAGCTGCCGGCAGCCCGCGCGCTGATCCACCCGCGGGGCGTGCGCCACCTCGTCGACCCGCGAGCCCTCTGGCTGAGCGCGAGCGCGGTCTACGGCAGCGAGGAAATGGCGAAGTCCTACGGCCGGGTGGTGCCGGTGGAAGCAGCCCGAGTCGTCGAGAGCTTCGACGAGATGACCGTCTGCTTCGGCGGGCGCACCTTGCGGCTGGTCGACACCCCCGGCCACGCCCGCCACCACCACTGCGTCTGGGACGCCAAGACGCGCGGCTGGTTCACTGGCGACACCTTCGGCCTGAGCTACCGTGAATTCGACGGCCCGAACGGCGCCTGGGTGCTTCCCAGCACGACGCCAGTGCAGTTCGACCCACCGGCGCTGGCGGCCACGATCGACCGGCTGATGGCCGCGGAACCGGCGTCGCTGTACCTCACGCACTACGGCCGCGTCGAAGGTGTGCCCAGGCTGGCGCGGATCTTTCGGGAACAGCTCGTGCAAATGGTGGCGCTCGGCGAGCGCCTGCGCGACAGCGCCGACCGGCACGGCGGGCTGAAGGCAGGCCTGTGGCAGATCCACCAGGCCAGCCTGCAGGCCGAAGGCTGCCCCGTGCCGCTTCAGCGGGCGGCGGAACTCCTGGCGCTCGACATCGAGCTCAATGCCCAGGGCATGGGCATCTGGCTCGGCCGCTCGGCGGCCTCGCAGAACGGGAATTGACGCGGATTACGCCCTTTCACGGGTACTTGAGTTGAACGACGGACGGCCGATATTCCGAAGACCCGCCAAGTATTGCGAACCCGAGCCCCCCGCCATGCGCAACAACCAGCCGAACCAGAACGTCGAATTCCCCTTCCCTGCCGGCGAGACACTCGTTTCGACGACCGACCTGAAAGGCCGCATCACCTACTGCAACGCCGGCTTCATCGCGACGAGCGGCTTCAGCAAGGAAGAACTGCTGGGGCAGGCCCACAACATCGTGCGCCATCCCGACATGCCCGAGGAGGCCTACCGCGACATGTGGGAAACCATCGCAGGCGGGCTTCCCTGGTCGGCGCCAGTGAAGAACCGGCGCAAGGACGGGACCTACTACTGGGTGATGGCCAACGTCACGCCGCTGATGCACGGCGAATCGCCCACCGGGTACATGTCGGTGCGCACCCAGCCCACGCGCGAGCAGGTGGCGGCGGCCGAGCAGCTGTACGCCACGATGCGAAAGGAAAAGGCCGACGGCCGGCAGGTCACCTTGTTGGCACAGGGCTATGTGGTGGTCAACACCACGATGGCGCGCTTGGCGCGCACCGCCAGCCTGGGGCTGCGCGGACGCATGGCGCTGATCGTCGGCAGCGTCGCCGCGCTGAGCGCGGGCGCTTCCACGTTGGTCAGCGGTGCGCCGCTGCTGAGCACCGCCGTCGCCCTCGACGTCGGCATCTCTGCCGCCGTCGGTGCGGCGGTCGGTGGCTGGTGGCTCAGCCGCATGGCCGTGGGCCCACTGGAACAGTTGGTCAGCGTTGCCAACCGCATGGCCGCTGGCGACCTGACGCAAACCATCGAAGTCACCAGCCAGGACACCATGGGCCGGCTCGCCAAGGCCCTGGCCCAGCTGAACGTGAACCTGCGCTCGATTGTTCGCGATGCGCGCAATGAAGTTCACCACATGCGCGACGCCACCCGCGAAATCGCGGCCGGCAACCAGGACCTGTCGGCTCGCACCGAATCGCAGGCGGCGAGCCTGGAAGAAACGGCCTCGTCGATGGAGCAGATCACCAGCACGGTGCGCAACAGCGCCAATTCGGCCCAGCAGGCCGCGCAGCTCGCCGGCGAAGCCAGCGCCGTGACCCAGCGCGGCAGCGACGCCATCAACGAAGTCACGCGCACCATGCACGTCATCAGCGATTCGTCGCGCCGCATCGGCGAAATCATCAGCGTGATCGACGGCATCGCCTTCCAGACCAATATCCTGGCGCTGAACGCAGCCGTCGAGGCCGCACGCGCCGGCGAGCAGGGCCGCGGCTTTGCCGTCGTCGCCAGCGAAGTGCGAAGCCTGGCACAGCGCACCACGGCCGCAGCGCGGGAGATCAAGCAGCTGATCCAGGACTCGGCAGAAAAGGTCGACGCCGGCAACCGCCTCACCGACGAGGCGCAGAAGACGATGGACGGCGCGCTGGCCACGGTACGGCGCGTCACCCATGTGATCGAGGAAATCAGCACCGGCGCCAGCGAACAGCTCAGCGGCATCTCGCAAGTCAACGAAGCGGTGTCGCAGATGGACTCGATCACCCAGCAGAACGCCGCGCTGGTGGAACAGATCGCTGCTTCGGCGGTGCAGCTGCAATCGCAGGCCGTGGCGGTGGCGGAATCGGTGCAGATCTTCAAGCTCGACGGAATGGCCTCCCCGATGCCTGACGCGGTGGCGCTGCGCAAGCAGGGCGCCCAGCCGAAGGCCGGCACCCGCCAGGCCAAAGCCCAGCCCGAACCCGCCTGAGCCTGGCGGTTCGTCCTGAAGCTTCGGGACGCCGCCAGCGCGAAACGCGCCGCCTGCCGGGGCCCTGCGGCTATAGTGATTGCGCCTGGCAAATCACGGGCCATCGGGGAACGACGATGCAGGACAGCGACACCGCAGACGTGACACTCACCCGGGTCACCGGGCTGGCTGCCGCAGCCCTGCTGTCGGCTTGCGGAGGTGGCCAGGCCGGCAACCCGGCCCAGGCCTTCAGCAACAGCGCATCGGCGCCGTCCCGCCCCGACCTGCTGCCGGGCGCCGCCAGCGAGGGGACGGCGCGGCTGCTGGCAGCCTCCGACTACCGCATCCCCACCACCGACGAGCTGCTGGCCTTCGCCGAGCGCCAGTACGCGCAGTTCTTCCCCACGGCCGAGACCAACCAGGTCTGGCAGGACGTCGTCTACCGCTTCTACCCGAGCACTGGCAACTACGTCGGCGTGCAGGAAGGCATGGTGCTGGTGCTGGGGCCGCTTTCGGGCAACACGCTGACAACCGTCGGCCACCTGCGCGACTTCGCCACCGCCGTGTTCGCCGCCACGCCCACGCTGGCGCCGCAGACCGACGAGGACGCCGCTCGCTTCCTTCTGCAGGCGCAGTTCTCGGCCAGCCCGGCCGAGATCGCCCAGGTGCGGGCACAGGGCTACGAACCCTGGCTCGACGCCCAGCTGGCCCTGCCGAACAGCCAGAGCGGCTGCGACTGGCTATTCGCCAAGGGCTACGACAAGATCGACGCCAACGAGCTGTTCTTCGCCCAGGGCACCAACATCCACATGATCTGGCACCAGCTGTTCCAGTCGCCGGATGCCGTGCGCAGGCGCTGGGCTCTGGCGCTGTCCGACATCTTCGTGGTGTCCTGGCGCGGCATCCGGGACGTGATGAACTGGGACAACTTCGCGATCGCGGAATACTGGGACCTGCTCTGCCGCCACAGCCTCGGCAACTACCGCGACATGCTCGAGGCGCTGACGTTGAACCCGGCGATGGGCGCCTTTCTCAGCACCCGCGGCAACGCCCGCGAAGACCCGGCCACCGGCCGCCTGCCCGACGAGAACTACGCCCGCGAACTGATGCAGCTCTTCACCATCGGCCTGGTGCAGCTGAACCCCGACGGCACCCCCCGGCTCGGCGCTGACGGCCGCCCGGTCGAAAGCTACACGGCCAACGACGTCAGCAACCTGGCGCGGGTGTTCACCGGGTACAACCATGACTATTCGGCCGGGTGGTTCAACAACCCTGCACCACCGCACCAGCGCGTGGCCCATCTGCCGGCCTCGCGCCTGCCGATGGTGCTCGACGAAAGCAGGCACTCGAAGCTGCCCAAGAGCTTCCTCGGAGTCACCATCCCGGCCGACACCGCGGCGGCACCATCGCTGGCGATGGCGCTGGACACCTTGTTCAGGCACCCGAACACCGGCCCCTTCCTGGCGCGCCAGTTCATCCAGCGGCTGGTCACCAGCAACCCCAGCCCGGCCTACGTGGCACGCGTGGCCAGCGCCTTCGCCGACAACGGCCGCGGCGTGCGTGGCGACCTGCGCGCGGTGCTCAAGGCCGTGCTGCTGGACAGCGAGGCACGCGGCACGGCCAGCCTGGCTGCACTCGGCTTCGGCAAGCTGCGCGAACCGATGGTGCGGCTGGCGCAGTGGGGCCGCACCTTCAAGCTGCGCTCGCTGAAGGGCAGCTGGAAGACGGGCTTCGGCCCCTGGAACCCGAGCCGCGATCTCGGCCAGTACCCGCTGGACCCGCCTTCCGTGTTCGGCTTCTTCAGGCCCGGCTACGTGCCGCCAGGCACCCCGATGGCCCAGACCGGCGCCACAGCGCCGGAGTTCCAGATCGTCAACGAAACGACCGTGGCCACCTGGGCCAACCACCTGATCGACATCGTCTACAACGGGCTCTGGGTCTCGGCCCCCGAGGTGGCTTTCCACCGTGGCCCCTCGCCCACCGACGGCTTCGACATCGTGCCCGACTACAGCGCCGAGATCGCGCTCGTCACCGACCCCGTGGCCCTGGTGAACCGCCTGAACCTGTTGCTGTGCGCCGGTCAAATGGCGCCTGGCACCGTGGACCTGATCGTGGCTGCCTTGCGCGCCGATGGCATTCGCGCCGATTCCGACGCCGACTTCAAGCGCATCCACGTCGCCCGCGCGATCGTCTTCGTGATGTGCTGCCCCGAGTACCTGGTCCAACGCTGAAGGACACAGCCGCCATGCACCCCCTGGACCCGAGCGGCCACGCCCGCCGCGCCTTCCTGCAGCGCGCCGGACAACTGGCCCTGGCCGGCACGGCGGCACCGCTGGCGCTGAACCTGGCTGCGATCGGCGAAGCCGCGGCCTTCAGCGCCACCGACTACAAGGCCCTGGTCTGCGTGTTCCTGTTCGGCGGCAACGACTACGCCGGCACCGTGGTGCCCTACGACGAAGCCCGCCACGCCGTCTACAACCAGATTCGAGGTGCTGGCTCGGGCGGCAGCCTGGCGATCCCGCGCGCGGCGCTGGCTGCCACCGAACTGGTGCCGACCCAGCCCCTGCCCGACGGCACCCGCTACGCGCTGGCTCCCGAGATGCCTGAAATGGCGGCGCTGTTCCAGCAGGGCCGGCTGGCGATACAGCTCAACGTCGGCCCGCTGGTGATGCCGCTGACGCGCCAGCAATACGAGGCGCGTGTGCTGCCGCAGCCTCCCAAGCTGTTTTCGCACAACGACCAGCAATCGCTGTGGCAGGCCCAGGGTGCCGAAGGTTCCACCCGCGGCTGGGGCGGCAACATCGGCGACCTGGCGCTCGCAGCCAACGGCCAGTCGATGTTCACCTGCATCTCGGTCGGCGGCAATGCCGTCTTCCTGGCGGGCCAGAACGCCCTGCAGTACCAGTGCAGCCGCGCCGGGGCCGTGAGCATCGAAGCCGTGCGCGGCAGTTCCTGGGGCCAGTTCTTCTGGGACCCGACCATGCGCGCCGGTTTCGAGCAGATGCTGCAGCGCACGCAGACCCACGCGCTGGCCGAAGCCTATGCCGCCGTCACCCGGCGCAGCCTGGCAGCCGAACAGCGGGTCTCGGCGGCCATTGCCCCGGCCCAGCTGGCCACGCCCTTCCCGGCCGGCAACAGCCTGGGTGAGCAGCTGAAGATGGTGGCGCGGCTGATCGCCGGGCGCAACGCGCTGGGCATGAAGCGCCAGGTGTTCTTCGTCTCGCTGGAAGGCTTCGACGTCCACGACAACATGTCGACGCGCCAGCCCGCGCTGCTGCGTCGGCTGAGCCAGGCGCTGGGCGCCTTCGACAATGCCCTCGGCGAACTGGGCCTGCGCAACCAGGTGACCACCTTCACCGCCTCGGACTTCGGTCGCACCCTCAGCGTCAACGGCGACGGCACCGATCATGGCTGGGGCGGGCACCAGTTCATGCTGGGTGGCGCCGTGCGTGGCCGCATGTTCTACGGCCGGCCGGCGCCCTTGTCGCTGGGCCACAGCGGCGCGCCCGATGACCAGTGGCACGTGGGCCAGGGCCGGCTGCTGCCCAGCACCTCGGTCGACCAGTTGGCGGCCACGCTGGCGCGCTGGTTCGGCGCCAGTGCCGAAGAGCAGCACCTGGTGCTGCCCAACCTGCGCCACTTCGGCGACCGTGGGGGCCGGCCCGACTACCCCACCGACCTGGGCTTCATGAACGCCTGAGAGGCTGAGCCGCCCGCTAAACTTTCCCGGGCCGGGCACGAGGCGCGGCGCAAGGACAAGCAGATGCAGCAAGGCGTGAATTTCGGCCTGCAAGGCCGCGTGGTGGTGGTGACGGGGGGTGCCCAGGGCATCGGCGAGGCCTGCGCCTGGCGGCTGGCGCGTGACGGCGCGGCGGTGGCGGTGTGGGACCTGATGGACACCCATGGCCAGGCCTTGATGGCGGAACTGCAAGCCGCCGGCCATCGCGCCATCTACATGCACTGCAACGTTGCCAGCAAGACCGAGGTCGACGCCGCCCTGGCCGGAACGCTCGAAGCCTTCGGCCATGTCGACGGCCTGGTCAACAACGCCGGCATCTTCAAGGCGGCCGAGTTCCTGGAGATCACCGAAGCCGACTGGGACGCGGTCATCGCCGTCAACCTCAAAGGCAGCTTCCTCGTCGGCCAGGCCCTGGCCCGGGCGATGGTCGGCAACCCCGACCTGCCCGGCCGCCGCCGCGGCAGCATCGTCAACATGAGCTCGGTCAACGGCACCCTGGCCATACCCAGCATCGCCAGCTACAACGCCAGCAAGGGCGCCATCAACCAGCTGACACGGGTGATGGCGCTTTCGCTGGCCGACCGCGGCGTGCGCGTGAACGCCGTGGCGCCAGGCACCATCGCCACCGAACTGGCGCAGAAGGCGGTGCTGACGAGCGAAGAAGCCAAGGCCCGCATCATGAGCCGCACGCCGATGAAGCGGCTGGGCGAGCCCGGCGAGATCGCCGACACCGTGGCCTACCTGCTCAGCGATGCGGCCAGTTACGTCACCGGCGAGATCGTCGTCGTCGATGGCGGCCGCATGACACTGAACTACACGGTGCCGGTCTGAAGCGGTGACAGGCGCTCGGCCCGGTGCTCCTTGATCGGCAAGCGGATCAGCGCCGCGGCCACGGCCAGCAGGAACAGCACGTTCGCCAGCGCCCGCACCGCGTCGATCAGTGACCGCAGCGTGAGCAGACCCAGCGTCTGCACTGCCGCCACCCAGCCCGATGCCGACGTGACGGCCTGGGCCAGCGGCGCGAACACGAACTGCCCGACCGACGGGCCGGCCATGCCGGCGCCACCGCCGGCGATGGCGCCGATGGCGAAGATCAGGCCCGCGGTGCTGGTATTCAGGTCGCCCGGGAACAGCCCGATCGACTGGTGCGCGCCCAGCGTCAGCGCAAAGATGCCGGCACCCGCCACCAGCACCCGGCGCCAGGAGCGTGCGGCGTCAGTCGTCGCCGGGGCCGGCATCGGGGCCGAGCCGGGCCATGCAGTCGTCGAGCAAGGCGTGCAGCGCGGCCACGCGCTCGACGCCTAGCTGCGCATTCAGCGCCAGCTGCGCGCGCTTCCAGGCGCGCTGGGCCTCGGCGCGAAGCGCGCGGCCGGCCGGGGTGGCCTGGACGACGCGGCTGCGGGCGTCGGCACCGGCATGGACTTCGACCCAGCCCTGCGCCAGCAGCGGCTGCAGGTTGCGCGACAGGGTGCTAGCGTCCAGCTTCATCAAGGCGGCGAGCTCGCCCGCGCCCAGCGGACCCAGCTTCGCCACGTGCGACAGCAGCGAGTACTGCGTGGCCTTCAGCCCGGTGGGGGCGACGAAGCGCTCGTAGTGGCGCGTCACCAGCCGGCTGGCCTGGCGCAGCTTCAGGTTGGTGCAGCCTTGCGGTGCGGTCGTCCGGGTTGCCATGGCCGGCAGTATTCCCTGGGATAATTGCATATGCAACTAAACGGCTTGCTGCGATGACTTCCACGGAAACCTCACCCAGCCAGCTGCCGCAATGGCTGGCGGAAGAAGCTGCGGTTCGCGGCCGACAGGCGGCGGGCCAAGCTGCGGTCGCCGGCGCGGCACGCCTGGCGTCGATGTCGGGCCTGGAACTGATGCAGTCGCTGCTGGCCGGCAGCCTGCAGGCCGCCAGCATCTCGCGCACGCTCGACTTCATGCTGATCGAGGTCGAGCACGGCCGCGCCGTGTTCCAGGGCACGCCCGGCCCGGGCCACCTGAATCCCATGGGCGGCGTGCATGGCGGCTGGTACGCCACCCTGCTGGATTCGGCCCTGGGCTGCTGCGTTCATGCCGCCCTGCCCGCCGGCAAGGCCTACACGACGCTCGAACTGAAGGTGAACATCGTGCGCGCGCTGTCGCCACAGGTGCAGCGTGTGCGCGCCGAGGGCCGCATCATCCATGTCGGCGGGCAGACGGCCACGGCCGACGCACGCCTGTTCGGCCCCGACGGCAAGCTCTACGCCCATGGTTCGACCACCTGCCTGGTATTCGACCCGCGGCCGCGCCCGGCCGCCTGACGGTGTCTGAAAGCGGTTGAAGCGTCAGCGGCGCAGCCCGCCAGCCGCCTGGGCCAGCGCCGTGATGCGGGCCCAGTCACCGGCATCGACGGCATCCTGCGGCGTCAGCCACGAGCCGCCGCAGACCTTGACGTTCGGCAGGCCCAGGAACTGCGGCGCGCTCTCGGGCGTGATGCCACCGGTGGGGCAGAACACCACGTCGGGAAACGGCCCGGCCAGGGCCTTGAGCATCGGCACGCCACCGGCCGCGGTGGCCGGGAAGAACTTCAGGAAGTCGTAGCCGGCGGCATTGGCCGACATCACTTCGCTGGCCGTGGCCACGCCCGGCAGCAGCGGCAGGCCCAGGTTGCGACAGGCGTGTCCGATGTCCGACAGATAGCCCGGGCTCACACCGAAGCGGCAGCCGGCGTCCTTGGCGGCCTCGGCGTCGGCCACCGACCGGATGGTGCCGGCGCCGACGATGGCCTCGGGCACCTCACGAACGATGGCCGCCATGCAGGCCAGCGCCACGGGCGTGCGCAGCGTCACTTCCAGCACCCGCACCCCGCCAGCCACCAGGGCCCGGGCCAGCGGCACGGCGTCGGCCACGCGGTGCAGCACGATGACCGGGATCACCGGTCCGTAAGTCGCCAGTTCCAGCGGGTTCATGGGGGGCAGATGGTTCATGTCGCGGTTCCGGTTCGGGTATCGGGTGTCGGGTCAAAGCCAGGTGATGGCGCCTTCTTCGGCGCTGCGCACGTTGCGGCGCATGCCACCGAAGAGCTCCCGGCCGAGGTCATGGGCATTGACTTCGGCCTGCGCGGCCTGCAGTGTGGCCGGTTCGCGCGCCGCCCATTCTTCGGCGTCGACCAGTGCCTGCAGCGTGCCGGCCACGGCGTCCACGCGAATGATGTCACCGTCGCGCACCCGTGCCAGCGGCCCGCCGGCCAGGGCTTCGGGGCTGGCGTGGATGGCGGCGGGCACCTTGCCGCTGGCGCCGCTCATGCGGCCATCGGTCACCAGGGCAACACGAAAGCCCTTGCCCTGCAGCACCGCCAGCGGCGGCGTCAGCTTGTGCAGTTCGGGCATGCCATTGGCGTGCGGGCCCTGGAAGCGCACCACGGCCACGAAATCGCGGTCCAGCTCACCGGCCTTGAAGGCCTGCTGCAAGGCTTCCTGCGTTTCGAACACGCGGGCCGGCGCTTCGACGATGTGGCGGTCTTCGGGCACGGCCGATGTCTTGATGACGGCACGGCCCAGGTTGCCCTGCAGCAGGCGCAGCCCGCCGCTGGCCGAAAACGGCTCGGCGGCCGTGCGCACGATGCCGCTGTCACCACTGGCCGCAGGCAGCGACGACCAGCGCAGACGGCCTTCTTCGAGCGCCGGCGTCTGCGTGTGGGCGCGAAGCCCGGCGCTGTCGACCGCCGCCACGTCCGGGTGCAGGCAGCCGCTGTCGAGCAGCTCGCGCAGCACGAAGCCGGGGCCGCCGGCCGCCTGGAACTGGTTCACGTCGGCACTGCCATTGGGGTAGACGCGGGCGAGCAGCGGCACACCGGCCGAAAGCTCGGCGAAGTCGGTCCAGTCGATGAGGATGCCGGCGGCGCGTGCCACCGCCACCCAGTGGATCAGGTGGTTGGTGCTGCCGCCGGTGGCCAGCAGCGCCACCATGGCATTGACGATGACGCGCTCGTCCACGAGGCGGCCGATGGGCGTGTAGCGTGCGCCGCGCTGCGTGATGCCCAGCACGGTGGCCACCGCCTGCCGCGTCAGCGCCTCGCGCAGTTCGGCATGCGGGTGGACGAAGGCCGAGCCGGGCACGTGCAGCCCCATCGCCTCCAGCAGCATCTGGTTGCTGTTGGCGGTGCCGTAGAAGGTGCAGGTGCCGGCACCGTGGTAGGCCGCGCTTTCGGCCTGCAGCAACTGGTCGCGGCCCACCAGGCCCTGCGCGGCCTGTTCGCGCACCTTGGCCTTGTCGTTGTTGCTCAGACCGGTGCTCATCGGCCCGGCGGGAATGAAGACACAGGGCAGGTGGCCGAAGTGCAGCGCGCCGATGAGCAGGCCCGGCACGATCTTGTCGCACACGCCCAGCAGCAATGCAGCATCGAAGACATCGTGCGTGAGCGCGATGGCCGTGGCCATGGCAATGGTGTCGCGGCTGAACAGGCTCAGCTCCATGCCCGGCAGGCCCTGGGTGACGCCGTCGCACATCGCCGGCACGCCGCCAGCCACCTGCACGGTGGCCCCCAGGCGCCGGGCTTCGTCGCGGATGACGGCCGGGTAGCTCTCGTAGGGCTGGTGCGCCGACAGCATGTCGTTGTAGGCGGTGACGACGCCGATATGCGGCGACTTCTCGGCGACCACGCGGAACTTGTCGCTGCCCGGCAGTGCTGCGAATGCATGCGCGACGTTGGCGCAGCCCATGCGTTCGGCCCCAGGCGGGCGCTGCGCCAGCCGGTCGATGCGGGCCAGATACGGCGCCCGCGTGGCGGCGCTGCGTTCGCGGATGCGGGCAGTGACTTCAACGAGGACGGGCTTCATGGGTGGCCTTTCTGCGGCTGGGCGGCACCGGCACGACGCTGTAACCGGCCCTGCAATTATCTTGAAACTGAGTTACATCGTCAATTTGCCGCAGGTGGTCGGGCCACCGGCATGGCATGCTCGGACTCGATGTCAGAACCCTGCGCACCCGCCATCGATCCGCAGCTGGTGGTGAAGTGCCCCACCGCTGCCTTGCACGAGCTGCGCCAGCACCCGCTGTGGGCGGGTGGGCGTGATCGCTGGGTCTTCGGCTACGCCTCGCTGATCTGGCGGCCCGAGTTCGAAGCTGCCGAGCACCGCCCCGCCCTGGTGCGTGGCTGGCACCGGGCGCTGCGCATGCGTTCACGGGTGAACCGCGGTACCCCGCAGCAGCCCGGGCTGGTGTTCGCCCTGCTGCCCGGCGGCGCCTGCCGTGGCGTGGTCTATCGCATGCGGCCGGACGAGGCCGATGCCGAAATCGAACGTCTGTGGGCGCGCGAGATGCCCACGGGGGTCTACGACCCCCGGCTGCTGCCCTGCCACACCCCGCATGGGGTGGTGACGGCGCTGGCCTTCACGCTCAGCCGCCGCAGCGAGAGCTGCCTGGCTCGGCTGCCCGACGAGCAGATGCTGCACATCCTGCGCCACGCGCGCGGCCGCTACGGCAGCACGCTGGACTACCTGGCGCGTACCGCCACGGCGCTGCGCGAGCAAGGGCTGCGCGACCGCGAAATCGAACGCCTGATGGCCCTGGCCTGCGCCCATGGCCTGGTGCCCGAGCCGCAGCTTGCCGGCACGGGCCGCCAGCTGCCTGCCGTGGGCTGCTAGCGGCTAGCCGTCGTGCCCGGCGGCGCTGCGCACCGCTGCCAGGTCGGTGGCGGTGTCGATGTCCAGCAGCACGCCGGGATCGTCGACTTCCTCGCCATGCGCCGGGTACCGAAGCACCACGCGGCGCGCACCGTCATCGCCGGTCAACATGACCAGTTCGGAATACAACTCCGCCGAAAAGCCCACAGGATGCCCTCGCCGGCCCCGGTATTGGGCGACCACGACGGGATGATGCTCGAGCGCCCGCGCCACCGCCAGCAGGGTTCCGGGGCGGACCAGCGGCATGTCGCCAGGCAGGATCAGCCAACCTGGCGCACCCGAACGTTCGCCCACGCCACACGAGATGCTGTGGCCCATGCCACGGGCGGCCTGTTCGTCCGTCACCACGACGATGTCGCGCAAGGCCAGCTGCCGCGCGGCCAGTGGCGCAAGCGCCGCCGTCGTCACCACCACCACCGGCAGCTGGCTTTCGATGGCATTGCGCAGGGTGCTGCCCAGCACCGTGGACGCGCCGAAGACCTGCGCCAGCTTGTGCAGGTCGCCACCAAAGCGACTGCCTTTGCCGGCGGCCAGGACGACGATGGAAGGGCGGAAGCGCATCACGCCAGCGAGCCTATTTGTAACTTTTTTCTTATGCTGCAGCGCAGCGAAGCTAACGTTCCGAGGATGGGGGCGAAGCCCCGCCTGAGCTACTGGGACGATCACTTACGGCGAACCACGTAGGGGCCAATGCGGAGGGGGTGTTCCCAGTTCCTATACTGTCCGGATGAGCGACAGCCCCCCACTCAACCCCGGCATCGCCGACCTGCGCAAAAGCTACGAACGTGGCGAGCTCGACGAAACCGCTTCCGCCGCCGACCCGCTGCAGCAGTTCCGGACCTGGTTCGACCAGGCCCTGAATTCGGAACTGCCCGAGCCGAACGCCATGACGCTGGCCACGGTCGGCGCCGACGGCCGGCCGTCGACCCGGGTCGTGCTCATCAAGGGCTTCGACGCGCGCGGGCTGGTCTGGTACACGAACTACCACAGCCGCAAGGGCCGCGAGCTCGCCGTTCAGCCCTGGGCCGCGCTGCAGTTCCACTGGGTGGAACTGGAACGGGTGGTGCGCATCGAGGGCCGGGTGGAGAAGGTCGCCGACGCCGAGTCGGACGCCTACTACGCCAGCCGCCCGCTCGATTCGCGCCTGGGTGCCTGGGCCAGCCCGCAAAGCGAGGTCATTCCGTCGCGCACGGTGCTTGTCACTGCCGCGGCGCAGGCCGCCGCCCGCCACCTGCTGCACCCGCCGCGGCCGCCGCACTGGGGCGGCTACTGCCTCCAGCCCGATCGCTGGGAATTCTGGCAGGGCCGCAAGAGCCGCCTGCACGACCGGCTGCGCTACCGGCAGGAAGGCGGCCACTGGGTACGCGAGCGGCTGGCGCCCTAGGCTGCACTTTCGGCAGCCGGGCCGCCCAGCCAGCCCGGCGTTCAGGATGCTCAGAACCGCACCTGCACGCCCGCCGCCAATGCCCGCCCAGGCAGCGGCGCCAGGCCTCGCAGCGTTTCGATGGTGCTGGCGTTGTAGGCCAGCTCGTCGGTGGCGTTGTTCAGCTTCACGAACCAGAACGCCCCTTGCGCCAGCGCGTGCAGCGGGCCGCTGGCCGACAGGTCCAGCTGGGTGTGGCTGGCCGTGGCACGGTCCACCGCCGGCACGCGGTCCTGCCTGGCAGCATGGCGCACGGTCGCCGCAGCGCGCAGGCCCTCGAGGTTGAATTCGAGGCCGGCGCGCAAGCGCAGCGGCGCCAGCCGCGGCAGCGGCTCGCCACTGTCCAGGTTGTCACCGCGAACGAGGTCCAGGCCACCGGTGAAGTCCAGCACCCAGGGCCGATCGATCAGGCGGAAGCGGCCTTCGAGCTCGAAGCCACGCAGCCGGGCGCGTACGGCGGTGAAGGCATATTCGGGCACGAAGACGGCTTCGGCTTCGCCTTCCGGCCCCTCGCCTTCCTCGCCATGGTGCTCGTCTTCGACCTCGATCTGCGCGCCCGTGGCGTCCAGCGCGATGTAGCGCGAGAAGCTCGTCTGGAACAGGTTCAGGCTGAGGCTGTGTGCGCCCTGCTTCCAGGCCAGGCCGGCTTCGACATGGCGGCTGCGTTCGGTGGGCAGTTCCGGGTCGCCGCGCTCGAAGGCCGCGGTGGCGATGTGCAGGCCGTTGGCGTACAGCTCGTAGTAGGCCGGGGCCCGTTCGGTGTGGCCGGCGCTGGCGTTCAACTGCCAGCCGCCGGCCAGCGGCAGCGTCGCTGCCAGCGAGGCACTCTTCGGCGTGAACCGACGCTCGCGCGCATCGCCGAAGCGGGCTTCTTCAGCACCCGCCTGGTCGCCTTCCGAAGCCACCCGCACCCGTTCGATGCGGCCGCCGGCGGTCAGCGCCACCGGGCCGGCGCGGAATTCCTCGACCACGAAGGCCGCCTGGCTGCGTGTGCGTGTGCCCGGCACGAAGGCCTCGGCGCCCAGCGCCGAAAAATCCAGCGTCTCGGCCTGAAAACCGAAGACGCCTTCGACCCCGCCCAGCGGAACATGGCGGAACTCGGCGCGCAATTCCTTGCCGGTGCTCTTGAAGACGGTGCCGACTTCGGCGCCCTCGAATTCGATGTGCTGGTAGTCGGTGTGGCTGGCGCGCAGCGTGCCCTGGCTGATGAAGCCTCCCAGCCCGCGCAGTTCTCCGGCCAGCGCCACCCGGTCGCGTTCCATGCGGATGGTCACGTCCTCTTCGGCAGTGACGCCATAGCGGTTTCGCAGCGAGTCGACCGACAGGCCCAGGTAGCCCTGGCTGCCGACCCAGCTGGCACCGACGGCGCCGCCATGGGACCGGCTGGCGGAATTGCGCACCCGCGTCGCGGGCTCGAGCGGCTCACCGTCGGCCACCGGCACATAACGCGGCACCCGCAGGTCGTCGGTGTCACGGCCGTAGGCGTCGACATGCCAGGCCAGTGCACCTGCGCCGCCTTCCAGCACCAGCCCGCCGGCACGTTCTGACGCCGCCCCACCCAGGCGAACCTCGGCACGCCCGCCGAAGGCTGCCGCAGGAGCCCGCGGAATCCGGTTGTCGATGCTGTTGACGACGCCGCCCGTGGCGTTGCCGCCGTACAGCAGCGCGGCGGGGCCGCGCAGCACTTCCAGCCGTTCGGCCACCAGCGGGTCGGTGCCTACGGCATGGTCGAAGCTGAGGTTGGACGCGTCGGTGGCCACACCGCCGCTGTCGAGCAGGCGAACGCGGTCGCCGTCGAGGCCGCGGATGACGGGCCGGCTGCTGTTCGGCCCGAACGCGGTGCTGCTGACACCCGGCAGTCCGTCGAGCGTTTCTCCGAGCGTGCCGCTGCGGCGCAGCACCAGGCCGTCACCGGCCAGCACGCTGGCGGGCTGGGCCACGCTGGCGCGGCCGAGCGGGTTGCCGGTGATGACGACGGTGCTGGTGGCCTGTGCCTGCACGGCGGTGCAGGCCGCCAGAGCGCAGGCCGAAAGGGTCAATCTGGGAATGTTGAAGTAAGGCATGGGTCGCAATCAGGCAGGCATGCCACGGCTCACGGGCAGGCCGCGGCAGTCATGGCACGCAAAGGAAGTGGTGACCGGGCTGCGCCTGGCAGGCCCGGTGTGACGGCGGGTGGGGGATGCGCCTGCCCGCAGGCAGGGCGAGATCAGGCCAGCGGCGGTGCGCGCGCTTGGTAGGCCGCAGCCGGACCTCGGCCACTGAATGCCTGAACCCGCGGCGGCGTGACCACGACGGGTTGCGGGCTGGCCTCGGCCGATGCCGTGCCGACCAGGGCGTCGCCATGACCGAGCAACTGGTCGTACAGCCGGCATTCGGCGACCGTTTCCGAGCCCGGCTGACCGTGCTCGTGCTCGTGCGGGTGCTCGTGCAGGTGGCGGTGCTGGTGGGGCGCCGCATGGCCCCAGAAGGCTGTCGCCTGCGCACTGCCCGCTGCCGCGGGGCCGTGGGCCACATGGTGCACCAAGCCCGCCGCCTGGGCAGCCAGCAGCAGCGCCGCGAGCAGCAGCGCGCGCCAGGGGGTCAGGGCCGAGCGCAGGGCCTGCATGGTCTCAGGCAGTCGCCGCAGAACCGGGGTTGGTCGGCAGGGCGTGCATCACCCGCTGCGGGAACGGAATCTCGACAGCCAGGGAATTCAGCAGGCGCAGCACCGCCAGGTTGACGTCGCTACGCACGTTGCCCTGGCCGTTTTCGGGGTCGGCGATCCAGAAGCCCAGCGTCAGCTCCAGGCCGTCGGCGGCGAAGTTGGTCAGCAGCACGGAAGGCCCGGGATCGGCAATCACCCGGGGCACGGCGCCAATCGTTTCGCGCAGCCGTGGCATCAGGGCGTCCAGGTCGGTGCCGTACGCCACCTGCACGATGCTGTTCACTGCCAGGCGCGAATCGGCCAGCGAGGCGTTCTCCACGCGCTGCGTGATCATCATCTCGTTCGGCACGATCGACTCGCGGCCGTTGACGGCACGGATGACCGTGAAGCGCGTGCTGATGTCGGTGATGCGGCCCTCGAAATTGTCGACCTTGACGATGTCGCCGATGCGCATGCTGCGCTCGGCCAGGATGACGAAGCCGCTGACGTAGTTCGCCGCCAGCTTCTGCAGGCCCAGGCCGATGCCGACGCCGAGCGCGCCACCGAGCACGCTGAGTGCCGTCAGGTCGATGCCGGCCGCCGACAGCGCGAACATCAGCCCCACCACCAGCAACAGCGCCCGCAGCGCGTTGGCTGCCATCTTGCGGATCGACAGGTTGTCGGTGGCGCCCTGTAGCAGCTTGGCCTCGAGCGCCGACGAGAGCCAGAGCGCGCCGATCAACACCAGCACCGCGCTGATCACGCCTTCGAGCAGGTCGCGCACCGTCACCTGGGCGCCGCCGAGCTTCCAGCTGATGGCGTCGAGCTCGTTCAGCGCCAGGGGCAGGATGCCGGTGATCCACAACACCACCGCCAACCAGGCCAGCCACGACACGCTGCGCTCGACGATGCGCATCACCTCGGAAGTCGGGAACAAGCGGTGCAGCACCCGCACCACCAGCCGGATCACCGCCAGCGAGGTCAGGATCGGCAGCACCACCCGGAACACCGTGATCGGCACGGCCAACGGCGGCAGCGACAAGCCCCAGCGCGCCAGCAAGGCCAGCAACAGCGCCAGGACCGGGAACAGAACCCCGCCGACGATGCCTTCACCGAACCAGATCGACCCTGGCTGCGGCTCGGGCCCGCGAATCAGCCGCACCAGCGCCCAGGCCAGGCCCAGGCAGCCGGCGAGAACGCCCATCTCCAGCAGCGCGGCCGGCTGCAGCAGGGCGTGGAAGAACCGGGTGAGGTCTTCCGCCAGCATCACGCCACGTCGGCCAGCACACGCAGGTGTGCGGCCACGCTGCGCGCCAGCGCGCCGAGGTGGTAGCCACCTTCCAGGCAGCTGACGACGCGGCCCTGGGAATGGCGTGCCGCCAGGTCCACCAGGCGCTGGGTGATCCACTCGTAGTCGGCTTCGACGAGGCCCATCTGCCCGAGATCGTCTTCGCGGTGAGCGTCGAAGCCGGCGCTGATGAACACCATCTCGGGCCTGAATTCCTCGAGCGCGGGCATCCACATCGCGTCGATGGTCTCGCGCACCGCCGGTCCGCGGGTGTAGGGCGCCACCGGCACGTTGACCATGTTCGTGCCTTTGGGCACGGCGCCGCTGTACGGGTACAGCGGGTGCTGGAAGAAGCTGCACATCAGCACGCGCTCGTCGCCGGCGATGATGTCTTCGGTGCCGTTGCCGTGGTGCACGTCGAAGTCGATGATGGCCACCCGCTTCAAGCCGTGGACATCGAGCGCGTGGCGCGCCGCGATGGCCACGTTGTTGAAGAAGCAGAAGCCCATGGTCTGGTCGCGCGTGGCATGGTGGCCGGGCGGGCGCACGGCGCAGAAGGCATTGCGCGCACGGCCGGCGATCACGTCGTCGGTGGCGGCCACGGCGGCACCGGCTGCATGCAGCGCGGCGGCCAGGGTGCCTGGGCAAGCCACGGTGTCGGGGTCCATGGCCTTGCTCTCGCCGCCGTCACGCACCCTTTCCAGGGTGTCGGCCAGTTCCGAGACGTAGCCGGACGTGTGCGCCCGGCCGATCTGCAGCGCAGTGGCGGGTGGCGCTTCGCGGTAGTCCAGTGCCACGTCCAGGCCAGTGGCCAGCAGGTGGTCGGTGATCGCATCCAGCCGCTGCGGGCATTCGGGATGGCCGGCACCCATGTCGTGCAGGCGGCACGCAGGATGGCTGTAGAAGGCAGTGCTCATCGGGTGATCGACTTTGGGCAATTCGAGTATGGTCCCGCGCATGGAACTGTCTCTTGCGCGCCAGCTGGCAAAGCTGGTCGACCAGATTAGCACGATCGTCGTCGGCAAACGCTCCCAGATCGAGGACTGCATGGCCTGCCTGCTGGCTGGCGGCCATCTGCTCATCGAAGACGTGCCCGGCGTCGGCAAGACCACGCTGGCCCACACCCTGGCCATCAGCCTGGGCCTGCGTTTCTCGCGCGTGCAGTTCACTGCCGACCTGATGCCCAGCGACCTGATCGGCGTCAGCGTCTTCGAGCGCGCTGCCGACAAGTTCGTCTTCCACCCCGGCCCGGTGTTCAGCCAGGTGCTGCTGGCCGACGAGATCAACCGCGCCGGCCCGAAGACTCAGAGCGCGCTGCTCGAGGCCATGGAAGAACAGCAGGTGTCGGTGGAAAACGAGACGCGCCCGCTGCCGCGGCCGTTTTTCGTCATTGCCACTCAGAATCCGAGCGACCAGCTCGGCACCTACCCGCTGCCGGAAAGCCAGCTCGACCGCTTCCTGCTGCGCATCACGCTGGGCTACCCCGACCGCGCCTCGGAACGCCTGCTGCTGGCCGGCACCGACCGCCGCCACGCCGCGCAGCAGCTGCAACCCGTGATGCGCCCGGGCGAACTCGAGATGGCCCAGGCCGCGGTGCTGCAGATCCGCGCCAGCGACCCGCTGCTGGACTACCTGCAGAACCTGATCGCGGCCACGCGCAGCGGCAGTTGGTTCACCGAAGGCCTGTCGCCTCGTGCCGGCATTGCGGTGCTGCGCGCGGCCAAGGCGCGGGCACTGATGGCCGGGCGCGACTACGTGGCGCCGGACGACGTGCAGGCCATCCTGCCGCAGGCCATCGCCCACCGCCTGACACCCGTGCCCGGCAGCGGCCGCGGCCCGGTCGAGCAGGTGCGTGCCATGGTCGAGGCCACGCCGATACCGTGACCGCCAGCGCCGCCAGCGCCGCCGGCGCCCCCGGCGCCGGGAAGCCCTCGAGCGCCGGCACCGGCACCGGCCGGTTCTCGCCACGCGCCCGCTTCAGCCAGTGGCTGCAGGCGCGCCTGCCCGTCAGCGACACGCAACTGCTGACCCAGCGCAATGTCTACATCCTGCCCACGCGGGCCGGCCTGGCCTTTGCGCTGACGCTGGTGGTGATGCTGCTGGCCGCCATCAACTACCAGCTGAACTTGGGCTTCGCGCTCACTTTCCTGCTGGCCGGTGCGGGCATCGTGTCGATGCACATGACGCACAACACCCTGCGCGGGCTGACGCTGCACCTGCGCCCGCCACGGCCGGTGTTCGCCGGCGAGGCGGCGGCGCTGGAGGTGGTGCTCACCAACCCCGGCGGCACGCGCCATGCGCTGGGCCTGCGCCTGCACAACACCGCCGAGAGCACGGCCGTGTGGTGCGACGTGCCGGCCCAGGGCCAGCAGCTGGCGCACCTGAGCATCCTGCCGGCGCACCGCGGCTGGCACGCGGTGCCCACGCTGGTGATCGAATCGGTGTTCCCGTTCGGCCTGTTCAGGGCCTGGTCGGTGTGGCGGCCCGAATCGCGCGTGCTCGCCTGGCCCACCCCCGAAACGCCGCCGCCGCCGCTGCCCGCCACCGCCGGCAGCCGCGGCGACGAACAGGCCGCTCGCCGCGGCGAGGGCGGCGAACTCGACGGCGTGCGCCCGTGGCGGCGTGGCGACACGATGCGCCAGGTGGTGTGGAAGAAGGTGGCCCGCAGCGGCGAACTCGTCAGCCGCGAGACCAGCCATGCGGCGGCGCGGGAGCTCTGGCTGCGCTGGGGCGACACGCAGGTAGGCGGCACCGAAGCGCGGCTGTCGCGGCTGGCGGCCTGGGTGCTGGCCGCCGAACGCGAAGGCCTGGCGAGCGGTCTGAACCTGCCCGGCCACGAACTGCCGCCGGGCCTGGGCGATGCCCATCGCCGCGCTGCGCTCGACCTGCTGGGGCAATGGCAATGAACACCGCCACGCTCGGCCAGCGCTGGCGCGACAGCCTGGTGCCGCGGCGCCTGCCCCAGCACCTGCCCCGCGAAGCGCGCGACACGCTGTTCCACATCGCGGTCATCGCCTGGGCGATCCTGCCGCACCTGCTGCATCTGCCGCTGTGGTGCAGCGTGATGGCCGGTGCCGTGCTGCTGTGGCGGGCACGCCTGGCCTGGACCGGTGCCAGCCTGCCCAGCCGCTGGCTCGTCAGCGCCCTGCTGGCGGTGGCCACGGGGCTGACGCTGTGGGGTGAACGGGCCCTGCTCGGCAAGGAGGCCGGCGTCACCATGCTGGTGGTGCTGCTCACGCTGAAGACGCTGGAACTGCGCGCCCGACGCGACGCACTGGTGGTCTTCTTCCTCGGCTTCTTCCTCGTGCTCACGCACTTCCTCTATTCGCAGTCGCTGGGCACCGGGCTGTGGATGCTGGTGGCGGTGTGGGGCCTGCTCACGGCCCTGGTGCTCGCGCACATGCCGGTGGGCAAGCCGCCGCTGAAGGCCGCGGGCGCGGTCGCGGCGAAGGCGGCTTTGCTGGGCGTGCCGCTGATGGCCGTGCTGTTCGTGCTGTTCCCGCGCATCGGCCCGCTGTGGGGTCTGCCGCAGGACGCGGTGGGGCGTACCGGCCTGTCGGGCAGCCTGCGCATGGGCGGCGTGGCCGAGATCGCCAACGACGACAGCATCGCGATGCGCGTGCGCTTCTTCGGCACGCCGCCGGCGCCGCAGCAGATGTATTTCCGCGGGCCCGTGCTGTCCACCTTCGACGGCCGCGAATGGACCCGGCTGCAACCCACCTTTCCGGCAGCACTGCGGCCGCGTGCCGACGTTCAGCTGATCGGCGCACCGCTGCGCTACGAAATGACGATCGAGCCCAGCCGGCTGCCGCTGCTGCCGCTGCTGGAACTGACGCCCGACCGCCCCGATGCCGCCCCGCAGGTGCCCGGCTGGATGCTGACACTGCGCCCCGACGTGCAGTGGCAGGTGGACCGCCCCATCAGCGACCGCCTGCGCGTGACGGCCAGTGCCTGGCTGCAGCACCGCCACGGCCCGCGCGAAGACATCGTCGGCCTGCGCGACCTGGTCGAACTGCCACCCGGCTTCAACCCACGCACGCTGCAATGGGCAGCCGACCTGCGCGCCCGCCCCGACCTGGCCGACGCCGACCCGCGCCGGCTGGCGCGGGCTGTGCTGCAGCACATCGGCAGCGGCGGTTTCACCTACACGCTGGAACCGGGCACCTACGGCCGCGACGCCGTCGACGAATTCTGGTTCGACCGTCAACTGGGCTTCTGTGAGCACTTCGCGGCCTCGTTCGTCGTCGTCATGCGCGCCATGGACGTGCCCGCACGCATCGTCACTGGCTACCAGGGCACCGACCCGAAACCGCAGGACGGCTACTGGATCGTGCGCCAGAGCAATGCCCATGCCTGGGCCGAATACTGGCAGCCAGGTGAAGGCTGGGTGCGCGTGGACCCTACCGCCGCCGTGGCACCCGACCGCGTGCAGGTGGGCCGCAGCCTGCAGCCGGCGCCAGGGCTGATGGCTGGCGCCATGCAGAGCTTCAACCCCGAACTGGCCGCGCAACTGCGCGCGCAGTGGGAAGCCGTCAACAACCGCTGGAACCAGTGGGTGCTGAGCTATTCGCGGCAGCAGCAGTTCAACCTGCTGGAAAAGCTGGGCGTGCAGCGGCCGAGCTGGCAGGACCTGGCGACCACGCTGATCGGCCTGCTCTGCACCGCCAGCCTGGCCGGCGCGGCCTGGGCCTGGTGGGACCGGCGCCGCCAGGACCCCTGGCAACGCCTGCAGCGCCGCGTGCAGGCCCGCCTGCAGGCACTGGGCGTGGACGTGCAGGCGCACCACGCCCCGCGTGAACGTGCCGCGCGACTTCGCGCCAAGCTCGGCCCGGCCGGCGAGGCCGCGGCGGCGCAGCTGGAGCGGCTGGACGCCTTGCGCTACGGCGCACCCGCGACAGCGGCCTCGCGCTGGGCCGGCCACCGCAACTGGTGGCGGGAATTCCGCCAGCAGCTGCCCGGCTGAGCCAGCACCGGGTATGGCGGCATCGCCGGCATCGCCGGCGTGCACGATTTGGCGATCACACACCGCCTGGCGGCAGAACCGCTGCAGCCAGCGCGGCCTGGCTCCAGAACCGGGCGACGGTGTCGAAAACCAGTGCAGGCCCCCCGCCGGGGGAACTGGTCCCTCCGACGTCTTCATCACGCCTACATGAGCCCCCCCGTCCGCGTTGCCCTGCTTGGCTTCACGCCTTTCGAGCGTGAGCACATCGAGCCGGCGCTACGCGCGCCGCGCCGCCGCAAGCCGCTGTACCAGCCTCGCGACGACAACCTGCAGGGCTGCAACCTCGCGGTCGTCGACGCCGATCACGAAGCCGCCATCGTCCAGGTGCTGCACCACCAGCGATTGGCCAGCACGGTGATGGTGGGCAGAGCCCGCCACCCGGGTGCCGGGGCGCAGCTGCCCCGCCCCATTCACCTGCCCGACCTGCTGCAGGCGCTCGACGAGCTGGTGGGCCGCTCGCCGGCGATGTCGGGCGAGGTGCAGCGCGTGCAGGACATGCTGGCCAGCCTGCTGGCCCGGCCCGCTGAAAACGCCGTCAGGACCGCCGCTGCGACCCCTGGCACGCCCGTCATCGCCGGGCCCGCCGCCAGCCAGCGGCCACGCCGCGGCACGGCCTTGCTCGTCGACGGTCGCGTCGACAACCTGCAGTACCTGGCGCATGAGCTCGCCCCGCTGGGGCTGGAAGTGCTGCGCGTTGCCGGCGGCAGCGAAGCACTGGAACGGCTGCAGCAGGAAGTCTTCGAGTTCGTCTTCCTCGTCACCGGCGACAGCGGCATCGACGCGGTCGACGGCATGGACGGCTTCCACACCTGCCGCTTGCTGCAACGCATGCCCCCGGCCCAGCCCGTGGCCCCCCCGCCCACCCTGGTGCTGATGCTGGACGGCGACACGGGCGTCAACCGCCTGCGTGCCGAACGCGCCGGCGCCGACGCCTGGCTGGCGCCGCCCTGGTCTTCCGAGGCGCTGCTGAAGATCGTCGACGAACGTGACCGCTGGGTGCGGCAGAACGGCAAGCGCGCCGGATGAGGGCCATGGGCACACGCCGATAATCGGCGGATGCCCTTGAACACCCTGCGCCGCCGCTTGCTGCTGGGCGCCGTGGCGGCCCTGCCCGCCGCCGCGCTGGCAGCGCCCGCCAGAACCCGCCGGCGCAACGCGGCCCCTGAAAACGCCCGTTATGCGGACCACCCCGAAGCGATGGCCTTCGCCGACGCCGTGGCCGCCGCGCATGGACTGGACGCTGCGCGGCTGCGCCAGCAGCTGGGCCAGGCCCAGCGCATCGAGACCGTGCGCCGGCTGGTCATGCCGCCGCCGGCCGGGGTGGCCAAGAACTGGGCGGCCTACCGCAGCCGCTTCGTCGAGATCCCGCGTGTGCAGGCCGGCCTGGCCTTCTGGCGCGCCCACGAGGCGTGGCTGCAGCGGGCCGAGGAACGCTGGGGCGTGCCGCCCGAGATCGTGGTGGGCATCGTCGGCGTCGAGACCTACTACGGCCGCGTCATGGGCAACTACCGCGTGGTCGACGCGCTGGCCACGCTGGCCTTCGACTTCCCGCCCGGCCGCCGCGACCGCAGCGCCTTCTTCCGCAGCGAGCTGGAAGAACTCTTCGTGCTGGCAGATCGCGAAGGCAGCGACCCGCTGGCGGTGAAGGGCTCCTATGCCGGCGCCATGGGGCTGCCGCAGTTCATGCCCAGCAGCGTCAACCGCTACGCCGTCGACTTCGACGGCGACGGCCACATCGACCTGCACGGCAACGGCGCCGACGTGGTGGGCAGCGTGGCCCACTACCTGGCCGCCTTCGGTTGGCAGCGCGACATGCCCACCCACTACGGCGTCGCCGTGCCGGTGGACAGCCGGGACCGCGCTGCCCTGCTGGCGCCCGACATCCTGCCCAGCTTCACCGCCGCACAATTCGCCGAACGCGGCGCGCGGCTGGACACTGCCGGCCAGACCCACGACGGGCCGCTGGCCCTGGTCGAACTGCAGAACGGCGATCTCGCACCCAGCTACGTGGCCGGCACGCAGAATTTCTACACCGTGACCCGCTACAACTGGAGCAGCTACTACGCGATGGCGGTCATCGACCTGGGCGCGGCGCTCAAGCGCGGGCTGTAGATCGTGGGCGCTGGAAAGCCCCGCGGCGCCCGGCGCGGTGCTATGGTCGAACGATGATCGACACCCTGCTGCTCGCTGCCGCGCGCATTTCCACCTTCGAACTCGACCGTGGCCTCACCAACGCCAGCGGCTTCTTTTTCGAACGCGACGACAAGCTCTTCCTGGTGACGAGCCGGCATGTGCTGATCGACGAACCCAGCGCGCACCACCCGAACCGGATCGAGATCGAACTGCACACCGACGCGGCGAACCTGGGCCGGTCCACCGGGTTCTCGGTGATGCTGTTCCAGGACGGCCGTGCCCTGTGGCGCCAGGCGCGTGACGCCGGCGGCGAAGTCGACGTGGCCGTGATCGAGATCGACCGCAGCGCCTTGCCAGCCAACACCCTGCTGCACGCCTTCACGCCGGCCCACCTGCCGGCCGGCGGCGGCCAGGCAGCGCCGGCCGGCACCATCGAAGTCGGCAGCCGGCTGCTGGTGGTGGGTTTTCCGCTGGGCTTCCACGACACCCTGCACCACCTGCCGGTGGTGCGCCAGGCCGTGCTGGCCACCGGCTGGGGCCTGCGGTTCCAGGGTGAGGGCTACTTCCTCACCGACGCCCGCACGCACCGCGGCACCAGCGGCGCGCCGGTCGTGATGCGCCAGGCCGGGGCCGGCGCCAGCCCGCTGCCCTGGCAACTGCTGGGCGTGCATTCGGGCCGGCTCGACATGAGCACGCGCGACAAGGTGCTGGACGAGTCGTTGGGGCTGAACGTGGCCTGGTATGCGGACATCCTGCTCACGCTGACCGCGCCTGAAACGGCTGCACAAGCCTTGCCGCCGCCTGCCATCGCCCCGCCCTCCCCGCCCTTGAGCACCTGAGCAGGTGGCCCGTGAGGCGGCATGTTTTCCTACAGCCGGGTTCGGGCCCGTCCGGCCCTGCACGCGCTTCGCCGGCCCCACAGTGATGGCTCTTCGAACTTCATCGAGCAGGAGTCACATCATGGGCAAATATCTTCTGGGCTGGTTGCTGGGCGTACCGGTCTTCGTGCTGGTGCTGCTGTACTTCTTCTTCGGCGGCTGAGGGCCGTGGCGGGCAGGTCGTCCACTGCCCCGTCAAGGGTGACCGAGCTGCGGCGTTGGCTCTGGCTGCCCGTGGTCACGTCGATGGCCTCGTGCAGCTTCCTGCCTCGCCAGGCAACCGAAGTGCAAAGCCTGCCGGCTGCCCAAACGGCTCAACAGCTGACCGTGAAAGACCGCGCCGGCGCGGTATCGCCGCAAGCCGAGCGCCAGGCTCTGGCACAGGTACGAGGCGAAGGCCGAGCTGCGCTGGTGCAACACCACCTGGGCGTGCTGGCGGCTGAAGCGGCCGCGGCAGATGGCAGCGGCAGCGGCAGCGGCGGCCTGTACCGCGGCAACACCGCCAGGCTGCTGGTCGACGGGCCGGCCACCTTCCAGGCCATGAAGGAAGCCGTGGCAGCGGCGCGGCATCGCGTGCTGGTCGAGTTCTACATCGTCGAGGACGACGGAGTCGCGGCGGAAATGGCCGAACTCCTGCGACGCAAGGCCGCCGAAGGCGTGGCCGTGGCCTTGCTCTACGACAGCATCGGCTCGCTGGGCACCGACGCCGCCTTCTTCGAGGGCCTGCGCCAGGCCGGTGTCGCCGTGTGCGAGTTCAACCCCGTGAACCCGATCAGCCGGCCTGGCAGCTGGGGCCTGGTGCAGCGCAACCACCGCAAGATGGTGGCGGTGGACAGCGACGTGGCCTTCACTGGCGGCATCAACCTCAGCCAGGTCTACGACCGTGGTTCGGGCCTGCGCTGGGGCGGCAGCAGTGGCAGCCGCAAAGCCGGGGCGGCAGCGGCCGGCGAACGCGGCTGGCGCGACACACAGGTGGAACTGCGCGGCCCGGTCGTCACCGGCATGACCACGCTGTTCCGCGAGACCTGGATGCAGCAGGCCTGCAAAGGCACCCTGCCGCCAGCGCCGCCACCAACACCCGGCGCTGCCGCACCCGGGCAGCGTGTGGTGCAACTGGTGGCGTCAGACCCAAGCACCGGCGTCAATCCCACCTACACCCGCTTGCTGCGCGCCGTGGCCGCAGCGCAGCGCAGCGTCTACCTGACGATGGCCTACTTCGCGCCCGGGCCCGAGATGGTGCAGGCCCTGGCCGATGCAGCGCTGCGCGGCGTCGACGTGCAGCTGGTGCTGCCCGGCCGCAGCGACGTGGCGCTGGTTCAACACGCCGCACGTTCGTACTACGCGCAGCTGCTGCAAGCCGGCGCGCAGATCCATGAAGTCGACCATGCCGTGATGCACGCCAAGACGGCGGTCGTCGATGGTGTGTTTTCCACCGTCGGTTCGAGCAATCTCGACTGGCGAAGCATCGTCGGCAACAACGAGATCGACGTCATCGTGCTCGGCGACGACTTCGGCAGCGAAATGGAAGCCCTGTTCAGGCAGGACGTGGGCAGTGCCCGTGCCATTGACGCGCCCACCTGGCAGCGCCGCGGCCTCAGGCAGCGCTTGCTGGAAGGCCTGGGGCGCGCACTCGAGCCACTGCTGTGAATTCACACCCCTGCCACCGGAGACCCACCCATGAATAAGCCACCGCCGAACCCAGCCCCCTTGCCCCACGAACGCGATGAAACCACCAGCCCCGACCCGGCGCCGCTGGACCCGGTGATCGTGCAGGCGAAGAAGGACCTCGATGCCGGCCTCGTCGACACCGATCTCCGCAACCCGCCAGGGGCCGACGCCGAGCGCCGGGCGCAGCTGCTGAACCAGACCGTGCCGGGCCCAGGCTCCAGCGCCAAGGCCGGGGCCGGCAGCCAGCCGGCCAAAACCGGAAAGCGCGGCGCTTGAGGGCCGGGGCGCCGTCGGCGCCTGCTTCGAAGGCCACGGGACGCGTGGCGCTGCGCGAACGCCACGGCCTGGATCAACCCTCGTGAGAACCCTCTTGTCGAAGCGAGCCAGCCGCCCGACATTGCTCAGGTCGACCTGGGAGACCGCTCATGCTCGAAGGTGCCTGCCACTGTGGCGCTGCCCGCTGGCGGCTCGATCAGATGCCCGCATCCGCCACGGCATGCAACTGCACGGCATGCCGCCGCTACGGCGTCCTGTGGGCCTATGGCCATGAAGGCGAGGACATCCACCTCACGGGGCCGACAACGGCCTATGTGCGCGGTGGCTCGCTCAGCTTCAACTTCTGTCCGACCTGCGGCGGTGTCACGCACTGGCGTTCATTGCAGCCCGACGCTGAAGGTCGCCGCCGGGTGGCCGTGAACCTGCGCATGACGGAACCCGGGCCCGTTGCCCACCTGCCCATCGACCACTTCGACGGGCTCGACCGCTGGGAAGACCTGCCCGGCGATGGGCGTTGCGTCCGCGACATGTGGTTCTAGCCAGGGCCCACCAGGAAGGAGACCCCATGCAACTCGGTGTGTTTTCAGTCAGCCTGGCCGTGAAGGACATCGCAGCCTCACGTGCCTTCTACGAAAGACTCGGGTTCTCGGTGTTCGGCGGCAACCAGGCGCAGAACTGGCTGATCCTGAAAAACGGCGACACCCTGATCGGGCTCTTTCAAGGCATGTTCGAAGGCAACCTGCTCACCTTCAACCCGGGCTGGGACAGCAACGCAAACAACCTGCCGAGCTTCGACGACATTCGCGACATCCAGAAGACGCTGAAGGCCCGTGGCGTGCCGCTGGACACGCTGGCCGATGAGTCGTCCACCGGCCCGGCCAGCTTCACCCTGACCGACCCCGACGGCAACCAGCTGCTGTTCGACCAGCACCGCTGAATCCCGACGGCGCAGCCAGGCCCGGCGCCATCCTGGAACGACGGCTGTGATGGCCAGCAAGTCGAATGGCGGGGCCATGCCGGCCAGACCGCACCCTGGCCCCTTGCCGCTGCTAGAGTGGCCCGCAGGCCCAATCACGGGATCAGGATCCGCCCCATGCCATCGCTGCTTCCCAAGACCCCGCAGTTCTTCCAGCTGCACCACATCGAAGACCAGGCTCTGGCCACCGAAGCGGCGGCCGGCCTGCTGGCGGCTTCCGCCTGGGCGTCGCCCAAGTTCTTCTACGACGCGCTGGGCTCGCGCCTGTTCGATGCCATCACCGAGCTCGCCGAGTACTACCCCACGCGCACCGAAGCCGGCATCTTCACGGCACACGGCGCCGAAATCGGCGCGGCGGCCCTGAAGCTCACCGGCACGGCGCCGGCCCTGGTCGACCTCGGGGCCGGCAACTGCGCCAAGGCGGCACGACTGTTCGGCTGGCTGCAGCCGCGGCGTTATGTGGCGGTGGACATCTCGGTGGACTTCCTGCGCCATTCGCTGCACGGTCTGCAGCGCGAACATCCGCAGGTGGACATGGTCGGCGTGGGGCTGGACTTTTCGACCCAGCTGCGCTTGCCGCCCGACGTGCTGGCCGGCCAGCCGGCGCTGGTGTTCTACCCGGGTTCGAGCATCGGCAACTTCGCGCCCGACGATGCACTGCGCCTGCTGCGCCAGGCGCGCGAAGCGGCCGCAGGCGGCGCCTTGCTCATCGGTGTCGACCTGCTGAAGCCCCCGGCTCTGCTGCAGGCCGCCTACGACGACGACCTGGGTGTCACGGCGGCCTTCAACCTGAACCTGCTGAAACACCTGAACCGCTTGCTGGGCGCCAACTTCGACCTGCGCCAATGGCAGCATGTGGCGGTGTTCAATGCAGCGCAGTCCCGCGTCGAGATGCACCTTCAGGCGCGTCTGGCCACCACCGTGCGCTGGCCGGGCGCCGAGCGCAGCTTTGCCGCTGGCGAACGAGTGCACACCGAGAATTCCTACAAGTGGACGACCGAAGGTTTTGCCGCGCTGTTGCGCGACGCAGGCTTCGGCAGCCTGCAGCACTGGACCGACCCGCAGCGCTGGTTCGGCGTGTTCCTGGCCGCCGGCTGAACGCCCGGGCTGCACCGGCTCAGTGCAATTGCGGCCGCCTTCATTGGCCTGGTAAGCGCCCTTTAGGCCGGTAGCGGACAAGACGACCACGAATTCCTCACCGCCCCAGCGCGCAGCCAGATCGCCTGGCCGGCTGGTGGCTGCGCGCCAAGCAGACAGCCACCTTGACCAGGGCCTGCTCGCCCGCGGCAGGCCCGTTTTGGCCATTGAATCGCTGGAAGAAGTCCACGTCGATCATCGGCACGCTCAGTGGCGTCATGGCGCGCTCGGCGCTAGTGGTTTCCTGCTCCGGACGTTCCTGCATAGCGAGGGTCGGTTCCAGGACCTGCCGGTGCGTCAGACTGGCCCAGCGCTGATCACCCACCGGGTCCAGCTGTTCGAGCGCCTAGCCCGGAATCTCGCCCCAAGCGTGGGTTGAGCTGGAGCCGAACCGCGTTGTTGCGCGCTGCGGCCGACTCAGCCTGGCGCCGGATGGGCTCGGGCGCGATGTCCAGGCCGGTCGCTCCCTGGTTGCTGGCCAGGGGGTAGAGATACTCGATGACAAGGGGCTCGCGATCGTGCGGCTGGAGCTGGCACATGGCAAACGACGGCATGCCGTCGGCGCGGGCGCGTTGCAGCTGGCCGGCCCCGCTGCCGCCGTGCCAACGGGCCAGCGGCGGACCCAGCCGAAGCCGCGGGCCCGGGGAAACTCGCGCGACAGGTCGCGGCCCCAGAGTAAGCGGCAATGGCGTCGAGACGTGCCGAGTCGCCCCGCCATATGGCAGCGGCCCCTCACCTTGCGATGAGGGGCCGCTGCATGGGCTTTGCCCGGTTGTTACTTGGGGTGGCTGATGGGACTCGATGCAAATTGACGTCCGAGCGGATTTCCTAGCTATGACAGGCACTTGCGCGCACAATCTGTACCCATACATGTACCCATGCGAGCCTAGATTGCCACCACCAAAGAGCCCCCGATTGGCCCACATCCGCAAGCGCGGGCTGTCGTTCGAGCTGCACTACCCGATCCCCACTGCGCTGCGCTCTCACTACCTGACGGCGAGCGGCAAACAGAAGACGCACATCGACAGGGCGCTGAAGACGCGTGACCCCGATGAGGCCTACCGGCTGAAGCTGGTCGAGTTGCAGCGCATCGAAGCGGAGTTTCGGGCACTCAGGCGGGCGGACAGGGGCGCCCGGCCGGAGGACATCGAGACAGCAGTGGGCCTGCGGGCGGACATCAATGCTGCCAGCAACTCGGACAACTACGAACTGGCCATGACCCTGTCCATGGTCGCCAGCGACTATGCGGAGACCATCGATGATGCAGGGGGCAACACTCCGGAGAGCTTGAAGAGGGCGCAGAACTTCGCGCGCATCGCCGATGGGGCCGAGACCCTGCGGGAGAACTTCGAGGCCTGGATGCAGGCGGGAGCACTACCCCAGAGGACCCAAGCGAAGTACCGGACGGCCATCGAGGAGTTCATCGCCCACCTTGGGGGTGAGCCACTGCTGACAGACATGAACGATGAGAGTGCGCTTGCCTATGTCGATTGGCTGAACCGTGAAGGCCGTAGCCAGCGAACAAAGAAGTTAGTCCCGCTGTCCTTCAACTCGAAGCGGGACCGCATCATGGCCCTGTCGGCGTTCTGGAATAAGGGCCTCGTGAAGCGGCGCAAAGTGAAGGGCCCCAACCCCTGGAGCCGCCTTGAAGTCACTGACCGGCCGACCCCGTCCGATACCCGGTGGGACAGCACGGCGAACACCGGCAGGGCCCTACGCCGGCCCTTCTTCGATGAGGCCGACATGCTGGCAATCTTGGATGCACCTGGGCCGCGCCCGTCGAGCGCCCTGCGCTACCCCAAGGCGACACTCATGGAAGTCTTGTGCCTGGGCCTCATCACAGGGGCGCGGCCGGATGAGATTTGTTCCCTGCGGCTTGAGGAGGTCCGGCCGATTGCGGGCGGCTATGCACTGGCATTCAATGACCCGAAGAACGACGAGAGCGTGCGGCGCGTCCCAGTGGTTCATGAGCTGGCGGTGGGGATCATTGCTCGACGCATAGGGGAGCGTACTGACGGGGCAGCGCGACTGTTCCCTGAGTTCCGACCGAAGGGGCAAGGAGACAACTATGCCGAGCTGGTGCTCCGCGCGCTTGGCAGGCATCTCGAACGGGCCACGGGCCTGACCCCGGGTGCGGTCCCGTACTGCACGCGTCACACCTTCATGACCACCATCGGCGCAATCCCGGGCCTGCAGCGGGTGGCGTGGCAACGCTACGTTGGCCACAAGTCGGAAGACATCACATCCAAGCATTACCAGGGCATCACTCAGGCCCAGCTGCTGGAGATTGCGCAGGCCTTCCATTACGCCCCAGCGGTGGAGCAGCGCATGCGGGCAGAGCTTGGGCTGTCTCAGGTGGCAGGCTGAAGGCGCCCGCCCCTGGAGGCCTCACCAAGGCCCTTGGAGGGCCGTCCTGAAGCCTCTGCAGTTCCCGACCGCACCTACCCCCGACCTGGCCCTGCCGGACCCCGTTGAGGGGTTAGGCGGCATCGTGTTCAGGGACGTACGCGTGACATCATGTAAATATGAATGAGGCGCGAACTTCCTTGCCCTCTGGCGATTGCTTTGTCTAGGCGTTCATCATGGGGCTCGCGCCGTGCTTCGAACAAGAGTCTACGAAGTGTTCGTAAGTGGCTTTGGTCAAAATTATGCTCAAGCTGGATTTGCTCAGCTCGCTTTGCCTCGATCACTGCCTTGTAAGCCTGCACCGCTCCCGATGAATGAGATATCAGGCGAATCTGATCTAGTTGATCGTCGTATTTGCGGTCTAGTTCCTTTTGTCGACTCACCCATTCTTGGACTAGGGAGTCAAGAAGCTTCGAGGTGTCTCGGGCATCGGCTGCTGAGTTCTCGCCCGTGGCAGAAGTACGTTTTGGGAGTCGCGCCAAGTTGAGGAGGCTAGCGGCTTCGGGACAGTCAACCGTAATGAAGTCTGATCCAATGGTGGTGGTTGGAAAGAGCACTAGGCGATACTCGAACTGGTTAGAGTATTTCAGTCGTTTACGAAAAGGGTTCGGAGAGGGAAGTGCGGTCTCGGCTACGTCGTACTCCAGAGGCTCGTAATAGACACGACCGCTCACGAGCGAGCGGAACTGCGCCTGGATAGAATGACCGGTTGGCCTGAGTGTGCCGTGTGCCCACAGCAGATGGCTTAGCGTTTTTCCACCACTTGCAGTCACCCGGCAGTCGTACGTTGATCCCGCGCCATCAAGCGTAGGATCTTCGATAGTCGTCCAGCAGCTTATGTAGCAGTCAAGTTCTCTGTAAACCTGAGAGTTTGAAATGGTGACGCGACTGTTGCCTGATACGTTCAGGAAACCCATTGCGGCAAGGTTACTTTGTGTAGGAGAAACACCCTGCGATGTGTCGATATCTGCGTTGACTGTCGTGTGCGACACGCATTCAAGCTTGTCGCCAATTGACTCGTCCGCAAATACTACCTCCTGCATCTGGTAGTAGCGGGCGCGGCCGAAGCGGAACTGCCCCTCTAGCAGTCCGTCGGCGAAGCGCAACTCGGTAAGTCGATGGATTCGCATGATTCCTGAATTGGTGAGACGTGGGTCAGTATCCTATGACGGTGTGCCGGGGGCAGAACTAGGGGCCAGAGCGGGGCTTTGCCGGTCCGGGAAGTGCCCAGTGGATGGTCGAGCAGGGCCCGTAGGTGGTCAGGAATAAACGACAAGAATTAGCGCGGGGGTGTCTGATGTTCCCGGGACCCGGATTTCCCCCCCTGGCCCCCCCTCGTTTCCCACACAGGTGCACCCGGCGGGCAGGCAGTTGGCGTACCGCCTCGGGCGCACCGCACGGGCCGAACTGGCAGGCCGCCGGCTTCTCTGTGTCGGGAGGAGTGGTGAAGCGGCATGAGGATTCCTCATCCCGCAGCCATCCGTGCCACTGCACAGTCAGCACTGCCGCATCTTCGCGGCGCCACGATGAGCAACACACCATGACCAGCACCACCACCGGCCACCCCGTCGACAAGGGCACAGCGCACTACCTGTGCGGAGGCAAGGCGAACACACCAGCACCAGGCGGGGCCCTCGTGGTCGCCCTTGCCGAATGCATGCAGGCCCTGCGTGTGGTCAACACCGGCGAGGGCTTCGCGCTGCAGGCAGAAGGCGTCGACCTGGCAGCCTGGGCCGATGTCTTCGGGGTGATGCCCTACCGTGCAGGCCGGGTGGCACTGGCGAAGTCAACACAGGGACCCTGGGCAGCAGCACAGCGCCGGCTGCCGAGCGAACAGGCGCACAGGGCCTGAGCTGGTGTTGACTGCAGAGGGGCCCGCGTGGCCCTTCTGGCGTCCGCATCGTCCCTGTTCAGGGAAGCAGGGCCCGGGCCGCCCCACATGGGACGGATGTGCAGCCCGAGCAAGGCGCCTCTGAGCGCGGCCGTGAGGCTGGTGCCACTGGCTGCGGGGGTAGTGGCTGGGGCAGCGTCCGAGTGCGTTGGCGGGGCCATGCGGTGCCCTGATGGGCATGGGCCATAGACCCCGTTCCTCGGTGAAGCACAGACATCGTCGACCCGCGCGCCCCTTCGGGTTCCCTGCGGTCTCAGGCCATGCCCTCAGGGCGCAGCCCGTGCCAGGATGCGGCGCACCGCTGTTGCCGTCCACGCCCCGCCCCGTGCGGTGGGGATGCTGTCGGCGTTCAGCCGGCGGGCAAGGGCGTTGAGGCCTGCCACGCCTTCAGCCTGCAGTGCCTGGAGGTGCCCCGCGAGGTCACCAGCACGAGCCCTTGCCGCTTCCTTCACGGTTGCCGCCGCCGCCGCCTGCCCGGCACCCGGCACGAGGTGATGGCTGGCCTTGCGGTCCCACTGGCCATCGCGGGCCACCTTGGCACGCAGAGCCGCACGGGTGCGCTCGCTGATGAGGCCAGCCTCAAGCTCTGCCACCGCGGCCATCTGCTGCAGCATGAACCGGCCGGCTGCACCTGCAGGGACCTGGGGGAGGTCACAGAACAGGACGTTCACCGAGCTATCGACCAACTCCATGAGGAACCGCGCGTTGCGGGCGAGCCGGTCGAGCTTGGCAATGATGAGCGTGGCGCCCCGGACCCGGCAGGCCTTCAGGGCTTCGGCCAGGGCGGGACGATCGACCCTGCGCCCGCTCTCGGTCTCGACGAACTCGGCAATGGGGGGGAAGCCGCGAGAGCCGGCCAGGAACTGCCGCACGAGGTCGCGCTGTGCATCGAGGCCGAGGCCTGAGCGGCCCTGCTTCTCGGTGCTGACGCGGTAGTAGGCGACGAACTGCGGCGGGGCGGGGTGCTTGGTCATGGGCGCATCGTGCCCGGCTGGAGTGGATGTGTCAATCCTTCGCTACGGTCGTTGCGATGAAAAGACATGGTGACCGAACTCAAAGGGCCGAATCTGGTCATTTGCCCCGTTGTGGTGTTCCCAGGGCCTCGGGTGGTGAACTCAAGCACCGGCCTGGCCGCTTCTTCAGCCGCAAGGAGGCGGACGAACTTGTCGAGGCGCTTCTATTGCCGGGATTCGTGCAATTGGCAGAGCCCCCGCTGGTCTCCAGCGCAGGCCGCAGCGGGGGCACCTGGGTCTGCAAGGAACTGGTCTATGCCTATGCCATGTGGATCAGCCCCCGGTTCCACATCCAAGTGATCCGGGCCTACGACTCGATGCAGCGCCCTGACCCCCACCCGGGCCCTGCCTTCGCCCCCGTGAAGGCTTCCCCAGAAGCCCGCGCTGCGGTATCCCGGCCGGGACCTTCGAAGTGACCCGGCTCTGACCAAAAAGGGGGGCTAGACGCTCCCCCTCGCCGAGCACCCCAAGACTTCCTCTAGGAAGCGACACCGTCCGCCGGCCGCCCGCGCCGCTGACGCTTTGGCGCCCTTCCCTGGGCGTCCCCTTTTTCAACTTCACCCGGCCCGTTCCCCTCAACCAGGGAGCGGCGGCCCCTGCAATGGAGAACCCTAACGATGAACCACCACAACTTACCTACCCCTGCGCCCGACCACGCCATGAGCCACGCCTACTCCGTTGCCATCGCCGCCTATAGCAAGGCCGCATGGGACTGGGGGAGCGGGCAATGAGCCGCCCTCCGACCACTTACGACAACGTGACGGTGAAGGGCATCCTCGAACACTTCGTCGACACCTACGAGTTGGCCGGCCAGTTCGCGGCCGTCGAGAGCATCCTGTGCGGGGCATCCCTACTGAAGACCGAGGGCGACACCGCCACGCGGCCCCTGGTGAAGGTCGGCCTCCTGTTCCGCCTGCTCCAGGCCCTGCCCATCATCTCCACCGATGCCATCCAGACGTTCATGGGACCGGCAGCAGGGGAGCGCACGGTGCGGTGCTACGCAGCAGCGGCCCGGGTGGCCTCCAAGGGCATCGAAGCGTGGTCCCAGGCATGCGCCGCCACGCCGGCCCAGAGGGTTGCCCTCACGGAGGCCCTCGGGGTCAAGGTGGTGGACGATCCTCTCGACCACATCGCGCCGGCCCCCCTCGGGAGCGGCACCTATGACCCCCTGAAGGACATGGGCCCGAGTCCCCGGCGGACGTTCCGCAGCTACCGGCTGCGCTCCCTCGTTTCATAGGTGATGGAGAGTTACGGCAACCTATAAAAGACCCCCTTCCCCGTTCCCTTTGACAGCCCATCGGCAGGCTGCAGGGATAGTTGACCTGTACGCAGTGACACCTTCTCTGCAGCACCTACCAACGTCACCACCCCCTGGGGCACACCCGCAGTGACGCCTTCGCTGCAGACGACACCTGCGGCACCCCCCAGGTGCACCTGTAGGTGCCCTCACCTCACGCCACTCACCACAGACTCCATGGACTAGGTGCCCCTCCAGGGAGGACTAGGTCTGGTGATGCCCTGTGGTGGGTCTGTCCCCAGTAGAGCACCTACAGGGACCCTCACCTCATCACCTTCAGCAGAGACACCCATGAATCAACACCTTTGCATGGTCATCGGCTGCACAGCCGCTCACAAAGAGCCGGTCGCGCAAGCTCAAGTCTTCCGAGAGCAACACCTCCGGGCAGATGCCAAAGCCCGGGGCCTGAAGGCATACCGCAGTCAAGGCCTGTGTGTGAATGGTCACCACCCTGTCGAGCGCCGGGTATCTGACCGGCAGTGCCTGGCCTGCGCACAGCGGGCCCTTGAAGGGAGGGCGGAGGAGCGCCGCCGCATTGCTCATCTTGCCGGGGCACCTGCCAGGGCGAAGCGGGCCCGCGCAGCCAGGGCGAAGGCCAAAGCACTGGAAGCAGCGCGAGCAGCAAAGGCGGCCAAACGGGCAACCCTGCGCGCCACCAAGCAAGCCGAACAGCAAGCCGCAAAGGCGAAGGCAACACGCGAGGCGAAGAAGGCTGCAAAGGCATCCGCCGCTGCCGCGCCACTGCCAGCACCCACAGACCCGGGCGCCTGTCCCTGGGGCTGACCACCAAGAGCAACACCACGGGCGCCCCCACACGGGGCCACAGCCCGACCACCACCACAAGGAACCACCATGCCATCACCACAGGCAGGCCAGCGCTCGACCATGCGCCTGGCCGCCACTCATAGCACCCGGGCCGTGGGCCTGGACTTCGACACCGACACCGGCGTTGAGTACGCCCGGCACTGGGCACACAAGCACTGCGGGCAGACACCACCAGCCGCGGGCATCGTCCGTAGGGCGCTGGCCGTCTACTTGGCGCACCTGTCCGCACCCAGCACGGACCCCCACGGGGAGTGCCGAGCACTGGCCCGAGCCTGCGCCCCCATGCGGCGCGATGCAGAGCACCAGCAAGGCACCCACAAGCGCCTGGGTGAGGCCACTGCATCGGCCTGCATGCCCACCTGGGCCGAGGTAGCCACGCCCCCGCAGCAGCGGGCCCTGTTGGACCACATGGGCGCCTGGCTTGACCGCACTGAAGCCCCTTCACCCGTGGCCTTGAACCCGTCTGCGTGCGCGCAGGGCGGGCCGCCACTACCCCCAAGGAGTACCCCATGAGCACCCGCACATGCGCTGTGCCAGGCTGCAGCAAGCTCTGCGGCCCCCGCGTCTACAGCCCCTATTGCCCGGCGCACCGGAAGGCCCTGCGGTGTCACGGGCACCCCGAGCAGCGCCCTGTGACCTTCTACGAACTGGCCCCGCACATGACCGCCGTTAGGGGCGTGGTCAAGCGCAACCCTGACAGCGAAGCCTGGGCCATCGTGGGGACCCGGTGGGGGCATCTGCTGGAACAGGCCGAGCCCATCGCGGCGGCCCCTGCAAGCGGCCTGCCGTTCCACAAGCCGACCTGGCAGGCGGCCGACATGCTGCTGAAGGTGGCGGCTGTGGCGGATGCTGCAAAGGTCCGCGAGGTGATGCTGGCCCTGTACCTGCTGCGCATGCGGGACCCCCACAGGTTCCGCGATGACAAGGCATTCACCTTCACCCTGGTTCGGCGCCTGCGGCACCTAGCGCCCATGGCCAAGGGTCGCTACTGGAGCCACAAGGCGCAGCGGTCGAGCTGTGTCTACCGGGAGGCACCGCCCCGGGCTGTGGCCGTGCTGGGGGCCTGGCTGGGTGAGGTCTTCGGGCTGGCGGGCTTCCTAGTGGCTGAGGCCCTGTGCACACGGGAGGTCAAGGCCGCCGGTGAGCGGGCCCGCCTGGCGGAAGCTGTGGGCGCCTTCGCATGAGCACCACACCGCCCAAGGAGCGGAGCGCGAACAGGTGGAACCCGCCACCCTTCCACAAGCTGCCGCGGGGGACCCCGTACAGCCTGCCAGGTGGCACGGTGTGGGCAGGCCCCGGCAAGGTGCTTGCAGCCGTGCGGGATGGCCCGGCCGTGCGGGTGTCGTGGGATCTGTGGGGCCCTGAGCCGCCACCTGGGCCTGTGGGCATCGTCATCGCAGGAGCCGTGCGGCTGTGGTGGACAGCGGCCCCGGGGTCTTCCTTCCGGCCGATGGCGCTGGGCGTTGGTGGCCTGGTGCTGTTCAGCAAGAAGCCGCGACTGCTGGAATTGATGCCGGGTGAGGCCCTGCACGTGGGGGCCGACACGGCGCACAGCGGGGAAGTCTGGTGCTGGCCCGTGAGGACTGCAGACGGGAGCCGGTGGCCGCCGCCGCCCCTGCGCACCCTGACCGCTGCGGAACGGGGCTGGGATGACGATGAGTTCATCGAGCGTGCCGGGGCACAGCAGGGACACAGCCGGGCCTGACTCTGGGGCCTGCATGGTGGCGCATCCGGGGTGCCTTGCGGCGGCCACTTAGATGCGTCGCTATCGCTAGCAGGATCAAGCACTTAGCCCCGAAAAGACCCGAAAAGGGCCTTCTATACACCCCCCCTCGCAGAGAACAAGAAACGACATCGGCCTTCATTGACACATCCAGCCCCGTGCTGGCCCTTCTCTAACCGCTAACGGCAACGCCGCCGGCAGCACCTTCAACAACCACACGCGCCCCGCCTGGTCACCAAGACCACCGGGGCGCTTCGCATTGGACGAACGAAACATGCAAGCACTGATGACACCCCAACAAGCGGCCGACCACCTGGCCCTTTCGCCCCGCACGCTGGAAGCCTGGAGGATCAAGGGTGGTGGCCCCCGCTATGTGCGCCTGACTGCGAAGGCAGTGCGGTACGCACCTGCAGACCTGGCCGCCTGGGCCGACGCACGCACGGTGGCGAACACCTCACAAGCCGTCACCTCGGCAGTGCAGCAATGAGCGCCACAGCATGCGCCCGCGGGCCCAGGCTGGGCACCTTCGAGGGACAGCCGGCCATCTTCATGCGGCTGCAGGATGGCACCGATGCTGTCACCACGCCGGAAGGTTATGCCGCAGTCGTGGCCACCGGCTGTGTGGGTGCTTGGCTGCTTAACTCCGCCGGTCGCTCCGGGCTTATGTACGTCAGGACCGAAGAGCCCGGGCTTATGTCTGCAGTATCTCGGCTGCGCTCTGTGGCTGCCCTTGTCTCGGGCGCTGATAGGGACGAGCAGACCGGCTACCGCAGCGGCGACAGGCGCGACCTGCGGCCCTGCAATCTCTACCTGGAACCCAGGCGCGGCCGGCGGGCTGCACTGCAGGTGCCCGGATGGGACTTCCTGCCCACTGCCTGATCCGGGAGCGGTGGGGCAAAAGCAGGGCTAGACGCTCATCCTCGCAGAGCACCTCAAAGAGTCCCTCTAGGTTGTTCCCGCCGGGTCCGCCAGCAGCCTGCCATTCCCGGGGCACTCCTCCCACCTCCGTCCCCGTCCCCCGGGGGCCCCAGCCGCTGAGCCCAGCAGGTAACCCACGAGGTTGCCTCGCAGGCCAGCAGGCCACCCGTACCACCCCCCACACCCAACACCCAACAAGTTCACCAGCAGGCCTCACGAGGGCTCTGCTGGGCTCCGCCGTGCTCAGTCCACAAAGCTGCAGCACTGCAGGGCTCCCTTCGTTCCCGTCTTTCGCTTTCATCAACCTCTCTAGGAATTCCGATCATGAGTTCGAGCTACTACCCCTACCTCCCGACCGCGCCAATCCGCACCTTCGTCACGGCTGACTCCGGCTTCGCCATCAACAGTGAGTACAGCGGGGCTGTCACTGCAGGCCAGACCATCACGGGCACCCTGCGCACCCTGTCGAACCAGAAGAACGGTGTCATGGTGGCAATCACCGGCATCCTCGATCCCCACGACGTGGAGCTGGTCTATATCAGCGTCCCCTACGGCAGCTTCGGTGACAGCATCGCGTTCAGCTTGGTCCCCGCCAGTGCCAATGGGGTGACAGCCTGGTTCGCCTCGCCGCTGGTCCGCACCTGGGCCGGGTCGACCAGCTACACAGTCGTTGTGAAGTTCCGCAACGCACGGGGCGCTGTGGTGGTCCGTTCGCAGGAGTACCCACTGTGAGCGCGTTCGACAACTACACAGACGTTGTCCGTATGGCCCACCCGCAGACCCCTGCAGTGGAGCCGCGCAGCGAGCCGTCACATGGCGGTGTCACGCGGGTTATCTACGGCCTGACACCCCCCGAGGTTCCCCTGTCGCGGCCCGAGCCCACGCGAGTCCACGGCGGCACCATCAGCCACATGGCCGGTGCCAATGAGGTCCAGAGCGCAGACGTCGCCCGCCACGCGGTGAGCTTCGACGGCGCGGCTGGTGGTTCCGTGATGGCCACGAAGCAGCGCCAGGGGATGCACGACACCGTCGAGCTGATTCCAGGCCAACCCAGCACCCGCACACAGATTGCGGTGGCGCTTCGTGAAGGCCTCATTCGACAGATGGACGGCGGTGGCTACGCTGATGTGGTGGGCGCACCGGCTGCCATGGAGCACGCGGCAGAGGCCGAAGCGGCTGAGAAAGAGCAGGGGCCAGCCGACCCCGGTGCGGAAATCTTCGCCGCGGAAGATGATGCCGAGTGGGCTGCCGCAATCGACCCGCTCCCCCAGCATGCATACGATGCCGCAGCCGCTTCGGTGTCCCTGGCAGTGGTAACGGGCGCGGACCTCGCGAGCGCTGCCCAGGCGCTAGCGGTGGACTCAGCCATAGAGCCGGCGCTGGCTCGCCAATACGTGGAAGCTGGATACGCGATGCATGAGCGCGCGGTGGCCGCTGCGGTGGCCCCGCTTGGTCTCGGGGAGGGGTCCCGCAAGGAAGCCTTCTATGAGTTCGCCCGAGAGCATCCGCAGAAGTTGCAGGAAGCAGTACAGCGGCTGGTCCACGCCAGGGACCCCGGCGGCTTCATCGGCCTGGCCCAACAGTTCCGCCGGGTCAATCCGGGCGGCGAGGTGTCGGCCCTGCAGCAGGCGGGCTTCGAGACCCACGTCGACACCTCAGGCGCTGTGTTGGTGAGGCGCCCAGGTGGTGACTGGGTGCGGGCGTCGGACCTGTTGAAGTGACGGGCGGCTGCACGCTCGTGGGCTTGGGGAGGCGCTTGTCTCCCACAGCTGAGCCTTGATGTCCTTCCGCTCCGGCGACCCGGTCTCCTCGTGGCACCGGCCGGCCGGAGCGGGGGTGCTCAAACGGCCATGCTAGCTACCCTGCGCAGGACCCCGCCGTGCGCGGCGGGCTACCTGTACCCATCCTGTACCCAAGACCTGTACCCATGGGGTTTGGCTGGTGTCGAAAAGTCGTTCTGTGACAACGACTTAGAGGGCGGCAATATATTTGGGGTGGCTGATGGGACTCGAACCCACGACAACCAGAATCACAATCTGGGACTCTACCAACTGAGCTACAGCCACCACCGAACCGCGAAGTATAGCTTCGTCGATGTCCTCACTGACCGCCGGCCGCCGCCGGCTTGCTGCCGGCCGCCACTTCGGCTTCGACGATCTCGACCTTGTAGCGCCGCTTAAGCGCTGCTTCGTAGGCACGGGCTTCGGCTGAACCCCAGATCAGGGCGTACTGCTTCTGCCACTCGGCGTCTTCCTGCGGCTGCTTCTCGCGCGGCAGCAGCTTGTTCACGCGCAGCAGCACGTAGCCCTGCGGCCCGAGGTCGACGCCCGTGAGCAGGGGCAGCTTTTCGGGGTCGGCCGACAGCACGGCGTCGAGCAGCGCCTTCGGCACGCCCTGCGCCTGGTCGCGCGACACGATGGCGGTGGTGCCCATGGCGCTGGCATCGGGGCCGGTCGGCGCTTTCTGCAGTTCGGCAAGGCGGGCCTGGCCCTGCTGGCGCGCCAGTGCCGCAGCCTGGGTGTCGATGACGCGCTGCCGCACGGCGTCCTTGACCTCGGCCAGTGGCAGCACCCGCGCAGGCGAGTGCGTCACCACCCGGGCCGACGCGAGCTGGTTCGGACCGGTTTCGATGGCATCGGTGTTGCGCTTGTTCTGGATGGCGTCGCTCGTGAACAGCGCTTCCAGCAGCTTGGGCGAAGCCAGCGGGCCGGTGGCACCCGGGGCGGGCTGGCGCTGCACGGTGGCGGTCTGCTTGCTCAGCTTGAGCTTGTCGACCGCCGGCTGCAGGCTGTCCGCCTGCTCGTAGACGGTGTTGGTGAACTGCTCGGCGATCTCGGCATAACGCTTCTGCGCCAGTGACTTGCGCACCTCGGCTTCGATCTCGGGGCGCACTTCGGCAAAGGGCCTGGCCTGGCCGCCGCGCGTGGCCACGAGCTGGATGATGTGAAAGCCGAAATCACTCTCGACGAGGTTGCTGATCTCGCCTGGCTTCATCGAGAACGCGGCGTCCTCGAACGGCTTGACCATGGCGCCGCGGCCAAAGAAGTCGAGATCGCCGCCACTGGCCGCCGAGCCGGTGTCCTCGGAGTTCTTGCGCGCCACTTCGGCGAAGGTCTCGGGCGCCTTGCGCACCTGGGCCAGCAGTTCTTCGGCGCGAGCCTTGGCCTTGGCCTTGGCTTCGGCACTCATGCTGGCGTCGGCCTTCACCAGCACATGGCTGGCTCGCCGTTCTTCCGCCTGGGCGTAGCGGCTGCGGTTCTCTTCGTAGTAGCGGTTGAGGTCTTCCTCGGACACGGCAACGCCGGCGCCCAGGGCGGCAAGGTCGAGCACCACATATTCGATGCTGGCCTGTTCGGGCGACGTGAAGCTGGCCTCGTTGGCCTTGTAGAAGGCTTCGAGGTCGGCGTCCGAAGGGTTGATGCCGTTGCGCAGCGTGGCCGGGTCGAAGCGCTGGAACTGCACTTCGCGGCGCTGCAGCAGCGGCTCGACCGCGGCGGCGACACTGGCCGCCGGGGCCAGCGCGGTCTCGGTGATGGCGCCCAGCACCTGCTGCATGGCCAGGTCCTGGCGCAATTGCGCGGCAAACAGCTCGGAGCTCATGCCCTGCGCGCTCAAGAGTTCGCGGTTGACGCTGCCGTCGGGGTTGCGCAGGCCGGCGAACTGCGGGTCGGTGGTGAACAGGCGCTGCAGGCGCTGGTCGGTGGGCGCCAGGTGCTGGTCGCGCGCGGCCGCCAACAGCACACGCTGGCGGATCAGCAGGTCCAGCGACTCGCGGCGCGCCTGCGGGGTGTCCATCAGCTTGGCGTCGAGCTCGGGTGAACGCTGGCGCAGCCGTTCGACATTGCGCTGGTGGGCCTGGTCCCATTCGGCCCGGGTGATGGCCTGCCCATCGACATTGGCCACCGTGGCGTTGCCACCTTCAGTGAAGCGGCTGTAGCCGTCGATGCCGAAGAAGATGAACGACGGGATGATGAGCAGCAGCAGGAAACCCAGTGTCAGACGGGTGTGCGCGCGGACGAAATCGAACATCGGTTCAGGCCTAATCCGGAGTCGGGGGTGGCAGGCGTTGGCAGAGCCTTGCGTGGAAGGCTGGGGGCGGTGCCCTCTTTGTCAGCTCACGCCAGGTTGCGCCGGGTTCCGCAGAGCGCGAGAACCTGCGGATTCTATCCGGGGGGGTGGTGGGTGCTGACGGGCTCGAACCGCCGACCTACGCCTTGTAAGGGCGCCGCTCTACCAACTGAGCTAAGCACCCGGATGTCTTGCGCCGCGGACAGCGACAGCTTTACTTGACGCCGTTCAGAGCGTCCTTCAGGCCTTTGCCCGGACGGAACTTCGGCACCTTCGAGGCCTTGATCTTGATGGCGGTGCCGGTGCGCGGGTTGCGGCCGGTGCGCGCCTTGCGCTTGTTCACGGCGAAGGTACCGAAGCCGGTGATGGTGACCGAGTCACCCTTCTTGAGCGTCGTCTTCACGGCGCCAATGACGGCCTCCAGCGAACGCGTTGCAGCGGCCTTGGAGATGTCGGCTTGGTGGGCGATGACTTCGATCAGTTCACTCTTGTTCACGTGGTTCCCCTCGTCTTAATCGTCGGTCTGGGCGCTGCAAAGCAGAGGGGCGATTCTAGGGCCAAGGCCGCCGCCTTCGGACACTGCAAAAGCGGTGTCCCAACCTTGGGAATGAGGGAGCTTTCACGCTTGACAAGCCTGTCGCGCAAACCTAAGGCCGACTACGCCGCCTGCACGCGGGGCGCGCGTGCCACCAGCCAGACGCCCACGGCCGTCAACACCAGCCCGGCAAGCACCGCCAGGGTGAGCTGTTCGTCGAACAGCCACCATGCCAGCAACGCCGTGCACGGCGGCACCAGGTACATCAGGCTGCTGACACGGGTGGCCGCCCCCCGCTGCACCAGCAGGTACAGCAAGGAACTGCCGCCCAGCGTCAGCACGAGCACCGACCAGGCCAGTGCGCCGAAGAGCTCGGGGTGCAGGTCGACCGCACCCGTTTCAAGCCATGCCAGCGGCAGCGACACCAAAAGCGCCGCGCCGAGCTGCACGGCGTTGGCGGTACGCACGTCGCAGGGGGCAACGAATCGTTTCTGGTACAGCGTGCCTGCGGTGATGGCCAGCAGGGCCAGCAGGGCGCACGCGAAATTGAAAGGTGTCACCTCGCCCAGCCCCAGCTTGCGCCCCACCACCAGCAACAGGCCGGCCAGCCCGAGCGCCAGTCCGGTCCACTGGCGCCCCGTGACACGCTGGCCCTGCCCGCTGGCGGCCACCCACAGTGCCGTCAGAACCGGCTGCAGACCGACGATGAGCGACACGGTGCCGGCACCGATGCCGGCGCGTACGGCCGCCCAGACGCCCCCCAGATAACCGGCGTGCATGCACAGGCCGGTCACCGCCAGGTGCAGCCACTGCGTGCGAGTGGAAGGCCACACGGCGCCGGACCATTGCACCCAGATCAGGAAGGCCAGGATCGACAGGCCGTAGCGCCAGCAGAGGAAGGTGAACGGCGGTGCATGGGGCATGCCATAGCGCGCGACCACGAAGCCGGTGCTCCAGATGAGCACGAACACGACCGGCATGGCGCGCAGCAGCGCGTCACGGCGGGCTTCGGCCGCCGCTGGACCCGGAACCGTCACGGTGCCTTGGCCCGGATCTCGGGAATGGCCTTGCGCAGGTAATAGACCATCGACCACACCGTGAGCACCGCCGCCACCCACATCAGCGCGGTGCCCCAGGGCCGGGTGTCGAACAGACCCAGCAACCTGCCGTCGTACAGGAGAAAGGGGATCGCCACCATCTGCGACACGGTCTTCAGCTTGCCCAGCATGTGCACGGCCACGCTGCGCGAAGCGCCGATCTGGGCCATCCATTCACGCAAGGCCGAGATCGCGATTTCGCGGCCGATGATGATCAAGGCAATGAGCGAATCGACGCGGCCCTGCTCCAGCAGCACCAGCAGGCTGGCGCAGATCAGGAACTTGTCGGCCACCGGGTCGAGGAAGGCGCCGAAGGCCGAGGTCTGGTTCAGCTTGCGGGCCAGCCAGCCGTCGAGCCAGTCCGTCAAGGCGAAAAGCACGAACAGGCCGGCCGCGATCTGGTTCTGGACAGCGCCCGCAAGCGGCAGATAGAAGACGCCGACGATCAGCGGTATCGCGCCAATGCGCGCCCAGGTCAGCAGCGTGGGGACAGTCAGGAACATCGGAGGATTGTGCAGGCTGGGGCAACTCGCGGGCGCTGCGCCTGCAGCATCACTGCAAGTCCAGGATGCGCGGCTTGAAGCGCAGGCTGTCGTCGAAGAGGAAGGTCTCGACCACCTTCCACGGCCGCGGCAGGTGCGAGACATGGCCGAAGGGTGCCGCGCGGTGCACCGCCTCGATGGCCAGCTTGGTGGCTTCGCCGCCGGTTTTCGGGTGGCGCAGCACCTCGATGCGGCGTACCGTGCCATTGGCGTTGAGCTCGATCTCGAGCACCGGGATCGCGAGCAGGCGGTCCGGGGAAGGCGTGAGGTAACTCGTGTCCGGGTGGGCCTGCACCAGCCGGTGGGCCACCTGGCGCTGCAGTTCGAGCTGGGTGCGCGGTGTCGCTGGCGCCGGCAATTCGACACGCCGCGGTGGCCGTGGCGCGCCGGTTCCGCCCGCCACGGCCCCGGGGGACGGTGCGGCAGCCGGTGCGGGCGATGGCGGCAAGGGGGGCGACGCCGGGGCACCGGGC
>JALHPF010000004.1 GCA_022842595.1 Rubrivivax sp.
CCGGCGGCGGTGGCGGCGGTGCCGGCTCGGGCACAGGCCTCGGCGCGGCCACCTGCGGCACGGCAGCCCACAGCTCGGCAACAGCGGCGGCCTCGGGCGGGCGCGAGCGCCAGTCGACAGCCGCCGTCAGCGCGAACAGCAAGCCGATATGCGCACCCACGGCCAGCACCGCGCCGCGGCCCATGCCGCCAGGCGGCTGAGGCAGCAGCGCGTCACGGCGGGCGATAGTGGCGGTGGCCATCGGCGGTCTCGTGGCCCGTCAGTTGCCGGATTGCTTGACGCTCAGGCCGACGCGCTTCACGCCAGCGCGTTGCAGCGTGTCCATCACGCGCACCACGCTTTCATAGCGCACGCTGCGATCGGCGCTGATGACGACCGGCACGTCCTCGTTGCCGGCCTGGGCCTGGCGCACACGCACGGCCAGCTGGTTCAGCGCCAGCGGCACGGGGTCCTGCCCGTCGGCCTTCAGGCGCAGCTTCTCGTCGGTGCCGACGATCACCTCGAGGACCTGGGGTGCGCGCTGCGCCGCGCGGCCGACGCTCGGCAGGTCGACCACACCCGTGGTGATGAGCGGGGCCGTGACCATGAAGATGATCAGCAGCACCAGCATCACGTCGATGAACGGGACCATGTTGATCTCGTTCATCGAGCGCCTTCGGCGGCCGCCGCTGCGGCCCATCGGGGAGGCCATCAGCGACGCCCGGCCGCCCGAGGGCGCTGATGCGCCCCCTTGGGGGGCTGAGCCCGCACCGAGCGGGCGCCTGCGCGCCCGCGAGTGGCTGGCGAAGGCCTTGCGGCCTGCCAGCCGCAAGGCAGCGAACGAAGTGAGCTTGGGGGCCAGTTCATCAGCGGTAACCTGAAGGTGTGCCTGCCGTGGCCGAGCCGCTGGGCGGCGTGCCGGCATTGCGCTGCAGGATGTTGCTGAACTCCTCGATGAAGCTCTCGAACTGGATCGCGATGCGGTCGATGTCGCGGGCGAAGCGGTTGTAGGCCACCACCGCTGGAATCGCCGCGAACAGGCCGATGGCCGTGGCCACCAGCGCTTCGGCAATGCCCGGGGCCACGGTGGCCAGCGTGACCTGCTGCAGGTTCGACAAGCCGACGAAGGCGTGCATGATCCCCCAGACCGTGCCGAACAGGCCGATGTAGGGCGAGACCGAACCCACCGTGGCCAGGAAGCTGAGCCTGCTTTCGACCACGTCCAGTTCACGCTGGTAGCTCGCGCGCATGGCGCGGCGCGCGCCGTCCAGCTGCACGCCGGCGTCCATGCGTTTTTCGCGCAACTTCAGGAATTCGCGCATGCCGCTGGCGAAGATGCGTTCGAGCGGCGCGGTCTCGGCCTTGTTGTTCACGGCCTGCTGCATCTCGGTGAGGCTCTTGCCCGACCAGAATTCCCGTTCGAAGTCTTCGTTGGCATTGCGCACGCGCTTCAGGCCGAAGAGCTTGCCGAAGATGACGGTCCAGCTGGCCAGCGACATCGCGGCCAGGCCAGCCATCACCAGCTGCACCACCAGGCTGGCTTGCAGGACGAGCGATGTGATCGACATGTCGGCGTTCATGGCAGGTGTTCGCCCAATCTTGTAATGAGGGCGCCGGGAATGCGCCGGGGTTTGAAGGTGTGCTGGTCGACACAGCCGATGCGGATCTCGCCTTCGGCCAGCAAGCGTGGCCCGCACCAGGCCTGCTGGGTCAGCTGCATCGACGCCCGGCCCATTTGCAGGGGCCGTACCGTCACGCGCAACTCGTCGTCCAGCCGGGCCGGCGACAGGTAGCGCAGCTGGGTGTCGCTGACGATGAAGATCGCGCCCGTGCTTTCGCGCAGCGCCTGCTGCTGCAGCCCCAGGCTGCGCAGCCATTCGGTGCGGGCACGTTCGAAGAACTTCAGGTAGTTGGCGTAGAACACCACGCCACCGGCGTCGGTGTCTTCCCAATACACGCGGATCGTTTGCTGGAACAGGGCGGGCTCAGTCATCGGCAGCGGGATTATCCCGTGCCGGCCGGCCTGGCCCCGCCAGCGGTCAGGGCAGGACGCGCCGGGCCACTGGGCCCCACAGCGGATGGCCCACTTCCGACTTGCTGAGTGCAAAGCCCGGATCAGTGGCGCGGGCGGCGCGGAATGCCGCTTCGCACTCGGCCAGGCGCTCGCTGGTGCAGGTGATGAAGGCCAGCAGCTTGTGCGCGCTGGCGCGGTCGCGCGGGCTCTGCAGGCCGGCGTCCAGGGCGCGGCGCAGGGCGGCTTCGGCCTGGGCGTACTGGGCGTCGTCGTAGGCGCGCATGCCGTCGAACAGGGCCCGTTCGGCGGGCCGTTCGAGCATCTCGGCCAGGCCCACGGGGGGCGGCGGTGTGGCGGGCGCAGCCGCAGGCGGTGCCGCACAGGCCGACAGCAGCGCCACGATGGCGATAAACAGGGTCAGGCCCGGGCGGAACGGTTCGGCAGGCGGGGGCAGGCAGGCAGGCAGTGTGCGCAATCGGCTCATGGCGGTCAGGGTCCGAAACGGTGGCGCAGCGTCGCCGGTTTGTCGGCATTCACCTGGACCGTGGCCACGAAAGGCGGAAAGTCCTCGTTGCGCACGGTGATGGTGTGCGTGCCTTCGTTGAGCGTCAGGCGTGTCAGTGGCGGTGTCGTGCCGGCGGGGGTGCCGTCGACCTCGACCCGGCCCCAGGGCGAGATGGCCAGCTGCACGCTGCCGGTGGCTGTTGCCGGGCGCACGGCAGAGGCAGGCGCCAGGGGCTTCGGCGCCGCAGGCCTCGGTCTGGTGGCCGCAGGGGCCGCCGGTTTGGCGCCGATGCTGCCCGGGGCGGGCGGCGCAGCTGCAGCCGTCGTCGCGGCGCCAGTCGCCGCGACCTCGGGTTCGACGGCTGGGCTCTTGGCGACTGATGCTGCACTGGCCGCAGGCGCCAGTTTTTCGCCCGGTGGCAGGGCGGCCAGCGCGGTGGCTGTGGCGGCAGTCTCCGCCCTATCGGCAGCGTCGGCGGCTGGCCGGCGCCGCAGCATCACGGCACCCAGGCCCACGGCCGCGAGCAAGCCACCCAGCAACAGCACCGGCCGCAGCCGCGCGGGCGGCGGGGCGGTCTTGCGCGGCGAGGGCGCAGTCACGTGTGGCGTCGGGGCTCGCGCCGGGCGGCTGGCATGGGTCTCGGTCCAGCGGCGCAAGCTCATCGACATCTCGATGGCATTGGCGAAGCGTTCGGTCGGGTCCCGCGCCATGGCCCGGGCGGCGATGTCCGAGAGCGCCTTGGGCACGCCCGGCCGCACTTCATGCGCCGGCGCCGGGTGCAGCGTGAGCACCGCGGTTTGAATCTGCTCGACCGAATCGCCGCCGAAGGCCTTGCGGCCGGTCAGCAGCTCATACAGCACGGTGCCCAGGGCGTAGAGGTCGGTGCGGGCGTCCACGGTCTCGCCGCGCACCTGTTCTGGCGCCTGATAGTGCGGCGAGCCGGCCACCGTGCCGTCCAGCGCGGGTGCGGCCGTGCCGTTGGCGATGCGGGCGATGCCGAAGTCCAGGACCTTGGGCCGGTCGCGGCCGACGAGGAAGATGTTGGCGGGTTTGATGTCGCAGTGCACGACGCCGCGGCCATGCGCATAGGCCAGCGCGTCGGCCACGCGGCGCACCAGCACGGCAGCCACGCGCGGGCTGGGCACCCAGCCGCTGGCCAGCGCATGGCGCATGTCGCGGCCCTGCAGGCGTTCCATGGCGATGTACACGCCATGCGCCGACAGCCCGGCATCGAATACGGTGACGATGTAGGCGTGGTTCAGGCTGGCGGCAGCCCGCGCCTCGTTCAGGATCATGCCGTCGAGCGACACCCGCAGCGGTGTGGGCAGGTCGAACTGCAGCGTCTTCACGGCCACGGTGCGTGACAGCAGCGGGTCCCAGGCCTCGTGCACCTGGCCCAGGCCACCCTGGCCCAGGCGCGACTTCAGCGCGTAGCGGCCCACGTGCGACAGCGTCGGCTGCGACTTCGTGACGGTGTCGGCTTCGGCTTCTTCGGGGCTGCGGCCGCTGGTGCCGGTCCTGCCTGGCGGGCGCGAGTCGCGGATCTGGCTGTCCATGACCTGCGAATCGACCTGGGAATCAACTTGCGAATCGACTTGCGAGTCCATCACGTCGCTCGGCGTGGGCTCGTCCTGCACGTCGATGTCCAGGTCCGGGGGGTCGAAATCGCGCGCGGCAGGGGGCAACGTGGCCTCGGTCGCGGCGAATTCCGTCGTCGCGTCGTTGCCCCGGTCGCGTTCCGTGCGCTTGCTGCGCTTGCCAAAGAAGTGATAACCCACGGTGCAGCAGCTTACGCACCGCGGCCCGGCCCGAAGGCGGGAAAAGGGAGGCCGTGTCAGCCCAGTTCGCGGGCCAGCCGGGCCACGGCAGTTTCCAGCTGTGCCATGCTGCTGGCGAAAGACAGGCGTACGAAGCGACCGGCCGCGGCCGGGCCGAAGTCGCGCCCCGGGGTCAGCGCCACATGGGCGCGGCGCATCATCTCGAAGCTGAATTCCCAGCTGCTGGGCATGGCCGGCGTGAGGAAGCGCGAGCAGTCGGCCCAGACGTAGAAGGCGCCGTCGGGCGCCACCGGCACGTCGAACCCGATGCGCTGCAGCGCCGGCACGATGAAGTCACGGCGGCGGCGAAACTCGTCGCGCCGGGCTTCGTATTCGGCAATGGCGGCGTCGTCGAAGCAGGCCAGCGCGGCGTGCTGGGCCAGCGTCGACGGGCAGATGAACAGGTTCTGCGCGAGCTTTTCCACCGGCGCCACCAGTTCCGGAGGCAGCACCATCCAGCCCAGCCGCCAGCCGGTCATGCTGAAGTACTTCGAGAAGCTGTTGATCGAGACGATGTCCTCACCCAGCGCCAGTGCGCTGTGGCCGAAGGCCGATTCGTAGCTCAGCCCGAGGTAGATCTCGTCGACCAGGGTGACGCCGCCGCGGGCGCGCACCACCTCGGCGATGCGCGCCATCTCGCCTGGCGCGATCGACGTGCCGGTGGGGTTGCTCGGCGACGCAAGCAGCACGCCGCGCGTGGCCGGCCCCCAGGCTGCGGCGACGCTCGCGGCGTCGAGCTGGAAACGTTGCTCGGGCCCGGCCGGGAGCAGCTGCGCCCGGGCCCCGGCGGCGGCAACGAAGTGCCGGTTGCAGGGGTAGCTGGGGTCGGGCATGAGCACGTCGTCGCCGGGCTCGAACAGTGCCAGGCAGATGAGCTGCAGGGCCGCCGAAGCCCCGGCCGTGACGACGATGCGCGCCGGGTCGATCTGCAGCCCGAACCTGGTGTCGTACCAGGCGGCGATGCGCTCGCGCAGCGCCGGCAGGCCGGTGGCCTGCGTGTACTGCGTGTGGCCGCCCGCCAGGCAGGCCTGGGCCGCGGCGAGCACGGGTGCGGCGGCCGTGAAGTCCGGCTCGCCGATGTTCAGGTAGATCATCGGCTCGCCGCCCAGCGCCGGGTCGCAGGCCGGGCTGCGCGCAATCTCCTGGGCCGCCTTGGCACATTCCATGACCCAGAACGGGTCGATGTGCTGCAGCCGGGTGGCTGTTCGGATCACGGGGAATTCACGCCCACATCAGGCGCCGGTCATGCGCGCGGGCGGTGCGGCCGCGGCGGGCGCGGTTGGCTGGCTTCGACCGGCCGCAGTTCAGCCGAGGCCTTGTCGAGCACGCCGTTGACGTACTTGTGGCCGTCGGTGCCACCGAAGGCCTTGGCCAGTTCCACGGCCTCGTTGATGGCCACGCGGTAGGGGATGTCCAGGCAATGGGTCATTTCGTAGCAGCCGATCATCAGCACGGCATGTTCCACCGGCGAGAGCTGGGCCACCGGGCGGTCGATGTGGCGGGCCAGCACGGCATCGAGCGTGGCAGCCTGCTCGATGCCGCCATGGAGCAGCGCATCGAAGTGGGCGCGGTCGCATTTGCCGAAGTCGTCCAGCTCACGCAGGTTGGCGATGATGTCGCCTTCGCTGGCGCCTGACAGCAGCCACTGGTACAGGCCCTGCAGCGCAAATTCACGCGCGCGGCGGCGGCCCGACTTGGGCTGCGGCTTCTTCGGCGCCGGGGCGGCTGGATCGGGGTTGGCGGCGGCCGCGGCGGCGGGGGTGTCGTCGCTCACGAAAGCTCTTCCAGCAGGTTGGCCATCTCGACGGCCACGCGCGCGGCGTCGCGGCCCTTGTCCTCGGCACGGGCCCAGGCCTGCGCTTCGTCCTCGACGGTGAGGATGGCGTTGGCCACGGGCAGGCCATGGTCCAGCGCGACGCGCGTGACGCCAGCGCCGCTTTCGTTGGCCACCAGCTCGAAGTGGTAGGTCTCGCCGCGAATGATGCAGCCCAGGGCGATGAGCGCGTCGAAGTCGCCCGAAGCGGCCATGGCCTTCAACGCGATCGGAATCTCCAGCGCCCCCGGCACCTGCACCAGCCGGATGTCGCCGGGGTCGACCTCAAGGCGGTCGAGCTCGGCCAGGCAGGCGCTGGCCAGCTTGCTGGTGAGGGCGTCGTTGAAGCGGGCGCGAACGATGCCGATGCGCAGGCCTTCGCCCAGCAAGTCGGCCAGCAGTTCGTCGGTGGTGCCTTTGTCGGCTTCCAGCATGGTGTCGTGTTCTCGTTCAGGCGGCCTTGCCCGGGGCGGGGCGGAAGCCGGTGATTTCCAGGCCGTAGCCGGTCATGCTGGGCATGCGCCGCGGGTTGCCGAGCAGCTGCATGCGGCGAACGCCGAGTTCGCGCAATATCTGCGCGCCCACGCCATAGGTGCGCAGGTCCATCTGCGCACGCGGCGCCGGCGCTGCGGCTTCGGCGGGCAGAAGCTGTGGCAGCAGGTGGGCGGCGTCCTGCCCGCAGTTGAGCAGCACGGCGACGCCGTGGCGGCTGGCCTGCAGCGCCTGCAAAGCCGCCGGCAAGGGCCAGGAATGGCCGCTGTGGGCGCTGTCCAGCAGGTCCAGCGCGGTGAAGGGTTCGTGCACGCGCACCGGCACCTCGTCCTGGGCCGACCATTGCCCATGCGACAGCGCCAGATGCACGCCGCCGCTCTTGTCGCGGAAGGCGGTGCAGTCGAACGCACCCTGCGGGGTCTGCAGGCGGCGGCTGCCGGCGCGTTCGATCAGGGTTTCATTGCGGCTGCGGTAGCCGATGAGGTCGGCGATCGTGCCGATCTTCAGGCCATGCTCGCGCGCAAAGACCTGCAGGTCGGGCAGGCGCGCCATCGTGCCGTCGTCCTTCATCACCTCGCAGATCACGGCCGCGGGCTGAAGTCCGGCCATGCCGGCCAGGTCGCAGCCGGCTTCGGTGTGGCCGGCGCGCATGAGCACGCCGCCGTCCTGGGCTTGCAGCGGGAAGATATGGCCAGGCTGCACGAGATCGCTGGCCTTGGCGTCGCGCGCGACAGCCACCTGGACGGTGCGCGCGCGGTCAGCGGCCGAGATGCCCGTGGTGACGCCGGTGGCGGCTTCGATCGACACGGTGAAGGCGGTGCCGTGCTTGGTACCGTTGCGGCTGGCCATGGGCGGCAGCTGCAGGTATTCGCAGCGCTCGCGCGTGAGCGTCAGACAGATCAGGCCACGCGCGTGGCGAGCCATGAAATTGATGGCTTCGGGGGTGACGTGTTCGGCAGCGAGCACGAGGTCACCCTCGTTTTCGCGGTCTTCCTCGTCGACGAGGATGACCATGCGGCCGGCAGCCAGTTCAGCCACCAGCTCGGGGACAGGGGAAATCGACATGCCCGGATTGTAGGTGGCCACCCAAGACGGGGATGTCGCCAGGGTGCCTGCGGCCGCACCCGCATCAAGACGCGCAGGATCCGCAGATCCCGCCCGGATACCCGCCTGAGAGTGCCCGAGAGGGCCTGAGAATCAGACCGCGTCGACCGCGCGCAGGCGCAGCATGCTGCGCCGCTTGATCGATGGCAGGACCAGGCCCAACCCGCAAGCGAAGAGGATCAAGGTCTGGGGCTCGGGGACTGCAGTTCCCACGACGAGGTCATCGAGGCCGACCAGGTCGTAGCTGTCGATGTCGTCGGGATCCAACTGGGTCAGTGTGAAGACCACTCGATTGAAGCTGATCTCGGTGTTCAGATACCCGTAGAACAACAGCGAACCATTCTGGCCGCCACCCGGCCCTACAAGGATGTTGTCGACGAGGGGCTGATCGCCATTGAACAGGGCGAGCCTCAGCGACCCGCCGAAGTCTCCGAAATCGGTCCCGTAAAAGCCGATGGCCTGGACGCCGGAAGTCAGCGTCAAGGTGAACGAGGCACTCGTTTCCCACCAATTGCCGGCGCCGGGGGAAGATGTGTTGAAGCGCCCGGTGCTGACGCCACCGATGAAAGTCCGGTTCTCGATGAGCGTCGTCCCGAGCGCACCAGGGTTGCGGTACATCGCTCCTGCTCCGCCCAGGACCGCTTGCGGGCTGACCACGGTGGGCTGCGTGCCGGCGATGAAGGACGCTCCGTCGAAGCTTTCCCTGGCGTCGGTCAAGAGGCTGGCAATGAAGGCGTTGCGCGCGGTCTGCGCCGATCCGCCAGGCGGCACCACGCCAGCCGCGAAAGGGTCGTTGCCGAAAAAGATGCGCACTTCCGCACCCGATGGTCCCGCGCCAAACGCCGCGACGGCGGCTAGCAATACGCTTGGAATCAGTCGCTTGGGGCTGGGCATGAACGCTCCGGGAAAGCACCCCAGTTCGTTGGCTGCCGCACAAAGGCCCACACGGGCCAAGATGCAAGCAAACGTGTCTGGGTTGGCGGGATACTAGCCTTGCGCCCCGTCGCAACAACCCCCCATTCAAGCGGCGCCGGCCAGGGCGAGCGTCACAGTGATGAAAGCGTCTGCGAGTGCCAGAAGTCGTCGTCGACACGCTTCAGCCGCAGACGCAGGTCGGTTCCCAGTCGTTCTGCCTGCAGCCATTCGAAGCGCGGCGCGTCGCCCAGCGCAGCCAGGGGCTGCCAGTCAACCATGCCCCGGCCCGGTCCCAGCAGCAGCGGCGCCTGGTAGACCAGCAGTTCGTCGACCAGGCCTTCACGCAGCAGGGCACCGCTGAGCGCCGCACCGGCCTCGACATGCACTTCGTTGGCGTCGCGGGCGGCCAGCCAGGCCAGCAGGGCGTGCAGGTCGATGCGGCCTTCGGCGGTGGCGGCCAGGGCCACGGTCTGCGCGCCGGCGCTGCCCAGGGCCTGGGCCCGCCGCGCAGCATCGGCGTCGCCATGAACGCCGGCAACGACGCAGCCGCCGGGCAGGCTGATCAGTTGCGCGTCGGCCGGCGTGCGGAATTGGCTGTCTGCCACCACCCGCAGCGGCTGCCAGCTGCCCGCACGGCCGCGCACGTCCAGGCGCGGGTTGTCGGCGATCACGGTGCCGACACCCGTGACGACGACCGAAGCGCGCTGGCGCCAGGCGTGGCCGTCGGCGCGGGCTTCGCTGGACGTGATCCATTGGCTGCTGCCGTCGGGCAGCGCGGTGCGGCCGTCGAGGCTGGTCGCCAGCTTCATGCGCACCCAGGGCCGACCGCGTGCCACGCGCGAGAAGAAGCCGATGTTCAGCTGCCAGGCGGCAGCGGCCAGATCGGCGTCGACACCGTCGACCACCACACCGGCAGCGCGCAGACGTGCCGCGCCTTGGCCCGCCACCTGTGCAAAGGGGTCACGCACGGCCACCACCACCCGCGCCACGCCCGCGGCCACGAGCGCGTCGCAGCAGGGCGGTGTGCGACCGTGATGGGCACAGGGCTCCAGCGTTACCCAGGCGGTGGCCCCGCGCACCTGGGCGCCTGCGGCGGCGGCCGCGCGCAGGGCCATGACTTCGGCATGGGCCTGGCCCGGCGGCTGGGTGGCACCCACGCCGAGTACTTGCCCGTCGGCATGCCCGATGACGCAGCCCACGCGCGGATTGGGCTCGGTGTTGCCGATCGCCGTGGCGGCCAGCGCCAGGGCTTCGGTCATGCGCTGTCGGTCCAGTACGGCCTGCTGCATGGCCGGCAGTATCCCAGGGCCGCGTTGCCCGGCCGCTTCAGGGCAGCCTGCGGGTCAGATGTAGGGCTGGATGCCGTTCTGGTGGACGCGGGTGTTGGCGTTGACCATGTCGGTGCTCGAAAGCGCGTCCACCGGGCAGGTGTGTGAACCGCTGATCACGAGGAAGTTCTGGTCGCGCAAGGCTGCGCCGCGGACGCTGCCGTCGACGGTGTAGTCCAGCGGATGGGCGCTGTTCTTCGAGGTGGACGTGCCGTCGCCGGTGAGCGTGGTGTAGCGACACACGGTGCGCTCGTCCCCTTCCCGGGCGTCGCCGGTGCCAATGGTCCAAAGGCCCACGGTGGAGCCGACAAAAGCCAGCGGCAGCACACGCAACCGGCCCGACCACTTGCGGTCCGGGTTCGAATAGATGGCGCAGTAATAGGCCACTGGTCGTGCCGATTGCTCGAATTCCTGGGGACTGTCGTCGAAGCACTCGTAGCCTGGGCTGGGGTGGCCTCTGCTCGCCAGGGTGAGTTCCATGTCCAGGTTCAGCGCCAGCCCGGTGGGGGCTTCGGCCTCCGCCTCGTCGGGCTGGGCTGCCGGGTTGGCGAAGTTGACGTAGCCCGAGAGCAACTGCGCCGTCCGGCTGGTGTCACAACTGTCCAGGGTGGCAGCCACGGCCGTTGCCTGGAGCGTGTCGGTTGAAACATCGGTCTCGATGGCGCAAACCCGTTCGATCACGCCGCTGACGTTGTTGAAGACCCAGGCCACCTTCCTGCCCGTGGTCTGGGGCGGCACGAAGCCGCTGGTGCCGTCGCCGAAGTTCTTCGCCATACGCGGTATCAGCGGGCTACGGTTGTTCACGCGACGCGCAATACCCTGGTTCTGCGGCAGCACCAGGGCACCGGCCAGTTCCGGCGAAATGCCGGCGATCGTGGTGTTCAGGGAGACGTTCTGGTCCTGGCCCGTGCGATCGGTCCAGCTGACGTTGACTGCAACGGTCAGCGGTGCCGGTGCCTGCTGCACGGGCACGGTGCGGCGGACGGCGTAGGTCGCGTTGCGGCCGACGATCTGACTGTCCAAGCTGGCGATGTCGGCGAAGTTGACGCCGGGGCCACCCTGCAGGGTGGCGAAGGCGCGCCAGCGCTCGATCTCCTGTTGCGCCAGGCGCAGGGCTTCGGCGCGCTGCCTGGATACGTCGCTGTTGCTGCGCAGCGTGGCTTGCAGGCCGACGATGGCCACCAGACCAAAAGCCATGACCGCCAGGGCGACGACGGCCTCGATGAGCGAAACGCCGCGCCGCACTCGTTGGAAACGCAAGGCATTCATTGGAAATCCCTCCAGCCGCCCGGAACCCGGACGAACGATCCCGAGCGATGCAGCAGGTGTTGCATCACGTCGCGGTTGAAAACGATCCGGCCACCGGCGGTGGCATCGAGGGCGTCTTCGACGAATGCGCCACCCTGGATTTCGGGTGTGCCTGTCCAGGCGCCGGACTGGCTGTAGACGAAGCCGAAGATGCGCACGTTGGCCGTGGCGACGACGTTGCCCGTGGCGACAATGACGACCGGGCCGGTGTTGGCCGGGTCCGCAGGGTTCGGCGCGCTGCCGATGTCGCCGGCAGCGTCGAGCACGAGGTCGCCGTTGATCCAGATGACACGGCCCGGGTTCTGGTTGACCAGGGTCGCCAGCGTCTGGCAGCCGGGTGCCAGCGGGCAGTTGATGGCCGCAGGCTGGAACTGGTAGGTGTTGGGTAGCGTGCCGAAGACCGAATCGAACACGCGGTTGGGGTTCATCGGGGGCACGGCCACCTTCAGCGAATTCGGCGAAACATCGTTGAGCAATTCGTCGTTCTCGACGAAGGAGTCGCCGTTCGACCCGGGTATCGACAGCAGGCTCATACCCGCCGAGTTGATGGCGCCACCTGCCTGCACCGTGACGCCGCCGCTGTCAGGATCGGTATTCACGACCTGCAAGGCGCCGCCCAGCACACTGTCGCGAACGGTCAGGGCGGCGGCCGGAGTCGATGGCAGGGCCGACTTCAAGGCCACCATCGCATGGACTGTGGCCCGGCCTTCCTGCGCTGCGGCGGCGCCGGGGAAATCCAGGCAGGCCGGGTCGAGGCTGGTGCAGCCGTTGACTTCGATCATCACCAGGCCGGGCCTGGTGACGACCGGCGTATTGACGTTCGGCACGAGCGGGTCGTAGATGCTGAAGCGGACACGGAATGCCGGGAATGGCCCGGCGCCGACAGGCGCAGCGAGTACGGGTGCGCCCTGAACCGGGCAATCGCATACCCAGTCGCCGCCGTTGAACACACAGCTGGGCATCAGCGGAACGGGCGGTGCTGGCGCGATCGGCGCCGCCGCCAGGGGGTCGGCCACCGGTATGAGCTGGCCGTCGTCGTCGATATTCAGATAGCGCTGTCGGAACGATGTGGCGTTGGCCGCGGCGCCTGCTTCGCGGCAGTTGTTGCCGATGCGGCCGCCGTTGAGCATGGCCAGCGCCCATTCGACACCGGCTTCTGCAGCTTCGATGGCCTGTGTCGACCGGTATTGGTTGGCCGAGGTGCGCTGCTCGAAGATGAGATTGCGGCTGCTGTAGGCCCCGGCCAGTGCCATGATGAAGAACAGCACCATCACGGCAATGAGCGAAGCCGCACCGCGAGGGTGGGGGGAGGTGGGCTGGGGGGCGCTTGTCATGGTGTGGCGTTCAGCCCGGCGGGCAGGCCATGCCCGGGTTGGCAGGATCGTTGAAGCGCACCCAGTCGTTGCGCAGCCGTACACGGCTGTTGATCTCGCGCACCACCTGCGGGTCGCCCACGGCCTCGCCGCGGATGAAGATGACGAGCTCGCGCATCACCAGTTCCGGCCAGCAGTTCGATGTGCCATCGGCGCAGGGCACCGGGCAGGGCAGCCGACTCTGCAGGCCGGCGGCCGGCGTGATGGTGAACGCGGTGATGCGCACGGTGCGCGGGTCGGTGAGCTGCTGCCAGCCCCCGCCCATCTGGGCTTCGATCACGCCGTTGGCGAGCCTGTACCCGTAGGGCCCGTTGTCGCCGGCGTTGTAGTAGTAGGCAAAGCCCACTTCATCGAAATCGGGCGCCGTGGTGGTGATGTCGGCCAGGGCGTTGACCGTCGGGGCGACATCGGGTGTCGCGATGCCGGCCTGTGCGCCCTCGACACCCGCGAAGCCAGCGCGGCGCAATTGCCGAGTGATGATGTCGCCTGTGGCGCGCAGGTCTTGCTGCACCTGCAGTTCGACCGTCAGCTTGCGGTTGTCGCTCAACTGGCCGGCCACCAGCGTGACGGCGGCAGCGACGATGAACAGGCCGATGGTGACGCCCACCATCAGCTCGACCAGCGACATGCCGTGCTGGCGTCGGCGCTGGCGCAGGTGCGTGCCGGTCATGGCTCGAATGCCGGGCATTCCGCCTCCTGCATCGTCGAGAGCGGCGGCTTGCAGACCATCGGCCGGCCCGAACGTTCGATCCAGGTGCGCAGCGTGCGTTCGCTGTCCAGGAAGGCGTCGATGCGGAAGTCGTCGATGGCCGTGGGGCCGGCGTCGTTCGGGTTCGACAACAGCCCGCCCGTGGCCGGGTCATAGCCGAACGACCGGCGAAACTGTTCGGGCGGCCCCAGAGGCCTGACCGTGACCGCGCTCCGTGCCGGAACCTGCACCGTTCGAACTTCGGTTCGGTCGACCATGCCGGCGCAGGCATTGCCGGGGCCCCGGGTGCAGTCGCAGGAGCCCTGCGCGCCCTGGACGAAGGGCGCCGTGTACATGGTGTAGCAGCTGAGGTTCTCGGTATTCCTGAAGGCCACCCGCACCACCGTGTTCCGCGAGATGGCCTCACTGCGCGCGAACTGCATGTCGGTCACCAGCTGGGCCTGGATGCCGCGCAGCCGCTGCATCTCGATCATGCCGGTGAAGGCAGGAATGGCCAGGGCGGCGATGATGGCGGCGACCGCCACCACACCCATCAGCTCCACCAGGGTGAAGCCGCGAAACAAGGCAGCGGCCTGAAAACGTCGCATCGGCAGCCCTAGCGTGCCCAGCAACGGCCGGGGTCGGGGTTCTCAGCGCCCCAGTTGATGCTGGTGGTGCCCGACCCGTAGGTCAGCACGCCATTGCTCGCCCGCACGCCTACCTGGCGGCAAGTGCCATCCTGTGACTGCGAATTGTCCTGATTGGCGGTGGCCACGAGCGTGTAGGCGGTTTCAGACAGGCCGTCGATGGTGAGCGAGTAGTAACCCGCCGCACTGTGGGGCGGCAGCCGCAGACCGTTGGGTTCGTTGCCGGCCCCTGCGGTGTTGAAGTTGGCATAGGCCAGGTTGTTCGAACGCCAGCGCTCCTGCGCCTGCTGCAGGGCGGTCAGCGCGGCAATGGCGTCGGCACGACGGCTCTTGCGCATCTGGTCGACGAAGCTGGGGTAAGCAACGGCCAGAAGAACGCCAACGACGAAGATGCCGATCATCAGCTCGATCAGGGTGAACCCGCGCCCGGGCCTCAGCCGGCGCGGGCTCGCTGGAATGCTGGCTGCGGTCATCAGACGGATTATGTGAATTGCGTCATGGCTTGCCGCCCACCGCTCATCGCGTGGCGGCTCCCGCCCGTCGTGGCAAAGCCGCCACAGCGGCGCCGGGCCACGCCTTCAGCATGTCGGGTACCCGGTCACGCCATTGGGGCTGCAGGCCCGGGTTCGGCCCATGATGTTGACGATCTGGTGCACTGCCGCGCCGCTGCGCGCCACGACGCGCAGCGTTCCGGTCGGGGTGCTGGTGCCATGCACCGGGTGGAAAAGGATCGAACCGACGTTGGCGCGCACCTGAACCGGGCCGCCGGCCGGGAAGAACACCGTGCGTCTGGACTGCGCGCCGCCTACGCATTGCACGGCGCCGCTGGCTTGACAACGACAGGCGTTGGCAGGGCCGTCGTGCACCACATAGCAGCTGCCGGCGGCGTCGGCCCGGAAGCTCAGGCGCTGGCCGTCGGCCTGGGCCACGGCCAGGCTGCGTGTGTGCTGGATGTCGGTGGCGAGCTGCGCCGCCGTTCCTTCCAGGTGTCGCCGTTCGGCAAGCTTGCCGAAGCTGGGCAGGGCCGAACCCAGCAAGGTGATCACGATCGCCAGCGCGACCAGGCATTCGATCAGCGTCAGGCCGCGGTGGCAGGGAATCGAGCGGTTGATGGGACGGCTGAGGCGGCGGCACGGTGTCTTCATGGGGCGGCTCCGGTTCGGTAGGTCGTGCCGCCACTTTAGGAATCTGCCGGCGCCGCCGCGACCCGCGGTGGTGGGTCGCAGGCGTAGCCCTGTGGTGTGCCCCCGGCCGGCCACGCGCGCCCACCCCTGGTCAGGGGCCCCCGGGCCGGGGGGGCGACTAGATGTCCCGGATCAGTTGCCGGAAGGCGTCGACATCCTCGAACTGCCGATAGACCGAGGCGAATCGGATGTAGGCCACCTTGTCGATGCGCTTGAGTTCGCGCATCACCAGTTCGCCCACCCGTGCGCTCGGTACTTCGCGCGCACCGGTGGTCAGCAGCTTGTCTTGTATTCGTTCGATCGCCGAGTCCACCTGCTCGACACTCACCGGCCGCTTGCGCAGGGCCAGCACCATGCTGGCGCGCAGCTTCGCCGGGTCGAATTCGACCCGGGCGCCGTCCTTCTTCACGACCGCCGGCAAGCTGATCTCGCTGCGCTCGTAGGTGGTGAAGCGCTTGTCGCAGCTCAGGCAGCGCCGGCGGCGCCGGATGGCGTCGCCTTCCTCGGATTCACGGGTCTCGACGACCTGGGTCTCGTCGTGGCTGCAATACGGGCAGCGCATGCGCAGCTGCCGGGCTGGCTAGCGGTAGACCGGGAAGTCGCGGGTGAGCACGGCGACCTTGGCGCGCACCCCGGCCAGACGGCCCTCGTCATGCGGCTGGTCGAGCACGTCGGCGATCAGGTGCGCGGTCTGCCGGGCTTGTTCTTCCTCGAAGCCGCGCGTCGTCATGGCCGGTGTGCCCAGGCGGATACCGCTGGTGACCATCGGCTTCTGCGGGTCGTTCGGGATGCCGTTCTTGTTGCAGGTCATATGGGCGCTGCCCAGGATGGCCTCGGCTTCCTTGCCGGTCAGGTTCTTCGGCCGCAGGTCGACCAGCATGACGTGGCTTTCAGTGCGGCCGCTGACGATACGCAGGCCGCGCTCGGTCAGCGTGTCGGCCAGCACCTTGGCATTGGCCAGCACCTGCTGCTGGTAGACCTTGAATTCCGGGGCCAGCGCTTCCTTGAAGGCCACCGCCTTGCCGGCGATGACGTGCATCAGTGGCCCGCCCTGGATGCCGGGGAACATGGCGCTGTTGATCTTCTTGGCAATCGCCTCGTCCTGGGCCAGCACGATGCCGCCGCGCGGGCCGCGCAGGCTCTTGTGCGTGGTGCTGGTCACGACGTCGGCATGCGGTACCGGGTTCGGGTACACGCCGGCGGCGATCAGGCCGGCGTAATGGGCCATGTCGACCATGAAATACGCGCCGATGGCCTTGGCCACCTTGGCGAAGCGCTCGAAGTCGATGCGCAGGCTGTAGGCGCTGGCGCCGGCGATGATGAGCTTGGGCTTGTGTTCGTGCGCCAGCCGCTCCATCGCGTCGTAGTCGATGGCCTCGTTCGCGTCCAGGCCGTAGCTGACGACCTTGAACCACTTGCCGCTCATGTTCAGCGGCATGCCGTGGGTCAGGTGGCCGCCTTCGGCCAGGCTCATGCCCATGATCGTGTCGCCCGGGTTCAGCAAGGCGAAAAACACCGCCTGGTTGGCCTGGCTGCCACTGTTGGCCTGGACGTTGGCGAAGTTGGCACCGAACAGGGTCTTGAGGCGTTCGATGGCCAGGGTCTCGACGACGTCGACGTTCTCGCAGCCACCGTAGTAGCGCTTGCCGGGATAGCCTTCGGCGTATTTGTTGGTGAGCTGGCTGCCCTGGGCCTGCATCACCGCCGGGCTGGTGTAGTTCTCGCTGGCGATGAGCTCGATGTGCTCTTCCTGCCGGCGGTTTTCAGCCTGGACGCTGGCCCAGATCTCGGGATCGATCAGGGCCAGGGTGGATTGGGTGCGGTCGAACATGGCAGTCCTCTGGTGTGGCGAAGGGCCGTCGGGCGGTGCGCAGCATCCTGCAAGCCTTGCGCGGTCAAGGACTGCCTACAAACAGGACAGACTGCCGGCAGGCCCGCCGCGGCTGGTCAGTGTAGCCGCGGACCTACTTTTCGGCCGCCCGCTCAGGGTTTTGCGGTCAGCAGTGCCACTTGGTCGGCGGGTGTTTCAGGCGCCGAAGCCGGGCTCTCGGCAGGCGCGGGCAGGGTGGCGTCGACATTCAGCAGCTGCGGCGCTGGCAGCGGCGGCGGGTTGTGCGGCGCATTCAGCGGCACACGCTTGCCATCGGCCACTGCGGCCAGGTAGGCCTGCTCCGAAAGTACCTTGCCGGCATAGCCGCCGTCGCTATCGAGAAAGGCCGCGCCCACGTAGTACCGCAGCCCGTCGTGCAGGCTGCCGGCGCGCACGATGCAGTCCTTCAGCACCTGCACGCCCACCCGCAGGTTGCTGATGGGGTCGAATGCGGCGCGGTTGCCGCCGAACGACACGTACTTGTCGTCGTGGATGTGCGTCATCACCTGCATCAGGCCCTGCGCCCCCACGGGGCTCTGGGCGAACGGGTTGAAGCGTGATTCGATGGCCATCACCGCCAGGATGAGCGTCGGGTCGAGCTTGGCACGCTGGCCCAGCGCCCAGGCCTCTTGAACCAGCGCGCTGATGGGTTCGGGCGCCACCTTGTAGCGGCGCGAAATCCACTGCGCCACGGCCGCCTGCTGCCGCGTCAGGTCGCTGGGGTCGGCGGCGGTGGCGCGGGCCACGGCATCGGGGTCGGCGCTGACCGCCAGCATGTTGCCGGACGCCAGCTGGCGTTCCACCTGGCGCGTCTGCAGCCAGTCGAGGGCCACCACTTCCACCTGATGGCGGATGTCGGCACGCCCGACGGCGAAGATCAGCAGGGCCACGGCGGCCAGGCCCACGAGGGCCAGGGTGTTGTGGCTGACTTCCATCAGGCCATGGCCGACATCGCGTACGAAGACGCTCGCCGACTGCAACGCGGACCTCTGCATCTCGCGCCAGCGCTGACCCTGCGGGCCGGCGGTCTTGGATAGGGGATTCATCGTGTTCTCCTCGCGCTCCGGGTAAGGGCGCCGCTGCGAGCGGCATCCTGGGGGCACGGCAATAATCGTTTTGGAGGCCGCCTCATGCATTCAGGCAGCGGGGCTGGTCTCTGTCAGCCCTGTTCGCCGTTCCGGGTTAACCCTAGATTGGCGATCTGGGCGCGATTCTAGGAACGGCTTCATATACGGTCAAGAATATGAAAACTGATAGTCAGACCGAAAACGCATGAAGTACCGCGATCTTCGTGACTTCATGACCCAGCTGGAAAGTCTCGGTGAGCTGCGAAAACTGGTTGATCCGGTGTCGCCGAAGCTCGAAATGACGGCAATCGGCGACAAGTTGCTGCGGGCCGGCGGGCCGGCCGTGCTCTGTACCCAGCCCACCGGTTACACAATTCCCTGCCTGATCAATTTGTTCGGAACCCCCAGAAGAGTGGCCTTGGGGATGGGCGCCGACAGCCTGGCCGACCTGCGCGACGTCGGCCGTCTGCTCGCCAGCCTGAAGGAACCCGAGCCGCCCAAGGGTCTGAAGGAGGCGGGCAAGCTGTTCCACATGGCCAAGGCGGTGTGGGACATGAAGCCGGCGCTGCAGCGCAGCGCGCCCTGCCAGGACGTGATCATCGAAGGGGATGACGTCGACCTCGGGCGGCTGCCTGTCCAGCACTGCTGGCCCGGCGATGCCGGCCCGTTGATCACCTGGGGCCTGGTCATCACCCGCGGCCCGCAAAGCGTGGCCCAGCCGCGCCAGCGCCAGAACCTGGGCATCTATCGCCAACAGGTGATCGGCCCGCGCGAAGTCATCATGCGCTGGCTCGCCCACCGCGGCGGTGCGCTCGACTTCCGCGAATTTGCCCGCGCCAACCCCGGCCAGCCCTTCCCGATGGCGGTGGCACTCGGGGCCGACCCGGCCACCATCCTGGGCGCCGTGACTCCCGTGCCGGACACGCTGAGCGAGTACCAGTTCGCGGGCCTGCTGCGCGGTGGCCGCACCGAGCTCGTCCACAGCGGCGTGGGCGAGGGCGGCCTGATGCTGCAGGTGCCGGCCAGCGCCGAGTTTGTGCTGGAGGGCCATATCCCGACCGCGCCGGCGGGCTACGAAGGCGAGAGTGCCCATGGCGTGCGCGTCAAGGAAAAGGACGGCTACCTGCATGCGCTGGAAGGCCCGTTCGGCGACCACACCGGCTACTACAACGAACAGGACTGGTTCCCGGTGTTCCGGCTGTCGCGCATCACCCACCGGCGCGACCCGGTCTATCACAGCACCTATACCGGCAAGCCGCCGGACGAGCCGGCCATCCTGGGCGTGGCGCTGAACGAGGTGTTCGTGCCCATCCTGCAGAAGCAGTTTCCGGAAATCGTCGACTTCTACCTGCCGCCCGAGGGCTGCAGCTACCGGATGGCCGTGATCAGCATCAGGAAGGCCTACCCCGGTCATGCCAAGCGCGTGATGTTCGGGCTGTGGAGCTTCCTGCGCCAGTTCATGTACACCAAGTTCATCGTCGTCACCGACGACGACGTCGACATCCGCGACTGGAAGGAAGTGATCTGGGCGATCACCACGCGCATGGACCCGGTGCGCGACACGACGCTGGTGGAACATACGCCCATCGACTACCTGGACTTCGCCAGCCCCGTCAGTGGCCTCGGCGGCAAGATGGGCCTGGATGCAACGAACAAGTGGCCGGGCGAGACAACGCGTGAGTGGGGCCGCACGATCACGATGGACAAGGCGGTCGACGCGCGCGTCGCGAGCATCGTCGCAGCCTTGCAGCGACCGATGTAAAGAGGGCTGCGGCCCATCGACCGGGCCCAGTTCCCCCTTGCGCCTGGGCGCAGGTCGGCGTAATCTTCAAGTGCGCTGAATGCAGCGCATCAAAGACGGCGCAGTCACTGCGCGTCAGGGGCGCTGCACCGATTCTCCGCAGAGCCCCAATGGTGGCGAAAGCCACCCGCCCCTCGGCCGGCAACGGTTCGAGGGGTTTCGCTTTATGGGGTTTGCTTTCAGGTCGAGGGCGACGTCGACGGCGGCCCCGCCACCAGCCGGATGCAGGCCGTTCCCAGCTGCACCACTTGCCCGGCGCGAAGCTTCGCGCCGCGTCGCAGCTCCACCTGGTCGTCCACCAGAACTTCGCCCGCGGCGATCAGTTGCTTGGCACCGCCGCCGCTGGGTGCCAGGCCGGTGGCCTTCAGCAGCGCGTCAAGCGTGATGTGCTCGCCGCGCAGCACGAATGGCGTGGGCTCAGCCACGGTGCGTGGGGTCCACCCAGGCGACGCCTTCGGGCTTCTCTGCCGGTTCGATGTCCAGGTTCACGGCCACGGCCTCGCCGTCGCTGCGGCACAGCACGCATTCCAGCGCCTCGGTGGCACTGGCGTTGATTTCCTGGTGCGGCACGAAAGGCGGCACATAGATGAAGTCACCCGGGCCGGCTTCGGCAGTGAACTCCAGATGCTCGCCCCAGCGCATGCGCGCGCGGCCCTTGACGATGTAGATCACGCTCTCCAGCGGCCCGTGGTGGTGGGCGCCGGTCTTGGCGTTCGGGTGGATATGGACCGTGCCGGCCCAGAGCTTCTGTGCGCCGACACGCGCGAAGTTGATCGCGGCCTTGCGGTCCATGCCGGGCGTCTGCGCCGTGTTGGCGTCGAGCTGGTCGGCCGGGACGACGCGCACGCCGTCGTGTTTCCAGGGTGCTGGGGTATCGGTCATGTGGGCGTTGATGGGTGTTGCGGTTCAGCCCGCCAGTGCCCGCTCGGCATCGCTGAGCTGGATCGGCAGGCCATGGGGCGTGCGAAGGGCGGCCGCTTCCCAGGCATGTTCAAGGGCATGCAGGCGCTCGGCGTCGGCCAGGCCCTTGCCGATGGCCAGGGTCTCCAGGGCGTCGAGCCAGTGGCGGTAGTAGGTGCTGCCGTCGTCTGGGTCGCCAGCCGCCTGCGCGCGGCCGATGGCAGCCGACAGTGCAGCGGCCCATTCCGTCCAGGCAAAGGCGCCACGTTCGTGCAGCGCCAGCACCAGCGCGAAGGCCTGGGCTTCCCAGGGCGCGGAAAACGGTCGTGGTGGCTGGTCGGGTGTCATGCCGCCGGCTCGAGATAGGGTTCCCAGGCGTCGACCGACACGGCAGTGCCGGGCTCGGCGCTGTCGCCCCACAGCGTGCGCCCGTCGAAGGCCACCGTGTACAGCCAGGTGGGTGACTCGTCGAACGGCGCGCCGGGTGCACTGGCGGCATGGCGGTCGGCGAACACATGCGCGCCATGCACCAGCACCACCTGCCCGACGTGGCCGCGCACGTAACGCGGCAGACGGGTGTGGCCAGCGGGGTGGGTGTTGCGGGCGAGCACGGCGTCGCCGACGGCAAAACGCGCTGGCGCAGCCGGTTCGCGCGCCGTGGGCGTGCCCCGCGCGAGCGCCGCTGCCACGGCCGCGGGCCGCAGCACGCGCGCCACCGGCGGCGCAGGGTGCAGGGCGTGGCCGGCCGCCAGCTCGTCGGCCTGCACCAGGCCGCGGGCCAGCATCAGTCGCTGCAGGCCCAGCAGCCAGATACCGTAGTAGCCGGCGGTCAGGTAGGTGGCCGGCGGCAGGCTTTCGCGCGCGGCGCGTGACTGGTCGATGTTCCACTGCCCGGTGGCGCCCATCGCCAACGTCAGCCCCAGTGCACGTCGTTCCCAGGGCGAATGGAACAAAGGCTCGTCGGCGCCTTCGGGCAGCACCGGGCCGAAACCGTGCAGACCACCCATGTCGTGGACGCCGTTCATGGGCTTGCTGCAGGGGCGGCAGCGGTGACTGGCAGGGCCAGACCGGTGCCGATCATCGAATCGCGGGTCACCAGGGCGGCCAGTTGATCTTCGCTGAAGCCGTCCGACCCGGACGGGCGCAATGGCACCACCAGGTAGCGCACTTCGGCCGTCGAATCCCACACCCGCACCTGCGTGCCTTCGGGCAGCGTCACGCCGAAGTCGGCCAGCACCGCCCGCGGCGCAGCCACGGCCCGCGAGCGATAGGGCGCACTCTTGTACCAGGCCGGTGGCAGGCCCAGTACCGGCCAGGGGTAGCAGCTGCACAGCGTGCAGACCACCATGTGGTGTTCCTGCGCGCTGTTGAACACGGCCACCATGTGTTCACCCTGGCGGCCGCTGTAGCCCAGAGAGGCGATGGCGGCGGTGGCGTCGCTGGCCAGCCAGTCGCGGAAGGCGCTGTCGGACCAGGCGCGTGCCACCACGCGTGCGCCGTTGTGCGGGCCGACATGGGTTTCGTAGGTCTCGATCAGCCGGTCGATGGCGGCGGGGTCGACGTAGCCCTTTTCGACGAGCAGGGTTTCCAGCGCGCGCACGCGCAGGTCCATGTCGTCAAGGTGGCTGTGGGGTTCTGCAGACGCGCTCACCAAGGCAGTGTACGGCGGGTCATCGTCGCGTCCGCATAATGCCGCTCCCTGTCAGGAGCCCACCCTTGTTCAAGCGTTTCGAAGGTCTGGTGCCGACGTACCCGGAAACGCCGGCCACCGCACCGCCCGCCGGTTTCTTCGCATTCCTGTGGGAATGCTCCCGCGGCGTGCGCCCGTACATCGCGCTGGTGGTGCTGTTCACCGCCTGCATCGGCGCTTTCGAGGCGCTGCTGTTCAGCATGATGGCGCACGTGGTCGACGTGCTGGCCAAGGTGCAGCCCGATCAGCTGTTCGTTCAGGAAGGCGCCACGCTGAAGCTGCTGGCCTGGGTGCTGGCGGCCAGCATCGTGCTGGCGGCGCTGCAGGCGCTGTTCAAGTACCAGGCCGTGTTCAGCAATTTCCCGATGCGGCTGCGCTGGAACTTCCACCGCCACATGCTCGAGCAGAGCATGGCCTTCTACCAGGACGAGTTCGCCGGCCGCATCGCCACCAAGGTGATGCAAACGGCACTCGCGGTGCGCGACACCTGGCTCGTGTTCGCCGACATCCTGGTTTACGTCGTCATCTACTTTGCCACCCTGCTGGCGGTGGTGGGCGCCTTCGACAGCTGGCTGATGACGCCTTTCCTGGGCTGGCTCGCGCTCTACGCCGTCACCTTGAGCTACTTCGTGCCGCGCCTGGGCAAGGTGGCTCAGGCGCAGGCCGACGCCCGTTCGCTGATGACGGGCCGGGTCACCGATGCCTACACCAACATCGCCACCGTCAAGCTGTTCTCGCACTCCAACCGCGAAGCGCATTTCGCGCGCAGCGCGATGCAGGAGTTCATGGTCACGGCCTACGGCCAGATGCGCCTGGTGACGGCCTTCGAGACGGTCAATCAGCTGCTCAGCGTGCTGCTGATTGCCGCCACCGCGGTCCTGTCGCTGAGCCTGTGGGTGGACGGCGCCATCGGCGTAGGGGCGGTCGCCGCGGCCAGCGCCATGGCCTTCCGGCTGAACGGCATCTCGCACTGGGTGATGTGGGAGATGGCCACGCTGTTCGAGCACATCGGCACGGTGCAGGACGGCATCGGCACGCTGGCCAAGCGGCGCAGCGTCGTCGACCCGCCCGGCGCGGTGCCGCTGAAGGTGACGCGCGGCGAGGTGAAGTTCGAGCATGTGGGCTTCGCCTATGGCGGCAAGAAGGTGGTCATCGACGACCTGAACCTGCACATCCAGGCCGGCGAGAAGATCGGCCTGGTCGGCCGGTCCGGTGCCGGCAAGAGCACGGTGGTGAACCTGCTGCTGCGGCTGTACGACCTGGAAAAGGGCCGCATCCTCATCGACGGCCAGGACATTGCCGGCGTCACCCAGGAAAGCCTGCGTGGCGCGGTCGGCATGGTCACGCAGGACACCTCGCTGCTGCACCGTTCGGTACGCGACAACATCGTCTACGGCCGCCCTGGGGCCACCGACGAGGAAATGCTGCGCGCGGCCCAGCGTGCCGAGGCCGACGACTTCATCCAGGGCCTGTCCGACGCCAAGGGCCGCAAGGCCTACGACGCCCATGTCGGCGAACGCGGCGTGAAGCTCAGCGGCGGCCAGCGCCAGCGCATCGCCATCGCCCGCGTGATGCTGAAGGACGCGCCGATCCTGCTGCTGGACGAGGCCACCAGCGCGCTCGACAGCGAGGTCGAGGTCGCCATCCAGCACAGCCTGTACAAGCTGATGGAAGGCAAGACCGTGGTCGCCATCGCCCACCGGCTGTCGACCATCGCCGCGATGGACCGGCTGGTGGTGATGGACAAGGGCCGCGTCGTCGAGGTCGGCGACCACGCCAGCCTGTTGGCGGCCGGTGGCATCTACGCTCGGCTGTGGGCGCACCAGAGTGGCGGCTTCCTGGCCGAAGAACTGGACGACGAGTCGGTGGCGCCCGTTCCGGCCTGACGTCGCGCGCCAGCGGTAGCCGTTAGTTGCGCTTGCCGAACAGGCCGGCGAACCAGCCCTTGATGACGGTCCACAGCAGAGCCAGGGCGTTCAGCTCGTTGGCCTTCGCGGGTGCCGGTGGCAGCGCCGGGCTGTCGGCGGCTGGCAGGGTGGTCGCGGTCTCGGTATCGGCATCGGCATCAGAGTCGCCCGCGGCTGCAGCCGATGGCGATGCCGGCACTGCCAACGCCACCGCGGCGTTGTTGAAGTTGCCTGCGAACTGGCCGAGCATCGCGTCGGACACCGGCACCAGCAGCCGGCTGCCGAACTGCGCCAGCTTGCCGCTGACGAGGATCGTGGCCTGGCCGACCAGCACCGACGTGCCCGGTGTCTCGCCCAGCTCCAGGTGCGCCACCAGGTTCATCGACGCCGAAGAGCCAGCCTTGTCGGCGCCCTTGCCGAGCATCTTCAGTTGCCTGGCGGCGGCGTCGATGCCCAGGAGTTCGATGTCGCCGCCGAACAGCATCACCGCCGGGCCGACCTTGCTTTTCACGGTGCCCTTGAAGTGGGTCTCGTCGATCTGTTCGGTGATCTGCGCGCCCGGCATGCAGGCGGCGGTGGCGCGGATGTCGCTCAGCACCCGCCACGCTTGTTCGGGGCTGGCGGCGACGGGGTAGCGTTTGTCGAGTTTGACTTCCATGGCGGGCTTCGGTCCAGGTGATGTCGCCCTGCGTCGGAACGGCAGGCACTGCGGCATTGTCTGCCGCGCGCACCGGGCCCGGTTTCAGCCGGCCTGGCTGCTGCCCTCCTGGCGCGGCCGTTCGCGCTGGCCCAGGGCGGGCTCTTTCAGGACGACGACGCGCGGCGTCGTGTCCATCCAGCGGCCGCGATCGGGGGGCGCGCGGCTCGGGTCGGCAGCCCGCGACAGCGCCTGGGCCATCGCCGCCAGCCGGTTCTGGCGGTCGGTGGGCGGGTCGGCGGCTTCGAGCCCTTCCGGCTTCCCAGGCATTTCGCACTTTTCGGACGAATCAGTCTGGAGCGCGGCGGGTTGAGTGTCCAGGCGCACGTCGATCGACAGCCGGCGCGGGCTGGTTTCGGCGTGCGCGGCGCAGTCGAAGCGCCGGCCGGCTGCCTCTCGCATCAGATGTTCCCAGCCGGCCACGACCGCCGCCGCCAGCACCAGGGCGCCGACGCCCCAAGCCAGCCAGGAAAGGATCTCGTTCATACCCGGGCTATCGGCGCAGCGGCCGCTGCACTTGAGAGCGACGGGTTTCCCGGTTTCCCCGCATGCCCCCGGGGTCGACACAAACCCTGGACAATCCACGGATGTCACGAGTCGTCGAACGCCCAGCCGGACTGGCGCCAGGAGCCGCCGCCCCCAAGCCCATCACGGCCTACAAGCCGTACTGGGCCAAGCGGTTTGGTCCCGCACCCTTCCTGCCGATGAGCCGGGCCGAGATGGAAACGCTCGGCTGGGACAGCTGCGACATCGTCATCGTTACGGGCGACGCCTACGTCGACCACCCCAGTTTCGGCATGGCCGTGATCGGCCGCACGCTCGAAGCGCAGGGTTTTCGGGTCGGCATCATCGCCCAGCCCGACTGGCAAAGCGCCGACCCGTTTCGCGCGCTCGGCCGCCCGAACCTGTTTTTCGGCGTTGCCGCCGGGAACATGGATTCGATGATCAACCGCTACACCGCCGACCGCAAGCTGCGCAGCGACGATGCCTACACCCCCGGTGGCGTGGGCGGCCAGCGGCCCGACCGCGCCACCCTCGTCTACACCCAGCGCTGCAACGAAGCCTTCAAGGATGTGCCGGTGGTCATCGGCGGCATCGAGGCCAGCCTGCGCCGCATCGCCCACTACGACTACTGGCAGGACAAGGTGCGCCGCAGCATCCTCGTCGACAGCAAGGCCGACCTGCTGGTCTACGGCAACGCCGAACGCGCGATCATCGAGATTGCCCACCGGCTGGCGGCACGCGAGCCGATCGAGCGCATCACCGACGTGCGCGGCACCGCCTTCATGCGCCGCACCGACGACCTGGGCGTGGCGGCGTTTGCCGACTGGTACGAACTGGATTCGACCGAGGTCGACCGGCCGGGGCGGGTGGACGAGTTCATCAACCCCTACCTCACCACCGAGGAAGTGGCACAGGCCAAGGGCGCCAGCTGCAGCAAGGAAGGCGCTACGGAAGGCGGCCCGCCGGCCGAGCTGACGGTGGCCATGCCCGTTTCGCGCAAGTCCGGCGTGGCGGTCACGGGCGCGGTGAAGCTGCCGCCGCGCGAGAAGACCGTCGTGCGACTGCCCAGCTACGAGCAAGTGAAGAGCGACCCGGTGCTCTACGCCCACGCCAACCGCGTGCTGCACCTGGAAACCAATCCCGGCAATGCCCGCGCCCTCGTGCAGGCTCATGGCGAACGTGACCTGTGGGTGAACCCCCCGCCCATCCCGCTGGCCACGCCCGAGATGGACCACGTCTTCGACCTGCCGTATGCGCGCAGCCCGCACCCGGCCTATGCCGACGAGCAGGGCGGCCACGACGGTTCGACGAAGATCCCGGCCTGGGAAATGATCCGCTTCAGCGTGAACATCATGCGCGGGTGTTTCGGCGGCTGCACCTTCTGCAGCATCACCGAACACGAAGGCCGCATCATCCAGAGCCGCAGCGAAGACAGCGTGATTCGCGAGATCGAAGAGATGCGCGACAAGGTCAAGGGCTTCACCGGTGTCGTCAGCGACCTCGGCGGGCCCACCGCCAACATGTGGCGCATCGGCTGCAAGAGCCCCGAGATCGAAGCCGCCTGCCGCAAGCCCAGCTGCGTGTATCCGGGCATCTGCCCGAACCTGAACACCGACCACGGGCCGCTGATCAAGATGTACCGCCGCGCACGTGCGCTGCGCGGCGTCAAGAAGATCCTGATCGGCAGCGGCCTGCGCTACGACCTGGCGGTGAAGAGCCCGGAGTACATCAAGGAACTGGTCACCTACCACGTGGGCGGCTACCTGAAGATCGCGCCCGAGCACACCGAAGGCGGGCCGCTGTCGAAGATGATGAAGCCGGGCATCGGCAGCTACGACCGCTTCAAGCAGCTGTTCGACCAATACAGCGCCGAGGCCGGCAAGAAGCAGTACCTCATCCCGTACTTCATCGCCGCCCACCCGGGCACGCGGGACGAGGACATGATGAACTTGGCTCTCTGGCTGAAGCAGCATGGCTTCAAGGCCGACCAGGTGCAGACCTTCTACCCCAGCCCGATGGCCACGGCCACGGCGATGTACCACAGCGGCCTGAACCCGCTGAAGGGCATCAGCCGCCAGACCGAAGGCCCCGACGCACGCGCCGAGAAGGTCGACATCGTGCGCGGCGAGAAGCGCCGCCGCCTGCACAAGGCCTTCCTGCGCTGGCACGACCCGAACAATTGGCCGCTGCTGCGCGATGCGCTGAAGACGATGGGCCGCGCCGACCTCATCGGCAACGGCAAGCACCAGCTCATCCCGACCTACCAGCCTGCCGCTGGTGCGGGTGGCGGCTACACCAGCACGCGCCGCAAGAACAGCACGGCCGACGGTGCGCGCACCTCGGTGGTGACGCAAGGCCGGGTGCTGACGCAGCACACCGGGCTGCCACCCCGACCTGGTCTGCCGCGGCCAGCGCCCAAGCGCAAGCCGCGCTGAAGGGCCGACGCGCCGGACCCGTGATCGCGGGGGTCGCCGGGCCATGCAAGGGGATGGCCGGTTCTCGTCGTCCGGCCTGCGTGGTACTTTCCTGCGATTCAAAAAAAGCCTTCGGGAACATCGAGACATGCAGCACCACCTGACCTCGCGACTCGCCGTCGTCGCCGCCCTGGGCCTCTGCAGCCTGGGCGCCTCGGCCCAGACCACCTCGCTGGGCGCCGCCGCACCCAGCTTCAGCGCCCTGTACGTCTTCGGCGACAGCCTGTCGGACAGCCGCAACAACTTGACCGCGTTCGGCGGGTTGACCGGGCCCAACCCCACGGGCGCGGCCTTCATCCCGACATTCCCGTACGCGCCGAGCGGCACCTACAGCAACGGCCCGACCTGGGTCAGCTCCTTTGCCAGCAGCCTGGGGCTGCCGAGCTTCGGCACCGCTTCCCTGCTCGGCGGCGGCAACTACGCCTACGGTGGCGCCACCACGAGCACCACCAGCCCGCCAGCGCCATTCCCGCCCAGCCTGCAGGCGCAGCTGAACACCTACCTGGGCAGCAACACCGTCAGCCCGACGGCGCTGTACGTCATCGCCGGGGGTGGCAATGACGCGCGGGCCGTGGCCACGGCCATCCTGAACGGGGCCGATCCCGTCAGCGCCACGGTGGCAGGGGCCACGGCCTACGCCACCACCACCGCCACGATGGTCGGCACGCTGCGCGCAGCCGGTGCCAGCAACATCGTGGTGTGGAATGTGCCCGACGTGGGCAAGACCCCCGCCGCCGGTTCCGGCAGCGGCTCGGCTGCCGATGGCGGCACGCTCATCGCCAGCACCTTCAACACCTTCCTCAGCGGTGCGCTGGCCGGCACCGGCGTGACGATCTTCGACAGCTTCGGCATCATCGGCAACGCCGTCGGCAACCCGGCCGCCTATGGCTTCGGCAACGTCACTCAGGCTTGCGGCTTTGCCGGCAATGGCTGCGGTGCGTCGAACGCCTTGTTCTGGGACGGCATCCACCCCACCGCCTTCGCCCAGAACTTCATCGCCAACCAGATGCTGGCCGTCGTGGCCGTGCCCGAACCCGCCGCGGTGTGGCTGTTCATGGCCGGCTTGGCGGGCCTTGGCGCACTGGCGCGTCGGCGCTCTGCAGCGCACTGACGAGCGCGTCCAGTTCGGCTCGTTCGTTGTAGGCCTGCACCGACAGCCGCACGAACACCTGGCCGGCGTGCTGCGTCACTGGCACCTCGATGCGGTGCCCTTCCTGCAACCAGCGGCGCAGGTCTTCTGCGCCCTGGCCCGCGGCCAATTCCACAGGAATGATCACCATCTGCCCATGCGCGCTGTCGGGCGAGGGCAGGGGCAGACCGTTGTGGGAGAGCACGCGGGCGCGTGTTTCGCAGGCCAGGGCGTGGCAGCGCTGCTGCCAGGCCGGCCAGTCGTGGCGCCGCTGGAATTCAATGGCTGCGGGCACGCTGAGGAAGGCCGCCAGGTCGCGTGTGCCCTGCCATTGCAGCCGCCGCTCCAGCCGCGTGCGGCCGGTGTAGGCGTCAAAGCCGGTGTGGCCGTCCAGACTGCCGCCTGATTCGTCGGCAACGTAGCCCCAGCTGACCACCGGCGCTTCGATCTCGGCCTGCCGTTCCGGCCGCACATGCAGGAATGCCGCCCCCTTCGGCGCACACAGCCACTTGTGGCAGTTGCCGGTGTAGTAGTCGGCGCCGACGGCTGCCAGGTCCAGCGCCACCTGGCCGGGCGCATGGGCGCCGTCGATCACGGTGGTGATGCCACGCTCGCGCGCCGCCGCGCAGAGCTCGGCCACCGGCAGCACCAGCGCCGTGGTCGAGGTGATGTGGCTCACGAACAGCACCCGCGTGCGCGGCGTGATGGCGGCCAGCACGCGCGGAACCACCTCGCTCGCCTCGAACGGCAACGGCAAGGCCACTTCGCGGTAGTGCGCACCGGCGCGGGCGCATACCTGCTGCCAGGTGGCGACGCAGGCGCCATATTCGTGGTCGGTGCCCAGCACCTCGTCGCCGGGCCGCAGCCGCAGCGACCGAGCCACCGTGTTCACGCCGGTGGTGGCGTTGGGCACCCAGGCCAGGTCGTCGGCATCGGCGCCCAGAAACGCGCCCAGTCGACCCCGCGCCTGCGCCAGCAACTCACCCGAACGCCGGCCGAGGAAGGCCACCGGATTGCGTTCCAGTTCGCGCTGCCAGCGTTGCAGTTCGGCGAAGACCTCTTGCGGACATGCGCCGAAGGAACCGTGATTCAGGAAGCGGACCTCAGGGTCCAGCAGGAAGTGGCCGCGCATGGCGGGCAATGATGCCGCATGCTGCATCGCCGCCCTGGCGGCTGCGCTAGGCTGCGTCGAGCGCCACCTGCAGTGGCTCATGCCAGTCGCTCAGGTCGTCGGTACTGGCACCCAGCCAGTCCAGCGCCCGCGCATGGTGCTCGTTCCAGTCGGCCTCGGCGGCAAGGCCTTCGTGCATGCGCATCAGGTGTTCTGCCACCAGGCCGGCGGCCACCAGTGTCTGCACTTCGGGCTCCACCGTCGGGCTGCCGATCAGCCCCAGGTCGTGGTGCAGACGGATGGCCGTCACCACCGAAGGCCCTACGTGCCAGGCGCGCGCGACCATCGCGCCGACCACGGCGTGGTCGGTACGATGGTTGGCGTTTTCGGTGGCGATGAACGACCGGTCGATGCGGGCAGCCGCTTCCACGAGCGTGCCGCCGTAGCCCTTCACGCATTGCAGCAGCACCGGCTGGCCGACGTGGCTGAACAGGCCGTACAGATGCGCCAGGTCGGCGTCCTGCCCCGGCAGCCGCATGGCTATGAAATGCATCGCCGCAGCCCGCAAGGCCGACCGCTCCCAGAAGCGCCGCAGCTGCGGGTGGTTCACGGGCACGGTGTGGCGGATCAGAAAGCCGGTCATCAGGGCTGCCGTCTGATTCAGCCCCAGCCGGTTCATGGCCTGGCCGATGGTGTGTGCCGGCTGGCCCGAAGCATGCAGCGGCCCGTTTGCGTTGCGCAGCAGCGTGGCCGACATCGCGACGTCGCTGCCGGCGATGCGGGCCACCTCGTTCAGGTCGGGTTCGGCAGTCGCCATCGCCGCCTGCAAACGAACCAGCAGGTCCGGGCACGGCGGAATCTGGATCTCGCGAAGTGGCCCGGTTCGTCGGGCCTGGTCGAGCTCCTGGGCCACACGCTGGCTGGCGGGGAGAGCGGTGGCGGCGGGGGCAGGCAGGGTGGTTTCGTTCATGGCCTCTCGTTTATCGGCGGAGTCCGACACGGCTGAAGGGCCGAAGCGGGCAGAATGGCGCAATGGCAGGAAGCAGCTTTTTCGCACTTTTCGACGACATCGCCACGGTGCTGGACGACGTTGCCGTGCTCAGCAAGATCGCGGCGAAGAAAACCGCCGGCGTGCTCGGCGACGACCTGGCGCTGAACGCGCAGCAAGTCACGGGCGTGAAGGCCGAACGTGAATTGCCGGTGGTCTGGGCGGTGGCCAAGGGCTCCTTCGTCAACAAGCTCATCCTCGTGCCCTCGGCCCTGGCCATCGGCGCCTTCGCGCCCTGGCTGGTGACGCCGCTGCTGATGCTGGGTGGCGCCTTCCTGTGCTACGAAGGCTTCGAGAAGCTGGCGCACAAGTTCCTGCACGCGCCCGAGGAGGACCAGGCGCGCAAGGCCGAACTCGAAGCTGCGCTGGCCGACCCGAACATCGACCTGGTGGCCTTCGAGAAGGACAAGATCAAGGGCGCCGTACGCACCGACTTCATTCTCTCGGCCGAGATCATCGCGATCACGCTGGGCACGGTGGCGAGCGCGCCCTTTGCCACGCAGGTGACGGTGATGTCAGGCTTGGCGCTGCTGTTCACGGTGGGCGTTTATGGCGTGGTGGCCGGGATCGTCAAGCTCGACGACCTGGGACTGTGGCTGACGCAGCGCCCCGGTGGCGCGCAGCAGGCCCTGGGCCGCGGCATCCTGGCGGCAGCACCCTGGCTGATGAAGACGCTGTCGGTGGTGGGCACGGCCGCGATGTTCCTGGTGGGCGGCGGCATCCTCGTGCATGGCATTCCGGTCATGGCCCACGGCATCGAGGGTTATGCGCTCGGCCTGGGCACCTTGGCCCAGGCACTGCTGCCCACCCTGGCCAACGGCCTGGTGGGCGTGGCGGCGGGCGCCGTCATCGTCGGCGCCGTGGTGCTTGTGAAGAAGCTGATGCCGGCGGCCAAGCCGGCCTGAATCAGGCCGACGCGGCTTACTTGTTGATCGCCAGCAGTTCCACTTCGAACTGCAGCACGGCGTTCGGCGGAATCGGCCCGCCAGGGGTGCCGCGTTCGCCATAGGCGATGGCGGCCGGACACGTGAGCTTGGCCTTGCCGCCGACTTTCATCTTCGCCACGCCTTCGGTCCAGCACTTGATGACACGGTTCAGAGGGAAGCTGGTGGGTTCGCCGCGCGAGTAGCTGCTGTCGAATTCCTTGCCGTCGGGGAAGCTGCCGCGGTAGTGCACCTTCACGCTGTCCGTCGCCATCGGCGAGGCGCCGCTGCCTTCCTTCATCACCAGGTACACCAGCCCGGTGTCGGTGACAACCGCACCCTTGGCCGCCGCGGCCTTCGCCAGCGGGTCGGCGGCGGTGGCCTGGGCCCAGGCGCTGCCAGGCAGGGCCAGGGTGACGGCCAGCGAAGAGGCCAGCAAAGCGGCTTGCGCTAGGCCGCGCTGGGGGAGAAGGAAGGTGCGGGAAGATTCGGTCATGGGCATTCCGGTCAGGGTCGTGGAGGAACGAAAGTTTCGGTGAACCAGCGGTCGATCATGCGCTGCTCGTACGGCAGGCCGCCATCACGTGCTGTGATGCTGCGCTGGCTGAACAGGTAGTTCATGTCGGCCAGGTCTCTTTCACCCGATTTCAGCGTGGTGCTGCCGGCCTGCAGCACATAGCGTAGCTTGATGCGCGGCCAGTCGACGCTGCCGCGAACGATCCGCACGTCGCGCGCCGATCCGGGCTTGAGTTCGCCCGCGAGGTCGACATCGAGGACTTCGATCTTCAAGCTCTGGCCATCGGGCAGCTGCCGCGCCAGCCGCTGGAACGACTGATTCAGGCTGGCCTGGTTGCGTTCGCGTTCATAGTTGCCGAAGCCGAAGTCGACGAACTTCTCGGGCTCGATGTAGGCCATTTCGACGGTGCCCGCGGCATGCGCAGGCCAGGCCAGGGCCGACAAGGTGGCAACGGCAGACACCCCCATGGCGAAACGGGATCGGTGCATGGCGGTCTCCTTCACGCAAAGTGGCAGATGGGTGGACCCCTCATCTTGCGCTCAAGTTCCCCGGCTGTCCTTCAGCGTGGTGATGCGGTTGAACACCGGCGCACCGCTGGCATGCTGCACTCGGTCGGCGACGAAGTAGCCGTGGCGCTCGAACTGGAAGCGGTCTTCGCGCTGCGCGCCGGCCAGGGCGGGTTCCAGCCAGGCCTGCACGACACGCTTGCTGTCGGGGTTCAGCACCTCGCGGAAGTCGCGGCCACCGGCATCGGGCTGGGCCTCGGTGAAGAGGCGGTCGTACAGGTTCACCGTGGCCGGCACGGCGTCGTGCGCGCCCACCCAGGTGATCGTGCCCTTGACCTTCACCGCATCGGCGCCGGGGGTGCCGCTCTTGGTGTCGGGCACCACGCGCGCCAGCACCTTCGTCACCTGGCCGGCCGCGTCCTTCTCGCAGCCGGTGCATTCGATCACCATGCCGTATTTCAAGCGCACCTTGTTGCCGGGAAACAGGCGGAAGAAGCCCTTCGCCGGCACTTCGGCGAAGTCGTCGCGCTCGATCCACACCGTCTCGCCCAGGCCGAACTGGCGCTGGCCGAGTTCCGGCCGCTGCGGGTGCGCCGGCGCCTGGCAGGGTTCGACATGCGTGCTGCTGCCGAAGACCTCGGCCCAGTTCGTCAGCGCCAGCGGCACCGGGTCCAGCACCGCCATCGCGCGCGCTGCCTGGCCTTCCAGGTCGTTGCGCAGGCAGCCTTCGAGCACGCTGTAGTCGAGCCAGATGTTCGTCTTGCTGGCGCCGCTGCCGTCGGCCATGGCGCGGATCGACGCCGGCGTGTAGCCGCGCCGGCGCATGCCGAACAAGGTGGGCATGCGCGGGTCGTCCCAGCCTTCGACGATGCCTTCGTCGACCAACTCGCGCAGCTTGCGCTTGCTGGTGACGACATAGCTCAGGTTCAGCCGGCCGAATTCGTATTGCCTGGGCAGCGGCCGGTTCAGAAGGCCCATGTCGGCCAGGCGTTCCAGCAGCCAGTCGTACCAGGGGCGCTGGTCTTCGAATTCCAGCGTGCAGATGCTGTGGGTGATGTTCTCCAGCGCGTCCTCGATCGGGTGGGCGTAGGCGTACATCGGGTAGACGCAGAAGCGGTCGCCGGTGTTGTGGTGGGTGGCGTGCTTGATGCGGTAGAGCGCCGGGTCGCGCAGGTTGATGTTCGGGCTGGCCATGTCGATCTTGGCGCGCAGCACCGCAGCACCATCGGGCATCGTGCCGCTTTGCATCTCGGCGAAGCGGGCGCGGTTGTCGGCCGGGCTGCGGTCGCGGAAGGGGCTGTTGGTGCCTGGCGTGGTGAAGTCGCCGCGGTTGGCGCGCATCGCTTCGGCGCTTTGTTCATCGACATAGGCCAGGCCGGCGTCGATCAGCGCCTCGGCCGCGCGCAGCATGAAGTCGAAGTAGTTGCTGGCGTAGTAGAGGTGGCTGGTGCCGTTGGCTTCCCAGTCGAAACCCAGCCAGTGCACGGCCTCGACGATGGCGTCGACGTATTCCTGTTCTTCCTTCTCGGGGTTGGTGTCGTCGAAACGCAGGTGGCACACGCCGCCATAGTCGCGCGCCAGGCCGAAGTTCAGGCAGATGCTCTTGGCATGGCCCACGTGCAGGTAGCCATTGGGCTCGGGCGGGAAGCGGGTGCGGATCCTGGCCGGGTCGGGCGTGCCGGCGGCATGGTGCGCGCCATCGCCCGGGCTGCCGCCGAAGCGGCGCTGGGCCCAGGTGCCGGCCTCGAGGTCGCGTTCGATGATGCCGCGCAGGAAATTGGCCACGACAGCAGCCGGTTTCGCGGCGTTGCCGGGAGCATTGTTGGGGGGGGTGTCATGTGCCATGCCTGGATTTTCTCACCCGGGCCGGGTTAGGCTTGCCGGCAGCCATGAACTCGATGAACGAACCCCTTTCAGCCGCACCGGCCAGCATCGCCGACATCCGGGCCCTGCGCGACCGCGGCGAGATCACCCGCGCCATCGAAACGACCGAGCACTCGCTGCCCTTGTTGCCGGCGTCCGCACGTGGACCGATGCTGCTGATGTCGTCCCAGCTGCACGCAACCGCCGGCAACGCGCTCGAGGCATTGCGGGCTGCCGTCGCCGCGCACGAGGTCAGCCAGGCCGCCGGCGACGAGATCGAAGCCTGCCGGGCCTTGACGGCGCTGGCCGGCGCCTTGCGGCTCGCGGGCGATCATGCGTCGGCGATCCGCACCCTGGAACAGGCCGAAACCCTGGTGCGTGGCCTCGAAGCACCGCTGGAGTTGTCCGCGGTGCTGCGCACGATGGCCATCAGCAGCTCGATCATCGGCCGGCACCAGCATGCGCTGTCATGCATGGCCGAGGCCAGCCAACTGCTGGGCCGCCACGGCACGCCGGCCGATGCGATGAGCGTCCGCATGTCCATGTTGAACGCGCGCAGCCGCCATGCCGACAGCCTGGAAACGGCCGAACGCGAGGCTGGCCTGCTGTCGCTCCTGGGCGAATGGCAGCAGCTGGCGGAGGACGCGCGTGCCGCCGGGCAGCGGCTGACCGAGGTCAAGGCCGAGGGCAATTTCGCGATCGAACTGTCGATGCTGGGCCGGCACGCCGACGCCGCGCGCGCCTTGGCTGCACTGCGCCCGCAATATGCTGCGCTCGGGCTGCGGCCCAACGAAGGCCTGTGCCTGGGCGAGCTCGCGCGTTGCCAGCTCGCGCTGGGCGACGCCGCAGCGGCCCGTGACAGCGCCCTGCAGGCCGTGGCCCTGCTCGACGGCGGTGGCGCCGTCGACGACCTGCGTGAAGCCTTCGAACAACTCAGCGCTGCCCACGAGGCGCTGGGCGATCACGCGGCAGCCCTGGCCGCGCTGAGACGGGTCCTCGAACTGCAGCGCCGCCAGCGCGACGACGAGGCTCGTGCTGCCGTGCTGCAGCGTGAACTGCGCATTGAACTGGCGCGGCTGACCGACCAGTGGGCCCGCCACGCGACACAGGACCCGCTGACGGGCCTGGCCAACCGCCGCGCGCTGGACCAGTGGCTGGGTCAGCAGCTGCCGCGTGTCGAGCAGGGCCAGCCGCTGGTGCTGCTGCTGATGGACCTGGACCACTTCAAGTCGGTGAACGACGGCTTCGGCCACGCCATCGGCGACCTCGTACTCCAGCGCGTGGCCGAACTGCTGCGCCCGCTGTGCCGCGACGCCGACCTGGCGGTGCGCTACGGCGGCGAAGAATTCCTGCTCGCGCTGTCTGGCGTGGCGATTCCCGACGCCTTGCGCGTGGCCGAACGCGTGCGTGCCGTCATTGCCGGGCAACCTTGGGGCGAAGTGGCCCCCGGCCTCGCGGTGACGGTGAGCGTCGGCCTGGCCTCGGCACTGGAGGTCGGTGATGCCCAGGCCCTGTTCACGCTGGCCGACCGGCGGCTTTACGCTGCCAAGCTGGGCGGCCGCGACCGGGTGGTGGCGGCCGGGTAAGGCCTCACATGCCCTTGAACAGGTGGGCGTAGAGGCGGCTGGCCGTCAGTTTGTCGGGCCGGCCATGCAGCGTGAGCGTGACCTTGCCTGATTCCTCGCGCCGCGCCATCGCGATGCAGCGCGCCTGCACCACCGTGCCGCGATGCACCTGCCAGAACACCTGCGGGTCGAGTTGCGGCAGCAGTTCGCGCAGCGACATGCGGATCAGGTGTTCGCGCTCGGCGGTGATCACGCGCACGTACTTGTCGGCGGCCTCGAAATAGAGGACGTCGCGCACCGGCACCATGTGCACGAGGTTGCCGACCTGGGCCTGCACCACTTCCAGCCGCGGCCCGGGCGCCGGCGCGGCACCGCCCAGCAGTGCGCGCAGCTGGGCCAGGGTGTGCTGCAGGCCGGGGTCGGCCTTGGGCGCCGTGTCATGGGCAGCGGCAGAGACAGAGACAGAGGCAGAGGCTTCAGGTCGGGCCCGTTCTGCCAGCCGTGCCTGCAGTCGCAGCACGCAGGCCGCCAGCCGCTGACGGTCGAGCGGCTTGACGAGATAGTCCACCGCCTGGGCTTCGAAGGCCTGCAGCGCGTACTGGTCGTAGGCGGTGACGAAGACGAGCAGAGGGAACGCGGGTCCGCTGCCCGTGTCCGGCCAGTCCTCGGCGAGGGCCTGCGCGGCTTCCAGGCCCGTGCTGCCGGGCATGCGGATGTCCAGGAAGCAGACATCGGGTTGCAGCGCCAGCGCCTGGGCGACGGCGCTGGCGCCGTCGCCGACGCTGGCCACCACCCGCAGATCTGGCCACAGCGCAGCCAGATCGGCGCGCAGACCGGCTGCGAGCAGGGGTTCGTCTTCGGCGATCAGGGCGCGAGGCAGGTTCATGGCAAGGTGCGTCGGGAAGTGGACAGGGCAGCGTGTGTGGCGGTGGCTGGCGCGGCTGCTGCAGGCGCCGAGGGCATGGGAATGATGGGCAGGCGCACGCTGGCGCGCGTACCCTCGCCGCCCGGGGCGTCGTGCAAGGCCAGGCTGGCGCGTTCGCCGTACAGCGTGGCCAGCCGCTCACGCACGCCCGACAGACCGAAACCACCGGCCGGGCGCCCCGGGGCTGCCGTCGCGTTGGTCGCGGCCGCGGTGCGGCCGACGCCGCTGTCCTGCACATCGAGCACCAGCATGTCGCCCTCGCGGCGCGCCGTCACGACCACCAGGCCACCCTCGACCTTGGGTTCCAGCCCGTGCTGGATGCTGTTCTCCACCAGGGGCTGCAGCAGCAGCGGCGGCACCGGCAGCTGCTTGAGCTCGTCCGGCAGTTCCAGCTGCACCTGCAGGCGCGGGCCCATGCGCACGGCCATCAGGGCCAGGTAGTCCGACAGGCGGGCGAACTCGTCGGCCAGCGGGTGTTCGCCGCGGCGCGAAGCCTGCAGGGTGGCGCGCAGGAAGGCGATGAGATGGTCCAGCATGGCCTGGGCGCGGGCGGGCTCCAGGCCGATCAGCACGCGCAGGTTGGCCAGCGTGTTGAACAGCATGTGCGGTTCCAGCTGGCTTTGCAGCAGCCGCAGCTGGGTTTCAGCGGCCTGGCGCTGCGCCGCTTCGGCCTGGGCGCGGGCGCTGGCCAGGCGCTCGGCGGCACTCACCACCAGGATCAGCACCAGTGTCGCCAGGCCCGAGATGACGAGCGTGAAACGCGTCGTCGCGCTGTCCAGGTTGAACAGGCTGGGCGAGCTGAAGCCGAAGATCGCATCGGCCGCCATTTGCCCGAGCGGCGGGCCCACCAGCACACACAGCGCCGCCGAAGGCAGCGTGCCGGCCCAGCCGCTGAGGTAAGGGCCTGGCGAAGGTGGCAGCCGCCGCAGGCTGCGCAGCCGGTCGTAGCCCCAGGCCTGGGCGAACCAGCTCAGGTCGTTGACGATGGTGCAGCACAGACCGATGCACAGCGAATAGGTGATCTTGATCGAGAAGCGCCCGCCGTCCAGCGCCACCAGCAGCGCGGCGATGCCCAGGCAGACGCCGAGCAGGACGAGTACCGTGCGAGGCAGGCGCTGGCGCCAGCGTCGCAGCACCGATGCCAGCGCGTTGGCCGGGGGGGCGGTGGGGGTGCCGGCAGCGAGGCCCGTATTCAGCATGTGGCCAGTATCGCGCCGCGCTGGCAGTCGTCGGGCCAGGCCTGCGACGGAACGGCGCCGGCGGTCGCGAAACCGCGACCGGGGCGGTTCAGGAGCCGAGAAGCTGACGTCTCGCGCGTGCTTCGGCGGCTCCGGCGCCCGCCACGAACAGGTCGCGCCCGCGGCCTGCAGCCTTGGCGGCCAACAGCCCGCGGTCGGCGCGCTGCCAGAGCGTGTCCGGGGTGTCGCCGGGCTGCGCCTCGGCCACGCCCGCCGAGAAGTTGACGCGCAGTTCAGGCTGGCCAGGTGCCAGAACGGCTGCCTGAAGCGCGGCACGCGCCTGTGCGAGCACCCGTTCGGCGCCGGCTCGGCCGCTGTTGGCCAGCACCAAAAGGAACTCTTCGCCGCCGATGCGCCCGAGCATGTCGCCCTGGCGCAGCAGACCCGCGATCTTCTGCGCGAAGCCCACCAGAACGCCGTCGCCGGTGCCGTGGCCGTGACTGTCGTTGATCTGCTTGAACAGGTCGATGTCGATCACGGCCACGGCCATGGGTATGCGCAGTTCAGCCGCCTGCGACATGAGCCCCTGCAGGCAGCCGAACACATGGCGCCGGTTGGGCAGGCCGGTGAGTGGGTCGGTGATGCTGGCGGTGAGCGCGGCGTCGCGCGCGCGGCGCAGCTCGGCTTCGTTCACCTTGAGCGAGGTGACATCGTCGAGCACGCACAGTTGCCAGCCGTCGGCGGCGGTCTCCTCGGTCACGCGCATCCATCGGCCGTCGGTGAAGTCGGACTCGAACACCCGACGCGCTACTTTCCGGTAGCTCTTGCGCACCTTCGCCAGCCAGCGGTCGATGTCGGGGTTCTCGATCAGCAGCCCGGCCTGCTGCTTGTGGGCGTGGCGCATGATCTCTTCCCAGCTCGGCGTCAATCCCAGTCCCCGGCAATGGGTCCGCAGGTAGCGGTGATTGGCATACGCCAGGCGTTCCTGGGGGTCGAACAGGGCGACGGCGACATCGGTGTCGTCCAGATGGCGCAGCAGCCGTTCGGCCACGACGGCGCGCGGCAGCGGCAAGGCGGGCGCCGGCATACCGCTGCCGGCAGCGGCTACCGGGTCTGCTGGCTGCGCGCGTCGTGACTTCAGCCAGGCCGTGGCCTCGGCCGCGCCGAGCGGGCGGGCATACAGATAGCCCTGCGCCTTTTCGCATTGCAGGGCAGCCAGAACCCGGGCCTGCGCTGGTGTCTCCACGCCTTCGGCCACCGTCTGCATGCCCAGGCTTCGCGCCACCAGCATCGTGGCTTCCACCAGCACGCGGTGGTGGGTGCTGGTGTCGATCTGACTGACGAAGGACCGGTCGATCTTGATCACGTCCACCGGCCACTGGTGCAGGCTCGACAGCGACGAATACCCGGTGCCGAAGTCGTCCAGCGCCAGCCGCACGCCCAGCCGCTTGAGCTGGTGCAGCCGGGCCTGGATCGACGTGTCCTCGGCAGCCAGGCTTTCGGTGATCTCCAGCTGCAGGCAGCTCGCTGCCATGCCGCTGGTGGCCAGCGTGTCGCCCACCGCGTCGAGCAGGCCGGGCTGCGTGAGCTGCGCTCGCGACAGGTTGACCGACAGGATTGCGGGTGCCTGCACGCCCAGCTCCTGCTGCCACTGCACGAACTGGCGGCAAGCCAGGTTCAGCACACGCAGGCCCAGTGGCACGATCAGGCCGGTTTCTTCAGCGGCGTTGATGAACTCCACCGGCGGCACCACGCCGCGCTGTGGGTGCTGCCAGCGCACCAGCGCTTCCACGCCAGCAACGCCGGCCGAGCCGGCCACGCTGTCGGCCGCCAGCTCGACGATGGGCTGGTAGACGACAAAGAGTTCGTCTTCCTGCAGTGCCAGGCGCAGTTCGCTTTCGATCGTGGCTCGGCGCTGCGCGCGCGTCTTCATCGCAGCCTCGAAAACACAGAGGCGCCCGCCGCCGCTGCGCTTGGCTTCGCGCATGGCCATGCTGGCGTGCTGCAGCACGGCCTCGGCATCGACAGCGCCGTCCCGTCCCAGGACGACGCCCACGCTCACCCCGCTGTGGACCGCCACCGCCCCGATGCGGTAGGGCTGGCTCAGCGCATCGACCAGCCGCTGCGCCACCACGCTGGCCAGCTGGCGGGCATCCGGTCCTTCGAGCACGACCACGAATTCGTCCACGCCCAGCCGGGCAGCGGTCTGCCACTGGTCGGCGGCCTGCCTGGCGGTGTCGCGCTGGCGCAGGGTGCCGTTGATGCGCGCCGCCATCAACCGCAGAAGTTCGTCGCCAGCGGCGTGGCCGAGCGTGACGTTGACCCGATTGAAGCGGTCGCCGTTGATGAACAGCACCGCGAATTCACGGCCGGCCTGGTGCGGGCCTGCGGCCAGCGCCGTTTCGATACGTTCGAGCGCGACGCTGCGGTTGGGCAGGGTCGTCAGCGGGTCGATCCGGCTGGCATCGCGGACTTCCGAGGCCACGCGCTCGCGTTCCTGTCGCACCTCGACCGTGATGTCGCTGATGCTCGCCATCAGCGTGTCGGCGTCCAGGCGCAGCAGCCGTATGGACAAGGTTCCCTGCTGCACCTGCAGACGCAGGCCTTCGCAAACCGAGCCCCCTGGCCAGGCCGCGGCTGTGGCCTGCGCACGCAGCTGCGGTGCGGCGCCATCCAGCACCTCGAACAGGTTGGACAGGTCGCCACCATGAACCAGCGGCATCATCAGTTGCGCCGCCATCGGGTTGATCATGGTGATCGTCCCGTCCAGCGTGGTCTGTACCAGGCCGATGGGGGCCTGGTAGAGAAACTGCATCAGCGCTTCGGTGCTGGCTGGGCTGGATTCGCTCATCTCGCGCGCAAGGTGCCGGGTCGTGTGGCCTACACCGCCACGGCTGCGGCCGTAGGGGCAGCACTGCTGGCGGTGAGTTCAGGCTGCCAGCGCACCACCCGGTTACGACCCTGGGCCTTGGCGGCGACCATCGCGCGGTCTGCGCGGGCGATCAGGACGTCGACGCTGTCGATGTCGGCGTCCATCGTCGCCAGGCCCACGCTCACCGTGTAGCGGATCGGCACGCCATCGACGTGCACGGTCTGGTTGGCGATGGCCTGGCACAGGCGCGAGGCACCGGCTTCGGCGCTGTCGAGCGTGGCGCCGGGCAGGAGCACGATGAACTCTTCGCCGCCCAGGCGGGCCACCACGTCCATGGCGCGGAAGGTGGCCGACAGGCCCGCTGCCAGGTGGCGCAGCACGGCGTCGCCGGCGGCGTGGCCGTGGCGGTCGTTGATGGCCTTGAGGTGATCTGCATCGATCAGCAGCAGGGACAGCGGCCGCGGCGTGCGTTGCCAGCGCTGCAGCTCGAGCTCGGCCGCTTCGTAGAGGGTGCGGCGGTTGGCCAGGCCCGTCAGGTGGTCGCTGCCGATGGCGCGGCGCAGGGCGTCGCTGGCGTCGCGGCGGTCGCTGACGTCGCGGATGATCAGGCTGTAGCTGGCGTCCTCGGCGGGCCGGTCGCCCGGGGCATCCAGGGGTGCGATCAGGCAGCTGCCCCAGAAGCGGCTGCCGTCGGCGCGCAGCAGCCAGCCTTCGTCGACGCTCCAGCCACTGCGGTCGGCTTCGAACAAGCGGTCCTTCACGCCTTCGGCTGTGATGGCGTCGGGCGCGTAAAACAGGCTGTAGGGTCGGGCTTCGGCGCTGGCGCGGGTATGGCCGGTGACACGCTGCACGCTGGCATTCCACGCCTGCACGCAGCCGTCCTGGTCCAGCGTCATCAGCGCGTAGTCCTTCAGGCCCGTGACGATGGTGTTCAGCCAGGCCTGGCTTTGCCGGAGTTCACGTTCACGCACGACCTGCTGCGTGACGTCGCCCAGCACCGCCATGATGCGGCCGGCGTCCAGCTTCAGCAGGCTCAGCGACAGGTACTGCACGGCGCGGCGGTCGGCTGGGTTCAGCGCCACGCGCAATTGCAGACCATCGCAGACCTTGCCATGCGTGGGTTCGAATTCGGCCACGCGGTGGCGCAGATCGGGCGCGACTGCTTCGAGCGCTGTGAACAGGTTGCTCAGGCCGCTGTCGCGCGACAGCGGCATCAGCAGCTGCGCGCACAGCGGGTTCACCATCAGGATCTCGCCATCCAGCCGTGCCTGCAACAGCCCGATCGGGGCCATGTACAGGAACTGGACCAGCGCTTCGTAGTCTTCCTCCAGGCCGGTGTCCATGATCAGAGGCTGCGCTGCACCAGCACATAGCGCCAGGTGCCGCCCGGAGCCGCCAGCAGGCGCAGCTTCACCTTCACCGGCCGCATGCGCAGTGTCAGCACGTAGTCCACCGTGGCGTCGAGCGCACTCGAGGTTTCCTTGGCCTCTTCGAAGCGCTGCGCCACCATGAAGTTGTTCATGCAGGGTGCGACCACGGTGAACAGCGGCTGGCCCAGCACCCGGGCCGGGGACAGCCCGGCGGCCTTGCTTTCGAAGGCGTTGTAGCGGCCGACGGCGCCGGTCGCATCGATGCCGATGACGCCGAAGTCCAGCGCGTCGAGTTCGTCGCTGGCCAGGCCGTCGAGTTCGTTCAGGAGGCCGGCATCGGCAAAGGAAGTGGCATGGGCAGTGGTCATGGTCGGACACCGGGTTGGCGAGTGGGTTCTCACGGGGCTATCGGTGGCCCCGCTGCAAACTTGAACCCGGTGTGCGGCATTTCCGCCACGCGGTGCCCGGTGTCCTGCCGGGAACCGCTGCCCGTCCAGAGGGCTGTCAACGCCGGGCGAGATGCGCCCGAATCGCTTCCACGCGCTGGCGGTTGGCGCCCAGGTCGCTCTCCCCCAGCCGCGAGGCCGAGCGCACCTGCACGACACCGGCGGCGGGGTCGAGCCAGAACTCGACATCGTCGGTGTACTTCATCAGCGGTGTGCTGAACTGCGCATAGATGTAGCCGGGCTCGGCCTTGATCACCACCGCGCCGGGAGCGGTGCGCACCACCTGCAGCAACGTCGCCATCGTGGCCGCACCGTCGCCGTTCTTCAGCGCCAGCGGCGCTATCTGCGCACTGGCAACCCTTGCATGACCGGGCCAGAGGCCGGCCTGGCTGCTGACGCTGTTGGGGCTGTTCGACGGCGCCTTCAGCTTGCCGTCACGCACGCCCAGGTCGTCCGGCGCGGTGCCCTTCAACAGCCCGGCCTGGCCCACCCCCACGGCGGCCACGGCCAGCAGCAGCAAACCCCAGAAAACCCGCTTGAGCCACTTCATCGCCGACGCGACCCACCCAGCAGCGAACCCAGCACACCGCGGATCAGCTCACGCCCCACCGCCGTGCCGATGCTGCGCACCGCTGACGAGGCTGCCTTTTCCGCCAGCCCCGCCTGGCGCCCGCCGCGTGGGCCGGTGCTGCCGAAGATGGCGTCCTTCAGTCCGCCCATCAGGCCACCGTCCGCCGCGGCTGCAGGGGCCGGCGCCGCGGCGCCGGGCGGAACGCGGGGAGTTGTCACGCCGCCGGCGGCCGGCGCCTGCTCGGCCGGCGCGCTGCGCCCACGCAGCACCTCGTAGGCCGACTCCCGGTCCACCGCCTTTTCGTAGGTGCCTGCAACCAGCGAGCTGCGCAGCAGTGCTGCCCGCTGCTCGGGCGTGATCGGGCCGATCTGGCTGCCCGGCGGGTGCACGAACACCCTTTCAGTCACGCTCGGCCGGCCCTTGGCGTCGAGGAAGCTGATCAGGGCCTCGCCGACCGCGAGCTCGGTGATGGCGGTGGCCATGTCACCGATGGCCGGGTTCGCGCGCATCGTGTCGGCGGCCGACTTCACCGCCTTCTGGTCGCGCGGGGTGAAGGCCCGCAGCGCATGCTGCACGCGGTTGCCCAGCTGCGCGAGCACGGTGTCGGGCACGTCCAGCGGGTTCTGGGTGACGAAGTACACACCCACGCCCTTGCTGCGCACCAGGCGCACGACGAGTTCGATGCGTTCGATCAGCACCGCCGGCGCGTCCTTGAACAGCAGGTGGGCCTCGTCGAAGAAGAACACGAGCTTGGGTTTTTCCAGGTCGCCGACCTCGGGCAGCAGCTCGAACAGCTCCGACAGCATCCACAGCAGGAAGGTGGCGTACAGGCGCGGCGAGTTCATCAGCTGGTCGGCGGCCAGAATGTTGACCACCCCCTGGCCTTCGACGGTCTGCATGAAGTCGCTGATGTCGAGCATGGGCTCGCCGAAGAACTGGTCGCCGCCCTGTTCCTCGATCTGCAGCAGCCCGCGCTGGATGGCGCCGACACTGGCCGCACTGATGTTGCCGTACTCGGTGGTGAAGTCCTTGGCGTTTTCTCCCACGTACTGGAGCATGGCGCGCAGGTCTTTCATGTCCAGCAGCAAGAGGCCGTTGTCGTCGGCGATCTTGAACACCAGGTTCAGCACGCCTTGCTGCGTTTCGTTCAAGGCCAGCATGCGCGCCAGCAGCAGCGGGCCCATGTCGCTGACGGTGGCACGCACCGGGTGGCCGGCCTTGCCGAACACGTCCCACAAGGTGGCCGGGCAGTGGGCGCTCGCGGGCGTCGGCAGGCCGCGTTCCTTCAGGATGGCGGCGATCTTCGGGCTGATGCTGCCGGCCTGGGTGATGCCGGTGAGATCGCCCTTCACGTCGGCCATGAAGACCGGAACTCCGATCTTGCTGAAGCCTTCGGCCAGGGTCTGCAGGGTGATGGTCTTGCCGGTGCCGGTGGCGCCGGTGACGAGGCCGTGGCGGTTGGCCAGGGCCGGCAGCAGTTCGCAGGTGATCGTGCCGTGCTGGGCAATCAGGATCGGGTCGGGCATGGCGGCCTTTCAGGTGCGTGACTTCATGGGTGTGACTGTGGAAGTCTAGCGGCGGGCCGCTATCGTCGCGGCCGTGAACCTCCCGTCGCCCCCTGAATCGCTGTCCTCCGCCGAACGCCGGCGCTGGGTGACGCCCGAGCCGCTCAACGTCGCCCCGGAACTCGTCGGCCTGCCGCTGGCCACGCCCTGGCGGCGAGGCGTGGCGATGGCGCTCGACCTGGCGGTGGTGGCGCTGGTGGCCGAGTCCGGCGACCTGTGGCTCTTTGCCGGGCTGGTGCTGGTGGTGGTGCAACTGCGCAACCAGCGCCATGCCAAGGAAGACCGCAAGCGCCTGGGCTGGCTGCTGGCGGCACTGCTGGTGTGGCTGGCAGCCAGCCAGGCCTGGAGCCTGTGGCAGGCGCCGAAGCGCGAGCCTGCCGCCGCCGAGCGCGTGCTGGCCCGGGCTGGCGCGGCCAGCGCGGCGGCTCCGGCGTCTGGCGCGGCACCTGGTGCGGCGACCGGTTCTGCGCTGCCGCCTGCTGTCGCTGACGACGAAGACGACCCGGCCGAAACCCAAGGGCAGCACATTGCCCGGCTCGAGGCCGAGCTCGAGAAGGCCCGTGCCGCGCGACCCATGACGGTGCGCGAGCAGGCCGAAGAGCTGGCCGAAAACGTGGCCGCGCGCTTCGGCTGGGGCATCGTCTATTTCTCGCTGCTGCCGGCCTGGTGGGGCGGGCAGACGCTGGGCAAGCGGGCGCTCAGGCTGCGTGTGCTGCAGCTCACGGGCCAGCCGGTGACGGTGATGACGAGCCTGAAGCGTTATGGCGGCTATGCCGCCGGCATGGCCACCGGCGGGCTGGGCTTCGCGCAGATCCTGTGGGACCCCAACCGGCAGGGTCTGCAGGACAAGGCCGCGCATACCGTGGTCGTGGACCTGCGTGCACCCCGGCGTTCGCCAGCCGCGGGCTTTCCACAGGCCGAAGCCGCACAGCCCGCCGCCATACTCGCGCCCGTGCCGCACCGCCCGCCCGAGGAACCGCGCCCCTGATGAGAATGCTAGAAAACCTGGCCCGACTGTGTGCGGTGCTGGCCGGCCTGCTGTTGACTGCCATCACGCTGATGACCTGCGTCAGCCTGCTGGGCCGCAACACCACCGGCTGGACGATCAACGGCGACTTCGAGATCTCGGGCTTCGCCGCCGGCGCGGCCATCGCCTTGTTCCTGCCGCTGTGCCAGGTGCGGCGCGGCAACATCATCGTCGACTTCTTCACCACCCGCGCCCGTGCCCGCACCCAGCAGCGACTGGACCGCCTGGGCGCCGCGCTGCTGGCCGGGGTGATGGCCTTGCTGACCTGGCGCACGGCGCTGGGCGGCGCCAGCGCCTACCAGTCGCAGGCGGGTTCGATGATGCTCGGCGTGCCTGAATGGTGGGTGTACGCCGCGATGGTGCCGGCACTGGCACTGACCGCGCTGATCGCGGCGTTGCAGGCCGTGCAGGGTTTCGAACGGGTGGGGTCGCCGGCATGACGCCGATCACGCTGACGGTGCTGATCTTCGGCGTGATGCTGCTGCTGATGGCGCTGCGGGTGCCGATCGCCGTTTCCATGTTCAGCGCTGGTGCCACAGGCTATGTGCTGCAGGCCGGCTGGCTGCCGCTGGCGAGCTTTCTCAACACCCAGGCCTTTGCGCGCTTCGCCAGCTACGACCTGAGCGTGATCCCGCTGTTCATCCTGATGGGCAACTTCGCGACCCAGGGCGGGCTGTCGCGCTCGCTGTTCGAGTTCGCCGCGGCGGTGATGGCGCGCTTCAAGGGCGGGCTGGCGATGGCGTCGGTGCTGGCCTGTGCGGCCTTCGGCGCGATCTGCGGCTCGTCGGTGGCCACCGCCGCCACCATTACCCAGGTGGCCTTGCCCGAGATGCGCAAGCACGGCTATTCCGGCCGCCTGGCCACCGGCACGCTGGCGGCGGGCGGCACGCTGGGCATCCTGATCCCGCCTTCGGTGCCACTGGTCATCTACGCCATCCTCACCGAACAGAACATCGCCAAGCTGTTTGCCGCGGCCATGGTGCCGGGGCTGATCGCGGTGCTGGGCTACATGCTGGCGATTGCGGTCTATGTGCGCCTGGTGCCCGGCCATGCGCCCGAACACGACGAGGTGCCGGCGGTGACGCTGCGTGCCTTGTCAGGCATCGTGCCCATCGCCGCGGTGTTCCTGGTCGTCTTCGGCGGCATCTACGGCGGTCTGTTCACGCCCACCGAAGGTGCGGCGGTGGGCGCGGCAGCCACCTTCGCCGCCGCCCTGGCCAAGCGTGAATTGACCTGGGCGAAGTTCAAGGAATGCTTCTACGCCACGGCGGTGTCGTCGGCGATGATCTTCATGATCTTCCTTGGCGCCGACCTGATGAACGCGGCCCTGGCGCTGACCCAGGTGCCGGCGCAGCTGGCCACGCTGGTGCAGGGCCTGGGCTGGCCGCCGCTGGCCGTGGTGGGCGGCATCCTGCTGCTCTACGTGGTGCTGGGGGCGGTGATGGACGAGCTGAGCATGCTGCTCCTGACCATCCCGATCTTCTTCCCGGCCATCATCGGCCTGGACTTCGGACTGCCGCGCGAGAGCGTGGCGCTGTGGTTCGGCGTGATGGTGCTGATGACCGTGGGCTTCGGCCTGCTGGCGCCGCCCGTGGGGCTGAACGTCTATGTCGTCAACAGCCTGGCTGGTGGCGTGCCCATTGCCGAAAGCTACCGCGGCGTGATGCCCTTCCTGGCCAGCGACGTGCTGCGCACGCTGCTTCTGCTGTTCTTCCCGATGCTGTCGCTCTGGGTGGTGCAGTTCGTTGGCTAGCAGCATGGCCGGGCATCGGCCGTGCATCGGTGGCCTTGTTTCCTGAGCTCCTTCCACTCGACGGGCACAGACTGTTCCTGCGCGGGCTGGGTGCCGCCGGGCGGTGCGGAGTGAGGCGTGAAGCCCACGAAGCCATGGAACGCCAGAACCGGGCGATGCCGGCGCACCTGCGCGGTGGAAGCACGCTAACGGCTCGTTGCGGTCGTTCGCTTGCCACCGTTTCCCTTGGATCAGGCGGCTGGGGTGTGTTGCTCCGCTCATGTCCCCGGCCGGCTGCCGACCTAGTGCCTGCGGCACCAGGTCGGCAGCCGGCTCCTCCTTTACTTCGCTGCGCAACACACCCCAGCCACCTGATCCGGCCGCGGGTTTTTGCATTCCACCGTTGCGCGCCAACACCTTGGCGGGCTGGGTGAGTCGGGTGGCCCCCGCAGTGAAGTAAAGGAGGAGCCATGGGTCCGCCTGAAGCCGCAGGCTTCGGGCGGGCCCATGGCGGGGGACATGAACGGAGGGGGCCACCCGACTCGCCCAGCCCAAGGGGCCAACGTAGCGTGCCGTTGGCACGCAAACCGAAGTCCGCAACAGGCCGAGAGCAGTCCCGCCTGAACCCGTGCCGCTAAAGGGCCAGGAAAGCCTGCACTGCAGGAAGCGCAGCCGCAGGGTCTTCTTCGTGCGGTACATGCCCCAGCCGGGGCAAGACGATCAACTGCGCGCGCGTGGCAGCCGGCAGCGCACGCAGGTAGTCCTGCGCATTGGCCACCGGAATCATGGCGTCGAGCTCGCCCCACACCAGCAAGGTGGGCGCCTGGACGCGTGCCAGCAGTGGCGTGGGTTCCTCCAGGCGCAGCTGCCGAAGGCGTTCGATGACGGCGCCGCGCGCGCCCGGGGCCAGCAGCAGCTGGTGGTAGCGGCTGACGGTGTCCTCGCCCAGCCGGGCCGGGTCGCCATAAGCTGGCGCCAGGCCGGCGCGCAGCGCCACGCGGGGCAGCACATGGGGTAGCAGTCCGGCCATCCAGCCCACGTCGGGCGGCTTGCCGTAGTCGAAGCCGGGGCTGGCAAAGCCATCGGGCGCCACGAGCACCAGGCGGTGCACACGCTGCGGATGCAGGGCCGCCAGCCGCCAGGCCAGGCGGCCACCCATCGAGTGGCCCACCAGGCTGGCCTGAGGCAGCCCCAGCGTGTCCATCAGCGCCAGCAGCTGGGCCAGCGCGTGGTCGTCGTCGTAGCGGCCGGCCGGGTCGGGCGCAGTGAGGCCAGAGCCGGGCAGGTCGACGCGCACGACCCGGTGCGTCGCCGCCAGTCCCTGCGCCCAGGGCTCCCAGGTGTGCAGGCTGCTGCCGAAGCCATGCAGCATCAGCACCGGCGGGCCGGTGGCGGCGCCGGCCGCCGTACCGCTTTCGCGCACATGCCAGCGCAAGCCGCCCGCTTCGACGAAGCGGCTGGGCGGCGCGGCGTAGCGGGCTTCGAGTTCGGCGCGCGGCAGGTCGGGCGTCCAGGCCCAGCCGGCGCCCAGCAGCAGGGCCAGTAACAGCAGGGTCGCCAAGATCGTGGTCTTTCGTCGCGCAGCAGGTGGAAGCATTCCGCGCATTCTGGCCGCTGCGGCCATGCCGCCCCAGGGAAAGCCTGGGTCTGGCGGCGGCGGCTGATGCGGGTTCGCCGGCCTACAATTTTTCCGGCAACCGGAGCCCATCAATGCAACGTCGTTCCTTCGTCCAGAGTGCTGCTGCAGCCGCCGTGCTGGGCGTGCCCCACCTCAGCGGCCTGGCCCAGCAGACCGTCACGCTGAAGTTCCATACCTTCATGGCGCCGATGTCCAACGTATGGCTCACCATGCACAAGCCGTGGATGGAGAAGGTGGAAAAGGACAGCGGCGGGCGCATCAAGTTCGAGGCCTACCCCGCCATGCAGCTGGGCGGCACGCCGGTGCAGCTGTACGACCAGGCCCGCGACGGTGTCGTCGACGTGGTCTGGACCCTGCCGGGCAACACGGCTGGCCGCTTCCCGCGCATCGAGGTCTTCGAGCTGCCGTTCATGATGAACAACGCCGAAGCCACGTCCAAGGCCTACTGGGAGTACTTCCAGACGCAGTGCCCTGACGAGTTCAAGGAAACCCAGGTCATCGCCGTCCAGGTGCACGGCCCGGGCGTGATCCATACCGTCAACAAGGAAATCAAGAGCGTGGCCGACCTGCGCGGCCTGAAGATGCGGGGCCCCACGCGCCAGGTGACGAAGCTGCTGGGCAGCGTGGGTGCCATCCCCGTGGGCATGCCGCTGCCGCAGATTCCCGACGCGCTGAGCAAGGGCACGGTGGACGGCTGTGTCATCCCCTGGGAAGTGGTGCCTTCTGTCAAGGTGCACGAGCTCACCAAGTTCCACAGCGAGTTTCCGGCGTCCGGCCCGGCGCTTTACACCACCACCTTCGTGATGGCGATGAACAAGGCCCGCTATGACGGCCTGGCGCCCGACCTGAAGAAGGTGATCGATGCCAACTCGGGCATGGCCGCCAGCGCCTTCCTGGGCCGCACCCAGCAGAGCAACGACCCCAACGGCCGCAAGAGCGCCACCGACCGCAACAACACCATCCACACCTTCACCGAAGCCGAGACGCAGGAATTCATCAAGCGTTCGGCCGCCATCGACGACGAATGGGTCGCCGACATGGACAAGCGTGGCTTCAAGGGCGCGCAGCTGCTGTCGTCGGCCAAGGCTCTGATCGTGAAGCACAAGGGCTGAAGGCCCCACCCCGCCCGGGCGCTGGCCGGGGTTTCCGGCGGCGATCAGGGGCCCCAGGGCCGGGCCAGCGGTTCGCCGTAGAAGTTGCCCTGGCCCGGCGAGCGCACGCTTTTCCAGTAGGCCTCGATGAGCGTGTCGCCAGCGGCATAACGCTTGACCAGTACTGAAGCACGCGGGAACTTGGCTTCGAAGTTGCACGGCTCCTCGACCGTGCCATAGCTGCCGGTGGCGCCGGCTTGCAGCCAGGCCGTGGCAGGCATCTGGCCGAAACTGGGACCGCCGGGTTCGGTGACGCCGGCCAGGCTGGTCAGGTGGTCGGCCACGGCGCCGGGCAGCCACTGCTGGCTGGCTATCTGGGGTACGGTGGGCAGGCCGGTCAGATAGAACATCAGGTTGCTCTGGGCGACGACGAAGTCGCCGAGCCTGCCGCTGGCGTTGTCGATGTAGTTGATGGTCAGCCGGGGCACGGGCGGGCTCAGGGCCAGGCCCTGGAAGTCGGTGTAGCGCACGCTGCGTGGTGCATCGGTGGTGCGCATCAGTACCGCGCGGCCATTGGCCGAGTTCGCCGGGTTGGCCGGGTCGGCCGGGCTGGCGGCGCTGGCCGACCAGCGCCTGTCTGCCGATACGCCACGCGCGATCAGGGTTTCGGCTTCGGCCAGCGTGGTAGCGCCCAGCAGCATCGAAGGCCGGATGCGCAGGTCGGTGTAGGGCTGCCGTGTCGTGCTGTCGTAGTAGGCGCTGGCGGTCGTGGCCGCACAGCCGCCGCAATAGCCGGCGTCGTAGCCGAAGGCCAGCGCGCTCGTCAGCCCCATGCTGCAGGGGCCTGCCACGCGCGAAGGTTGCGACCAGGTCACCAGCGTGGCCTGCACATTGCCTGGCAGCCGGGCGTCGAGCGTGGCTTTCAGCGTGGCGAACTCCGCCGCCGTCAGAACCGCCCCGCCCCCGCGCGGCACGGCCAGGCGGATGACCTGGTGGGCCGGCACACCGCGTGCGCGCTGGTAGGCCAGGCCGATGGCCTCGCTGGTGGCGTCGCCTTCGGCAATCAGCACGGCCAGGTTGGCTGCCGTGAAGTCGGGGCCGGTGACAGGTGGCGTGGCAGGGTCGGGCGGGGTGCTGGCACCGCTACCCCCACCACCTCCACCACCCCCACCGCAGGCGCACAGCAGGGACGACAGCGCCAGCAGGGCGGCCAGCCGGGTTCCGGGGAAGGGCAGGGTGATCGACATCACCCGAGCATAGGCCGCCGGCCCGTCCCTGCTGCCACCGGGCATGGCGTGCGAGCGTGACGGAAGGTGACTGGCTGACCGTCGTCCGTCGTTCGTCGTTTGTTGCCGTCAGCCCTGGTCTGCGTTCAGCGCCTGCAGGGCCCCGGCATGGGCGGCCTGCGCGTCGGCCCGGTCCAGGCTGGCCCAGCGGCCCGCCACCATCACCGCGCTGAAGGGCCGCGCCGGCGCCGCGAACACCACGCCGTCCAGCAGATGGCCTGCCGGCAGGCCGGCCAAGGCATCGTCGTGCGGGTCCAGCACCAGCAGGTCGGCGCGAGCACCCGCCACCAGGCCCCAGCGGCTGAAGCCGGCCGCCGCTGCGCCGCCGGCCAGAACGCGGTCGAACAGGCGCGCGGCGGTGGCTGGCTGCACGCCCGGCAGCGCGGCGACGTTGCGCTGGCGCAGCACCAGGCGCTGGCCGTATTCCAGCCAGCGCAGTTCCTCGGGCCAGCTGCGCGTGACCTGGCTGTCCGACCCCAGCGCAAGCGGCACCCCCGCGGCCAGCCAGCGTGGCAGGTCGGGCAGGCCGTCGCCGAGGTTGGCCTCGGTGCCCGGGCACAGCACCACGCTGGCGCCGCTGGCGGCCACGGCGTCGATTTCCTGCGGCGTGGCGTGCGTGGCGTGCACCAGGTGCCAGCGCGCGTCCAGCGCGGCATGGCGCGTGAGCCATTCGATCGGCCGGCAGCCGGTGGCGGCCAGGCAGTCGTCGACCTCGGCGGTCTGTTCGGCCACGTGGATGTGCAGCGGGCCGCTGGCGAAACCATGGGCCAGCGTGGCGATGGACTCGGGCTGCGCCGCGCGCAGCGAATGCACGGCGACGCCCGCCGTCACCAGCGGCCCGGTGCCATGCACCGCACGCTGCAGCGCCTGCACGTCGGCCACGGTGGTGGCAAAGCGGCGCTGGTCGGCGCGCAGTTGCGGCTGCGTGAAGCCGGCGCGTTCGTACAGCACCGGCAGCAGGGTCAGGCCGATGCCGCTTTCCTGCGCTGCGTGCGCCAGAGCCAGCGCCATCGCTGCGGGTTCGGCGTAGCGCTGGCCGTCGGGCGCATGGTGCAGGTAGTGGAACTCGCAGACCTGGGTGTAGCCGCCGGCCAGCAGCTCGTTGTACAGGTGGGTGGCCACGGCCTGCAGTTGCTCTGGCGTGATGCGCAGCGCCACGCCGTACATGCGGTCGCGCCAGCTCCAGAAGTCGTCGTGGGCGCTGTCGCGGCGTTCGGCCAGGCCGACGAAGGCGCGCTGGAAGGCGTGGCTGTGCGCATCCACCAGGCCGGGCAGCACCGGACCGGGCAGCGCCTGGGCCTGCGGTGGGCAGGGCTGGTCGGGGGTGACGGCCTGCCAGTGGCCCCGGGCGTCGATGGCCAGCAGCACCTGCTGGCGCCAGGCGCCGTCGATCCAGGCGCTGGGCGCCCACAGCAGGCCCGGGTGGGAATGGGAATGGGAGATGGTCATGTTCATCGGGGGTTTCGACCGATCCGCGCCCCGTGGCGTGGGAGCCCGGGCGACGGGTTCGGCATCACTTCGCCAGCGGGCACAGCGCCCGGTCTGCCGCGCGGCGGTGCAGGACGAAGCTGCGGCCCGACTCGATGTCAAGGTAGCGATGCTGGTGCTTGTCGATGGCCAGGATGTCGGTGCAGAAGCGGCTGCCAGGGCGTACCCAGAAGGTATCGGTGGCGCTGTGTACCCGGTAGCACATCCGCCGCCCGCTGACGTCGAAGCTGCCGCGGCCTTCGAAGTACTGGCCATCGTCGGGGGTTCTTCCGCAGGCGCGGAACGACCCGTCGGCCAGGAATTCGTCGTAGGCCCAGCAGGTCTTGCCGCCGTCGTCGGAATTGCACCAGCTGCCCAGCAGTGCCGCCCGCAGCTGCGGGCCGGCAAGTTCGGCGGCCCGGCCTTCCGGCCCGGCGCCCAGGCTGGTCGCCGCGACCAGCAGCAAATGCATGACGAGGCGCCTCATGCCGCCGCCGGCAGCCTGGCGTAGACGCAGCTGTGGCTCAGGCGGCCGTCGGGCTGGCGCATCACGTTGTGCAGCACACCTTCCAGCACGAAGCCACAACGTTCGGCCACGGCCCGCGAGCCCAGGTTGTCGGTGCCCGTCACCAGTTCGACGCGCTGGGCCTTGAGCTGTTCCAGGGCCCAGTTCGTCAGCGCCGAGACGCATTCCTTGGCGTAGCCCTTGCCGGTGTCGCTGGTTCGCACCCAGTACCCGACCTCGGTCCTGGGCACCGACCAGTCGGTGCGGTGCAGTCCCGCCGATGCGACCAGCCGGCCTGTCACTTTGTCGAAGGCGAGGTAAGGCAGGTCGGTGCGAAGCAGGAAGTTGGCTTCGGCCCGCCGACAGCGGATCTCCGCGGACTGGCGCGTGGTTGCCTCGGCCACCCAGGGAATGAACCAGAGCGAGGCGCGCAGGGCGTCGATCGACTCCAGCAGCGCCTCATGCAGCGCACCGGCGTCGTCGGCGCAAAAGGGGCGCAGCAGCAGTCGCGGGGTTTCAATGGCCCTCGGCACGGCGACGAGGAGGGGGTCGGTCATGACGGGTTCCCGGCCGCATGTTCGACGCCTGCGGCAACCACCCGGCGGCAGGGGTTGCCGCCGAAGGCATAGGCCAGCTCGCCGGGGTGGTCCCGGTCCCACACGGCGAAGTCGGCACGAAGACCGGCGCGCAGCACGCCGCGGTCGGCAAGGCCCAGCGCGCTCGCGGCGTGCCTGGTGACGCCGCGCAGCGCTTCCTCGGGTGTCAGCCGGAACAGCGTGCAGGCCATGTTCACCATCAACAGCAGGCTGCCGGTGGGGCAGGAACCGGGGTTATGGTCGCTGGCCACGGCCATCGGCACACCGGCGTCGCGCAGGGCCTGCACCGGTGGCAGCACCGTGTCGCGCAGGAAATAGTAGGCGCCGGGCAGCAGCACGGCCACGCAGCCGGCCGCGGCCATGGCACGCACGCCATGGGGCGACAGGTGTTCCAGATGGTCGCAGCTGAGTGCGCCGAATTCAGCAGCGAGCGCGGCGCCTTGCTGGTCGCTCAGCTGTTCGGCGTGCAGCTTCACCGGCAGGCCGAGTGCGCGCGCGGCTTCGAACACGCGGCGTGTCTGGGCCGGGGTGAAGCCGATGCGGTCGCAGAAGGCGTCCACCGCATCGACCAGTCCCGCGGCGTTCTGCGCCGGCAGCCAGCGGCAGACGGCGTCGATGTAGTCGTCGGGCCGGCCCTCGAATTCGGGGGGCAAGGCGTGCGCGCCCAGCGAGGTGGTGCGCACCGACAGCGGCAGTTCGCGCCCCAGCCGGCGGGCCACCGCCAGGCAGCGCGTTTCGTCGGCCTCGTTCAGGCCGTAGCCGGACTTGATCTCCATCGTCGTCACGCCTTCGGCCATGAAGCCGCGGGCCCGGCGCGCGGCGCTGGCGAAGAGTGTGTCGCTGCTGGCCGCACGCGTGGCCGCCATGGTCGAACGGATGCCGCCGCCGGCACGGGCAATCTCCTCGTAGCTGGCGCCGTTCAGGCGCGCCTCGAATTCCAGCGCGCGCTGGCCGCCGTAGACCAGATGGGTGTGGCAGTCCACCAGCCCCGGCGTGACGAGCGCGCCGCCCAGGTCGTGTTCCTGTTCGATGCGCAGCCCGGCAGACAGATCGGCGCTTCGGCCGACCCAGAGCAGGGCCTGTCCGTCGACGAGCAGGGCGCCATCGTCGATGAGCCCCCAGCCGCGGGCGCTGTCCAGCGTCACCAGCCGCGCGTTGCGCCAAAGGCTCAGGCGTTTGCTCATGGCCCGCACCCCCAGACCGAAGGTTCAGGCTTCCCGCCACGGAACCGGCGCCGCCGGGCCGTTGGTGGACGGCTCCCCCGGGGGGTAGCGAGCGCAGGCGAGCTTGGGGGCTCCATCTACCGCACCACCAGGCAGTAGGCCGGACCGGCGCCGTGCACGAGCCACGGGTCGGGGTCGGCACTGTCGGACCACAGCAGATCGCCGGCCACCAGGGTTTCGGTCAGGTGCTCGATGTCCACGGCGGTGGGGCCGGCGGCATACACGGCGCGCCAGCGTGTCGCGCCGTCGATGCTGGCGCCGCTGTCGGCGCGCCACATCTGGGCATCGCCCAGGCCGCGGCGCACCATCAGGTTCAGGTCGGTGGTGGCGCCACTCAGCAGCGTGCAGCCGGGTGCCGCTTCGCCATCGAACGCCAATGGCCGCGAAGCCGGCGACAGCCGCCGTTCACCTTCGGGCAGGCTCAGCACGACCCCGGCGCCGTCGAGCACCGCAAACCAGCGGTCGATGCCGGGGAAGGCAGAGAAGGGCCCGTCCTGTTCGATGCGGGCGACGCTCACGCGCACCTGCCAGGCCTGCACCTGCGGCCAGGCCAGCAGCTCGCGTGTGCTGCCGCCGCTGTTGCGCCAGGCCTGCACCGGCACCTGGCGCAGGTTGATGCGGTGGATGTTCATGGCGTGAACTGACCTTCCAGCTGATACAGGGCCCCGGGGTGCACCAGGCGGGCGATGGTGATGGCGGCGTCGACGGTGAAGGTGCGGCGCACCACCACCAGGCAGGGCGCGTCTGGCGCGATGGCCAGCAGCTGGGCTTCCTGGGTCGTGGGCCGAGCGGCTTCGATGGTGTACTGCGCCCGCCACAGCGCGGTGGCGCCGAACAGGTACTGCGTGGGCGTGGTCTGCGTGAAGTCGGCCTGCAGGTAGCCGGGGGCGCAGGCCGGATTGACATAGCGGTCTTCGCATTGCAGCGCCACGCCGTTGTCGAAGTGGACGATCAGCGTGTGGAAGACCTCGCCACCGGTTGCCACGCCCAGCTGTGCGGCCAGCGCCTCGGGCGCGGCCTCGGCGCACTGCAGGTGCACCACGGCCTGGTGGCTGTGCCCGCGCGATTCGATTTCCTCGTGCAGGTCGCGGATGTTCAGCGTGCTGCTGACATGGTGCAGGACGCCGGCGAAGGTGCCCACGCCCTGGGTGCGCTGCACCAGCCCTTCGGCCTGCAGCTCGCGCAGCGCGCGGTTGACCGTCATGCGGCTGACGCCGAATTCGGCCACCAGCTCGGCTTCGGATGGCATCAGCGCGCCGGGCAGCCAGCGGCCGCTGGCCAGCCCCTGCTTCAGGTACTGCTTGACGCGTGCGTAGGGTGCGAGCGTTGGGGTCAACATGGGCCAAATGGTACTTGCCTAGAGTTGTCTAGACAAGTAGAGTTCGCAGACTGTTTTGCTCTAGGGGCCCGCCATGACCGACCTGTCCAGCATCCATCAAGCCGTTCCTGCCGCCGCGGCCGCGCCGGCCGCGGTTTCGGGGCCGCGCCCGGTGCGTTCGCCGCGCGGCAGCGAAATCAGCTGCGTCAACTGGCTGACCGAGGCCGCGCTGCGCATGCTGCACAACAACCTCGACCCCGAAGTCGCCGAAAACCCCGACGCACTGGTCGTCTACGGCGGCATCGGCAAGGCGGCACGCAACTGGGCCTGCTTCGACGCCATCTGCGCCAGCCTGCGCCGGCTGCAGCCCGACGAGACCCTGCTGGTGCAAAGCGGCAAGCCGGTGGGCGTGTTCCGCACCCATGCCGACGCTCCGCGCGTGCTGATCGCCAATTCGAACCTGGTGCCGAAATGGGCCACCTGGGAACATTTCGACGAACTCGACCGCAAGGGCCTGATGATGTACGGCCAGATGACGGCCGGCAGCTGGATCTACATCGGCAGCCAGGGCATCGTGCAGGGTACCTACGAGACCTTCGTCGAAGCCGGCCGGCAGCACTTCGGCGGCGATCTGGCGGGCAGGTGGATCCTGACCGCCGGCCTCGGCGGCATGGGGGGTGCCCAGCCTCTGGCCGCCACCTTCGCCGGCGCCGTCAGCCTGAACATCGAATGCCAGCAGAGCCGCATCGACTTCAGGCTGCGCAGCCGCTATGTCGACGAGCAGGCTACCGACCTGGACGACGCGCTGGCCCGGGTGGCGAAGTACACGGCCGCGAAACAGGCGGTGTCGATCGCGCTGCTGGGCAATGCCGCGGAGATCCTGCCCGAACTGGTGAGACGCGGCCGAGACGGGCAGATTCGGCCCGACCTGGCCACCGACCAGACCAGTGCCCACGACCTCGTCAACGGCTACCTGCCGGCAGGCTGGTCGGTCGAGCAGTGGCAGGCCGCGCGTGCCGATGCCAGCCAGCACGCTGCGCTGCGCGAGGCGGCGGCAAAGAGTTGCGCCGTGCACGTGCAGGCCCTGCTCGACCTGCAGGCGATGGGCGTGCCCACCGTCGACTACGGCAACAACATCCGCCAGGTCGCCTTCGACGCCGGCGTGAAGAATGCCTTCGACATCCCCGGCTTCGTGCCGCAGTACATCCGCCCGCTGTTCTGCCGCGGCGTGGGCCCGTTCCGCTGGGTGGCACTCAGCGGCGACCCCGAGGACATCCGCAAGACCGATGCGAAGATGAAGGAACTGTTCCCCGAGAACAAGCCCCTGCACCGCTGGCTGGACATGGCTGGCGAGCGCATCGCCTTCCAGGGCTTGCCGGCGCGCATCTGCTGGATCGGCCTGGGCGACCGCCACCGCGCCGGCCTGGCCTTCAACGAGATGGTGGGTAGCGGCGAGCTGAAGGCGCCGATCGTCATCGGCCGCGACCACCTGGACAGCGGCAGCGTTGCCAGCCCTAACCGCGAGACCGAAGGCATGCTGGACGGCAGCGACGCCGTCAGCGACTGGCCCCTGCTCAACGCCCTGCTCAACACCGCCGGCGGCGCCACCTGGGTCAGCCTGCACCATGGCGGCGGCGTGGGCATGGGCTACAGCCAGCACAGCGGTGTCGTCATCGTCTGCGACGGCACGCCCGAAGCCGCCAAGCGCATCGAACGCGTGCTCTGGAACGACCCCGGCACCGGCGTGATGCGCCATGCCGACGCCGGCTACGACATCGCTCGCGCGTGCGCCATCGAACAGGGCCTGGATCTTCCGATGCTGGGAGCCGCCTGATGCTGTTGCGCCCGGGTGAACTCACGCTGGAAGAACTGCGCGCCATCCATGGCGGGGCAGATACATCGGCTCGGCCCCAGCCGCTGGTGATGGACCCGCGCGCGCTGCCGGGCATCCTGGCCAGCGCGGCGGTGGTGAAAGCCGCGGCCGAAGGCCACGCTGCCGTCTACGGCGTCAACACCGGCTTCGGCAAGCTGGCCAGTACGCGCATCAGCGAGGCCGACCTGGCCACCCTGCAGCTGAACCTGATCCGCAGCCACAGCGTGGGCGTGGGCGAGCCGCTGGCCCCTGCGGTGCTGCGTGTGATGCTGGCGACCAAGGCCGCGAGCCTGGCGCGCGGCTATTCGGGCGTGCGGCCGGTCGTCATCGACACGCTGCTGGCCGTGCACAACGCTGGCCTGGTGCCTTATGTGCCCAGCCAGGGCAGCGTCGGCGCCAGCGGCGACCTGGCACCGCTGGCGCACATGACGCTGGCGCTGCTGGGCGACGGCGAATTCCTGCACGACGGCCGCCGTGTGCCGGCGGCGGCCCTGCTGCAGCAGCACGGCATTGCGCCACTGGTGCTGTCGGCCAAGGAAGGCCTGGCGCTGATCAACGGCACCCAGACCAGCACCGCGCTGGCGCTGCATGCGCTGTTCAGCTTCGAGCCGGTGCTGGAAGCAGCGTTGGTGATCGGCGCGCTCACGGTCGACGCCGCACGTGGCAGCGACGGCCCCTTCGACCCGCGCATCCACGCCCTGCGCGGCCAGCCCGGGCAGATCGACGTGGCGCAGCATTACCGCGCCCTGCTGGCGGGCAGCGCCATCCGCGCTTCCCACCAGGAAGGCGACGACCGCGTGCAGGACCCGTACTGCCTGCGCTGCCAGCCGCAGGTGGTGGGCGCCTGCCTCGACCAGCTGCGCCATGCCGCGGGTGTGCTGCTGCGCGAGGCCAACGCCGTCACCGACAACCCCCTGGTGTTCGCCGAAGACGGAATGATGATTTCCGGCGGCAACTTCCACGCCGAGCCCGTGGCGCTGGCAGCTGACGCGATGGCCTGTGCCATCGCCGAAGTGGGGGCCATCGCCGAACGCCGCATCGCGATGCTGATCGACAGCAACGTCTCGCGCCTGCCGCCCTTCCTGACGGCCCATGCCGGGCTGAACAGCGGCTTCATGATCGCCCACGTGACCGCCGCCGCACTGGCCAGCGAGAACAAGAGCCTGGCCCACCCGGCCAGTGTCGACAGCCTGCCGACCAGCGCCAACCAGGAAGACCATGTGTCCATGGCCACCTTCGCGGCGCGGCGGCTGCTGCCGATGATCGACAACGTCGCCCACATCCTGGGCATCGAATGGCTGGCGGCAGCCCAGGGCATCGAATTCCTGCGGCCGCTGCATAGTTCGTCGCCGCTGGAGGCCGCGCACGCGCTGCTGCGCCAGCGCTGCCCGGCGATGCCGAGCGACCGCTACCTGGCGCCCGACATCGAAAATGCCAGCGCCCTGGTGCGCGGCGGGCAGGCGGCACAGGTGCTGCAAGGCCTGGCCGGGCCGGTACTAATCGGCGGCTGAACCCGTCTAGACAGCACCGCGGCCGCCGCCGCGCTGCAGTTTCCTGCGCCTGCGCCGAAGAGGCAGGCGTGAAGCACTTCGCCGCCCTGCTGCGGGCCGTCAACCAGGAAAACGATGCGCTCGCCGAGCACCGGCAAGCCATCGTGAAGAGCCTGTGCCTGCTCGCCGGCTTGCTGCTGGCCGGCATCGTTGCCATTCATGTCTACAACCGGGTCTGGCACCTGGCGGCGATGAACGGGGCCATTTCGGTCATGTTGCTGTTCAGCGCGTGGCGGATGTGGCCCGGGCGGCCCGCGCCTTTGCCTTTGCTGTTCATGGGCTTGATGCTGATCAGCGTCGTCCTGCTGTCCGTGCACGTGCAGGGGATCGTCGGTGTGGTGTGGAGCTTCCCGCTGATCTTCGTCTGCTATTTTGCCTTGCCACGGCGACAGGCCACCGTGCTGACGGCGCTCTTGATCGTGGGCGTGGCGGCGCTGTCCTGGCCGGCGCTGGGGACGGGCGTGACGCTGCGGGTTCTGGTGTCGCAGGTGTTCGTGGTGCTGATGGTCAACGTGGTGCTCAGCCTCGTCGGTGAACTGCAGCAGGCGCTGCTGGCGCAGGCCGTCACCGACCCGCTCACCGGTGCCTACAACCGCCGTCACCTGCAGACGCACCTGGATGCCTTGTCCCGGACCACCGGCGGCACTTCTGCGCCAGGCCCCGGCAACGCTCTGCTGGCCCTGGACATCGACCACTTCAAGGACATCAACGATCGCCACGGCCACGACGTCGGCGACGAAGTGCTGCGCCGGCTGGTCACGGTGCTGAACGCGCGCAAGCGCATGAACGACCTGCTGTTCCGCACCGGCGGCGAGGAATTCATGCTGCTGCTGCCGCGGATCGACGAAGCCGCTGCCCTGCAGACCGCCGAAGACCTGCGTGAACGCATCGCCAGCAGCCCGCTGCTGCCGGGGCAGCGCGTCACGGTGTGCATTGGTGTCAGCGTGCTTCAGCCCGGGCAAGACCCGCGCAGCTGGCTCAAGCGCGCCGACATGGCGCTGTACGCCGCCAAGCGCGCCGGCCGCAACCGGGTGGTGGCTGCCGCAGCCTGAAGCCGGAAGCTGCCGGCTGGTGCTCAAGCTCGGTCAGATGCTGCCGAAAACAGCGCCATGAGATCGTGGCATCTGTCGTGGAAACATCTGTGGGCCGAAGACTCGCTGGCAGCCTTCCGCGACCGCATTGCCCAGCATCTGTGTGTGTTTTCGGCTGTCTTGCTGCTGCCGTTCACCATCAACCACCTGCTCATGGGCCGGCACATGCTGGGCACCATCATCCTGCTGGCGCAGGGCGTGCTGTTCGTCAACGGCTACAGCCTGCGCCACGGCCGCGCCACACCGGTGCCGATGTGGATCATGGTGCTGGCTTTCTGTTCTGCCGTCGTTGCGTCGGTGCTGGGGCAGGGGCTCGACACCGTCGTCTGGGCCTTCCCGGCGCTGTTCATCGGCTACTTCCTGCTGCCGCGGCGGCAGGCGCAGTTGGTCAGCCTGCTGCTGGTGGTGGCGGTGCCGGTGGCGGTGTTCTCGGTGGCGGGCACCGCCTCCGCGGTGCGTGCCCTGGCGGCGCTGGTGCTGACGCTGGCGATGATCAATGTCGTGCTCAGCGTCATCGGTGAACTGCAGGTGGCGCTGGTGCAGCAGGCCATCACCGACCCGCTCACCGGCGCCTGGAACCGCCGGCACTTCGACGAACTGCTGGTGCAGATGCAGGCCCCGCCGGTTCCCGGCACGAACGGCGCCAGCCGCCCGCCGAACGTGCTGCTGGCGCTGGACATCGACCATTTCAAGGCCGTCAACGACCGCCATGGCCATGCTGTCGGTGACGCCGTGCTCAAGGCCCTGGTGCAGCTGGTGAACCAGCGCAAACGCGAAGGCGACCAGCTGTTCCGCACCGGCGGCGAGGAATTCGTGCTGCTGTTGCCACGCATCCGGCTCGACGACGCGCGCCGCGTTGCCGAAGAACTGCGCCAGTTGGTCGAGAACACCGAGCTCGCGCCGGGCCTGCGTGTCACCGTCAGCATCGGTCTGAGCCCGCAGGTGCCGGGCCAGGTGGCCAGCCCCTGGCTGGCGGCAGCCGACGGCGCGCTTTACGAAGCCAAGCGCAGCGGCCGCAATCGGGTCGTCATGGCGCCCGTGGCGGCCTAGCCACCGCGGCCAGCGCCCGCCCGGCCCAGGCCGCGCCGCGCACGCCTGAATCGTCGCCGTGCAGCGCAGTGGCCAGACGGGTGCGCACCGGCCCCGGGCTGCCTGCGGAAAACACCCACGCACCCCAGAGCATCGGCACCTTTTGCAGCAGATGCGGCAGCCGCGACAGCCCGCCACCGAGCACGATGACGTCAGGGTCGAGCAGGTTGATCACGGCCGCCAGTGCCCGCGCCAGGCGTTGCGCATGGCGGTCGAGCGTGGCCTGGGCGGCGGCGTCGCCGGCTGCGGCCGCAGCCACCACCGCTTCGGCCGAGAGCGCCCGCGCGGTGCTGCGCCGGTGGTCGGCGGCCAGGCCGGTGCCCGAGACATAGGTCTCGATGCAGCCCGCGTGGCCGCAGTAGCAGGGCGGCAGTGGCTGGTCGGCGGCTTCCTGCCAGGGCAGCGGGTTGTGGCCCCATTCGCCGGCCAGGCCGTTCGGCCCGGTGAGCACGCGGCCCTGCACGGCAATGCCGGCACCGGCCCCCGTGCCCAGGATGGCGGCGAACACGACATCGGCACCGGCCCCGGCGCCGTCGGTGGCTTCCGACCAGGCCAAGCAGTTGGCGTCGTTGGCCAGCGCCAGCGGTTGGCCCAGCAGGCGCTGCAGGTCGGCGCGCAGCGGCTGGCCGTTCAGGCAGGTGGAATTGCAGTTCTTCATCAGCCCGGCAGCGGTTTCGCTGCCCGGGCTGCCGACGCCGATGCTGGGCGCGGGCAGGCCCAGCGCCCGTGCCGCGGCCCGGCCCTGGTCGACCAGCGTGGCGACCGTGTGCAATGTGGCGATGTAGTCGCCGGCCGGTGTGGGCAGGCGAGCTTGCCAAAGCCGGGTGCCGTCGGCCGCCAGCAGCACGGCCGATGTCTTGGTGCCGCCCAGGTCCACGCCCAGGGCGGGGTGGGTGGCAGGCACCGGCGTCAGATCGGTTCGGTGCGCTTCAGCAGCCAGGCCAGCGCATCGCCCTGGTCCTGGTGCGTCAGGCGCGGCGCCAGGCGTTCGCGCACGGTGACGTGGTAGGCGTTGAGCCAGGCCACTTCGTCGGCGCGCATCAGGGCCATGTCGATGCAGCGGGTGTCGATCGGGCACAGGGTGAGCGTCTCGAATTCGAGGAACTCGCCGAAGCTGCCGTCGGTGGCGGCGGGCACGTTCATCACCAGGTTCTCGATGCGCACGCCCCACTGGCCGGGGCGGTAGACGCCGGGCTCGATGCTCGTGACCATGCCCGGCTCCATCGCCATGTTGGCGTCGGGGATGGCCTTGCTGATGCTCTGCGGGCCTTCGTGCACGTTCAGGAAGTAGCCCACGCCATGGCCGGTGCCGTGGCCGAATTCGATGCCTTCGGCCCACAGCGGCGCGCGCGCCAGGCTGTCGAGCATGGGGCTGGGGGTGCCGCGCGGAAAACGTGCTCGGCTGAGGTTCATCGTGCCCTTCAGCACCAGCGTGTAGTCGCGCTTCATGGCGGGCGAGATGTTGCCGATGGGCCAGACGCGGGTGATGTCGGTGGTGCCGCCCAGGTACTGGCCGCCGCTGTCGATGAGCAGCAGGCTGCCTTCACCCGGCGCGACGTCGATGACGGCATGCGATTCCGCCGAGGCACGGTAGTGCGGCATCGCGCCGTTGGCGGCAAAGCCGGCGATGACCGGGAAGCTCAGGCCGACGAAGCCTGCGCGGCGGGCGCGGGCGGCGCTCAGGTGTTCGTCGACCGTCACTTCGGTGAGGCGTTCGCCGCCGGCCAGCTGGCCGGCCGGTTGTTTCTCCAGCTGGCCGGCGGCCTGTTTCGCCAGCGCGGCTTCGAACCAGGCGTAGAACTCGCACATCGCGGCGCCGTCTTCGGCCATGGCTTCGCGGATGAAGGCGGCTTCTTCGGCTGTCTTGCGGCTCTTCAGCAGCGTGCTGGGGTTGATGGCCTCGACCACGGCACAGCCGGCGCCGACCTGCTGGCGGAAGGCCAGGGTCACGCGCTTGGGGTCCAGCAGCAGGGTTTGGCCCGCGCCCAGCGCTGCCAGCGCGGCGGCCGCGTCGCCATAGGGCGCCAGGGCCAGGCCATCGGCCTGCAGCTGCGTGGCCAGCGCCGGCGGCACCTTGCCGCTGCCCACGAAAAGAGTGGCACCGGTCAGCGTCACCAGCAGGTGCGCCAGGAAAACCGGGTTGTAGGAAACGTCGCTGCCGCGCAGATTGGTGATCCAGGCAATGTCGTCGACCGTGGAAACGAAGTGGTGGCTGGCGCCATGCCGTGCCATCGCCTCACGCACCGCGGCCAGCTTGGCGTTGCGCGGCAGCGGCGCGTGCGGCGCCCTGTGTTCGTAGATGGGCTCGGCCGGCAGGCCGGGGCGGTCGGGCCAGATCGCGTCGAGCAGGTCGATGTCGGTGCGCAGCAGCACGCCGGCGGCGTCGAGAGCCGCCTGCAGCTGCTGTGCCGCGCCAAGGCCCAGCACCTGGCCGTCCACTGCCACCGTGGCGCCCCGGGGTACCTGCCGCGCCAGCCAGTTCACGTGCTCGGTGGAAGCGCCTGTGGCGATCTTCACCAGGGCCACGCCCGTGCCGGCCAGTTCGGCCTCGGCCTGCACCCAGTAGCGGCTGTCGGCAAAGACCACGGCCTCGCCTGCGGTGACGACCAGGGTACCCATCGACCCGCTGAAACCCGACAGCCACTGCCGCCCTTGCCAGCGTTCGGGCAGGTATTCGCTGATGTGCGGGTCGCTGGATGGCACCAGCAGGGCGTGCACGCCGTGTTGGGCCAGCACATCGCGCAGCTGGGTGATGCGCAGGCGGATGGGCGAGGTGCGGGTGTCCATGGGGCGCTCCGACGGTGCAGGGAAAACGTCGATTCTAGGTTCGGCCCCGTTGACGTGCCGGCTGCCGCGGGAGGACCATCACCGACCCTGCACGCACGGAGCCCACCATGGCAGACCCCCAGGCCGCAGTACTGAACCAGCTGCGCAACATCCAGACGAAGACCGGCCAGACGCTGGCGCAGCTGCACGCCGCCCTGGCCGACACCGGTCTGGCCAAGGCCGGCGAGCGCCGCTCATGGCTGATGGAAAAGTTCGGCCTCGGCTATGGCGACGCCAACGCCGTGGCCCTGATGTTCGGCAAGCCGCTGCCGGCGCCGGATACCGCGCAACCGGCCGACCTGACGGCGGCGGTGCATGCCGGCGACCCGCTCGACGCGATCTACGCCGGCGCGAAAGCGCCATTGCGGCCCGTGCACCAGGCCGTGATCGCGCTCATCGGCGGCTTCGGCCCCTTCGAGCAGGCGCCCAAGAAAGCCTACGTGAGCCTTCGCCGCAAGAAGCAGTTCGCGACCGTCGGGCCGGCGACCCGGGATTGTCTGGAGATCGGCCTGAACCACAAGGCCCTGCCAGCCCACCCGAGGCTGAAGCTGCTGCCGCCCGGCGGCATGTGCAACGGCAGCGTCCGCATCGGCCGGATCGAGGAAGTCGACCCCGACCTGGCCACCTGGCTGCGCCTGGCCTACGACGCCGCCGGCTGAGCCCGCGCCTGCAGCCGCTTGCGCACCAGGTGGATGTGGCTGCGCAGGTCGTACAGCTCATTGGTGAACGACAGCGGCAGGCCGATGTGTTCGGTCTGCGCGTCCAGTGCATCGAGTTCGAGGTGCAGCGCCGCGATGTCCGCGCCGGGGCGCTCGAGCGCCTGTTCGATCGCACGCAGGTTGGCATACCAGCGGTACACACGCGAGCGCAGGCGCAGCGTCACCAGCGGCGGCAGCACGCGCGACAGCGGCAGCAGCGCGGCCAGCAGCGGCAGCACGACGATCCACATGCGGTCGACGAAGTTGGCCAGCCAGAACGGCAGGTAGCGCTGCAGCCAGGGCGGGCCGTGGCGGTAGAAGTGGTCGGCCTCGGCGGCCAGCGGCAGGCCGTCGCTGGCCGGCTGCGGGAATTCGCCGCGGTGGTTGAACCAGCCCGGGCCACCGTGCGCCTGCTGCGCCGCCTGCAGCAGCAGCTGGGCCAGCGCCGGGTGCAGGTCGCTGCGCACCGCCAGCAACGCCGTGCTGGCCACCAGATGCAGGTCGCGCGGTGGCTGTTCGCGCGCCAGGTCGACCATGCCGCGCGGCAGCACCAGCGCACGCAGGTGCGGGTGGCGGCGGGCAATGGCCTCGGCCTGGGCGAAATCGAAGAGCCGGATGCCGGGCGTCGACAGCAGGTACTGCACCAGCGGCGCTTCGGCCGACGAGACCAGGGCCAGGGCATCGACCCGCCCCTGGACGAGCTCGACGACGCCGTTGACGGCCGCGCGCTCGCCACGCCGCAGGTCCTCGGCTGGCAGCCCGTGCGCACGGGCCAGCAGCCGGAAGAGCGGGCCCGAGCCGCCGCCTTCCGGGCCGGTGTCGATGCGCCAGCCGGCCAGTCCGGCCAGGTTGTCGGGCAGGCGGCCACCGGGCAGGGCCGCAACGCGGGCTTCGCGGACGAACAGCCACAGCGGTTCGACCGCCACGCTGCCCAGCGACTTCACTGCCGCGGCGGGGGCCTCGGCATCGTCGGGCCGGCCCTGCACGAAGGCGGCATGCACGCCCGAGGCCGGGTCGCGCAGCAGCGCCAGGTTGTCGGCCGAGCCTTCGGTGCTGCGCAGTTCGACGCTGAGGCCCTGGGCCTGCAGCAGCGGCAGATAGCGCTTGGCGAATTCCTCGTAGGCGCCCTGGGCCGGGCCGGTGGCGATGACGAGGTGGCGGTCCGGCGTGGGCTGCAGCACGCGCCAGGCCAGCCACAACGAGGCCGCGGCGGCCAAGAACAGCAGCAGCACCGCCCAGGGCCCGGCGGCGGCCAGCGCCGCCGAAAAGCGGGCACGCAGCGGCAATTTCAGACGCCGTGGCGAGTGGCGGGCAGGGGCAGGGTCGACCATGCCAGCCACGATAGCGCAGGGCTGCTAAGCTCCCAGGGCCTTGCCCGATGACTTAACCCGGAGGCTTCCATGCCCGGACTTCTGCCCCACGTCGACCCCGACGGCCTGCTCGAATACTCGGTGGTCTACACCGACCGTGCGCTGAACCACATGGCCCAGCGCTTCCATGGCGTGATGCAGGACGTGTCGCGCACGCTCAAGCATGTCTATGCCGCCCGTTCGGCCATCGTCGTGCCGGGCAGCGGCACCTTCGGCATGGAATCGGTCGCCCGGCAGTTTGCCGGCGGCAAGAAGGTGCTGGTCGTGCGCAACGGCTGGTTCAGCTACCGCTGGAGCCAGATCTTCGAGATGGCCGGCGTCGCCAGCGAGGTCACGGTGCTGAAGGCGCGCATGGTGGCCGCGGCGGCGAAGTCACCGTTTGCACCTGCGCCCATCGACGAGGTGGTGGCCGCCATCCGCGCCGGCAAGCCTGACGTGGTGTTCGCCCCGCACGTGGAAACCTCGGCCGGCATGATGCTGCCCGACAGCTACCTGAGCGCCGTTGCCGCGGCCGTGCACGAGCACGGCGGCCTGTTCGTGCTGGACTGCGTGGCCAGCGGCGCGATCTGGGTGGACATGGCGGCCACGGGTGTCGACGTCATCGTCACCGCCCCGCAGAAAGGCTGGAGCAGCACGCCCTGCGCCGGCCTGGTGATGCTGAGCGAGCATGCCCGCGCCGTCATAGACGGCACCACCAGCAGCAGCTTCGCGCTCGACCTGAAGAAGTGGCTGGCCATCATGGAAAGCCACGAGAAGGGCACCACCGCCTACCACGCCACCCTGCCCACCGACGGCCTGGCGCAGCTGCGCGACGTGATGAAGGAAACCGAGGAATTCGGTTTCGCCAACGCCCGCGCCGCGCAGCAGCAGCTGGGTGACCGCATCCGTGCGCTGATGGCCGGCAAGGGCATCCGCAGCGTCGCCGCCCCTGGCTTCCAGGCCCCGGGCGTGGTCGTCAGCTACACCGACCATGCCGACTGGGCCAACACCCAGGCCTTCGCCAAGCAGGGCCTGCAGATCGCCGCCGGCGTGCCGCTGGCCTGCGACGAGCCGGCCGACTACCGCGCCTTCCGCGTCGGCCTGTTCGGGCTGGACAAGCTGAAGAATGTCGACCGCACGGTGGCCAGCTTCGAGCGTGCGCTGAACGCCCTGTTGTGACCGCTTCGGCTGATCGCGCCGGGCCTGAAGTACCTTACAGCTCGGTGCGCAGCCGCCAGATTTCCGGGAACAGCACGACGTCGAGCATCTTGCGCAGGTAGCTCACGCCGCCCGTGCCGCCGGTGCCGCGCTTGAAGCCGATGACCCGTTCCACCGTGGTCACGTGGCGGAAGCGCCAGAGCCGGAAGGCGTCTTCCAGGTCGGTGAGTTCCTCGCCCAGCTGGTACAGGTCCCAGTAGGTCTCGGGCGCGCGGTAGACCTGCAGCCAGGCCGCTTCGACGCCGTCGTCCAGCTGGTAGGGCTGCGTCCAGTCGCGCTGGGTGTGGCTGGCCGGCACCGGCAGACCGCGCCGGGCCAGCAGGCGCAGCGCCTCGTCGTAGAGCGATGGCGCGTTGAACGCCGCTTCCACATGCGCCAGCAGGTCGGGCCGGTGGGCATGCGGCTTGAGCATCAGCGCGTTCTTGTTGCCCAGGCGGAATTCGATGCAGCGGTACTGCCAGCTCTGGAAGCCGCTGCTGCTGGCCAGATAGGCACGCACGGCGCTGTATTCGGGCGGCGTCATCGTCGCCAGCACGTCCCAGGCATGGACCAGCTGTTCCATGATCTTCGATACGCGGGCAAGCATCTTGAAGGCCGGCTGCAGCCGGTCGTCGGCCACGGCCTGCATGGCGGCCTGCAGTTCGTGCAGCAGCAGCTTCATCCAGAGTTCGCTGGTCTGGTGCTGGACGATGAACAGCATCTCGTCGTGCGCCGGGCTCAGCGGTTTCTGCGCGTTCAGCACGGCGTCGAGCTGCAGGTAGTCGCCATAGCTCATCTCGGCGCTGAAGTCGAGGCGGGCGCCGTCAGGGTGTTCGGCGCCCTCGGCGTCGCTCTGTGCCTTGGGGTGGACGGGGCAGCCGCTCATGATCAGGTCACCGCCTGCTTCTGGTTGAATTCCGGGCGCTGCCATTCGCCGTTGGCCAGCACCTGGCGCAGGTGTTCGGCGGCGTCCCAGGCGTCGACGAAACGCACGTACAGCGGCGTGAAGCCGAAGCGCAGCACGTCGGGGGCACGGAAGTCGCCGATCACGCCGCGGGCGATCAGCGCCTGCATCACCGGGTAGCCGATGTCGTCGTGGGCGAAACACACCTGGCTGCCGCGCTGTGCGTCGTCCTGCGGCGACACCAGGCGCAGCTGCGGGCAAGTGGTGGCCACCTGTGCCGCGAACATCCGCGTCAGCGCCAGCGACTTGGCGCGCAATGCCGCCATGCCGCCCAGCGGCTCGGCCGCCAGCACGGTGTCGACGCCACATTCCAGCGCCGCCATCGACAGCACCGGCGGCGTGCCGCACAGGTAGCGCGCAATGCCCTCGGCGGGCCGGTAGCCGGGCGTGAACTCGAATGGCGCGGCATGCCCCATCCAGCCGGCCAGGGGCTGCCAGAAGCGGCCGGCGTGGCCCGGGTGGGCCCAGACGAAGGCCGGTGCGCCCGGCCCGCCGTTCAGGTACTTGTAGCCGCAGCCCACCGCGAAGTCGGCGCCGTCACGGGTCAGATCCACGGGCACGGCGCCGGCGCTGTGGGCCAGGTCCCAGATCACCAGCGCGCCGGCCTCGTGCGCCGCCTTCGACAGCGCCGCCATGTCGTGCATGCGGCCGGTGCGGTAGTTCACATGCGTGAGCATCAGCACGGCCGCGCGTGCGTCCAGCAGGCCGGGCAGTTCGTCGGCTTCGGCCAGCACCAGCTCGAAACCCTGCCGGGCGGCCAGGGCCTGGGCGATGTACAGGTCGGTCGGGAAGTTGCTGCGTTCGCTGATGATCCGGGTGCGCCCCGGTGCGTCGGCACCCACCATGCTGAGCGCAGCGCTGAGCACCTTGAACAGGTTCACGCTGGTCGAGTCGGCGACCACCAGTTCATCCGCGCCCACACCCACCAGCCGCGCGATCTTGTTGCCCAGGCGCCGCGGCATGTCGATCCAGCCAGCGCTGTTCCAGCTGCGGATGAGGCCTTCGCCCCATTCCTGCGTCACCACCTGCTGCACGCGCGCGGCGGTGGCGCGCGGCAGCACGCCCAGCGAGTTGCCATCCAGGTAGATCAGGCCATCGGGAAGGCTGAACTGGCTGCGCAGGGCCGCCAGCGGGTCGGCTTGGTCAAGGGCAATGGCGTCGTCTCGGGTCATTGTGTTGGTTCCTCTTGGGGGGCTGCTCTCGGCCCGTTGCGGTCGTTCGCTCGGACCCTTCGGGACGCTGCTTTTGTCCCATGGGCTGGGCGAGCCGGGTGGCCCCTTCCGCTCATGTCCCCCGCCTTCGGCCGCCCATGAGCCTTCGGCTCACGGGCGGCCGCAGTCTCCTCCTTTACTTCGCTCCAGGGTCCACCCGACTCACCCAGCCCGCCAACGTGTCGGCGCGCCACGATGGAATGCAAAACCCGTTGCCGGATCAGGTGGCTGGGGTGTGTTGCGTGGCGAAGTAAAGGAGGAGCCCACGGCCCATCAGGTGCCTCAGGCACCTGATGGGCCGTGGGCGGGGGACATGAGCGGAGCAACACACCCCAGCCGCCTGATCCACGGGATCCGGTGGCGAGCCAATCGAACGACAGCAACGGGCCGAAGGCGGTCATAGCGGCCCTCAAGCCTTGGGCAATTCGCGCAACACCGCCCGCACCGGCGACGCGTCGGCCGTCATCAGCTTCAGCGGCAAGGCAATCAGCTCGTAGTCGCCCTCGGGCACGTCGTCGAGCACCAGGTTTTCCAGCACGCGCAGGCCGTGCTGGCGGATCACCTGGTGGCTGTCCAGGGTCTTGCTGCTGGCCGGGTCGATGCTGGCGGTGTCGATGCCGATCAATTGCACACCCAGTTCGGCCAGCCGCGTCACCGTGGCGGGTGCGTAGGCAGGCAGGTCGGGGTCCCAGCGGTCGATGGGTGCGCGGCGGTACGTGCGCACCAGCACACGCGGCGGCAGTTCGCGCAACGCGTGCTCGATGTGTTCAAGCCGCACCAGCGGTCCGCAGTCGATGGCGTGGATGACGCGGCAGCGGCCGAGGTAAGGCGCCAGGTCCAGCGCGCCCACGGCCAGGCCGTCGGGGTCGTAGTGCAGCGGGGCGTCGGCATGCGCGCCGGTGTGCGGGCTGAGCGTCAGCGTGCTGACGTTCACCGGGCAGCCCGGGCCGATGCGGGCGGGCCAGGCCATCTCGAACGCGGCGTCGCCCGGGAACACCGGCGTTCCTGCCTGCACCGGGGGCGAGATGTCCCACAGGCGAAGCGGTGGCGAATTCATGTGGGAAATCATAGTCCTCGCGCCAACGGGTAGCGCCAGGCGCCACCAGCCGCTGGCCCAGGCGATGTCAGCGCCGCCGCATGCGTGTGCTCTTGCGCGTGCGCACGAAGAAGTCGTCGGGTTTGCTCTTCACCCAGGCCAGGAAGGCCTGCAGTTCGGGGTGGGCCAGCAGCGCGTCGACGGTGTTGTAGTGGCGGGCCAGCTCGGTTTCGCTCAGCAGGGCGTGGATCTGCCGGTGGCAGACACGGTGCAGGAACTCCGTCTGCCGGCCGCCCTTGCTCTTCGGCACGAGGTGGTGGGCGTCGCGCTGTGCCGGCGGGATGGCGCGTTCGCACAGCGGGCAGATCACCGGTGCCGGGGCGATGCGGTTCAAGGCAGGGTTTCGGGCTCGTCAGCGCCGGGTGCCCGGGCATGGGCCAGGGTGTTGCGGATGAACTGCTTCTCGACGTGGCGGTTGCGCCGATTCTTCTTGGCCGAAGCGCGCTGGCCGCGACGCTTGTCGACCACCAGCTCGCTCAGACGGCTGAGGTCCTCCAGGCCCTGGATCGCGTTCGGTGAGTCGCGGCGCGGCATCGCGCAGGCTCAGGGTGCCAGGCCGAACAGTTCGACCAGCGCCTGCCGGTAGAGCGGCTGACCGACGGCGTTGGTGTTGTGGTGCGAGCCACCTGCCACGAGCACGAAGCGCTTGGGCTCGGCGGCGCGGTCGAACAACTGGCGGCCCAGCGCGGGCTGGATCAGGCTGTCGCTGTCGCCATGCACCACCAGCACCGGTGAGCCGACGCGGGCGATGCGCGAGCCAGCGTCGAGCTTCTGGGTGATGAGTGGCGCCACCGGCAGCCAGCCCCATTTGAAGGTGGAGACGACGTCGGGAATCGACGGGAAGCTGCCTTCGACGATGAGGCCGGCTTCGTCGCCGACCTCGGCGGCGAGGTTCACCGCGATGGCGCCGCCCAGCGAGTGGCCGAACACGAAGCGCCGCGCTTGCCGGTGGCGCGTGGCCAGCCAGTCCCAGGCGGCGCGGGCGTCTTCGTAGGCCAGTTCTTCGGAGGGCAGGCCCGGGCTGCTGCGGCCGAAGCCGCGGTAGTCCACGCCCAGCACGGCGAAGCCCAGTTCATGCATGCGGCGCATGCGCGGCGCACTGCCGCGCACGTCGAAGCGGGCACCGTGCAGGTAGAGCAGCACCGGGGCGTCGGCGCGGTCCTGCGGCAGCCACAGGGCATGCAGGCGCACCGCGGCGTCGGCCGACTGCGGCTGGAAGTCGATCCAGACGTCCTGCATGCCCTCGGCGGCGGCCAGGCCGCCGCGCCAGGTGCGGTCGCCGGGCTGGAAGATCCATTCGCGCTGCTGGCGGTCCAGTGCGGCGCAGCCGGCCAGGCTGGCCAGTCCGGCGCCAGCCAAGGTGGCGGCCAGGAGCAGGCGTCGCCAGCGCGGGCGAGGGGCAGTCGGTTCAGGCATGGGCCGCATGCTCGCACGACCCGGGCAAACCCTGCACCGTCAGGGTTGGCGAGGGCGGCCGTCGGTGACATGCTCCACGCCATGGCCGCGTTCATGCGGCGGTCTTGGAGATCCAGGCATGAAACCCGTTTCCGAGCTTCTGGCGCAGCAGGCGAATGGCACGCTGTGGCACATGCATCCGCAGGACACCGTGTTCGACGCCTTGCGGCTGCTGGCCGAATACGAGGCCGGTGCCTTGATGGTCATGGAAGGCGGCCGTCTCGTGGGCGTACTGAGCGAACGCGACTACACGCGCAAGGTGGCCTTGCAGGGCCGCAATTCGCGCACCACCACGGTCGCCGAGATCATGAGCCGCAATGTCTTCACCGTGAGCCCCCGCGCCGACATCCGCGAGTGCATCGCGCTGATGAAGGAACGCAAGGTGCGCCACCTGCCGGTCGTCGACGGTGGCACGGTGATGGGCATGATCGCCGTGCGTGACCTGCTCGACCACCTGATCGCCGAGCAGGACACCACGATCGGCCAGCTCGAGAGCTACATCAACACCTGAGGCCAGGTTTCAGGATGCGCGGCTTGCGCGCATCAGCAGCAGGCCTTCGAAGATGAGTGTGTCCACGGTCTCGAAGGGCAGGTCGGTGATCGTCTGCAGCTTGGCCGCAGCCCCGCCCGTCATCAGCAGCACCGGCGCGGTGCCGGTGCGTTGCAGCAGGCGGCGGTATTGCCTTTCGATGGCGCCAGCCATGGCATTGGCGCCGCCGCTCATCAGGGCGTCGCTGGTGTTGGTGGGGAAGTCGACGACCTCGCCGGTCGGCACACGCAGGCCGCTGGTGCCGATTTCCAGCGCCTTCTGCATCAGCCCGAAGCCGGGCAGGATCAACCCGCCCAGGAAGCGGCCGCTGCCGTCGAGCGCGTCGACCGTGACCGCAGTGCCCACCATCACCACCAGCGCCGGCGGCGGTGTGCCACCCGGCGGTGTCGCCGCCAGCACGCGCGAACGGGCACCGGCCAGCGCCACCCAGCGGTCGGCACCCAGCCGGCCAGGGTGGTCGTAGCCGTTGATCAGGCCCGAGTCCTGGGCCGTGGGCACCACCCAGTTCGGCGCAATGTCCCACAGCTCCAGCTGCTCTTCCACGCGCCTTCGCACCGCTTCACCCGCCACTGCGCAGCCCAGCATGCTGTCCGGCGGACTCAGGGTTTTCCACTGGGTTTCGGCCAGCTCGTCGATGGTCTCCAGGAACACCCCGCCTTGCTGCAGCAGGACGGCACCCGGCCGTGGGGCGCTGTACAGCGCCCACTTCAGCCGGGTGTTGCCGATGTCGATAGCCAGGAAGCTCATGGTCGGCGCGGATGGTAAACGCCAATGACCAACATTGACCGAGGCCGGTGGCATCATCTCCGGCTGCATTCACCGAGTCCGCCGCCATGACCGACCTGTCAGCTGAATTCAAGGCCCTGGCCAACTACAAGCCCGTGCACAAGGTGCGCTTCGTCACCGCCGCCAGCTTGTTCGATGGCCACGATGCGGCCATCAACATCATGCGTCGCATCCTGCAGGGCATGGGTGCCGAAGTCATCCACCTCGGCCACAACCGCAGCGTCGAGGAAGTCGTCACCGCGGCCGTGCAGGAAGACGTGCAAGGCATCGCCATCAGCAGCTACCAGGGCGGGCATGTCGAGTACTTCAAGTACATGGTCGACCTGCTGCGCCAGCGCGGCGGCCAGCACATCCAGGTGTTCGGCGGCGGCGGCGGCGTCATCGTGCCGGCCGAGATCCGCGAGCTGCAGGGCTACGGCGTGGCCCGCATCTACAGCCCCGAGGACGGCCAGCGCATGGGCCTGCAAGGGATGATCGGCGAGATGGTGATGCGCTGCGACGTCGACCTGACGTCGCATGCCCCTGCCGATGCCACGGCGCTGCAGGGCCACACCGACAGCGCCTGGCGGGCGCTGGCGCAGGCCATCACCTCGCTCGAAAACGGCCAGGCCAGCGCGGCGCTGAAGGCGGGCATCGCCGCCGCCGCGCAGGCAGCGAAGACGCCGGTACTCGGCATCACCGGCACCGGCGGCGCAGGCAAGAGCAGCCTCACCGACGAGCTGATCCGCCGCATCCGGCTGGACCAGGGCGACACCTTGCGCATCGCCGTCATCAGCATCGACCCCTCGCGCCGCAAGAGCGGCGGGGCGCTGCTCGGTGACCGCATCCGCATGAACGCCATCGGCCCCTGGCATGCATCGGGAAGCGACGCCGGGTCGTCGGGCGGGCAGCGCGTATTCATGCGATCGCTCGCCACCCGCGACTTCGGCAGCGAAATCAGCCAGGCCCTGCCCGACGTGCTGGCCGCGTGCAAGGCCGCGGGCTTCGACCTGATCGTGGTGGAGACCAGCGGCATCGGCCAGGGCGACGCTGCCATCGTGCCGCTGGTCGACGTGCCGATGTACGTGATGACGCCCGAGTTCGGCGCCGCCAGCCAGCTCGAGAAGATCGACATGCTCGACTTCGCCGAGTTCGTGGCCATCAACAAGTTCGACAGGAAGGGCGCGCCCGATGCGCTGCGCGACGTCGCCAAGCAGGTGCAGCGCAACAAGGAAGCCTGGGGCCGCAAGACCGAGGAGATGCCGGTCTTCGGCACGATGGCCAGCCGCTTCAACGACGACGGCGTCACCGCGCTCTACCAGGCCCTGCTGCCGCGGCTGCAGGCGCTGGGCCTGCCGGCGCAGCCGAGCCGGCTGCCGCTGGCCGCCACGCGCCACAGCACGCACCAGGTGGCCATCGTGCCGGGTGCGCGCGTGCGTTATCTGGCCGACATCGCCGACACCGTGCGCAGCTACAAGCGACGTGCCATCGAGCAGGCGCGCCTGGCGCGTGAAGTGCAGCAGCTGTTTGCCGCCGCGGCCATGCTGCGCGTGGACAAGCCCACGCGCGCGCCGGCCGCCGAGGCCTGCATCGACCTGGCGCAGAAGCGCGAGGCGCTGCTGGACCCGGCTGCACGCAGGCTGCTCGCGCAGTGGCCGGCCATGCAGCAGGCCTATGCCGGCGACGAATACGTGGTGAAGATCCGCGACAAGGAAGTGCGCACCCAGCTCACCCACACCACGTTGTCGGGCAACAAGATCCGCAAGGTGGCGCTGCCGAAATACGAGGACGACGGCGAAGTCCTGAAATGGCTGATGCTCGACAACGTGCCCGGCAGCTTCCCGTACACCGCCGGCGTCTTCGCGTTCAAGCGCGAGAACGAGGACCCCACGCGCATGTTTGCTGGCGAAGGGGATGCGTTCAGAACCAACCGGCGCTTCAAGCTGCTGAGCGAAGGCCTGCCGGCCAAACGCCTGAGCACGGCCTTCGACAGCGTCACGCTCTACGGCAACGACCCCGACCCGCGGCCCGACATCTACGGCAAGGTGGGCAACAGCGGTGTCAGCATCGCCACGCTGGACGACATGAAGGTCTTGTACGGCGGCTTCGACCTCACCCACCCGGCAACTTCCGTGAGCATGACGATCAACGGCCCGGCGCCCACGATCCTGGCGATGTTCATGAACACCGCCATCGACCAGAACCTGGCGAAGTTCGTCGCCGACAACGGCCGCGAGCCCACCGACGACGAAGCCCAGAAGATCCGCGCCTGGACGCTGGCCAACGTGCGTGGCACGGTGCAGGCCGACATCCTGAAGGAAGACCAGGGCCAGAACACCTGCATCTTCAGCACCGAGTTCAGCCTGAAGGTGATGGGCGACATCGCGCAGTGGTTCGTGCAGCACGACGTGCGCAACTTCTACAGCGTGAGCATCAGCGGCTATCACATCGCCGAGGCCGGGGCCAACCCGATCAGCCAGCTGGCCTTCACGCTGAGCAATGGCTTCACCTTCGTCGAGGCGTATCTGGCGCGGGGCATGCACATCGACGACTTCGCGCCGAACCTGAGCTTCTTCTTCAGCAACGGCATGGACCCCGAATACACCGTGCTGGGCCGCGTGGCGCGCCGCATCTGGGCGGTGGCGATGCGCGAACGCTACGGCGCCAGCGACCGCAGCCAGAAGCTGAAGTACCACGTGCAGACCAGCGGCCGCAGCCTGCACGCGCAGGAGATCCAGTTCAACGACATCCGCACCACGCTGCAGGCGCTGATTGCGGTCTACGACAACTGCAACAGCCTGCACACCAACGCCTTCGACGAGGCCATCACCACGCCCACCGAAGACAGCGTGCGCCGCGCGATGGCCATCCAGATGATCATCAACCGCGAATGGGGCCTGGCGAAGAACGAGAACCCGAACCAGGGCGCCTTCGTCATCGACGAGCTGACCGAACTGGTGGAAGAAGCGGTGCTGGCCGAATTCGAGAAGATCGCCGAACGCGGCGGTGTGCTGGGTGCGATGGAAACCGGCTACCAGCGCGGCAAGATCCAGGAAGAGAGCATGCACTACGAGATGCTCAAGCACACCGGCGAGTACCCGATCATCGGCGTCAACACCTTCCGCAACCCGCAGGGCGACATGGTGGCCGAAACCATCGAGCTCGCGCGCAGCACCGAAGAAGAAAAACAGGGTCAGCTCAGGCGCCTGCATGATTTCCAGGCCCGCCATGCGGGGCAGGCCCCGGCCATGCTGCGTCGCCTGCAGCAGGCCGTCATCGACAACGCCAATGTCTTCGCGGTGCTGATGGATGCGGTGCGCTGCTGCAGCCTGGGGCAGATCACGAACGCCCTGTTCGAGGTGGGCGGGCAGTACCGGCGCAGCATGTAGGCGTCTGCCGAGCCGCCGGGTCGCTGGTTGCCGTTTGCCGTTTGCCGTTTGCCGGTGCCGGGCGGCAGCCGGCCCTGCCGATTCAGGGTGAAGAGTTCAGCCGTCCGTCGACCAGCGACACCCACAAGCTGCGGCCGCCGGCCGCGATGCGTGCCGACTGCCCGTCGGCCGACAGGGCCGGCGCGGACGACAGCCAGGTGCCGCTGCGGGCCTCGCGGCTGACCACTTCGGCCGGCACGCCCAGGGCTGCCAGCACGGCGTCGTGCGGATGGGTCGCGACGACGCGGTTGTTGACGTCCAGCAGCTGCAGCGCCCAGCGCGAGGTGACGTTGATCCATTCGTCGACCAGCAGCACCTGGCCGCGGTCGGAAACCAGGGCCGCGCGCGGGCCGAACTGCTGCGCCAGCACTCGCGACCAGAGCACATGGCGCGAACCCGACCGGATGTCCAGCAGTTCTGCGGTGGGGTAGGCGGTCTTCCAGGCGTCGGCCGTCGCCACCACCAGCAGGTAGTGCCGGCCTGGTGCCTGGAATTCGCGGCGCTCGGGCGGCAGGTCGATTCGGTCGGAAGCTTCGATGGGCGGCCTCTGGGGTAGGGCACTGGCCGCAGCGCCCGTGACCACCGCCAACGAGGGCAGCCACAGGCTGGCCAGCCAACAACGCCGCCGCGAGCCAAGCGTGCCTGGCGGCTTCACATCAGAGCCGCGGCGTGGCTGGATGGGTGGCTCAAGCGTGCCGGCGCCGCACCGCCGCACCCACGAGCAGGCCACCCATGGCCATCAGCGCCCAGGTGCCGGGTTCGGGGATGGGGGTGAGCAGGCTGCTGGCGCGGGCCGTGGCGATGTGTGCGTCGGACAGCAGGCTGCGGCAGCTGCCGGGTGTCGGGTCCGGGCAGATCTGCGCCAGGCTGCTGGGAATGTTGCGGATGCCGCCGCTGGCCATGAGGAAGTTGGCATTGCCGTTGTCGTGGCCGCCCGAAGCACCCGGGCCGAAGTACAGGCCGAGGTTGTGGCCGAGTTCATGGGCGATGGTGTCGAGTCGGCCGATGCCGCCGTTGAAGGAGGTGACCGCACTCATGTTGATCGCCAGGCCGCCGGCGTTGCCGTAGGCGAAACCGTACAGGCCCGCGGACGACAGCGAATTCGTCAGGAACATGGTGGTACCCGTGCCTCCCAGCGGGGCGGTGAAGGCGCCCAGGCTCCCCTGGCCGTTGAGCAGCGACGTGTTGTTCAGGTTCGGGCCCTGCACGAACAGCAGGTCGATGCCGGCCTGGGCCCAGATCTTGTCGCCTTCGGCCGCGAAGAACAGGTTACCCAGCGGGCCTTGCGACGCGCAGTTGAGACCGGCGTTGTCGCACACGGTGCGAACCGTGACGACCAGTTGTCGGTCGATTTCCAGGGCCGCAACCGGCGCGGTCCCCATGAAGAGTGCCAGGAACGACAGCAAAACGGCGAAACGGGTGCGCAACGGATTCATCGGGTTTTCCAGGGAGCGGATTGGAAACACGGCAGCCAGCCGCAGAGGCAGCCCCTTCCTGCAGGCGTGGGCAGCGCAGGGGCTGTTCGGCATCGCACCCATGGCTCATTCGTCGGGTGCGCCAAGCGCGCAGTCGGGGCCTCCTGCGCCACTTGTGCACCGATCATTCAGCAAGTCGCCGGCCCTGGGTAGTCTGAAAGGTGGTTCGCCCCCTCGAATCGGGTGTCGGGTGTCGGCTTCGGGCGAACGCAGAACCAGGTACCCGGGCGCGGAGATTTGAGTAGCGCCTGCGCTGTCGCCCGTGTCGATGCGGATCTAGATTTCCAGCCATCCGAACGCTCGACAGGGAATTGCCCATGAACACGACCCCCCACCGCCTGCGCACCCGGGTTGCGGGCATGGCCATGGCGGCCTGGGCCGTTTCGCCGCTGCCCGCGCTGGCGCTGGACCCGAGTGTCCAGACCGGACTGGAAGTGACCGGCACGGTCGATCTCGACAGCTTCGGCCCGTTGCCGCCGCTGTCCGCACAGCAGCAGAGCGTGGTAACCCTGCCACTGCCGGTGTCGCAGCTGCTCATTGCCGATTCGTCGCCGGGGGTGTTCAGCTATTCGTCGTCGGCCGACATCGGCCTGCTGCAACTGAAGGTGTTCGGCAGCCTCAGCAACAGCGCGGCCAGCCCGCTGGGCAATGGCGAGACAGCGGTCATGCAGGTGCGCTCGGAAGTGCGCGACGTGCTGACGCTGAGTGCCGCCACCGCCGACCCGTACATCGTCAGCTTCGAACTCGATGTCGATGGCGCCGTCACTGGCAGCGGCCAGGCCCTGGCCAATGCCTTCCTGGACTTCGGCGTGCTCGGCGGCGCCCATGGCACCGACAGCGGGGCCTATTCCTTCGGCTTGATCAACGACACCCTGATCGTGTCTCGCCAGGTCAGCGGCATGACGGTCGACGTCGACTTCACGGCCTGGCTGAATTTCAGCGTGACCCGGGTCAACGCCGGCAGCACCGTCACCGGGGCGCTGGACAACACCGCCACGATGCGCCTCGTCCTGCCCGCGGGCGTGACGCTGAGCAATTCTGCGTCGGGGACCTTCGGCGTGCCGATCCCGGCGATTCCCGAGCCCGCCACCTGGGCCTTGTGGCTGGCCGGCCTGGCCATGATGGGCTGGCTGGGTCAGCGGCGCGGCGCCGGCCCCGAGCGTTCGGCGGCAGCCGCCGCTGCTGCTGCTTGAGCCCGGCTGTTGACCCCCAGCTTGCCCAGCAGCGAAGCCACATGGTTCTCGACCGTGCGTTCGCTGCGGAAGAGGCGCGCAGCGATCTGCGGGTTGCTCATGCCCTGGGCGACAAGGGCCAGAACCTCGCGCTCGCGCGGTGTCAGCCCCAGCGGGTCGGCGCGGGTGCGCGGCATCGGCCCGCGCGCGATGTTGCGCAGGCCGCGTTCGTGCAGCCGGCGCCGCGCCACGCGCGCTGCTGCTGCCGCCCCCAGCCCGTCGAGCAGGGCCAGGGCCGAGCGCAGCGCGTCTTCGTCGCCCTGCATCAGGGCCAGTGCCTGCTCGTACGGGCAGCCGCGCTCTGCCCAGGCCTGCGCGGCCAGCAGCGGCTGGCCCTGCAGTTCCAGCCGGCAGGGTTCGGCAGCCGAGGCCAGCACGCTCTGCAGTTGCGGCACAGCCTGGCCACTGCGCTGAAGCCAGCAGGCCAGATTGCCGATGCGCCAGCCTTCGCCGGCGCGCAGCGCGGCCGGCAGCGCGTCGTTGGCAATGCGCCCGGCGCTGGCCATGTCGCCGCGCAGCCAGGCCGCTTCGGCCCGGTGCACGATCTGCGGTGAATACCAGGAATCGACGCTCAGGGCCTGGCTGCCACTGATCAGGCCGGTCCAGTAGGCGTCGCAGTCGGCGTCACCGACACGCAAGCCGATCAAGGCGCGCAGGTGGGCGCTGCGTTCTGCGTCGACCGGGGCCAGCGGGCTGTGCCTGCCCAGCGCTTCGAGCCTCTCGCGTGCCTGGGCATACCGGCCCTGTTCGATGCAGCCATAGGCCGCGCGGATGTTGAGCATCGCCGCATAGAGGTCGATGTCCTGCGCCTCGCAATACGCCAGGCCTTCGGCGCAGGCCTGGTCGAGCAAGGCATGGCGGCGCTGGATCAACGCCAGCGAGGCCAGGTTCACGTAGGCGCGAAGCACATGTTCCTGCAGGTTCGCCTGGCGGGCCAGCGCCAGGCTGCGCGCCAGCTGTTCCCAGGCCTGGGCATCGTCGGCATGACGCAGCAGCGAGCAGGCGTGGGTGTTCAAGGTGTAGGCCAGGCCCTCGGCGTCACCCAGGGCCTCGAAAGCCGGCAGCGCGGCGCGGGCCCACGACAGCGCGTGCTCGGTGCTGTCGTCGAACATGCACAGTTGCGCCATCGTCGCCTGGGCCATGGCCAGCTCACGTGTGGCGCCGGGCCAGCCGGTCAGCCGTTCGATGGCCTGCAGGGCAAACGGCTTGCCTGCTTCGGGCTGGCCGCGCATCCAGTGCAGGCGCGCAATCTGCCGCAGTTGCACGCCCACCGTGATGGTGTCACCGATGCGTTGCAGGCAGGCCAGGGCCTGCTCGCGTGAACGCAGCGCCTCGTCCAGCCGGTTCAGCAGCACGCACTGCCTGGCGTGGGCATCGCGCAGGCTGGCGCGCTCTGCATCGGGCATCGCGGCTTCCTGCTGCAGCGCCAGCGCCAGCAGGGATTCGGCCTCGCGCCAGGCGCGCCCGGCTTCGGCCCGCGCAGCGGCCCGTGGTGCGAGCTGCCGCACAGCGCCCAGCAGGCCACCGGCGGCGGCGTGGTGCACCAGGGTGGCCGGCGCGGCCCCGCGCTGCGACAGCACGTCGTAGAGCGCCGCATGCAGCGACTGGGCGCGGCGCGGGGGCATCGCCTGCGCGATCGCCTGGCGGGCGATGTCGTGGCGGAAGCGCAGCAGCCCGTTCTCGATCTGCACCAGGCCCGAGGCGCAGGCGGCGTCGACGGCCTCGGCCGACTCGTCGAGCAAGGCGTCGACGACGGCTGGCTCCAGCCCGGCCGGTGCCAGGCTGGCCAGGTCCAGGGCATCCCGTGCCGGTTCGCCCAGGCGCCGGCTGCGCGCGAGCACCGCGTCGCGCACGGCGTTCGGCACCGCATCGCGGCGGGCCGACGGACCCTGGGCCAGCACTTCGGCGATGAAGAACGGGTTGCCGTGCGTGGCCCGGAACAGCGCCGCGCCATCGACACCGGCTTCGCCACACCACTGCATCACGGCGGCGGCCGACAGCGGCGCCAGTTCGAACTGCAGGCACCGTTCCGTGGATGCCAGGGCAGCGGCCAGCGCTGTCAGGGCCGGGTGGGCGTCGGCGCTGCCGTCGTCACGCCAGCTCAACACCAGCATGGCCCGGTGCGGGCCGACGCGACGCCCGACGTAGCGCAGCAACTCGAGGGTGGCGCTGTCGGCCCACTGGGCATCGTCGAGCACCAGCACCAGGGGCTTGCCAGCCTGGGTGTGCGACTGCAGCACCGCCATCACCGCGGCCATCAATTCCTTGCCGGCCTGGCCACCGTGCAGCAGGTGGGCCAGCGGCGCCGGCCAGGCCGGCGACCAGTCGAGCAGGGGCGCCAGCGGTGGCGGGGCCAGGAAAGGCTCGCAGGTGCCCCACAGCCAGGTGGCAGCGCCTTCGTCGGCAGCCTGCATGGCGCGCAGCAGGCTCGTCTTGCCCATGCCCGCCTCCCCGCGCAGCAGCACGCAGCAGCCGGCGTTGCTGGCCGTGCGCAGCTGCGAAAGGCGCTGCAGCAGCGGTTCGAGCAGGGCCTGGCGTTCGAGCAGGTTCGGTGCGGGGTGGGTGGGCTTCATGGCCGTGCGGCGGGGCCGGCAGGGCGCCGTGTTTTCGTGATTTTCTAGATGTTCGACCCGTGCGGCAGCCCTGTCTTCGCGCGCAGGACGGAGCCCGGACTTAAACTCTGTGTCCAGGTGTTACATGACGGCCATTGGCCGGCTTGTGACACCGACGGTTCTTACCGAGGGCAAACCTGTCGAAAGACAGGGACGCAAAGCCTCCGGCCTAAAGCACGCCAGTGCCAAGGTAGCGGGGTTGCCAGCCAAGCCGGGCGATGCCCGGTGCGCGTACCCCCCCTGGGGGCACGGGTCGGCTGTCTGTCGTGGCCCTCGCCCTTTGTCGATCAAAAGCGCGTGGATGCCATGACCCCTCGATTCCCCATCTCCCCTTCCCGTTGCGCGCCAGCACCGACTGCATTGGCGCTTGCCTCCCTGATGTTGCTGGCCGCCTGCGGCGGCGGCGCCGACGAGGCGGCATTGACATCAGCCGAGGAGACGGCGGCGCCGTCTGCCGGGGTCGAGGACCGGCGCTTCACGCTCTGGGCGGCCGATGGCCAGGCCGCCCTGCTGGCCGAGCAGCAGGACCTGGACCCGGGTGCCGACGGCAGCGCCGTGCGCCTGATCGTGCGGCTGAACCCGGCCGCGGTGCTGGGCAGCGGCCGCCAGGCGATGCTGGGAACGGCTGGCAACGGCGAAAGCGGCGACGCCGCGGCGCTGCGCGCCAGCCAGCTGGCTGCCAAGGTCAATGCCGTGGCCATGGCAGCGCAGGGTGTGCTGGCGGCTTCGGTGCTGCAGATGGCGCCGGGTGCCGTGGTTCGGCAGCAGTTCTCGCATGCCGTGGAAGGCTTCGTCCTGAGCGTGCCCTGGGCCCAGGCCGAAGCGGTGGCCGCCGAGCTCGCGCGCAATCCGGCAGTCGACGTCGTCGAGCCCGACCGCCGCGTTTCGATAGGCCAGACCACGCCCGTCGTGCGCGCCCTCGATGCCCGCGCCTGGGGTGTCGACCGCATCGACCAGCGCAGCCGCGTGCTCGACGGCAGCTTCCGCCAGGCACGCACCGGCAGTGGCGTCAGCGTCTACGTGCTCGACACCGGCGTCAGCCCGCACAGCGAATTCGGCAGCCGCCTGGCCGCGGGGTATTCGGCCATCAACGACGGCCGCGGCACGCGCGACTGCCATGGCCATGGCACCCATGTGGCCGGCACGGCCGCTGGCGCGACGATGGGAGTGGCCCCTGCCGCCCGCGTGGTGCCGGTAAGGGTGTTGGACTGCACCGGCAGCAGCTCGGGCAGTTCGGTGCTGAACGGGCTGGACTGGGTGGCGGCCCATGGCTCGCGGCCGGGTGTCGTCAACCTCAGCCTGGGTGGCGGCGCCTCTTCGACGCTCGACGCGGCGACGCAGCGGCTGGTGACGGCGGGCTTCAGCGTGGTGGCCGCCGCGGGCAACAGCAACCTCGACGCCTGCACGCAGTCGCCGGCGCGCGCCGCCGGGCTGGTCACAGTGGCAGCCAGCGACAAGGCCGACGCCAAGGCCAGCTTTTCGAACTGGGGCAGTTGCGTCGCCTTGTGGGCACCGGGTACCGCCATCACGTCGGCCGGCCATGCCTCGGCCAGTGCGGTCGTGACGATGAACGGCACGTCGATGGCCGCGCCACACGCCGCCGGCGCAGCGGCGCTGCTGCTGCAGAGCCAGCCGACGATGGCGCCGGCCCAGGTGCGCCAGCAGTTGCTGGCCCAGGCCAGCGCCAATGCCGTCGGCGGCACGCCTGGCAGCATGACGCGCAGCCTGCTTTTTGCTGGCGAGGAAGGCGGTGTCGCTCCCACCCCCACATCCACCCCGACCTCGCCGTCCGACGTCGCCACCGTGTCCGTGCGCAGCATCACGCTGACCACCCGGGTGCCGTCGGTCGGCTCGTGGGCGGCCAGCGCCGACGTGCTGGTGGTCGACGACAGCGGCAGGCCGGCTGCTGGTGCCCAGGTGACGGGCCGCTACTCGAATTCCAGCAAAGACATCACCTGCACCACGGCCGCCAGCGGCCAGTGCGCGCTGGTCAGTGCGGTGGCCCCCTGGGCAACGCTACCCGTGCTGGGTGTGGCCGTCACGGGCGTCAAGGGCCCGAAGCTGGCCTACACCGGCGGCGTGCGCCAGGCGCAGGTGGGCCGGCCGGCGCCACCGCAGGCCAGCGTGGCCCTGTTGACCGGCACGATGGTGCGGGCCCAACCCACCGCCGTGGACTGGACGCCGCAGTTTTCGGTGACGCTGAAAGACGAACGCGGCGCGCTGGTCGTCAATGCCACGGTGCAGGCCGCCATGCAGGCACATGCCGGCGCCAGTGTCGCCGCCACCAGGACGCTGAGTTGCCGCACCGGCGCCACTGGCGAATGCAAGCTGAACTGGAGCGGCGCAAAGCTGAATGCCAGCCACACCGGTGCGGCGATGCAGGTGCTGGACGTGCAACGCGACTTCCTCGTCTACAAGGCCGGCGCCACGACCGGCGCCAGTGTTGGCCGCATTCGGTAACAACGGCATCACTCCATCACGACTTTGGGTGGGGGGTTGCGGCTGGCCTGTTGCCGACAATGCACTCAGCAGCGATTCGACTGCAGCAGCGGTGAGCGAGACAAGGCATGGCAGGGAACTTCAGGGCATGGCGCAGTGGACCGTCGTGGTGCCTGGTCATCGGGCTGACGTGTACAGCCGCTGAACTGCGGGCGCAGCCCGCGCCCGTGCTGGCCGGGGCCTGGGATGTCCAGACCCTGGTCACCTTCGACCGCCTGCCCACGGCCGCAGCCACCGTCACGCCGGCCGTCGGCATCGCGCGGCCCGCGCCGCAGTCGCGCAAGTACCGCATCTGCATCGGCCCCGAGCGCGCGCGCAGCCCGATGCTGCCGCAACGCTTGCCGCCCGCGGCCGAACTGGTGTTCGACGGCCAGTCCTACACCGGCAGCTTCGACGACACCGGCGCAGCGCGGCCGCAGGTCGACATCACCTACCGCCGCCTGTCGGCCACGGCCTTCGAAGGTTCACAAGACGCCATGGGTGAAGGCGTTGTCGCCCGAACGCAGTATTTCGCCCAGTACGGCGGTCCGAACTGCGGCGCCACGCGGCCGGGCTGGCCTGCCGACACCGGCGAGCCTTGAAGCGCTGAGCGACCGAGCCGCCGAGCGCCGGCGGCCGCCTCTCGGGCGGCTGGCGGCTTCTACAATCGCGGGCATGACATCGGAGACGCTGGCGCCTGCCGTTCCGCCCACGTCACCGCCCGGCGCCGCGGCCGGTGCGCAGCGCCGCATCCGCGAGCTGCCCGACGAGCTGATCAGCCAGATCGCAGCCGGCGAAGTCGTCGACCGGCCCGCCGCCGCGGTGCGTGAACTCGTCGACAACGCGCTCGACGCCGGCGCCACACAGGTCACGGTGCGCCTGCTGGCCGGCGGCGTGCGCAGCATCGTCGTCGAAGACGACGGCAGCGGCATTGCCATCGACGACCTGCCGCTGGCGGTGAAGCGCCATGCCACCAGCAAGATCGGCAGCTTGGCCGACCTGGAGTCGGTGGCGACGATGGGTTTCCGTGGCGAGGCGCTGGCCGCCATCGGCGCGGTGTCGGAACTGGCCATCACCAGCCGCACCGCGGCGGCCGCGCATGGCTGGAAGCTGCATGCGCGCAGCGGCGAGATCAGTGCCGCGGCGCGTGCCACCGGCACCACGGTCGACGTGCAGGAGCTGTTCTTCAGCACCCCGGCCCGGCGCAAGTTCCTGAAGACCGACGCCACCGAACTCGCGCACTGCCTGGAAGCCGTGCGCCGCCACGCGCTGGCCCGGCCGGAAGTGGGCTTTGCGGTGTGGCACGAAGGCCGGCTGGTGGCGCAGTGGCGGCCGCAGCCCGCCGCGCTGCGCCGCGCCGAAGTGCTGGGCGCCGACTTCACCGCCGCCAGCCGCGACGTGCTGGCCGAACGCGGCCCGCTGCATGTGGAAGGCCGTGTCGGCCAGCCCGAGGCGGCGCGCGCGCGCGCCGACCTGCAGTACATCTTCGTCAACGGCCGCCACGTGCGCGACCGGCTGCTGTCGCACGCCGTGCGCTCGGCCTTCGAAGACCAGCTGCACGGCAGCCGCCAGCCGGCCTATGCGCTGTTCCTCAACATCGCGCCGGAATTGGTGGACGTGAACGTGCACCCGGCGAAGATCGAGGTGCGTTTCCGCGATGGTCGCGCGGTGCACCAGGCGCTGCGGCATGCGGTGGAAGATGCACTGGCGCTGACACGTGCAGCAGCCCCCGCTGCAGCGCTGCCCGAACCCGCGCTCGTGCCAACGGCCCCGCCACCGGCGGCCTGGCAAACCGCGCTGGCGCTGCCCGAGGCAGCGCCGCTGCAGGTGCAGGAACCGGCGCCACGCTGGCTGGCCGAAGGGCCCTGGCGCACGCCGCAGGGCAGTGGCGGGCTGGCGGCCTGGGCCGGCCTGCGTGAAGCGCCGGCAGCAGCGGCCACGCCCATGGCGGCGGCGGCTGCGCCTGCCACGGCCTGGCCCCTGGGCCGCGCCATCGCCCAGATCGGCGGCGTTTACGTGCTGGCCGAAAACGGCCAGGGCCTGGTCGTGGTGGACATGCACGCGGCGCACGAGCGCATCGTCTACGAACGGCTCAAGCGTGCCGCCAGCAGCACCGACGCACTGCCCGCGCAGCCGCTGCTGCTGCCGGTGAGCTTCGCCGCCACCGCCACCGAAGTGGCCACCGCCGAAGCCGAAGCCGCGACGCTGCAGACCCTGGGCCTGGACATCACGCCGCTCTCGGCACAGACGCTGGCGGTGCGCAGCCGCCCCGCGGCCTTGCCGGATGCCGACGTCGCCGAGCTCGCTCGTGCGGTGCTGGCCGAGCTGGCCGCTGCCGATTCCGGCGGCGCCAGCCGCGCCGTGCAACGGGCCCGCGACGACATCCTGGCCAGCATGGCCTGCCACGGGGCGGTGCGGGCCAACCGCCGGCTCACCATCGAAGAGATGAATGCGCTGCTGCGCGAAATGGAAGCCACCGAGCGCGCCGACACCTGCAACCATGGCCGCCCCACCTGGCGCCAGGTGACGATGAAGGAACTGGACGCGCTGTTCCTGCGCGGGCGCTGAAGCGCCTGTTCCTGCCTCTCAGGCCAGCCAGCGTGCCAGCTGCTGCGCCACCGGCCGGCTGTCCAGCAGGTCCAGGTGGCTGGTGCCGGGCACCAGCAGGCAGCGTTCCGGCGCGAAGCCCAGGTCGTGCGCCGGGTCGCGGTGCTGGCCCAGCGCGCTGCGCACCGGTACCAGGCCGTCGCCCAGCAGCCGGGCGGGCAGATGCTGCTTCAGATCGGGGCTGCTGCGGCCCAGGCTGGCGGCCACGGCATGGCAGCGCACGCCCCCGGGCAAGGGCAGGTCCAGGCCGTGGCGCAGGTCGGTGATGCCGGCGCTGCGCAGCTGCCCCAGCCGCGCAAACGGCGCGCTGTAGCGCGACAGCAGCGGCGTGGCTTGCAGCAAACGGTCGACGCCATGGCCAGCCCGTTCGAGCGGTGCGCCCCAGTGCGGGCTGCCCAGGCAGACGAGGTCGGTGACCTGCGCGCCCCAGGCCAGGCCGTCGTGCCGGGCGCTGTGGATGGCGCTGCGTGCCACCAGCCCGCCCATGCTGTGGCCCAGCAGCGCCAGGCGTTCAATCGGCTGCGGCCAGGTTCGCGCCAGGTCGTCCAGCTGCGTGGCCAGCAGCCGGCCGTTTTCAAGGATCGGCAAGCCGCTGTTGTAGCGCAGGTAGACAGGCGTCCAGCCGGCCTGCTGCGCCAGCCAGGCGCCATGGTCGTGGCCGTTGCGTTGCCATTGGCCGTCGTGCATGCACAGGCCGTGCAGCAACACCAGTACGCGGCTGCCCGGCGTGCCGGCCGGGCGCAGCGCCATCGGCGTGGCCAAAGGGTTGGCGGTGGCGGCCAGATGGTCGCCGAGCACGCCGTTCAATGCCGCGACGACGGCTTCGCGCTCGGGGCTGGGCAGTGTCGGTGCCGTGCCGGCCACCACCGGCGCCAGCCAGCCCAGCAGCTTGTCGACGCTGCCGCCGACACCGCGCGTGACGCCGCGCACCGCCTGATAGACGAAGCCAGTGATGCCGCGGGTGCGTTCGGGAATGGCCCCCGGTGCGGGCAGCGAGACGATGCGTGCATGCACGGCTTCCACCAGGTCCACCAGCCCGGCCGTGCCTTCGCTGGCCAGGCGTGCGGCCGCGCGCAGGTCGGCGGCGTGCCAGTGGCGTCGGGTCGTCATGCCCGTGGCCGACGACGTGTCAGGCCGCGAGCAGCTGGCGCAGCACGAAGGGCAGGATGCCGCCGTGCTTGTAGTAGTCCACCTCGATCGGCGTGTCGATGCGCAGCACCACGGTTTCGCGCTGCTCGCTGCCGTCGGCGCGGGTGATCACGAGCACGGCTTCGGACAGCGGCTTCACTTCGGCGGCCAGCAGCACGTCGACGGTCTCGTCGCCCTTCAGGCCCAGGCTCTCCCAGCTGACGCCGGGCCTGAACTGCAGCGGCAGCACGCCCATGCCGATGAGGTTGCTGCGGTGGATGCGCTCGAAGCTGCGCGCCACCACGGCCTTGATGCCGAGCAGGGCCGTGCCCTTGGCGGCCCAGTCGCGGCTGCTGCCGGTGCCGTATTCCTCGCCCGCGAAGACGATGGTGGGCACACCCGCGGCGACGTACTTCATCGCGGCGTCGTAGATCGCCACCTGCTCGCCGCCCGGCTGGTAGAGGGTGAAGCCGCCTTCGACGCGGCTGCCGTCGTCCTTGGCCGGGATCATCAGGTTCTTGATGCGCACGTTGGCGAAGGTGCCGCGCATCATCACCTCGTGGTTGCCGCGGCGCGCGCCGTAGCTGTTGAAGTCGGCCTTCAGCACGCCGTGCTGCAGCAGGTACTGGCCGGCCGGCGTGCTGTCCTTGAAGCTGCCCGCGGGGCTGATGTGGTCGGTGGTGATGCTGTCGCCGAACAGGCCCATCACACGTGCGCCCTGCACGCCCGCGACCAAGGCCTTGGGTTCCATCGCGAAGTCGCTGAAGAAGGGCGGCTCGGCGATGTAGGTGCTGGTGGGCCAGCTGTAGACGCGGGCATCACCGCCAGTGTCCACGTTCCTGATCTTCTCCCACAGCTTGCCCGGGTCGGTGTCGACCTTCTCGTAGTTCTTGCGGAACGCCTTGCCGTTCATCGCGAACTTCATCAGCTTGGCGATCTCTTCGCTCGTCGGCCAGATGTCGCCCAGGTAGATGTCGCACGGCTTGCCGTTCTTGTCCTTGCCGCGGCCCACCGGTTCGGTCATCAGGTCCCTGGTGACGTTGCCGGCAATCGCATAGGCCACCACCAGCGGCGGGCTGGCCAGGAAGTTGGCTTTCAGGTTGGGGTGGATGCGTGCCTCGAAATTCCGGTTGCCCGACAGCACCGCAGCGCAGATCAGGTCGTTCGCGGTGATGACTTCGTTGATCTCCGCCGTCAGGTCGCCGGCGTTGCCGATGCAGGTGGTGCAGCCGTAGGCCGCGACGTTGAAGCCCAGCTCTTCCAGGTAGGGCAGCAGCCCGGCCTTCTCCAGGTATTCGGTGACGATGCGCGAGCCGGGTGCGAGCGATGTCTTCACATGCCGCTTCACTTTCAGCCCGGCCTTCACCGCCTTCTTCGCCAGCAGGCCGGCGGCCAGCAGCACGCCGGGGTTGCTGGTGTTGGTGCAGCTGGTGATGGCGGCGATCAGCACGTCGCCGTTCCTGATTTCCAGGCCAGAGGCCGTCTTGAAGGGCTGGCGCAATTTTTCGGCCGGCTGGTTGAAGCCGTTGTCCGCCGCGCCGGCGCTGAAGAGTTCGCCGAATTTCGTGCCGACATGGCCGAGTTCGATGCGGTCCTGCGGCCGTTTCGGGCCGGCCAGGCTGGGCGCCACGGTGCCCAGGTCGAGGCTGACGAGCTGGCTGTAGTCGATGTCTTTGGCACGCGGCACGCCGAAGAGTTTCTGCGCGCGGAAATAGGCCTCGAAGGCCTCGATCTCGGCCTTCGTGCGGCCGGTGCCTTCGAAGTATTCGATGGTCTTTTCGTCGACCGGGAAGAAGCCCATGGTGGCGCCGTATTCCGGCGCCATGTTGGCGATGGTGGCGCGGTCGGGCAGGCTCAGCGTGCGCGTGCCCTCGCCGCAGAATTCCACGAACTTGCCCACCACCTTGTGCTTGCGCAGGATCTCGGTGACGGTCAGCACCAGGTCGGTGGCGGTGACGCCTTCACGCAGCCGGCCGGTGAATTCGAAGCCCACCACGTCGGGGGTGAGCATGTAGACAGGCTGGCCCAGCATCGCCGCTTCGGCCTCGATGCCGCCCACGCCCCAGCCGACCACGCCGATGCCGTTGATCATCGTGGTGTGGCTGTCGGTGCCCACCAGCGTGTCGGGGTACGAGACGCCGTCGGCACCCTTGTGCACGCCACGCGCCAGGTATTCCAGGTTCACCTGGTGCACGATGCCGAAGCCCGGCGGCACCACGCCGAAGGTGCTGAAGGCGCCCATGCCCCACTTCATGAACTGGTAGCGCTCCTGGTTGCGCTGGAATTCCAGCTTCATGTTCAGGTCGAGCGCCTTCTTCGTGCCGAAGTGGTCGATCATCACGCTGTGGTCGACCACCAGGTCTACCGGCACCAGCGGTTCGATGCGGCCCGGGTCCTGCCCCATGCGCGCGGCGACGTTGCGCATCGCCGCCAGGTCGGCCAGCAGCGGCACGCCGGTGAAGTCCTGCAGCACCACGCGCGCCACCACGAACGGGATCTCGTCGCTGCGTGCCGCCTGCGGCTGCCAGTTGGCCAGTTGCTGCACGTGTTCGGCCGTGACCTTCTTGCCGTCGCAGTTGCGCAGCACGCTTTCCAGCACGATGCGCAGGCTGACGGGCAGGCGCGCGATGTTCGGGAACTGGCGCGCCAGCGCCGGCAGCGAATACAGCTTGCCGCTGCGGCCGCTGGGGGTTTCGAAGGTCTTCAGGGTCTTGGGGAAGGCATGCACGTCGGAACTCCAGGCAGGGGGCTGAAGTTCATTATGGAGCTGGGTTTTTCCCTGGACCTGACACGGTGGTCTGCAGGCCTTGCAGGGCGCGGTCGAAGCGCGAGAGGCTGGCCCGTTCCAGGTACAGGCAGGGTGTGCCGGTGCGCTGGCAATGCTGCTTGATGCGGTGGTAGGCGGCGTGGTTGATGCAGCCGGCCTGGCAGATCACGAGGTCGGCGCGCGCCAGCCGGCCTTCCAGCCCATGGGCGTTGTCGTGGATGCCGCCGTCGTGGTGTTCGAAGCGGCCGCCCAGGGTCTCGATGCGGCTGCGGTAGCGCGACACGGCATGCTGGATGCCGCCGACACAGAGCACGCGGCGGCCCTGCACCGGGGAAGGCGCGGCGGTGGTGCGGGCCGCGGCCTGGGGCTCGGGCCCGGACGCCTTGGAAGCCGGGGGTTCGGCATTGCCAGACGCCGCGGCCACGGCGGAGCGGGCTTCGGCGCGTGGCCGTGGCGCGTGCATCGAGACCCAGGTCGGCGCAGTGGGTGTGGCCGCCGGTTGGCATCGGCGAGCCTCGCCCACCCAGGTGGCAGCTTGCTGCCGCACCTGCGCCAGCGCCCGGGAATGCTCGGCCTGCTGTTGCTGCAGACGTTCCTGCAGCCTGCCGAGTTCGGCCTGGAGATCGCTGACGCGCTGTGCGGCTGCCAGATCTTCCGCAGCCTGGCCCTTGCGAGCTTGCGCAAAGACCCAGGTTCGCGCCTCGGCCAGTGCCCGCACTTCTTGGGCGGCGCCCAGCGGATGGGTCAGCAGGGCCCACAGCATGGCAGGGATGTCTTCGTGCGGGCGCGCCGCTTCGTGCACGGTGGCCAGCCAGATCTGGCGCAGGACTTCGGCGTCGCGCAGCGGCGCCAGGCGCCGGACCGCCACGCTGTGGCGGGTTTCCAGCCGGCGCTGCAGGGCCTCGGTCAGTCCGTTGCGTTTGCCCATGTCGTGCAGGGCGCTGTACAGCAGGTCGGCTTCGGAGCCGAGCAGCTGCACGGGCTGGCCACGCAGGCGGGCCAGCGCTTTCTCGATCTCTGAGCGCAGCGTCGCTGGTTTGAAGCTCAGCGCCAGCAACAGGTCCTGGGCATGGGCCGGCAGCTCGTGCAGCTTGCGCCGGCGCGCCGGGCCTGCCGCTGTTGCCGCTGGCCCGGGGGTGGCCACACTGGCCGCGGCCCCGGCGGTGTCCGGCAGTTGCTGGCAGCGCGCCTGCGCCGCGGCGAGATGGCGGGCCAGGATCGCGTTTTCGCAGATCAGCGCGGCCATGCAGGCGGCGGGGGTGGCGGGTTCCGGAGTCGTCAGGCTGGGCGAGTGCACGGCGTGGGCCTCGTGGTGGGGGCACGGGCTGGCGGCAGGCTGGCGGTGCGGGTGCAGGACTTCAGGCGCTGAAGGGGCGCGGGCGACGGGGCGCGCGCCGAGCAGTGCCTGGGCGGTTCATTTGGTCAGGATCAGCTTGCCCAAGGCCGTCAGTCGCAGGCGGTAGACGGAGCCGCCATGTTCGATCTCGACCTCCTGGGCCTGGCCGAAGAGCTCGCGGCTGCGCCAGCGCCGTTGCGCGACGGCCGGCTGCGTGGGCGGGCCAGGCCAGAGGTCTGGCGAATCGGCGGTCGTTGCGGGCTGGTCCGGGGGGCAGGGCAGGGCGCGCGCCATCGGCATCGCTCAGGCTCCGGCGAGCTGAAGGGCCTGGGCGCCGGCGTGCGGACTGCGTGGGCAGCCGCCGGCACCGGCCCGGGCCTGGGCGTGGAAGCTCTGGTGCGCACAGTCGTGGCAGGCGCCGCAGGCCGTGGCCACGCGGGTTTCGTCCTGCAGTTCGTCGAAGCTGGCGCAGCCCTCGCGCACGGCGCGGGTGATGTCGCGGTCGGAGATGCGGTGGCAGATGCAAATGATCATGCAGCTACTGTAATGCGAATGGTTCGCATTAGCAAGTGCATCGATGGGCCCTGCCACCAGCGCACCCACGCGCCTGGCGACGGGCCCTGGCCGGTCAGCTGCCCGAGACGCTGCCCATCTGCGACTGCAGGTAGTTCTGTTCGCCGACCTTGCCCACCAGGTCGAGCTGGGTTTCGAGGAAGTCGATGTGCTCTTCGGTGTCTTCCAGGATGTGCTGCAGCAGGTCGCGGCTGACGTAGTCGCGCGCGGTCTCGCACGCGGCGATGCCGTCCTTGAGGGTGGCCTGGGCACTGGTTTCGGACTTCAGGTCGCAGCCGAGGCATTCGACCAAGTTCTCGCCGATCATCAGCTTGCCCAGGTCCTGCAGGTTGGGCAGCGCGTCGAGCGTGAACAGCCGCTCCATCAGCGCGTCGGCGTGTTTCATCTCGCCGATCGACTCGTCGTATTCCTTACCCGCCATCCTGTCGAAGCCCCAGTGCTTGAACATGCGGTAGTGCACGAAGTACTGGTTGATGGCGGTCAGCTCGTTCTTCAGCTGGGCTTGCAGGAAGTGGATGACTTGCGGGTCGCCTTGCATGGGGTGTCCTTCGAGCTGTTGAAAGTAGTTCGGCCCGCAGTCTAGCCATGGGGCCAGACGGCGGGCCGAAGCTTCGGCGCGAGGGGCTGCTTAAGCCGTCGTCACTTCCTTAGCCACGTCCGCGTACTCCTCGATCTGGTCGAAGTTCATGTAGCGGTAGACCTTCGCCCCGTCGGCGTTGATCACGCCCATGTCGGCGTGGTATTCGACCACCGTCGGCAGCCGGCCCAGCTTCGACGCAATCGCCGCCAGCTCGGCCGAGGCCAGGAACACATTGGTGTTCTTGCCCAGGCGGTTCGGGAAGTTGCGCGTGCTGGTGCTGACGACCGTGGCGCCTTCGCGCACCTGGGCCTGGTTGCCCATGCACAGGCTGCAGCCTGGCATCTCGGTGCGCGCGCCGGCGCTGCCGAAGTTGGCGTAGTGGCCTTCCTTCGTGAGCTCGGCCGCGTCCATCTTGGTCGGCGGGGCCACCCACAGCTTCACCGGGATGTCGCGCTTGCCTTCCAGCAGCTTGCTGGCGGCGCGGAAGTGGCCGATGTTGGTCATGCAGCTGCCGATGAAGGCCTCGTCGATCTTCGTGCCGGCCACTTCACTCAGGAACTTGGCGTCGTCCGGGTCGTTCGGGCAGCAGAGGATGGGTTCCTTGATGTCGGCCAGGTCGATCTCGATGACATGGGCGTATTCGGCGTCGGCATCGGGCTGCAGCAGGGTGGGGGCGGCGAGCCATTCCTGCATTTTCGCGATGCGGCGTTCGATGCTGCGCCTGTCCTGGTAGCCCTGGGCGATCATGTTCTTCAGCAGCACGATGTTGCTGTTGAGGTATTCGATGATCGGTTCCTTGTTCAGGCGGATGGTGCAGCCGGCGGCGCTGCGTTCGGCACTGGCGTCGCTCAGCTCGAAGGCTTGCTCGACCTTCAGGTTCGGCAGGCCTTCGATCTCGAGGATGCGGCCGCTGAAGGCATTGACCTTGCCGCTCTTGGCCACCGTCAGCAGACCCTGCTTGATGGCATAGAGCGGAATGGCATGCACCAGATCGCGCAGCGTCACGCCGGGCTGCATCTCGCCCTTGAAGCGCACCAGCACGCTCTCGGGCATGTCCAGCGGCATCACGCCGGTGGCCGCGCCGAAGGCCACCAGGCCGGAACCGGCCGGGAAGCTGATGCCGATGGGGAAGCGGGTGTGGCTGTCGCCGCCGGTGCCCACGGTGTCGGGCAGCAGCATGCGGTTCAGCCAGCTGTGGATGATGCCGTCGCCCGGCTTCAGGCTGATGCCGCCGCGGTTGCTGATGAAGGCCGGCAGCTCGCGGTGGGTCTTCACGTCCACCGGCTTCGGGTAGGCCGCGGTGTGGCAGAAGCTCTGCATCACCAGGTCGGCGCTGAAGCCCAGGCAGGCCAGGTCCTTCAGTTCGTCGCGGGTCATCGGGCCGGTGGTGTCCTGGCTGCCGACGCTGGTCATGCGCGGCTCGCAGTAGGTGCCCGGGCGCATGCCCTGGCCTTCTGGCAGCCCGCAGGCACGGCCCACCATCTTCTGCGCCAGCGTGTAGCCGGCCTGGGTCGCCACGGGTGACGTGGGCAGGCGGAACAGCGTGCTGGTGGGCAGGCCCAGGAATTCGCGCGCCTTGGCGGTGAGGCTGCGGCCGATGATCAGGTTGATGCGGCCGCCGGCGCGCACCTCGTCGAAGAGCACGTCGCTGCGCAGCTTGAATTCGGTGACGAGCTGACCGTTCTTCAGGATCTTGCCGGCATAGGGCTGGATGTCGATGACGTCGCCCATCTCCAGCGCCGTCACGTCCACCTCGATCGGCAGCGCACCGCTGTCTTCCTGGGTGTTGAAGAAGATCGGGGCGATCTTGCCGCCCAGCGTGACGCCGCCAAACCGCTTGTTCGGCACGAAGGGAATGTCCTGCCCGGTGGCCCAGATGACGCTGTTGGTCGCGCTCTTGCGGCTGGAACCGGTGCCCACCACGTCGCCCACGTAGGCCACGAGGTGACCGTTCTTCTTCAGGTCGTCGATGAACTGCATCGGGCCGCGCTTGCCGTCTTCCTCGGGCTTGAAGGCGGCGCCGGCGCGCGTGTTCTTCAGCATCGCCAGGTAGTGCAGGGGGATGTCCGGACGGCTCCAGGCATCGGGCGCGGGGCTCAGGTCGTCGGTGTTGGTTTCACCGGGCACCTTGAAGACGGTGACGGTGATGGTCTGCGGCACTTCGGGGCGGGTGGTGAACCACTCGCCTTCGGCCCAGCTCTTCATCACGCCCTGGGCGTGGGCATTGCCTGCCTTGGCCTTGGTGGCGACGTCGTTGAAGAAGTCGAACATCAGCAGCGTCTTCTTCAGCGCCTCGGCCGCGACACCGGCCACGGCCGCGTCGTCCAGCAGTTCGATCAGCGGGTGCACGTTGTAGCCGCCCACCATCGTGCCCAGCAGTTCGGTGGCCTTGGCCTTGTCGATCAGCGCGACGCTGATGTCGCCATGCGCCACCGCGGCCAGGAAGCTGGCCTTGACCTTGGCGGCGTCGTCCACGCCCGGAGGCACGCGGTGGGTCAGCAGGTCCAGAAGGAAGGCTTCTTCGCCGGCAGGGGGGGCCTTGATGAGTTCGACCAGCGCGGCGACCTGCTTGGCGTCCAGAGGCAGCGGCGGAATGCCGAGCGCGGCGCGTTCGGCGGTGTGTTGGCGGTAGGCTTGCAGCATGGGGTGCTCCTGGTGGGTCGGGCGTGTGTGGCGTGGAAGTGTGTGGGCCTAGGCTTGCGGAAGAATGACCTTCAGGCCCTTGAAGTAGTCGCGGAAGAAGCCCGCGTCGCGGGTGATCAGGCCCTGGCACTGCAGCAGGGCGTGGGCGCCGATCAGGAAGTCGGGCACGCTGCGCTGGCCGGGGCGGGTTTCGGCACCGCTGCGCAGGCGTTCCTTGTAGCGGCGCTGCATCTCGCCGGCGCGCAGCGCCGAACGCATCTCCATCGGCAGGAAGGCGATGCCGATGCTTTCCAGCGTCTCGACGATGACGTCGCTGTGGCCCAGGCCGGCGACGATCTCGCCGACCACGACCTCGCAGACGACCACCGGGCCGACACTGATGGCGCGGCGCAGCGCCTCTTCGGCGGCATCGGCGGCCGAGCCATTGCCGATGTAGTCCACCAGCACCGAAGTGTCGACGGCGATCACGCCGCGTCGTCCGGCGCCGGGTAGGGGTCGCCAGGTGCGCGACCACGCAGCTCGCGCATGATGTCGTCGGTGGTGACGCCGGGCGGCAGCTTCAGGCGGCCGCGCAACCGCGACAGTGCGTCGTCCACGTCCTTGCGCAGCACGATGCGCCCACCGTCGAGCTCGACCTTCAGCTTCGTGCCTTTGGTCAGCCCGAGCGCATCACGCACGGCCTTGGGCAGGGTGATCTGCCCGCGTTCGGCAACAGTGGCTTCCATGGCGGTGCTCCTCGGGATTCAGACGGAATAAGTATGTATCCCGTGTGCATACCGCGATGATAGCGCCGCCCTTTCTCCGGGGCAACCCTGAGTGATTGCGCCCGGGTTCAGAAACCCCCGGTGATGCGCAGCGCCAGCAGCACGCTGCGGGGGGCGCCGGGCTCGAAGAAGCGGCTGTTGGCGTCGTTGACGATGACGCTGCCGGCGTGTTCGCGGTCGAAGACGTTGTCCACGCGCAGCAGCCAGGTCATCGTCGCGCCGCCGCTGCCCAGCGGATAGCTCTTGCTCCAGCGCAGCGCGCCCAGGGCATAGCCGGCCGCGAAGTCGGTGTTGCGGTCGTTCACGGCCACGCGGCCGGTGGCGCGCATTTCCGCACCCCATTCGCCCCAGGTCTTGTCGGCCCAGACGAGCTCGCCCCAGGCGTTGCCGCGCGGTGCACCGGCGATGCGGCCACCGGGTGGCACGGCCAGCGTCGGCGCGTTGCAGGGCACGCCGGCGCAGACCAGGAAGCTGTCTTCGTACTTGGCTTCCAGCACGCCCAGCGAGACCTGCGCACGCAGCGGCCCGGCGGGTTTCCAGCCCGCGCCCACTTCCAAGCCGCGGCGCAGCGTGCTGCCCACGTTCTGGAAGGCCGAGCGCCCGCCGGCATTGGTGGCCACGGCGATCTCGTTGTCGGTATTCACCTGGAACAGCGTGGCTTCCAGGTTCAGGCTGCCCGCGCGCCATTTCATGCCCAGTTCACCCTGGCGGCTGGTCTGTGCCTGCAGGCCGGTGTTGAAGCCGCCGGTGCCGTCGGCGCGGTAGGCCAGTTCGCCCAGCGTCGGCGACTCGAAGCCGCGCGCCAGGCTGGCGTACAGCTGCAGCCCGGGCGCGGCTTGCCAGCGCAGGCCCAGCACCGGGTTGGTGTAGCTGAACTCCAGGTCGCCGGAATCGTTGCCGTTGGACAGGTAGTTGTCCGCGGCCGACAGCTTCACGCGGCCGCTGCGCACACCGAGCGTCGCGCTCACGGCGGGGTTGAAGGCCACCTCGCCCTGGGCGTAGACATCGCGTGTCTCGGCACGGTTGGTCTCGTCGCGGCGCAAGCGGCCTGTCACGCCCAGCACCGGGTTGGCGACCGTGCCGGTGTAGTTCTCGAAGCCCTTGCGGGCGTCGCGCTGGCGTTCCAGCGTGGCGCCGGTGACGAGGTCGACGCCGACCCCACCTGCCAGGGGCCAGGCCCAGCGCAGGCGCGCGTCGGTACCGCTGTAGCGCCGGTCGAAGGCGATGACGCCACCGCCGTGGCGTGCCGCCGCCTGTGTCGCGGCCGGAATCGCCAGCCACTGCGCAACGCTGCGGTCGCCGCTGTACACGGCCAGGGTGCTGTCGCGCAGCGCGCCGATGTCGAAGCGGTGCTGCCAGCTGGCGCCCAGCTGGGTCTGGCGAGTCGTCTTGCGGGTGTCGAACTGCGTCGCGACGTCGGCCGTCTGCTCCGGGCCCAATTCGAACTGGGCACGCGACAAGCCCAGCGGGTCGTCGGCCGGCTGGTCCAGGTGGTTCAGCACGACGGTGACGTTGTCGCGTTCGCCACGCCAGCCCAGGCGGGCCTGGGCCGTGGTCTTTTCTGCTTCGCTCTGCGGCCGGAAACCGTCGATCTGCATCTTCGAGGTGCTCACACGCAGGTCGAAGCCACCCCCCAGCGGTGCCCCTACCGCGGCGCGAACCTGGCGCAGGCCGAAGCTGCCGACGTCGAGCGCGGCGTCCCACTGCGGTTTTGTCGGTGCGGCGCTGAAGATGGCGATCACGCCGCCAGAACTGTTGCCGTACAGCACTGAAAACGGCCCGCGCAGCACTTCCACGCGCTGCGCTCCAGCGATGTCGAAGTGAGAGACCTGGCCCTGGCCATCGGGACCGCTGGCGGGAATGCCGTCGGCGTACAGCCGCAGGCCGCGCACGCCGAAGCCGGCACGGGCGCCGAAGCCGCGGGCGCTGACCTGCAAGTCCTGCGCATAGTTGCCGCGGTTGTTGACCACCAGCCCCGGCACCTGCACCAGTGCTTCGCTCAGGTTGATCATCGGCCCGGCCGACTGCAGCGCTTCAGCGCCGATCACGCTGATGGCATACGGAGCCTCGGCCGCCAACCGCTGCACGGGGCTGCCGGTGATGACGACGCTGCCGGCAGAAGCCGCTGGCGATGGTGCCGTCTGGGCCCACGAAGTGCCGGGCAGGGTGGCCAGCAGGGTGGCGGCAGCCAGCGGCGCGAGACGGAAGCTGGCAAAGAGGTTCGGGTTCGGGTTCGGGTTCGGGTTCGGGTTCATCCCCGAGATTGCACCGTCTCGGCTCTGCCTGGCTAAGCGCGGGAAACCACTAGGCCGATTCCAGATTTCCTTGACCGGGCGGCCGCATCACGCAGGCTCCGGCCGCCAGTCACGCATCGTCAGCACCAGCTCGCGCAGCAGCGGGCTCACCTGGGCGGCCAGGCCGTCGTTCCAGCGCGGCGGCGTTTCTTCCATGTAGCTGCGCCAGCACATTTCCAGCTGCACCGCGTGCCGGCCCTCGGCCGGGCGGCCGTTCTCGCGCGTGATGTGGCCGCCCTTGAAGCGGCCGTCGACGACATGGCTGTAGGTGGTTTGCGCGGCGAGGACGCCAGACAGTGCGGAGCGCAGGCCGGGCGCACAGCTGGCGCCGCCCACCGTGCCCAGGTTCATGTGCGGCAACCGGCCCTCGAACAGCCAGGGCACTTCGCTCTTGATGCTGTGGGCGTCGAACAGCACCACGTGGCCATGGGCGGCGTGCAGCCGCGCCAGTTCGCCGGCCAGCGCCTCGTGGTAGGGGCGCCAGTAGAGTTTCACCCGCTCGGCCACTTCGTCGGCGCCAGGGGCCCGGCCATCGCGGTACAGCGGCTCGCCGGTGAAGAACCGCGTCGGGCAGAGTTCGGTGTTGTTCTGGCCGGGATACATCGGCGTGTTTTCGCTGGGCCGGTTCAGGTCGATCAGGTAGCGGCTGTAGCGCGGCACCAGCAGGCTGGCGCCCAGCCCGGTGGCGAAGGCATACAGCCGGTCGAGGAACCAGTCGGTGTCCTCGACGGCCTGTGCGCGGGGCATCAGCCTGTCGGCCAGCGCGGGCGGCAGTTCGGTGCCGCAGTGCGGCACGCTCACCAGCAGCGGTGCGCTGCCGCAAATCAGTTGGTAGGTCATCGACTCAAGTGATGAGGTGTCTCGAACGTCGCGCCTGTTGGCGGTGCCTGCAATCGGCCGGTTTCCTCTATTCTCGTCCGGCATTGGCGCCGGGCCGTTCCGTCCGCGCTGAACCAGGCTTCCGGATGTCACCCACGGAAGTGTTGCCTTGAGGGTTCCTGCCGTTTCATGCCCCTGCGCCTGCTTGCCCGCTGGTTCAACGACACGCCGTTTGCGCTGAAGTTCGCCGTGGTCGGGCTGGCCATCGCCGGGCCATTGCTCGTCGCCTCGGGCTTTGCGGTGGCCTCGTTCCATGGTCGTGTGCAGGCGTTGCATGCGGTGGAAGCAGCGCTGGTGGCTGCCGACCACATTCGTACGCTGGCGATCTCGGTGGCTCGCCACCGCGGTTTCACGGCCACGCTGCTGGCCGGCGGCGAAGACGTGAGCAGCCTGCTCGTGGCCGAGCAACGCTTGATGCTGCCGCAGCTGGACCGCGTGATCGGGCTCCTGGACGCCCCTGGCTGGCGCGACACCGGCCTGCCCGACCCCGCCGGCCTGCGCGCCGAACTGCAGGCCCTGACCCAGCTTCCGCGGGCCCTGGACCTGGCCGACAACTTCGCGCGCCACAACGCCATCGTCAGCACGCTGCTCACCGCTTCGGCCCGGCTGGGCCAGGGCCTGGCCCTCGGCCCGGAGCGCGCCACCGATAACGACATGGTCTTCGTGCGCCTGCCGATGTTGATCGAGGAAGTGGGCCGCCAGCGCGGCTGGGGCACGGCCATCCTGACACAGCAGCAGGCTTCGCGCGAAGCGGCCGAGGCCTACACGCTGTACGCCGGCGCCACCGCGCGCCGGCTGGAACTGCTGCGCAGCGACCCGGCCACGCTGGCGCGGCTGGACCGGCTGCACGGTGGCCTGGGCCGGCCGGTGGCAGAGGCGCTGAACGAGGCCGAGGGTTTCCTGCGCCGCTCGATGCTGGCCTTGCGCGTGCCCCAGGGCGAAGACAGCGCCGGCGCGCGCCACTTCGCCGACGGCACGGCCGTCATCGACCACCTGGCGGCCGTCAACGAAACCCTGGTGGCCGTGCAGCGCGCCAGCAATGCGCGCGAACTGGCTGCCGCTGAATGGGCGCGGGCTGCCGCCTGGCTGGCTCTGCTGCTGGTGCTGAGTCTGCTGTTCGTGCTGTACCGCGAGTTCTCGCGTTCGACCGTCCGCCGTCTGCGTGCGCTGGGCCTGGCCACGCGCCAGCTGGTGCACAGCGACTTCGACCAGCCGATCCGGGTGGAAGGCGGTGACGAGATTGCCGAGCTCGGCCAGTCGCTGGAAGGCGCCCGGCTGCTGCTGCGCGAGGCCGTGGCCGAGCGCGCGCGTGGCCTGGCGGCACAGCAGGCCGACCGCGCCAAGACCGATTTCCTGGCGCGCTGGAGCCACGACCTGCGCACCCCGCTGAACGCCGTGCTGGGTTTTGCCGACCTCATCGAGGGCCGGCCCGGCGCGCGCCTGTCCGACGTCCAGCGCGGCGATCTGCGGCGCATCCGCCAGGCCGGCCAGCATCTGCTGCGACTGGTCAACGACGTGCTGGACATCACCCGCATCGAAGCCAGCCAGGTGGAACTGAAGCTGGCCCCGCAGCCCGTGCACGTCGCCGTCGCCGAGGCCTTGGCGCTGCTGGAGCCCCAGGCCGAAGCCGCCGCCGTGGTGCTGCGTCTTCACCCTGGCACGGTGTCAGTGGCCGAACGCGTGCTGGCCGACCGTACGCGGCTGCTGCAGATCCTGGGCAACCTGGTGGGCAACGCGATCAAGTTCAACCGCCCGGGCGGCCGGGTCGACGTCAGCCTGCGCGGCGACGGGCAGTACCTGGTGGTGGCCGTGGCCGACACCGGGCCGGGCATTGCAGCCGATGCCCTGGCGCGGCTGTTCGTGCCGTTCGAGCGGCTGAACGCGGCCGAATGGCAGATCGAAGGCAGCGGCCTGGGCCTGGCGGTGTCGCAGCGGCTGGCCGGCGCGATGGGCGGGCAGATCGAGGTGCAGAGCACGCCCGGGCAGGGCAGCTGCTTCTCGCTGCGTCTGCCGCGCGCCGCCGGGCCGGTGCTGGCCGCGCCGGTGAGCGCGGCTGCCGTGCGTGCGCTGCCCCAGGGTCGGCTGGCGTACGTCGAGGACGACCCGGTCAACGCCCTGCTGGTGCGCGAGATGCTGGCTGGCACGCCGGGCCTGTTGCTGGCCGTTTTCACCACGGCGGCCGAAGCGTTGGACGCGGCGCGCGCCGGCGAGTGTTTCGATCTCTGGATGATCGACAAGCAGCTGCCCGACATCGACGGCGTGACGCTGCTCGGCGAGCTCAATGCGCTGGCCCGGGCGCAAGGCCAGCCGGTGCTGTATGCGGTGATGTTGTCGGCAGATGCCCTGCCGGGCAGCGTGGCCCCGGCGCTGGCCGCCGGCTTCGCCGACTACTGGACCAAGCCCGTCGCCCTTCATGCGCTGCGCGCCGACGTCGCCCGCCATCTCGCCTGGGCCCGCGGCGGGCCCGGCGCGAGGCGGCCGCCAGGGCTTGCGACAATGTCGGGTTCCGTACAGGCCCCGCCCCCACCGCCATGACCCACATTCTCCAAACCCTGCCCGCCGGCCAACGTGTCGGCATCGCCTTCTCAGGCGGCCTGGACACGAGCGCCGCCGTGCACTGGATGCGCGCCAAGGGCGCCATCCCCTGCGCCTACACCGCGCACCTGGGCCAGCCCGACGAGAGCGACTACGACGACATCCCGAAGAAGGCCCTGGCCTACGGCGCCGAGATGGCGCGCCTGGTTGACTGCCGTGCGCAGCTGGTGGCCGAGGGCATTGCCGCCATCCAGTGCGGGGCCTTCCACATCAGCACCGGTGGCGCCACCTACTTCAACACCACGCCGCTGGGCCGCGCCGTCACGGGCACGGCGCTGGTGGTGGCGATGAAGGAAGACGATGTCAACATCTGGGGCGACGGCAGCACCTACAAGGGCAACGACATCGAGCGCTTCTATCGCTACGGCCTGCTCGCCAACCCGAACCTGAAGATCTACAAGCCCTGGCTCGACCAGCGCTTCATCGACGAGCTGGGCGGCCGCAAGGAGATGAGCGAATACCTCATCGCTGCCGGCTTCGACTACAAGATGAGCGTCGAGAAGGCCTACAGCACCGACAGCAACATGCTGGGCGCCACGCACGAGGCCAAGGACCTGGAATTCCTGAACAGCGGCATGCACATCGTCAAGCCCATCATGGGTGTGGCGTTCTGGCGTGACGATGTCGAGGTGAAGCGCGAGACGGTGAGCGTGCGCTTCGAGGAAGGCCAGCCGGTGGCCCTGAACGGCCGCATGTTCGCCAATGCCGTCGACCTGTTCATGGAAGCCAACGCCATCGGCGGCCGCCACGGCCTGGGCATGTGCGACCAGATCGAGAACCGCATCATCGAAGCCAAGAGCCGCGGCATCTACGAGGCCCCGGGCATGGCGCTGCTGCACATCGCCTACGAACGGCTGGTGACCGGCATCCACAACGAAGACACCATCGGCCAGTACCGCGCCAACGGCCGTGTGCTGGGCAAGCTGCTCTACCAGGGCCGCTGGTTCGACCCGCAATGCCTGATGCTGCGCGAAACCGCGCAGCGCTGGGTAGCGCGCGCCGTCACGGGCGAAGTGACGCTGGAACTGCGCCGTGGCAACGACTACAGCATCCTGAACACCGAAAGCCCGAACCTCACCTATCACCCCGAACGGCTGACGATGGAAAGCGGCCAGGGCGCCTTCACGCCTGCCGACCGCATCGGCCAGCTGACGATGCGCAACCTGGACATCGCCGACACGCGCGCCAAGCTGGGCATCTACAGCCAGGTGGGCTTGCTGGGGGCCGACTCCGAGGGCACCCTGCCGCTGCTGTCTTCTCCCGACAGCAGCAGCTGAAGTTGGCGCCTGGTGGGGCGCGCAGTGCTGGCTGCTATCGGCAGGTTGCGGACGTTCGCTGCCTGCTTGCTTGGCCCCTTGGGCTGGGCGAGCCGGGTGGCCCCTTCCGCTCATGTCCCCCGCCGCCGGCCCTGGCGGGCCGGCGGCTCCTCCTTTACTTCGCTCCAGGGGCCACCCGACTCACCCAGCCCAGACGACATGTCGGCGCGCGACGGGGGAGAGAAGACACGGTGGTTGCAAAGGTGGGCTGGGGCTGGCTGTGGCGCGCATGGGAGGCGCCGAGGAGCGCAGGGCCCGCGGCCCCCGCGCGCAGCGCGGTTCAACCTCTGACTCATCGCGGGTGATTGAGCGCAATGAGCGCAGCGAATGAAGCGAGTTCCGCGATGGGGCCGCGGGACCGAGCACCGCAGGGAAGCCTGAGCGCAGCGAAGGCCGCCGAGGATAAGCGCCACAGCCAGCCCCAGCCCGCCTTTGCAAAGGGGCCAAGCAGGCAAGAAGCGAACGTCCGCAACCTGCCGTAAACGGACAGCATCGTCGTCGCCCCGCACGCCGGTTCTAGGGGGTCGTTCATCCATCATTCTCGCGACGCCGGCGCGGTCGGCATGGGCTGCAATCGAGGTGTCAACGTTCCCTGGCTGAAAGCCGGTTTCGGGCGCGGGCATCAGGAGGTTGCATGGCCAAGATCTGTTCCGATCCTTCCGAGCACCGGAACCACGCGCGCTACGAGCGCCGGGTGGCCTGGTTCACCGCGTTGTGGGCGGCAGTGGCCCTCGTTTCGGCGGCGGCCGAGCTGTTGCGCTGGGTCTGAATCGAGCGCGGGTCAGGTGGCCGCGCGCAAGGGCGCCGTGGGCTGCAAGCAGCCGACCTCGATGCCGTTCCAGTTCTTCAGCACGACCCGGCTGAAGCCGGCGATGAATGCGGCGCCGTCGTCGTCCAGCGGCAGCAGGGTCTCGATCAAGGCTGCCATCACCACTTCGCAGGCGCGCGCGGTGTTGCCGTCGTCCATCTTCACGGCCACGCCCAGGCCCAGTTCAGGCAGAGCGGCGCAGTAGACGCCCTCGGCGCCGACCTTGCAGAACACGCGCTCGCCGAAGTGCGCCATCACGCGGCTGTCGAAGCGGCCAGTGCCGGCCACCATGTCGGGGGCGCGTGCCACGGCCTCGCGCAGGCGTCTGGCTGCGGCGGCCTGGCCTGGGCGCAGGCCGGTGCCCGTGCCGGTGCGGGCGAACGCGTGGGCCAGATGGCGAAGGGGCACGGCGTAGGTGGGGATGCTGCAGCCGTCGGTGCCAACGGGCGTGTTCGCCAGGTTCCAGCCAGTGGTGGACTGCAGCGAAGCCGTCACCTCGCGCATCACCGGGTGCTCGGGTTTCACATAGCCCGACAGGAATGCGCGGCGGTCCCGGTCTTCGGCCATCAGGCAGCCCAGGCAGACGAAACCGGCATGCTTGCCCGAGCAGTTGTTGTGCAGGGCCGAGGGCGTTTCGCCGGCTGCGGCCATCGCCTTGATGGCGCCGTCGAAGTAAGGCCAGTGCGCGCCGCATTCCAGCGCGTGCACGTCGAGACCGGCCTTGGCCAGCATGCTGGCCGCCGTGCGCGCATGGCGTTCCTCGCCGCCGTGCGAAGCGCAGGCCAGCGCCAGTTCTCCGTCGGTCAGGCCGAAGCGTTCGGCGGCGCCGCTTTCCACCAGCGGCAACGCCTGCAGCAGCTTGACGGCACTGCGCGGGAAGATCGGGCGTTCGATGTCGCCCAGACGCGTGTGCAGCGCGCCATCGGCGTCGACCACGGCCACGGCGCCGCGGTGCAGGCTTTCCACCGTGCTGCCGCGCAGCACTTCGACGAGGATCGGGTTGTTTGTCATGCGCGCGACTTTAGCCTGGGCCTTTTCAGGGTGAAATCAGCCGATGCCCTTGTCTGCGCTGGCGCTCGTCGTCGTTGCCGCCTTCCTGCACGCGCTGTGGAACATCGCAGCCAAGCACGCCGGCGGCAACCGCCACTTCGCCTTGTCCTCGGCGCTGATGGTCTGCGTGTTGTGGCTGCCCGCCGGCCTGTGGTTCGGTTGGGACGAAGTGCCCCGCTGGACGGCGCTTCAGTGGGCCCTGGTGGTGGCCAGCGCCTTCGTGCACCTGCTCTACTACCACGCGCTGCTGGCGGGCTACCGCGCCGCCGACCTGACCGTGGTGTACCCGGTGGCGCGCGGCAGCGGGCCGCTGCTGTCGGCGCTGGGTGCGGTGCTGCTGCTCGGTGAACCCGGCGGCTGGGGTACCGCGCTGGGGGTGTTGATGGTCTGCAGCGGCGTGTTCTTCGTCGCTGGCGGGCCGGCGCTGTGGCGGCACAGCCATGACCCGGCGCAGCGCCTGCGCGTACTGGCCGGCCTGCGCTGGGGCCTGCTGACGGGCGCGCTGATTGCCTGCTATACCGTCATCGACGGTTATGCCATCAAGGTGGCGCTGATGGGCCCGGTGATCTTCGACTACGTGTGCAACCTGCTGCGCGTGCCGATGATGCTGCCGCTGCTGTGGCGCGACGTGCCCGGCTTTCGCGCCGCCTTCCACGCGCAGTGGCGCCATGCGCTGGTGGTGGCGGCCATCAGCCCGCTGGCCTACATCCTGGTGCTTTACGCGATCCAGCAGGCGCCGCTGTCGCACGTGGCGCCGGCGCGCGAGATGTCGATGCTGTTCGCGGCCGCACTGGGTGGCCGCCTGCTGGGCGAGGCCGACCGCGGCCTGCGCCTCGTCGGAGCAGCCTGCATTGCCACGGGGGTTGCGCTGCTGGCCACAATGGGCGGATGACCGATTCCCATCCGACGACCCTGCTCGGCGTCGACTTCACCTGCGCGCCTTCGCGCAAGAAACCCATCACCGTGGCGCGTGGCCATCTGACCGGCGCGCTGCTGCGGCTGGAACGGCTCGACGCCCTGCCCACGCTGGCCGGCTTCGAAGCCCTGCTCGCCGAGCCCGGGCCGTGGCTCGGCGGGTTCGACTTTCCTTTCGGCCTGCCGCGTGAGTTTGTCGTGGCGCAGGCCCTGGGTGCCAGCGCGGGCGCGGTGGTGCAGGAACTGCTGCGCCGCTGCGCCACGCGCATGGACTTTCGCGCGCTTGTCGACGCCTGGGGCAACGGCCGGCCGGCAGGACAGCGCCTGATCCACCGCGCCACCGACGGCGCGATGCCCGGGATCAGCAGCACCAGTCCGTTGCAGACACGTTATGTGCCAGTGGGCTTCATGTACTACGAAGGCTTTTCGCGGCTGCTGCGCGCGGGTGTGCACGTGCCCGGCCTGCACGAGGGCGACACCAGCCGCACCGCACTGGAGGCCTACCCCGGCCTGCTCGCGCATGAACTGCTGGGCCGGCGTTCCTACAAGAACAGCCTCGAGCCCGACCGCCTGATCGCGCGCAAGGACATCGTCGACGCGCTGGAACAAGGCCGCACGCGGCTGGGCCTGCGCCTGAAGCTCAGCCATGCGCAGCGCGAGGCCCTGGTCGACGACGCCAGCGGCGACCGTCTGGACGCCGCCTTGTGCCTGGTGCAGGCGGCCTGGGCCAGCACGCAGCCGCGCCACGGGCTGCCGGCCGCGGTGGACGAAGTCGAAGGCTGGATCACGAGTGCCTGAGCACCAGCGCATCTCGCCCGCTGCCTGGTTCGCCGGGCGCGGCTGGCAAGCCTTCGAATTCCAGCGCGAATGCTGGGCGGCGATGCAGGCCGGCAAAAGCGGCCTGCTGCACGCCACCACCGGCAGCGGCAAGACCTTCGCGGTGTGGCTGGGTGCGCTGCTGCGGGCGCGGCCGGGCACGGGCCTGCAGGTGCTGTGGCTGACGCCGATGCGCGCCTTGGCGGCCGACACCACCAGGGCCTTGCTGCAGCCGCTGGAAATGCTGGCCCCGGGCTGGACCGTGGGCATGCGCACCGGCGACACGCCAAGCGCCGAACGCGCCCGCCAGGACCGGCGCTGGCCCACCGCGCTGGTGACCACGCCCGAGTCGCTGAGCCTGATGCTGACGCGCGAAAACGCACCGCAGGAACTGGCCGGCGTGCACACCGTCATCGTCGACGAATGGCATGAATCGATCGGCAACAAGCGCGGCGTGCAGATCCAGCTGGCCATCGCCCGGCTCAGGCGCTTCAACCCGGATCTGGTGGTCTGGGGGCTGAGTGCGACGCTGGGCAACCTGCACGAGGCGATGCAGGTCCTGGTCGGCCCCGGGCCGGGCCTGCTGGTGCAGGGCCGGACACCCAAGAACCTGCTCATCGACACCCTGCTGCCTGCCGACCCCGGCCGCTTCAGCTGGGGCGGCCACCTGGGGGCGCAGATGCAGCAGCCGGTGGTCGACGAGATCGAGCGCAGCTCGACGACCCTGGTCTTCACCAACACGCGCAGCCAGGCAGAGATCTGGTATCAGCTGCTGCTGACGGCGCGGCCCGACTGGGCCGGCCTGGTGGCGCTGCACCACGGCAGCATCGAGAAGGCCACGCGCGAATGGGTGGAGCTGGGGTTGAAGGAAGGGCGGCTGAAGGCGGTGGTGGCGACCTCGTCGCTGGACCTGGGCGTCGACTTCCTGCCGGTGGAACGGGTGCTGCAGATCGGCAGCGCCAAGGGCGTGGCGCGGCTGCTGCAGCGCGCCGGCCGCAGTGGCCATGCGCCCGGCCGCCCCAGCCGCGTGACCCTGGTTCCCACCAACACGCTGGAACTGGTGGAAGCCGCAGCCGCCCGCAGCGCCGCTCTGGCCGGGCAGGTGGAAGCGCGCGTGGCGCCGGACAAGCCGCTGGACGTGCTGGTGCAGCATCTGGTGACGGTGGCCCTCGGCGGCGGCTTCGAGGCCGACGCACTGTTCGACGAAGTGCGCCAGGCGCCGTCGTATGCAGCCCTTTCGCGCGAGGAATTCGACTGGGCGCTGGCCTTCGTCGAACGCGGCGGCGACAGCCTGCACGCCTACCCCGAATACCACCGCGTCAAGCTGGTCGACGGCGTCTGGCGCGTGCCCGACCGCGGCATCGCGCGCCGCCATCGCATGAGCGTGGGCACCATCGTCAGCGACGCGGCGATGCAGGTGAAGTGGTGGAGCCAGGCCGGCGGCGGTGGTGGTTCGCTGGGCACGATCGAGGAAGGTTTCATCGGCCGGCTGAAGGCCGGCGACTGCTTTGTCTTCGCCGGGCGGCTGCTCGAATTCGTGCGCACCCAGGACATGGTGGCCTATGTGAAGCGCGCCACCAAGGCCAAGGGCGTGGTGCCCAGCTGGGCCGGCAGCAAGATGCCGCTGTCCAGCGAGATGGCCGACGCCGTGCAGGTGCTGCTGGACGCCGCCGCGCAGGGCCGCTTCGACAGCCCCGAGATGATGGCGGCGCAGCCCATGCTGGCGGCGCAGGCGCGCTTGTCGCAGTTGCCGCGGCAGGGCCGGCTGCTGGTGGAGCGCTTCGAATCGCGCGAAGGCCATCACCTCTTCATCTACCCGTTTGCCGGGCGCAACGTGCACATCGGCCTGGCGCAACTGCTGGCCTGGCGGCTGGCGCAGAGCGAGCCGAACAGCTTCTCGCTCAGCGTCAACGACTACGGCCTGGAGATCCTGGCGGCCAAGCCGCCGGCGCTGAGCGCGGTGACGCAGGGCGCGCTGTTCCGCAGCAGTAGCCTGCTGGCCGATGTCATGGCCAGCATGAATTCCGGTGAACTGGCGCAGCGGCGCTTTCGCGAGATTGCGCGTGTCGCCGGGCTGGTGTTCAGCGGCTACCCGGGCGCGCCGAAAAGCCTGCGCCAGCTGCAGGCCAGTTCCAGCCTGTTCTTCGAGGTCTTCCGCAAGTACGACAGCGGCAACCGCCTGCTGGGCCAGGCCGAAAGCGAAGTGCTTTCACAGGAACTCGACCTGCAGCGCCTGGGCCAGACGCTGCAGAAGCTGGCCGCGTTGCCGCTGGACCTGGTGACCCTGGCCGCGCCCAGCCCCTTCAGCCTGCCGCTGATGGTGGAGCGGCTGCGCGAACAGCTGACGACCGAGAAGCTGAAAGACCGGCTCGACCGCCTGCTGGCCGATGCCGAAGCGGCGCTGGTCGCGCCGGCGGCCAAGCCGCGCCGCCGCCGGCCGCAGGCTTTGGCATCATCGGCAGCGCCCGCCACAGCCCCACGTTCGCCATGAGCCTTCACCTGCCCGCCCTGTTGCTGTTCCTCTGCGTGCTGGGCGCGGCCATGCCGGCGCTGGCGCAGAAGGCCAAGGCCGTGCCTGCTTTCGAGGGCCGGGTCGTGCGTGTCGTCGACGGCGCGACGCTGGTGGTGCGGCTGGCCGACAAGTCCGAACAGACCGTGCGCCTGCGCAACATCGACGCACCCGAAACCTGCCAGCCGGGCGGTGCCGAATCGACACGGTCGCTGGTGGACATGGCACTGGGCAAGAACGTGCAGGTCAGCGCCGCCGGCCGCGGGCCGGCCGGCCTGCTGGTGGCAGCCGTGGTGCTCGACGAGGCCGATCTGAGCCGGCGGCAGGTCGAGGAAGGCCATGCCTGGAGCCAACGTTTCCGCCACGACACCGGCCCGTTGGTGAAGGAAGAGCGCATGGCGCGTGCCCTGCGCCGCGGCTTCCACGCGGCCGGCCAGACCGAGCTACCGGCCGATTTCAGGCGGCGCCACGGTCCCTGTCCCTGAACGCCTAAGTGGCTCGCGCGGCGCGCGCGGCAACCAGGAAGTCGTCGAGCATCGCCCGGTCGTCGAAGTTGTCGGGGCTGCCTGGCAGGTGGAATTCCGGGTGCCATTGCACGGCCGCCACGTAGCCCGGGCCCTGGTCGGGGCGGCGGCGGATGGCTTCGACCATGCCGTCGTCGGGGCAGCGGGCCTCGACGTCGAAGCCCGGCGCCAGGTCCTTGATGCCCTGGTGGTGGATGCTGTTGGTGGTGGCGCGGCTCACGCCTGGGTACAGCTGCGCCAGCCGCGTACCGGGGACGATCTCGATGTCGTGGTAGTGGTGTTCGTAGCGCCCGGCCTCGCGGTGCGGAAGGGCCTGCGGCTGCTGCGTGGGGATGTCCTGGAACAGCGTGCCACCGAACATCACGTTGAGCAGCTGCAAGCCGCGGCAGACGCCGAACACCGGCTTGCCGGCGTCGATGAAGGCCTGCACCAGTTCCATCTCGTAGCGGTCGCGCACCGGGTCGCCCGCCCAGTCGGGGTGTTCGGGCGTTTCGCCGTAGTGTTCGGGCGCAACGTCGTTGCCGCCCTGCAGCACCAGGCCGTCGAGCCTGGCGGTGTAGTCGTGCAGCTTCAGGTCGCTGCGCAGCACCAGGCTGTCGCGGGTGACGGCCGGCACCATCACCGCCATGGCCTGGCCCGAGAGCACCCAATGCGCCACCGACTGTTCCAGGTAGTGCAGTGTTTTCGTGTAGACGCCGCCCAGCGTCATGCCGGGGGCGTCGGGGTGGTGGATGCGGGCGGAAATGCCGATCAGCAGGGGTCTGTGGTCCATGGGCGCGGGCGCGAAACTTCCTAGCGACGGTCGCGCATCAGCGTGCTCTTCCCGAACAGGCTCTCGATCAGGTCCACCGCCAGCATGGCCGTCTTGTTGCGCACGTCCAGCGCCGGGTTCAGTTCCATCACGTCCAGGCTGGCCAGAAAGCCGGTGTCGGCGATCATTTCCATGCACAGCTGTGCTTCGCGGTAGGTGGGGCCGCCGGGAACGGTGGTGCCCACGCCGGGGGCGATTTCGGCGTCGAGGAAGTCGACGTCGAAGCTGACATGCAGGTGGGTGTTCTCGTCCAGCGTGGCCAGCGCCAGTTCCATGGTGTGGCGCATGCCCATCTCGTCGATGTAGCGCATGTCGAAGACTTCCAGGCCGGCCTCATGCACGAAGCGCTTCTCGCCGGGGTCGACGCTGCGGATGCCGATCTGGCGCACCCATTTCGGGTTGATGGCTGGCACCTGGCCGCCAATCTCGATGAGTTCACGTGGCCCATGCCCGCACAGGCAGGCCACCGGCATGCCATGGATATTGCCGCTGGGCGTGAGCACCTGGGTGTTGAAGTCGGCATGCGCGTCCAGCCACAGGATGCGCAGCTTTTTGCCCGCAGCGCGGCAATGGCGGGCCACCGCGCTGATGCTGCCGATGCCCAGGCAGTGGTCGCCGCCCAGCAGGATCGGCAACCGGCCCTGCTGCAGCTCGGCAAACATCGCTTCGTGCACGGCCTGGTTCCAGGCCACCACTTCGGCCAGGTGGCGGTAGCCATCGGTGGGCGGCAGCCAGGGGTTGGCCGGGCCGCTGAGGTTGCCTCGGTCCAGCACCCGAAGGCCGTGGCTTTCCAGCGTGCTCTGCAGGTTGGCCACGCGCAGCGCCTCGGGCCCCATGCTGGCGCCACGCGCGCCGGCGCCGATGTCGGTGGGCGCGCCGATCAGGCTGATCTCTCGTTTCATGGCGTCAAGGCTTTCTCAGGCGGCGGGCTGCAGTTCGCTGCCATAGGCTTCGGCCAGCACGTCCCAGGCTTCCTGCGCGGTCTCGACGAAGTGGAACAGGGCCAGATCGCCGGGGCTGATCATCCCGGTGTCCACGAGGTGCTGGAAGTTGATGAGCTTTTCCCAGAACGCACGGCCGAACAGCAGGATCGGTCGCTTGCGGCTCTTGCCGGTCTGCACCAGGGTCATGGTCTCGAACAGTTCGTCCAGCGTGCCGAAGCCGCCCGGGAAGCACACCAGCGCGATGCTGCGCATCAGGAAGTGCATCTTGCGCAGCGCGAAGTAGTGGAACTGGAAGCAGAGCTCGGGCGTGATGTACGGATTGGGCGCCTGTTCGTGTGGCAGCACGATGTTCAGCCCGATGCTGCGGCCGCCCACCTCGAAGCTGCCGCGGTTGCCGGCTTCCATGATGCCGGGGCCGCCGCCGGTGACGACGTAGATGGGCGTCTTGAGGTGGCGCGAATGTTCCGCCACCAGACGCGAGAACAGGCGTGCCTCTTCGTAGTACCGGCTCATCGCCAAGGCCATCTCGGCGCGTGCACGCTCTGCCGGTGCGGCGGCCTGCAGCTCGGACCGGGCGACGTCGAGCGGCAGCACCCGCGCGCTGCCGAAGATGACGATGGTCGACTGGATGCCCAGTTCGCTCTGGATGAGTTCGGGCTTCAGCAGCTCGAGCTGCATGCGTACCGGGCGCAGTTCATCGCGCAGCAGGAAGTCGTTGTCGGCAAAAGCCAGGCGGTAGGAACTTTCGGGCCCGGCGTAGCGTGAAGGGTCGGTGAGGCGGGCCTCTTCTTCGGCCGTGGGGAAATTGCGGGCGGTCAGCGGCGCGGGGGTGGTGTCGGTCATGGCGGGAAGCTTAATGCCCTTTCAGCCGTGGCCGGGGTGGGCCCCCGGGGTGGCCCGACTGCCGCAGACGCTGCATCCCGGCTGGCGCGCCACCTGGATCCGGTCGAACGCCAGCGTGCGCGCGTCCAGCATCAGCAGTTGCCCGGCGAGCGAGGTGCCCGCGCCCACCAGCAGCTTGAGGGCCTCGGCCGCCTGCAGGCTGCCGACGACGCCGACCAGGGGCGCCAACACGCCCATCGTGGCGCAGGCTTCGTCGGTGTGGGCTGATTCCGGGGGGAACAGGCAGGCGTAGCAAGGGGTGCCAGGAAGAGCCGGGTCGACCACCGACATCTGCGCGTCCCAGCCGATGGCTGCGCCCCAGACCAGGGGCTTGCCATGGCGCACGCAGGCGGCATTGACGGCGTGGCGGGTGGCGAAGTTGTCGCTGCAGTCCAGCACCACATGGGCTTGCGGCACCAGTTCGTCGAGCAAGGCGGCGTCGGCGCGGCGGACCCAGGCCGTCACCTGCACGTCGGGGTTGATGGCGGCGATGCTGGCGCGCGCCGAGCCGGCCTTGGGCTGGCCCAGGCGCGACAGGTTGTGGGCGATCTGGCGCTGCAGGTTGCCGAGGTCGACGTTGTCGTGGTCGACCACCGTGATCCGGCCCACGCCGGCGCTGCCCAGGTACAGTGCCACGGGCGAGCCCAGGCCACCAGCGCCGATCACGAGCGCGTGGGCGGCCAGCAGGGCGCGCTGGCCTTCGACGCCCAGGCCGTCCAGCAAGAGGTGGCGCGCATAGCGCAGCAGTTGGTCGTCGGTCATGGTGGTGGGGGGTCGTGTGGCGTGGGGCTGGCTGTTCACACAAACGACGAACCCGCCGTGCAGGCGGGTTCGTGGGCTGGAACGGCGGCTTTCCGACCGGCTTTCTGAACCGCTTACTTGGCGGCCGGGGCCTCGGCCTTGCGTTCGCTGGCGGTCTTGCTCACGGCCACCGGCTGGCCACGCAGCTGGTTCAGCGCCTGCATCAGCGGGAAATCTTCGACGGTGCCGAATTCGGGCAGCGGCTTCGGTGGTTCCTTGCTCTTGGCCATCTGTTCCTCGAGCTTGGTGCGGGCTTCCTCGCGCGCCTTCTCGCGGGCCTTTTCCTCGGGCGTGTCCTTCTTCTTCTCGTCGGCACCCTGCAGGTGCTTTTCAAGGTCGGCCTCGCGCATGCGCAAGGCGGCGAAGACGTTGCCGTCGGCGGTTTCGTCGAGCCAGACATCAGGCACGATGCCGGTGGCCTGGATGCTGCGGCCGTTGGGCGTGTAGTAGCGGGCGGTGGTGATCTTCAGCGCGGTTTCAGCCGACAGCGGGCGCACGGTCTGCACCGAGCCCTTGCCGAAGGTCTGCGCGCCCATCACGACGGCGCGCTTGTGGTCCTGCAGCGCACCGGCGACGATTTCGCTGGCCGAGGCCGAGCCTTCGTTGACCAGCACCACCAGCGGCACCTTCTTCAAGGCAGCGGGCAGGCTGCGCAGCGGGTCGCCGCCGCGGCGGGCATAAAACTCGGGGCTGGCACGGTAGGTGGCGCGCGAATCAGGGACCTGGCCGTTGGTCGACACGACGACCACGTCGGCGGGCAGGAAGGCGGCAGACACGGCCACCGCGCCGTCGAGCAGGCCGCCCGGGTCGTTGCGCAGGTCGAGCACCAGGCCCTTCATGTTCGGGTCCTGCTTGTACAGGTCTTCGGCCTTCTTCACGAAGTCGGCGACCGTGCTTTCCTGGAACAGGCTGATGCGGATCCAGCCATAGCCCGGCTCGATCATCTTGGCGCGCACGCTCTGCATGCGGATCTCTTCGCGCACGATGGTCACCGGGAAGCTGCGGCTTTCGGCCTTGCGGAACACGGTGAGCTGCACCTTCGTGGCCGGCTCGCCGCGCATGCGCTTGACGGCCTGGTCGACGCTGAGGCCCTTCACGGCCGTGTCGTCGATGCGCGTGATGAGGTCGCCCGACTTCAGCCCGGCGCGGAAGGCCGGCGAGCCTTCGATCGGCGAAACGACCTTGACGAGGCCGTCTTCCATGCTCATCTCGATGCCGATACCGACGAACTTGCCGGTGGTGCCTTCGCGGAATTCCTTGAAGCTCTTCTTGTCGAAGTACTGGGAATGGGGGTCGAGGCCGGACACCATGCCGCTGATGGCGTCGGAAATGAGCTTCTTCTCGTCGACCGCTTCAACGTATTCGCTCTTGACCATGCCGAAGACGGCGGCCAGCTGCTGCAGTTCTTCCAGCGGCAGCGGTGCCAGCGAGCTGCGCGCGACCGCGGTGAGCTGCATCGTCGTCAGAGCCCCGGCAACGGCGCCGGCCATCAACAAACCAGCCACCTTGAATTTGCCACTCATGTCGGACTTGCCTTTCTCAGCAACAACACCGGCCCGGCCGGTATTCAACCCCAGTTCCAGTATAGGACTGGCACCGGGCTTGGTGCTGGCGGGTGCTGGAAAGTTGCACCCGTCTTCAGGTGTTTACGTTCACGCCGCTGCGCGCAGCCGGGGGAATGTCACGACGTGGTCGACCTCGGCGCGGATGCCGATCCATTCGCCCACGTGGTGGTCGTGGTGCGAGGGCACGTGGGCCATCACCCGTTCGCCGGTCTGCAGCCGCAGGGTCAGCAGGAATTCCGAGCCGCGGAAGGCCTTGCGTTCGATCAGCGCGCGGATGGGGCTGGCGTCGTCGTGGACGATGTCGTCGGCGCGCAGCAGCACATCGCAGTCGCCCAGCGGCAGGTTGCCGGGCAGGGGTGCGCCAGGGGCGCCGGCGACGTCGTGGATCTCGCCCAGCGGCGTCTGCACGCAGGCGCCATGGGCGCAGGTGACGATCTGCGCGGGGGCAAACACACCATGGCCGATGAACTCGGCCACGAAGCGCGACACTGGCCGGTGGTACAGCGTGTAGGCATCGTCCCACTGTTCGAGCAGGCCGTGGTTCATGACGCCGATGGTGTCGCCCACGGCGAAGGCCTCGAACTGGTCATGCGTGACCAGCAGCGCGGTGGTGCCGCTTTCCTTCAGGATCGCGCGGATCTCCTGGGCCAGGCGCTCGCGCAGGTCGACGTCCAGGCTCGAGAAAGGCTCGTCCAGCAGAAGCAGGCGTGGTTTCGGCGCCAGCGCGCGGGCCAGGGCAACCCGCTGCTGCTGTCCGCCCGACAACTGGTGCGGTGCACGTTTGGCGGCATGCGCCAGGCCCACCAGGTCCAGCACCTGCTGCACCCGCTTTTCGCGCTCGGCGCGGGGCAGGGCGTTGAGGCCGAAGCCGATGTTGTCGGCCACGCTCAGGTGCGGGAAGAGCGCGTAGTCCTGGAAGACCATGCCGATGCGTCGCGCTTCGGGGGCGAGGTGGATGCCCGCAGCGGCGTCGGACAGCACCTGCCCTTCGATCAGCACGCGCCCGCCGCTGCAGCTTTCCAGCCCGGCCACCGCGCGCAGCAGGCTCGTCTTGCCGCAGCCCGACGGCCCGATCAGCACGCCGATCTGGCCGGCTGCCAGGCCCAGGCTGACACCGCCCACGGCGGCACGCCCGGTGGTTGAACGGGCGTAGCGAACGGACACGTCTTGAAGGTCCAGGAACATCCCTGAATCATAATTGACGGAGCTGAATGCGGATTGTTCGCATTTCTAGAGTCTGCCGGCCTGTCCCCGCCGGCGCCTGTCTTCTTCCCCTTTTCCGATCCGTGCGCCTGCTGCTGACCCTGCTGTGCCTGCTGCTGGCCTTGCCCGTCCTGGGTGTCCTGGGTGCCTGGCTGGCACTCGATGAAGCGGCGTGGGCCCTGCTGCAACACCAATGGGCGACGGTCCTGCCCGAGTACGCCTGGCAGAGCCTGCTGCTGGCCGCGGGTGTCGGCCTGGGTGTCATGGTGCTCGGTTCGGCGCTGGCCGCGGCAGTGACGCTGTTCGAGTTTCCGGGCCGGCGTGTCTTCGAATGGGCCTTGCTGCTGCCGCTGGCGATGCCGGCCTATGTGCTGGCCTATGCCTGGACCGACGCGCTTCAATACAGCGGACCGTTGCAGACCGGCCTGCGCGCTTCCTTCGGCTGGCGGGGTGCACTCTGGCCCGACGTGCGCAGCGCCTGGGGGGCGGTCATCCTGTTCGTGCTGTGCCTGTACCCGTATGTCTACCTGCTGGTGCGCACGGCGCTGGCCGAACGTGCGGTGCAGATGATGGAAGCCGCCCGCCTGCTGGGCGCGCCGCTGCGCCGGCGCATCCTGGCGGTGGCCCTGCCGATGGCGCGCCCGGCCATTGCCGCGGGCACCGCGCTGGCGCTGATGGAAACGCTGGCCGACTACGGTGTCGGCGCCTATTTCGGGCTGGCCACCTTTTCCACCGGCATCTACAAGGCCTGGCTGGTGATGAACGACCGCATCGCCGCGGCGCAGCTGGCGTCGATGCTGCTGGTGGTGGTGGCGCTGCTGCTGACCGCCGAACGCGCAGCCCAGCGCAAGCTGCGTTTTGCCAGCAGCCGCAGCGGCAACCGCCAGGGCAGCGAAGCGCAGCCGGCGCTGCTGCAGGGCCGCGCGGCCTGGCTGGCCGTGGGGCTGTGTGCGCTGCCGGTGCTGCTGGGCTTCGTGCTGCCGGTGCTCTGGCTCGGCCGCATGCTGTGGCAGGAAGCCACCGGGTCCGACTTCGGCCTGCCGCTGGGCCGCTTCCTGGAATGGGGCTGGGCCAGCCTGCGCCTGGCCGGCATCGCTGCGCTGGCCGCCACGGCACTGGCGCTGGCGCTGGGCTTTGCGCTGCGCGGCCGCGCCGGGCCGGTGCTGCAGCCGGCGGCGCGGGTGCTGTCGCTGGGTTATGCGGTGCCGGGCGCGGTCATTGCCGTGGGCATCCTGCTGCCGGTGGGCTGGCTGCAGGCTCAGTTTCCGCAGGCCGGGGTGGCCGCGCTCGTCACCGGCACGGTGTTCGGGCTGGTCTATGCCTACCTGGTGCGTTTCTCGGCGGTGGCGCTGCAGTCGGTGGAAGCCGGCTATGCGCGGGTGCCGGTGTCGATCGACGAGACGGCGCGCATGCTCGGCAGCCGGCCAGGCCGGGTGTTCCTGCGTCTGCACCTGCCGCTGCTGCAGCGCTCGGCATTGGCAGCGGCGCTGCTGGTCTTCGTCGACGTCATGAAGGAGTTGCCAGCCACGCTGGTGCTGCGCCCCTTCGGCAGCGACACCTTGGCCGTGGTGGCCTACAACTTCGCGCGTGACGAACGCCTGGCCGAGGCGGCGCTGCCGTCGCTGGCGATCGTCGCCGTCGGCCTGATCCCGGTGGTGATGCTCAGCCGCGCCCTGCGGGCTTCGAGCTGAGGCTTCAAGTCTGCGCGCCCAAGGTCGACAAACAGGGTGTAGCGGCGGGGTTCGCCGCCGTTCAAGAGCACGCCATGTCCGACCCGATGCCCGACTCGCCGCTGCCGTCCACCGGCTCTTCCCCGCTGCTGCCCGCGCGGCTTGCGTCGCGTGAGCCCGACGATGCACTGACCGCATCGACCCGGCTCTGGTTGCGTCGCCTGCCCAGCGGTCGCCGACCGCTGCGCCTGTGCGAGCAGTTTCCGCGCGTGGCCAACCGTTTGGCCTTCTGCTGGGTCGACCCGGCGATCCGTGAGCAGACTCTGGAAGACCTGCTCGAAGACCGCCGCGGTGGCCGCCAGGGCTTCCCGGCGAGCGTGGTGCGCGAGCTTCAGCGGCTGCGCGAGTTTGGCGGCCTGCGCCTGGATGAAACGGGCGGGCCACCCTGGTGGCGGGCCATGGTGAAGGCCGTGCGCAACTGACGCGCCTGGTCCCTCCGACAGGAATCGAACCTGTATCTGGCGCTTAGGAGGCGCCCGTTCTATCCATTGAACTACGGCGGGGTACGTACGGATTTTCTCACGGCAGGTGGCGCCGCTGCCGGGCCGGGCGTCTCGGCCGGCACTTCGCCGAAGCCAGGTGTCTCGCCCAGCCGCCAGATCCAGATGAGATCGAGCGAGTTCTCCAGCCCCGACTGCGCGCGCAGCGTGAAGCGCTGGGCAATGCGGTAGATCAGCTGCCAGGTGCCGGTGGTGGCGTTGACGCCGCGTTCGTAGCCCAGGTACCAGCGCCGTGACAGTTGCTTGCCCAGTGTGATGACGGTCTCGCGGACGTCGCCGCTGCTCTGCCGCAGCGAGAGTTCGTCGAGCCCCAGGTTGCGCAACAGGGTGTCGGTGGGCGCTTCGCCTTCGCCCGACAGCAGGGCCACGGCGGCTCGCTGCAGCAGGGCGGTGTCGGCGCGGCCCAGGCTGTCGGGTTCGCGGCCCAGCAGCAGCCAGGACAGCTTGTCGTTCTCGCTCAGCTCGGGTTCCGAAACGAGCCGGATGCGCATCGCTCCCAGCGGCCCGGTGATGGCTACGCCGACACGGATGTCCAGGTTCGGGCGAATGGCCAGCACGTCCAGCCGCGGCTTGTCCAGGTCGCCGCTGAAGGCGACGATGCCGCGCTCGATCGTCATCTTCTGGCCATAGCCGGTGAAGCTGCCGTCCTCCGTGTTGATGCTGCCGTTGGCAGCCAGCCGGCCGCCGGGGCTGGTGATCTTCAGCTGCCCGCGCAGGGCGGTGTCCAGGCCGCGGCCACGCAGGCGAAGCTGGCGTCCGAGGTCGAGGTCGAGGTTGACGACGACATTGCGGCGCGGCGTGGCGCCTTTGGCTTCCTGCACCTCGACTTCGGGTGCGCCCGGCCGGCGCACGTTGACGTCGTCGTCGAGCGAAGGTGCATCGCCGCGGCTGATGTCGAACAGGCCTTCGTCGACGACGATCTTGCCGTCCAGCCGCAGAGCGTCCTTGCCCAGATCGAGCTGGGCCTGGCCGCTGGCGATGAGCTGTCGGTCGACCCGGCCGAGCACGCGGAAACGCTCGGCCTGCAGCTTCAGCCGCGCCCTCGGCGTGGCGCCCAGCGTGGCATCGCCAGAGACCGTGAGCGTGCCTTCGCCGCCACGCAGCGCAAAACGTTCGATCACGGCGTTGTCGCCGGCCAGCCGGATGGTGACGTCGCCATCGCCGACGTTCACGCCCTGCAGCAGATTGCGCAGCGCCAGCTTGCTGCCGGTGAGCTCGCCGGTGTATCGCGGCGCCCCGAAGCTGCCGTCGACCGTGACCACGCCCTGCAGGTTGCCCGAGATGCGCCAGCCCGCCGGCACCCAGGCGTTCCAGATGCCGATGTCGGCCACCCGCAGCTGCAGCCTGCCGGAAACGGGCGCGTCGGCGGCGGGCCAGCGTGCGCTGTCGGTGGTGCGGGCCTGCACCTGGCCGCGCAGTTCGCCCAGCAGTGCGCCGGCCATGTCGGCCTGGAAGGTCCAGTTGCCGTCGCGCGCGCGCAGGCCCAGGCGCAGTTCGCTCAGGCCCATGGCCTGGGCGCTGGGCGCCGCGCTGCCGCTGGCGGGCGCAATGCCTCCGGCGGCGAGATCGCCGGTGCTGCGTTCGACCAGGATGTCGGCCTCGAAACGTTCACCCGCCCGCACCTGGATGCGCGCGCCCAGCTGCAGGTCGCCGGTCCAGCCCAATTCAGGTTGCAGCCGGGCCAGCAGCGGGGCCACGGCGAAGGGGTCGACGGCAGCGCTCAGCTCGATGCGCACGGGCTGGGTCTGCAGGTCGATGAGCACGTCGTCCCAGCGCAGGCTGGCGGTGTCGGCCAGGCGGATGCGGCCGGCCGAGGCGCGCAGTGACACCAGGCTGCCTTCGGCGTTGAACTGCAGTTCGGCGTCCAGGTCGCGACCGTCGGCCCACGTCGGGCCGACCATCGCGGCGCTGGGTGTGGCCGCTGCGGCCAGTGGCGCCATCGGTCGGCCGTCCCAGCCACCGACGGCGATTCGGTCGATGTCGGCGCGCCAGCGGCCACCGCCGGCGACGCTGGGTGTCCAGGCGCCTTGGGCCTGCAGCAGCGCTCGGGTGCCACTGCGGCCCGTGCCGCCCGGCTTGGCGGCCGCCGCCGCGGAAGCTGCCGACGCAGCCGCGGCTGCTGCCGCCGGCGGCAGCGCCAGCCCCAGCACCGAAGCCGCTGCCGGCGGCGGCAGCAGCGGCAGCATGGCTTCGATGTCGATGCGGTGTTCGGCCAACTGGCCGCGAACGGTGCCGCGCAGCTGCTCGGCGCGTTGCGTGCCCAGCTGCAGCCCGGTGACGTCGAGCGTCAGTGCCAGGGGCTGGTTCGGGCCGGTGTCGAAACGCCAGTCGAACTGGCCACGCGCCAGCGCCAGCCTGCCGGCCTTCAGCTGCTGCACCTGGGCGCGACCCTCGCTGCGCAGCGAAGGCCAGCGGCCGGTGCCGTTGACCTGCAGCCGCGCACCGCCCTGGCTGGGCGCCCATTCCGCCAGGCCCGGAACCAGGCGCGCGAGCGGCGCCAGCGCGGCCAGCTGGTCGGCCTGCAGCTCGGCGCGCCACTGGTCGCTGGCACTCTCGCCGGCCGGGTTGCCGAGGCCTTCGGCCGTGAACACGGCGTCGGCGACCTGCAGCCGGACCTGCAGCGCGCCCATGCCGGTGACGGCTGCGGCACCGGCGCCGGGGGCGTAGCTGAGGGTGGCATCGGCCTGCACCGGCAGGCCCGCGAGCAGCGAGTCGGCGAGCTGCACGCGGCCGTTGCCGGCCAGCCGCTGGGCCAGTGCCAGCGGCGCCAGGCGCTCGGGAGCTGCCGGCAGCCGCACGTCCAGCTGCCATTGCCCCGACAGGCGATGCGGCCCGCGCCGCCAGGCCTCGGCCTCGGCGCCGCTGCCGCCGGGCAGCCAGGGCAGGGGGTCGAAGTTGCTCAGCGTGCCCGCGGTCACCAGCTGCCAGGGGCTGCCGGGATTGCGCCGCAGCAGGCGGGCGCTGCCCTCGGCGCGCGCATTGCCGGTCTGGGCCAGGGCCTGCCTAAGCTCCAGGCGGTTGGCGTCGGCCTCGGCGTCCAGTGTCAGGTTGACAGGCTGGGGTGCGGCGTCGAGCACACCTTCGAGCGTGCTGCGCAGTTGCGCGGTCCAGGCTGGGGCAAGGGTGGTGGCTGCGGGGTCGGGCGAAGGCAGGCCGGACAGGACCAGCGCCAGCGGGCCCGACAGCCGCATCGCCGCGGCGCGACCGTCCAGGCGCTGCGGCACCACGTCCACCAGCCGGGTGTCGAGCGTCAACTCGTGGCCCTGCCAGCGCGCCTGGCCGGTCCAGCGTCCGGCGGGCCGCAGGGCGTCGGCCAGGTCGAGCTGGAAGCGCGTGACGTCAAGCCGGTCCAGCTGGTCGATGCGCCCGGCCAGATCGAGCTCCAGCGCTGCCACCGGCAGTCGGCCTTCGTTCCAGCGGCCGGGCAGGGCATTGGTGACGCGCAACTGCGCGTTCACCGGTTCGTTCAGGGCCCGCGACTGCACCCGGGCGCTGGCGTCCAGGCGGGTTTCGGGAGCGCTGGCCTGCAGGGCGGAGAGGTCCAGCGCGCTGGTCTTGAAGTCGAGTTCGCCCACGGGCCAGGCCTGGAAGGGCAGCAGATCGCCGCGCAGGTCGAGCGTGGGCGCAGGCTTGCCGGTGCGCGGCACACCGCGCAGCGTGGCCTGCACGGTCAGCCGCTCAAGAGGGCCGCTGGCGCTGAGCGCGGCACCCCAGGCCGGGTTGTCGCCGCCGGCGGCCGGGTGCAGGGCCGCCTGGGCGGTGGTGGCAAACGGCGGCGCATGCGCCACCTGCGCCGAGCCGGCCACCACCAGCCCCTGCCACTGGGCTTGCAGCGACTTCAGGCTGTGGCTGGCGCCGGGCCGGCTGTCGAGCACCACGCCCTGCAGCCGCAGCTGCGTGGCCGGCGACTGGGCGTCGACCTGCAGCGTGCCGATCTCGGCTTCGCCCAGGCTCAGCTGCAGCGGCAGGGCCAGGCTGGCCGGCGGCGTCAGGGGCTGGCCGCTGGACGGGCCATGCACGTAGGTGGCGCGGCGCACCGTCAGCCGGTCCATGTCGAGCGCAACCCAGGTGCCGGGTGCGGCGTCGGGCGGCCGGAAGCGCCAGCGCAGGCCTTCGGCGCTGACTTCGTCGAGCGTCAGTGACGCCTGCCCGCCCTTCCAGACGATGCGCAGCTGCTGCATGCGCAGCCGCCCGTCGGCGCCACCCAGCACGGAGCCCTGCACACCCGTGGCTTCCACCCCGGGCAGGCGGGCCAGCAGCCAGCGTGCGCCGGCTTCGGTGGCCAGCGTCCAGCGCACCGCGCCGAAGCTGCCCAGCACCAGGGCCACGAGCAGGCCCACCAAGCCGAGCAGCAACCACAGGCCGATGCGACGCCGGCGCGGCGAAACGGCGGCCGCGCCGGCGTCGGCGTCGGCGTCAGAGGCGGTGGGGGGCAGGGGCTCGGCCATGCTCAGAACGCGATGCCCACGCTGAAGTGGAAGCGGCCTTCACGGGTTTCGCTGCCATAGGCCCAGTCCAGCCGCAGCGGGCCCACCGGACTGCGCCAGCGCACGCCCACCCCGGTGCCGTAGACCGGCTTGAGGCTGCTGAAGCTGGTGGCGGCATTGCCCGCGTCGATGAACACCGCGCCCCAGAGCGATGGCAGCCGCGCGCTGATGGGCCTGGCCAGTTCGACGCTGGCGGTGGCCAGGCTGATGCCCCCGCCCACCGCACCGTCGACCTGGGGCCCGAGGCTGCGGAACGAGTAGCCGCGCACCGATTCGTCGCCACCGGCGCGGAAGAGCTTGGAGTCGGGCACGACCACGCCGCTGGGCAGGAAAACGCGCCCCAGTTCCAGCCGCGCCTGGCCATACCAGGTCTGCCCCAGCGGCAGGTAGCCGACCACGCGGCCGTAGGTGCGCGTGAAGAGCCCGCTCTTGGCGTCGCTGCCATGAGAACGGCCGACGCCGAGTTCGACCTTCAGCGTGGCTCCGCGCGTGGGCAGGATGACGTTGTCCAGGTTGCGCCAGCCGCCGTGGAAATTGGCCGACAGCGCAAAGGCCGACGAGGACTCGGCGCCCACCGGCGTGCGCACGGACCGCTCGGCCTCGGCGAAGAAGAGCCGCTCCAGACGCTGCGTGTCCTGCGTGCGGCCGATGCGCAGGCGCTGCGAGAGCACGGTGTCGGTGTCGGTCTTGAGCTTCTCGACAGCGCCGCCGATCAGGTTGCGATACAGGCGCCGTCCGGGGTGGGCAATGATCTCGCCTTCCCAGGCGCTGCGCTTGTCGCCGAGCTCGATCTTGTTGCGCGCCGTGGCGGCGTAGCCGAACACCCGCCGGTAGACATGTTCGACCGAGGCCCGTGCCCCGGTGTTGGCCGAAAAGCCCAGGCCCACGGTGTACACCTGCATCGCGGCTTCGCGCAGGCGCACCTGCACGGTGGCGTTGGCCGCCTGCTCCGGGTCGGGGTCGAGCGTGACGTTGACGCTGTCGAACAGGCCCGCCTTCTGCAGCCGTTCCTGGAAGTCGAGCAGCAGCGTTTCCGTCACCGGAACGCCCACCTGCGACATCGCGAGGTTGCGCACGGTCTGCACGTCGTGGTCGACCAGGCCTTCGATGTCGAGCATGCCCAGCCGGTACAGGGGGCCGCTGTCGACCACCAGGAACAGGCGCACGGTGTTGCTTTCGACATCGACACTGGCGCTGGTGCCGCTGTAGCTGGCATTGGCATAGCCCGCGGCACGCAGCAGCACCAGGGCGCTGTTCTTGGCACTGGACCAGGACTCGTTGCGAAACGGCCTGCCCGGTTTCAGTTCGAAGCGGTCGCGCAGCTGCGCCAGCGTCGAGACGGCATGCGATTCCTTGGCTTCGAAGCCGCTGTCGAGTTCGCCCTGCACGTCCAGCGTGACCCGCCCCACGTTGGCCTGGGGGCCGGGTTCGACCACGAGGGTCACGCTCTCGATGCGGACGCCGTCGGGCCCGGCATTGCGCTGCAGGCGCACCACGGGGCTGAAGTAGCCCTCGGTCTGCAGCAGGTCGCGCACCTGGGCCGGGGTGGCGTCGATCAGGCGCGACCATTCGCTGTCGTCGACATCGGCAGGCGCCGCGCGACCCAGTCGCACCAGGTCGAGATGGCGTTCGAGCAGCGCCTTGAGTTCGCCCGGGGCCTTGACGTCGATCGCCACCGCGGACATGGACGCCGGCGCGCTTGCGGCTCCTGCCGGACCGGCCGCCGCAGCAGGCGTGGATATCGGCGCGGACACGGGCGCGGACACGGGCTGTTTGGCAGGCCACAGGCCCGCACAGCCAGACAGCACCGGCGCCAAGGCAGCCAGCAGCGCCAGCGCTGCCCGGCCGAAGGTCATTTGCTGAGCAAGCGCATGGCGCCTTCGAGCCCGGCCAGGGTCAGCGGGAACATGCGCTGGTTCATCAGCTGCTGCACGACGGCGATGCTCTGCCGGTACTGCCAAACGCCCTGCGGTTCCGGGTTGATCCACGCGAACTTCGGGAACGCGCTGGTCAGCCGCTGCAGCCACACTGCGCCGGGCTCTTCGTTGTTGTATTCGACGCTGCCACCGGGCTGGACGATTTCGTACGGGCTCATCGTGGCGTCGCCCACGAACACCAGCTTGTAGTCACGGTTGTACTTGCGGATGAGGTCCTGGGTGGCGAACTTCTCGCTGTACCGGCGGCGGTTGTTCTTCCACATGAAGTCGTAGACGCAGTTGTGGAAGTAATAGAACTCCAGGTGCTTGAATTCGGTCTTCGCCGCCGAAAAGAGTTCCTCGACGCGGTGGATGTGCTCGTCCATCGTGCCGCCCACATCCATCAGCAACAGGACTTTCACCTTGTTGTGCCGCTCGGGCACCATCTTGATGTCCAGCAGCCCCGCATTGGCCGCGGTACTGTGGATGGTGTCGTCCAGGTCCAGTTCGTCGGCCGCGCCCTCGCGCGCAAAGCGCCGCAGCCGCCGCAGCGCCAACTTGATGTTGCGCGTGCCGAGTTCCTTGGTGTCGTCGTAGTCCTTGAAGGCGCGCTGGTCCCACACCTTCACCGCGCTCTTGTTGCGGCCGCTGGCCTGGCCGATGCGGATGCCCTGGGGGTTGTAGCCATAGGCGCCGAAGGGGCTGGTGCCGCCGGTGCCAATCATCTTGTTGCCGCCCTCGTGGCGTTCCTTCTGTTCCTCGAAACGCTTCTTCAGCGTTTCCATCAGCTCGTCCCAGCCCATCTTCTCGATCTCGGCCTTCTGTTCGGGCGTGAGTTCGAGTTCCAGGGTCTTGCGCAGCCAGTCCAGCGGCACGTCCTGGGTGAAGTCGGTGAGCAGTTCCACGCCCTTGAAATAAGCGGCGAAGGCGCGGTCGAACTTGTCGAAGTGGGTCTCGTCCTTGACGAGCGCCATCCGGGCCAGGAAGTAGAACCGTTCGACGCTGGGGCCGCCTTCATCGTCGATGACCCCGGCGCGCAGGGCCTCGAGAAGGCTCAGGTATTCCGTCACGGACACGCGCAGCTTGGCGGCACGCAGCGTGTAAAAGAAGTTGATCAGCATGGCTTGAGTCCGATGTCACTATTGTGGGCCTTGAGCGCCGGGCCGGTCCCGCGCGGGTTCCATGCGCAATCGATGACCAACGTGCAATGGCTCCTGGCCGTGATCCTGGCGCAGCATGCCCTTTTTGGCGTGCTCTGGCTGGGTGCGGCCCATCTCCGGCTGGCCCGGCACCCGGCGGCGCATTGGGCCGCCATGGCCTGGATCGTGGTCCCGGGTGCCGGCCTGCTGATGCTGCGAGGCGACGTGCCCACCTGGCTGTCGGTGGGTCTTGGCAACCTGTTGATGCTGCTGGCCGTGGTGGCCCTGCGCCGGGGTGTGCAGCGCTTCTGCCGGCAGCCGCCCACCGACGGCGAACACCGCCTGATCCTGGCGCTGGGCGTGATCAGCCTGCTGGGCACGGCGGCTGGCGGCACGAGCGTGTACCTGGCTGTGATGCTCGCCGGCAGTGCCATGGCCTGGACGTTGCTGCGGGCGGCGGCTGAAATCCGCTCGCGGTTGTCGAACGAACTCGGCCCCGGTGCCGCGCTCTGGTGCGCCGCGCCACTGTTGCTGCTGGGCAGTGTCATCGCCCTGCGCCTGGGCATCGCCATCGTTCTCCCCGAACGTTTCGCCACCTATCTGCAGCAGCCTGGTGGCGACGGTGTCGGGCCGGTTTTCGGCTCCTTGCTGTTCACCTTGCTGCTGCAGGTGAATCTGGTGCTGATGGTGACGCTGCGCGTCGTGCGCCGCCTGCAGCACCAGTCCGACCACGACGCACTCACCGGTCTGCTGGGGCGGCGGCCGATGGCCGAACGCCTGGACGCCGAATTGCTGCGCCAACGGCAGCGTGGCGGCTGCTTTGCGCTGCTTTCGGTGGACATCGACCACTTCAAGCGCATCAACGACGCCCATGGGCATGCGGTTGGCGACGCCGTGCTGCAGCGTGTGGCGCATACCCTGCAGGCCACGGCACGCTCCGGCGACAGCGTGGCCCGCATGGGCGGCGAAGAGTTCTGCGTGCTGCTGCCTGGCGCCGATCTCTACAGTGCCGAACGTGTGGCTATGCGCATGCTCAACGCTGTTCGCAGCTTGCACCACCCCGAACTCGCCGCCGGCAGCGGCGTCAGCATCAGCGTCGGGCTGGCCGTGGCCGGCCAGCCCGGTGAAGCGTCTCAGAGCCTGCAGCGGCGGCTGGACCAGGCGCTGTACCTCGCCAAGGCCGCAGGCCGCGACTGCCTGAAGCATGCCGACGAGCCGGCAGCGCCGCTGGCAGCGGCCGTGGCGTAGGCGCTGTGAGCTACTTTCCGGGCTTGGCCGGCCTGGCCGGCTTGCCCGCAACGGCCGCGCCGACATCATGGCGCTTGAGCCAGCCGAAGTATTCGTCGTACCAGAGCTTGCTGTTGCGCGGCTTCAGGATCCAGTGGTTCTCGTCCGGGAACCAGAGCAGCCGCGCGTCCACCTTCAAGGCCTTCAGGGTGTTGTAGTAGGCCAGGCCCTGGGCATCGGGCACGCGGTAGTCGAGCGCGCCATGGATCACCAGCGTCGGCGTGCGCATGGTCGCGGCATAGGCATGCGGACTCTGTGAATTGATCTGCGCCATGTCGTCCCAGTACCAGGCGCCCAGTTCCTTGGCATGCCAGGTGTAGGCATCGTCGGCGAACATGCCCACCCAGTCGAAGCAGCCGGCATGGCACACATAGGCGGCATAACGACCGGGTTTCACGTGGCCGTTCATCCAGGCCACCATGTAGCCGCCATAGCTGCCACCGGTGGCGAAGATGCGCTTCTTGTCGACCCAGGGCTTCTTCAGCAGCCAGTCGGTGGCGGCCTCGACGTCCTGCAGCTCCAGTTCGCCCCAGCGGTGGGTGATGCTGTCGAGGAAGGCATACCCGAAGCTGCTGCTGCCGTGGTAATTGACCATCGCCACCACATAGCCCTGGGCGGCCATCACCTGGGCGTTCCAGCGGTAGTGCCAGACATCACCGAAGGCGGTGTGCGGGCCGCCGTGGATGACATGCAGCACCGGGTATTTCTTCTTTGCGTCGAAGCCCGGCGGGTAGGCCAGCCAGAGCTGCACATCGTCCTTGGGCCCGCCCTCGATGGCGGCGCCGCCCTTGATCCAGACCTCGTCGATGCGGGCGCTGTCGCGCTCGGCCAGCAGCTTGTCGTTGAAGGTCTCGATGCGCAATGGCGCCACCCCCGGCAGGTGCGCATGCATGCGCCCCGGGTGGCTGGCGCTGTCGGCCACCGTCACCAGCGTGCCGGCGACCTTGTCGAAGGCGCCGACCCAGCCGCCCTCGGCCACCACCTCGGCGCGCTTGTCGGCAAGGTCGAAGCGCCACAGATGCTTGCGGCCCTTCTGTTCGGCCAGCAGCAGCACCGCCAGACCGTCTTCTTCCCAGAGCAGCGGCGTCTGCACCTCGTGGTCCCATTCGCTGCTGACCACTTCCCAGGTGCTGCCGTCGCGGTGCCACATGGCCAGCTGCGACGGCATGGTGTGCTTGCGGCCCTGGTGGCTGGCGACGAAGGCAATGCGCTGGCCGTCGGGGCTGTAGCGGGGCGCACCGAAGTCCCAGGCTGGGTCCTTGGCGATGACGCTGATCTTGCCGCTCTTCAGTTCGAGTTCGGCCAGCGCGAAGCGGCCGTCGACGCGCTTCTCGGGGGCGGGGTCGAAGCAGAAGACGACATGCCTGCCGTCGGGAGAGACGTCGAAGTGGTTGGCATCGGGCTCGTTGCGGCCGAGCTCGTAAGGCGTGCCTTCGAAGAGGTCGCGCACGCGGGCCTTGCCGGCGTCGCCGTTTGCTTCGTTCGCGCCGGGTTCCAGCAGATGCAGGTGGGCGACGCGGCCCATCGGCAGGTTCTTGTCCCAGAAGCGGTACTGGGCTTCGCTGGTGACGTAGCCGCTTTCCTTGCGATCCTTGAACTCCTTGTGCTTCTTCGCCTGGGCCGCACTGCCCTTCAGCTCGGGCCAGACCCAGCTGACGAAGACCAGCCGCTGGCCGTCCGGGCACCAGCGGAAGGCCTCGACGCCGGTAGCCACGGTGGCGGCACGATGGGCCTCGCCGCCGTCAGGGGCGATCAGGTAGAGCTGCTGGGTGTCGTCCTTGCTGCCTTCCTGTTCACGCTTGGCGGTGAAGGCGATCAGGTTGCCACGCGGGCTCCAGCGTGGGTTGCCGTCCTTTTCGCCGCCGGTCGTCAAGAGGCGCGGTGCGCCGCCCAGTGTCGACAGCAGCCACAGCGCCGAGCTCGACTTGTTGTCCTCCATCGAATAGCTGCTCAGCGCCGCGACGGCCTGGGCGCCGTCGGGCGACAGGCTGGGTGCGCCCAGGCGCTGCAGCGCCCACAGGTCGTCGACGGTGATGGCGGTCTTCTTGGGGCTGGTCTTGGCCATGGGTGTCTCTGTTCAGCGCGGGCTGCGTGCCCGCGTCAGTTGGTGTTCGAGCTGGGCCTTGACTTCGGGCCATTCGCCCGCCGTCAGGCTGTACATCACGGTGTCGCGCACGGTGCCGTCGCGGCGCAGCGCATGGTGACGGATGACGCCGTCGCGCCTGGCGCCCAGACGTTCGATCGCGCGCTGGCTGGCGAAGTTGAAGTTGTCGGTGCGCCAGCCCACCAGGCGTGCGCCGAGTGTTTCGAACGCATGCGACATCAGCAGCCACTTCGCGGTCGAGTTGACGGCGCTGCGCTGGCGGCTGGCGGCAACCCAGGTGTAGCCGATCTCCAGCCTTTCGACCGCAGGCACGATGTCGTGGAAACTGGTGCTGCCGATGACCTGGCCGCTGGCGCTGTCGAGCACCGCGAAGGCCAGCCGGCTGCCCAGTTCACGCATCCGCAGCGCCGTGGCGATGTAGGCCGCGGTCTCGCCGGGTGCGGGAACCGACGTGACCCGCAGGTTCCAGAGCTCGCCGTCGGCAGCGGCAGCCGCCAGCCCCGCTTCGTGGGCCGCGTCAAGCGGCTCGAGGCGCACGGGCGCTCGCACCAGCGTCACGGGGAGAACCGGCTGCATCGTTCAGCGGTTGTGGCGCTGCATGAAGACGAGCTTCTCGAACAAGGTGAGGTCCTGCTCGTTCTTCAGCAGCGCGCCCACCAGCGGCGGTACGGCCACCTTGTCGTCCTGGCTCTGCAGCGCTTCGAGTGGAATGTCCTCGGCCACCAGCAGCTTCAGCCAGTCGAGCAATTCGCTGGTGCTGGGCTTCTTCTTCAGCCCGGGCAGGTTGCGGACCTCGTAGAAGGTCTTCATGGCCGCGGCCAGCAGCTGCTTCTTCAGGCCCGGGAAGTGCACGTCGACGATGCGCTGCATCGTCTCGGCCTCGGGGAACTTGATGTAGTGGAAGAAGCAGCGGCGCAGGAAGGCGTCGGGCAGTTCCTTTTCGTTGTTGCTGGTGATGAAGACCAGCGGGCGGTGCCTGGCCTTGATGAGCTCACGCGTCTCGTAGACATAGAACTCCATGCGGTCGATCTCGCGCAGCAGGTCGTTCGGGAACTCGATGTCGGCCTTGTCGATCTCGTCGATGAGCAGCGCCACCGGTTGCTCGGCCGTGAAGGCCTGCCAGAGCACGCCCTTGACGATGTAGTTGCGGATGTCGCGAACCCGTGCCGCTTCTTCGCCACCGCTGAGCTGGCTGTCGCGCAGGCGGCTGACGGCGTCGTACTCGTACAGGCCCTGCTGCGCCTTCGTGGTGCTCTTGATGTGCCACTGCAGAAGCGGCATGCCCAGGGCGGTGGCCACCTCTTCGGCCAGCATCGTCTTGCCGGTGCCGGGTTCGCCCTTCACGAGCAGCGGGCGCTTCAGGGTGAGAGCCGCGTTGACCGCCAGCATCAGGTCCGGCGTCGCGATGTATTGGTCAGAACCCTGGAATTTCATGCAGCAAAGGCAGTGTTTGCCTGGTGTTGGCTGGCCGTTGCGGCCGGGTTCAACCCAGTATAAGGGCCCTATAATTTGGCTGATGAAGTTCGCCACCACCCCCCTGTTGCTGGCCACTCTGGTGGCTTCCCTCTTCACCGCCCAGGCGGCTTTTGCGCAAGACGCGGCCGCTGGCAAGACCAAGGCCGCCATGTGCATCGGCTGCCATGGCATTCCCGGCTACCAGGCCAGTTTCCCTGAAGTCTTCAAGGTGCCGAAGATTTCCGGGCAAAACGGCGGCTATATCGTCGCGGCGCTGGCGGCCTACAAGAAAGGCGAGCGCAAGCACCCGACGATGCGCAGCATCGCCGCGTCGATGACCGACAAGGACATGGCCGATCTGGGCGCCTTCTACGAAAGCCATGGCGCCAGCGACGTCAAGACGGTGGCCACGGCACCCCAGGCCAGCCCGGCCGTCGCAGCGCTGCTGACCAAGGGCGCCTGCGCTTCGTGCCATGGTGCCGACTTCAACAAGCCCATCGCCGCCAACTACCCCAAGCTGGCCGGCCAGCATGCCGACTATCTTTACGCCAGCCTGCGTGCCTATGGCACCGAGGGCAATCCCCAGGTGGGCCGTGCCAACGCGATCATGGGTGGCCAGGTGAAGGCCTTTTCGCGCGCCGAGCTCAAGCAGATGGCCGACTACTTCGCCAGCCTGCCCGGCGACATGAAAACCATCCGCCAGTCGCCTTTCAAGTGAGCTTCAGCTGAAGTTCATGCCACGCCGGCCCGGCGTGGCGGCCAGCGCATCACCCCGGTGGCCAGGGCCGTTCCCAGCAGGATGACGGCGCAGCCGGCCAGCATCGCCATGGTCGGCCATTCGCCCAGGATCAGCGCGCCCCAGCCCATGGCGAAGGCTGGAATCAGAAACGTGACCGAGATCGCCTTGGTCGCGCCAACGCTGGCGATCAGTCTGAAAAACAGCACATAGGCCAGGCCGGTGCAGGCCAGGGCAAGCAGCGCAACGGCTGCCCAGGCTGTGGCGCCCGGCGTCTTCGCCGGCCACCACCACCAGGCCGGCACGGCCAGCGACAGCGCCGCTGCCAGCTGGCTGCCCGCGGCCACCGCCATCGGTGGCACCGCCTGCAGCTGCCGCCGCGCCAGGTTGGCACCCAGCCCATACAGCAGCGTGGCACCCACGCAGGCGGCGATGCCCAGTGCCGGGCTCACGCCCAGCTCGCCTGCGCGCAGGTCGGCCTTGCCCCAGGACAGACCCACCACCCCTGCCAGCCCCACCGCCAGCCCCAGCACGCGGCTGCGGTCCAGCTTCTCGCCCCAGACCAGCCAGCCGATCAGCCCGGCCCACAGCGGCGCCGTGGCATTGAACACCGCCATCAGCCCCGCCGTGAGCGCCAGCGAGGCCACCGCGAACAGCAGGAATGGCCCGGTGCTGTTGACGAGACCGATCACCGCCACTGGCCGCCAGTGCCGCAGCAAGGCCTGGCCTTCGCCACGCCACAGCAGCCAGGGCAGCAGCAGCGCACTCGCGCCGGCCACACGCAGGAAGACCAGGGCCACCGGGCCGAATTCGCTGGCACCCAGGCGCATGAAAAGGAACGAGGCACCCCACAACGCCGCCAGCATCAGCAGGTTGGCCAGGTCGCGACGGCTCACCGTGCGCCTTCGTGGCGCAACAAGGCGCGCTTGCGGTCCAGGCCGCCGGCATAGCCCGTCAGCGCACCGTCACCGCCCAGCACGCGGTGGCAGGGCACCACGACCGACAGCGGATTGCGTCCCACCGCCGCACCCACGGCGCGCACGGCGCTGGGCCTGCCGATTTGCCGGGCGATGGCGCCATAGCTGCATGTCTGGCCCGTGGCAATCGCGCGCAGTGCCAGCCACACCTGCTGCTGAAAGGCGGTGCCTTGCGGGTCCAGCGCCAACGTGAAGCCTGCGGGTGCCTGGCCAGTGCCAGCCGCGCTGAAGTAGGCGGCCAGTTCATGCGTGGCCTGCCGCAGGTGTGGATGGGTGGGTTCGACCGGTGCCGCCAGCTCACCGGGGTGATGCGCCTGGCCGTCGAACCAGGCACCGGCCAGGCCCCGGGCCGTGGCCGCCAGCAGCAGCGGGCCCAGCGGCGTTTCGATGCGGCATTGCGCCTGCAAGATGTTGTTCGGCTTCATGGGAGTTCCTGTGTTTCGATGGCATGCCACAGCCGCATCACGGCATAGGCGCGCCAGGGCCGCCAGTCTTCGGCCAACCCGGTGATGTGCTTCGGGTCGCGTGACCCCAGCGCGTTCATCAGGCCGATGTCGCTGGCCGGCCAGGCATCGGGCCATGCCAGTGCGCGCATGGCAATCAGCTGGGCCGTCCAGTCGCCGATGCCGGGCAGGGCCAGCAGCGCCTGCAGCGTGGGTTCGATCGGCGCGCCGCGTTCGAGCACGATGCGCCCGGCCGCGACTTCCGCCGCCAGCGCCTGCAGCGCCCGCACCCGCTGGCGAACGATGCCCAGCAGGCCGATGGTGGCAGGGTCGGCCGCAGCAATGGCCTCGGCCGTGGGGAACAAGCGCGTCAGTTCCGGGAAGGGGGTCTCGACCGGTTCACCCAGCCGGTCCACCAGCCGTTGCAGCAGCGTGCGCGCGGCCTTCACCGTGACCTGCTGACCAAGGATGACGCGCACCGCTGCTTCGAAGCCGTCGAAGCAGCCAGGCAGGCGGTGACCTGGCCGCAGCGGCAGCGGCAGCCGGGCCAGAACGGCGTCGACCTGCGCCGGGTCGGCGTCCAGGTCGAAGGCATGGCGCACACGCTGCAGCAGCGCTCCGAGCGCCGGTGCCAGGCTGTCCGATGCATGCAGGCGAAGCTCGCAGCGGGCGGGGTCGAAGCGCATGGCCAGCCAGCCGCGAAGCAGGCCGCTGTGGTGCGGCCAGCCGATCGTCCGCCGCAGCGTCAGGCTGCCGACATCGACACTTTCGACACCGGTGATCACACGCCTTTCGAAGTGGCCGACCAGGCCTTCGACATCCATCGGCGGCCGCCAGGCCAGGCGCAGGCCGCTGCCTTCGGTGGCCGCCTGGCGCGCCACGGCTGTGCCTTCGCGGCGCAGCTGCGTCGGGCTGAAGCGGTAGCGCTCGGCGAAGGCCGCATTGAAGCGGCGCAGGCTTTCGAAGCCGCTGGCCAGGGCCACCTGGGCGACGGGTTGGGTCGTGTCCGTCAGCAGCTGCTTGGCCAGCAGCAGGCGCTGGGTGCTCAGGTAGTCATGCGGGGCCACGCCATGGCAGGCCTGGAAGATGCGCCGCAGATGGCGGTCGGTGACACCCAGCCGCGCGGCCAGAGCCGGCAGTGCGAGCGGCAGGCCCTGCTGTACCGCCTGCTCGATGCGCTGCGCGGCAGCCTGGGCCAGGCTGTGCGACGAATCCATCTGCGACAGCCCCGGCGCAATCTCGGGCCGGCATTTCATGCAGGGCCGAAAGCGCGCGGCTTCGGCCTGGGCGCGGGTGTCGAAGAAGCGGCAGTTCTCGCGCCGGGGCGTGCGCACCCGGCACACCGGCCGGCAGTAGACGCCGGTGGACGTGACACCGACGAACAGCCGCCCGTCGAAGCGGGCATCGCGGGCGCACAGGGCCAGGTAGGCGGAATCGGGGTCGGTGGACATGGCGGCATCTTAGGTGCCGCCAGCGCCACCGCTGGCCGTTTTCGGACCTGTGGCTGTTGGCCCCGGTTTCAGCCCGAGGTGTCCTTCATCAAGGACGTGAACCAGGTGCCCATGTCCTTGAAGTTCTTCGTGCTGATGCTGGCGGCTTCGGTGGCGGTGGCCGGGATGCCGCCTGGCATCGTCTGTCCGCCGCTGGAGGCCACCTTCATCCTGGCATCGACCGGGTCGTACTGGTACACCGCTGTCAGCCAGGAGGCGGTGCTGGCCGTGATCGGCGAGTAGCAGGCCGAATTGGCCACGGGCAGCACGTCGCCGCGTATGCCCAGCAGCCGGCGCACGATGGCATCGACGCAGATCTTCGCTTCCTGGTTGGCCACATGCCCGGCCTTGGGCATGCCGCAGCTCGATGCGTCGCCGATGACATGGATGCCCTGGCCCGGCGCCGCGGTCGACTCGTAGCTCAGGACATCGACATTCGCCCAGCGCCCGGCTGTGCCGTTGTTCAGGCCGGCCTGCGCCATCCAGCCACCCGGGGCGCTGCCGGCAGCGCGGTGCGGCACGATCGGGTTGACGACACGCGCCTGGATGCTTTGCGGTGTTCCGAGCTGGTCGGTGTAGCTGACGAGCCGGGTGGCGGCCTGGATGGCGATATTGCTGACCCCGGGCATGTACTGCACGATGCCGGCGTGGATCTGCGAGAACGCCAGCTCGAAGGTGTGGCGTTCGGCCTGGATCACCGGGTTCTCGTCGAGCACGACGACCCGGCAATTCGGACCGCGAGCCGTTTTCAGGAAGTCGGCGACGACGCAGGCGCGTTCGTACGGCCCGGGCGGGCAGCGATAGGGCGCCTTCGGAATCGTCATCACGAAGGTGTCGCCATTGGCCATGGCGGCAATCTGCGTGCGCAGCAGCGCGGTCTGGGCGCCGGCTCGCCAGGCATGCGGGGTCAGGGTGTCGTAGTCGGCCTGGGTCAGGCCGTAGGCGTCGTCGAAGCTGACACCGGGTGCGAGCACCAGCCTGTCGTAGGGCAGTACCGCGCCGTCGGCCAGCGTCACCCGATGCCCGGCGATGTCGATGCCGACGATGCTGCCGGCCTTGCGGATGACGCCATATCGCGAGGTCAACGCGTCGCGCGTGAACTGCAGCGAGGCGACACTGCGGCTGCCGTTGAGCACCAGGTTGCTCATGATGCTGGAGGTGTAGACCGCATCCGGCTCGACCAGGGTCACCTGCACACCCCGCCCGCCCCACAGGCGCAGGTACTTGGCGGCTGTCATGCCCGCCATTCCGCCGCCCACGACCACGACACGCTTGCCTGCGATGGCGGTCGTGGCCAGGGTGGCAGCGGTGCTGCTTCTGGTGCCGTTGCTGCTGCCGGGGCCGTCGTCCTCATCGCCGTCGGCCCAGCTCTGCAGGGGCAGCCAGCCGGCAGCGAGGCTGCCCGCGGCCAGGCCGACGATCCGGCGACGCGACATCGCGGGTGTGTTGTCTTGCGTGTTCATGGGGTCTCCCGCGCTCATTGTTGTTGGAGGTAGGCGATGATCTTCTGCAGCTGGGCCGGGGTGTAGCCCTGCGCATGCGCGGCCATGATGTTGCTGCTGGGGTTGTCGGTGAGGAACTCCAGCACCTCGTTGGCTTCGCTGCCGCGGATGTCGTCGAATCCACCTGAACCGCCCGTGCCATGACACTGGAAGCAGTTCGACGCCAACAGCCGCCCTTCGGTGCTGGCCGACGCGGTGTTGGCGTTGCCATCGGCGCCGGTCCTGGCGCTGGTGGCCATGGCAACGCCGTCCGGCGCCGGGCCGCTGCCCGTGCCGCCACCACCGCAGGCGGTGACCACGAGCGCGGCTGCCAGCGCGGGCAGCCGGCGGATGCGGCGCGGTTCAGGGATGGCGGGTCGCTGGTGCATGGCATCTCCTCGCGGGGTGTCTTTTCCCCTTGTTGGCATGCCAGCGACAGTAGGTCTGCTTTCTGAAGCCCGGCTTAATTCACGGGTAAGCGATTGCTTCGGTCTGTGTCGGCCGGCAGCGTCATGGCGGCTTCGAATGCCGCCACCGGCTGCGGCCGGCCGAACAGATAGCCCTGCATCAGGTCGCAGTCGTGGCGGCGCAGGAACTCGGCCTGCTCGGCGGTTTCCACGCCTTCGGCCACCACCTGCATGCGAAACCGCCGGGCAATGGCCAGCATCGCCAGGACGATGGCTTCGTCTTCGGGGTCGGAGGTCAGGTCGCGAACGAAGGCGCGGTCGATCTTCAGTTCGTGAACCGGCAGCTTCTTCAGGTACATCAGGCTTGAATAGCCGGTTCCGAAGTCGTCGATCGAGAACCTGAAGCCCAGCGCCGCGATCTGTTCCAGCCGCCGAGCCGCGCCTTCGTCGAGCAGCACGCCTTCGGTGATCTCCAGCGTCAGCAGCGCAGGGTCCACGCCATGGCGGCGGGTGATGGCCAGCAGTTCGTCGGCGAAACCCGGCTCGCGGAATTGTCGCGGGCTCACGTTCACCGCCAACGGCAGGCTGCGGCCCTGCGCCTGCCAGCGCGCCAGCAGCGCACAGGCCTGCTCGATGACCCAGCGGCCGATGGTCAGGATGAGCGTGCTTTCCTCCGCCACCGGGATGAAATCTGCAGGGCTGACGACGCCGCGCTGCGGCTGCGTCCAGCGCAACAGAACCTCGGCGCCGGCCAGCACCGGCCGGGGCGGGCTGTCGGCTTCCGGCCCGGGCTGCAGCCGCCATTTGCCTTGCAGGTGGATGCTGAATTCGTCGTGGTCGAGCGCGCTGCGCAGGTCGCGTTCCAGCGCCAGGCGCTCGGCCAGGCCACGCTGCATGTTGTGCTCGTAGCGCCTGAGCGTGCCGCGGCCGGCCGACTTGGCGGCATACATCGCGGTGTCTGCTTCGCGGACCAGGTCTTCGGCGCTTTCCTGCTCGGCCTTCGGGAAGACGGTGCACCCCAGGCTGGCGCCCAGCGCGCATTCCAGCCCGTCCAGAACGAAGGGCTGCAGCAGCACGGCCAGCAGCTTGTGGCCCACGCCCTCGGCGGCGCAGGCGGCCTGCTCGGCGTCGGCGCCGAGCTCCGGCAGCAGCACCATCAGCTCGTCGCCGCCCATGCGCGCCAGCGTGTCTTCGGCGCGCAGTGCCAGCTGCAGGCGCCGGCCCACGGCCTGCAGCAGGCGGTCGCCGACGACATGCCCATAGACGTCGTTGATGCGCTTGAAGTGGTCGAGGTCGATGAACAGCAGCGCACCGCAGCGGCCGTGGCGGCGTGCCGCCCGCAGGGCCTGCCCCAGGCGGTCACCCAGCAGGGCCCGGTTGGGCAGGCCGGTCAGGGTGTCGGTGGTGGCGGCACGCTGCAGTGCAGCTTCGGCCTGCTTGCGTTCGTCGATGTCGATGATCACCCCCGACATCACGGTGATGCGGCCTTGCACGTCGCGCTCGGCCGAGGCACCAGCCGCCAGCACCCAGCGCCAGCCGCCGTGGGCACCGGGCAGGCGAAACTCGGCGCGAAACATGGTTTCCGGCCCCTGCTGGTACTGGCGCAGCAGTTCACGCAGCTGTGGGATGTCGTCGCGGTGCACGGACGGCCACAGCGGCAGGCTCTGCTGGCCGCTGCCCACGGCCGTGAAACGAAGGCCGGCGGCGTCGGCGGTTCGTGGGTCGAAGTGCGCGACATCGTCGACGAGGTTCCAGTGCCAGGGCGCGATGCGGGCTGCTTCGATCGCGACGTCGAGCATGCGCTGCTGCTCGCGGGTTTCGGTCTGGTCGGCAAAGCAGCAGATGATGCCGCTGACCATGCCCGCGGCATCGTGCAGCGCCACGGTGCTGGCGCGCAGCCAGTGGCGCTTGCCGTCGCCCAGGCGCAGGCCATAGGCGAATTCGTGCCGGGGCTGGCCGTCGGCCAGGGTCAGGGCCATCGGGCGCTGCGCGGCCAGCATCGGCCGGCCGTCCTCGAACGCGGCGTCCGGAAACAGCTCGCCTGTCTGCTGGCCCAGCAACTGCGGCAGCGGCAGGCCGAAGATGCGGGCCGCGCTGTCGTTGGCCTGTGCCACGCGCAGCTGCGTGTCGTACATGACCACACCCACCGGCAGCGAATGCAGCAGGCCCTGGGCCTGTTCATGCTGGGCCACCAGTTCCGTGACATCGCTGACGACGGCGATGTAGCCCTCGAAGGCGCCGGCTTGCGCGAACAGTGGCTGCAGGTCGATGTCGACCCAATGGCGTGTGCCGCTGGAGCGCCGGAAGCGGGTGCGCACGCGCGCCGGCGCGCGGCTGGCCACGGCGGCCAGCAGTGGCGCACGTGCCACGGCATCCTTGCGCAGGAAGGGCAGTATCTCGCCTGGCCGCCGGCCCATGCAGGCTGGCAGGGCGCAACCCGTGAAGTCGACGAAGGCCTGGTTGGCCCAGGTGATGCGGTTGGCCGCGTCGGTGATGATCACGGCGTGCGACGTACGCTCGGCCACCAGCTCGCGCGGGGCCAGCAGCGCGTCGGGCTCGGCGCGCATGTTCATGGGTGGGGTGTCCGGTCGCTGCGGGTTCGGTTGCAAGGGAATTCGCAACGCTCCAGCGCATTTCGAACCGGCTGCCTACAACCTGAGCTTTCGGCTGGGGCTGGCGTGATGGAGTTGGCAATCTGCGCTACATCGCCTTGAACAAGGGCACGTAGGCGCGGCTCACCGGCAGTTCGCCGGGCCAGCCATGCATGCGCAGGAACAGCCGGCTGGCTTCGTCGCGGCGCGTGCCGGCAAGAAAGCGCAGGTTGACGATGGTCGAGCGGTGAACCTGCGCGAACTGCGCGGGGTCGAGTTGCTGCGCCAGTTCGGCGATCGGCGTGCGGATCAGGTGTTCGGCCGTGGCCGTCTGCACGCAGGTGTACTTGTCGTCGGCACGGAAGAAGAGCACGTCGTCCACCGCCACCTGGTGGGTGATGTCGCCGCTGCCCGCGCGCACCCAGCGCAGGCGTTCGGGCACCGCCCGGGCGGCCTGCTGGGCCTGGGGCAGCAGGCGCTGCAGCGCGGCCAGCAGGCCGGCCTCGCTGGCCGCTGCGATGGCCGGCGCGGCGCCGGTCTGCAGCGCACGGCGGATGCGCTCGACGGTCTTGCCCAGGCGTTCACGCGAGACCGGCTTGAGCACGTAGTCCACCGCTTCCTGCTCGAAGGCCTGCACGGCGAATTCGTCGTAGGCGGTGACGAAGACCACACGCGTGGCGCCTTCGATGCCCTGGGCCACTTCCAGGCCGGTGAGGCCAGGCATCTGGATGTCCAGGAAGGCCAGGTCGGGCTGCAGCTCGGCAATGCGGTCGGCGGCCTCGACGCCGTTGCGCGCGGTGTGCAGCAGTTGCAGATCGGGCCAGAGCATGGCCAGTTCGCTGGCCAATGCGCGGGCCAGGTGCGGTTCGTCGTCGGCGATCAGGCAGGTCGTCATGGCGTGGTGGCTTGCAGGGGAATGGAGATGCGCGCGAGCGTGCCCGGGTGGGTGGCCTGCACGTCGAGCGTGGCACCGGGACCGTAGCGCGCCAGCAGCCGCTGGCGGATGTTGCCCAGTGCCAGGCCGTTGCCCCGACGTGCGCCGGGGCGCGGCGATGCGTCGAGGCCGCGGCCGTCGTCCTGCACTTCCAGAACGAGGCGCTGCCCGTCCACGTGTGCGCTGACGCGAACGGTGCCGCCTTCGATGCTGGGCTCCAGGCCGTGAACGACGGCGTTTTCCACCAGCGGCTGCAGCAGCAGCGGTGGCAGCGGCTGGGCACGCGCTTCGGCATCGGCGTCGATCTCGAAGCGCAGCCGTTCTTCCATGCGGCCCTGCAGCAGCTGCAGGTAGCTCTGCGCCAGGTCCAATTCCTGTGCCACGGCGCTGTGTTCGCCGCGCAGCGTGGACAGGCTGGCTCGGAGGTAATCGGTAAAGCTGGCCAGCATCTGCTTGGCCTTGGGCGGGTCGTGGTCCATCAGGCTTTGCACGTTGGCCAGGGTGTTGAACAGGAAATGCGGTTCGATCTGCGCCTGAAGCAGGCGCAGTTGCGCTTCAGTGGCGCGGCGCTCGGCGTCGATCTGGCGCGACTTGGCGCTGAACCAGTAGTGCAGTGCCAGCGAGAGCATCATCGAAATCACAATCGAGCCGACGATGATGTTCTTGCCGTCTTCGGTGCTGAGCCAGCGTACAAGGCTGCCGCCGGCCAGTTCGACGCCGATCGGCCAGCCGATCACCACCCCGACCAGCGGCACGCCGGTGAAGAAGACCGAGCGCTGCCAGTCCTTCCACTGCTGGATGCGTGCAGGTGTGGCCCACCAGGTGCGCAGGATGTCGAACAGCAGGTGGATGAGCCCGGCCACCGTCAGGCAGACGATGAAGTTCCTGCCATACCACTCGGCCCAGCCGGCCAGGTTGCGCCAGGCGCCGGTGCCGCGGCCGAAGGCGAAGAAGCCCAGCACCGTGAAGAACCCGGCCAGACCGGCTGCGAACAACAGTGTCCAAAGCCACTGCAGCCAGCGCGTGCCGGCGCGTTCCGCAACCTCGTTGCGCACCCAGGAATCCCAGGAAGCGGACAGGAGACGCTTGTCGATCTTCATGGGCGCAGTGTAGGAAGGCGGTGCGCCGCCGGCCACACGCCGCGCGACGAATGGCCAGCAGCGATGCCGGATCGACCGCAGCCTTCGTGAATGGCGCAGGGTGCGCTGCCTACAATCGTGCGTTTTCCCCAATTCCCTCTTCACCACCCACCCGCCATCCATGCAGATCGATCCCACCGTCTTCAAGGCCTACGACATCCGCGGCATCGTCGGCAAGAACATCGACGAGACCTTCGCCGAACATCTGGGCCGCGCCTTCGGCAGTGAAGCACTGCTCGCCGGCGAGAAGGCGGTGGCGGTGGGCCGCGACGGGCGCCTGTCGGGCCCCGGCTTGGTGGCCGCGCTCATCCGCGGGCTGAAGAGCACCGGCCTGGACGTCGTCGACATCGGCGCGGTGACGACGCCGATGCTGTACTACGTGGCGGCCACCCGCGCCAAGCATGGCTGCAGCAGCGGCATCCAGGTGACGGGCAGCCACAACCCGAAGGACTACAACGGCTTCAAGATGGTGATGGCCGGCCGCGCGATCTATGGCGAAGATATCCAGAAACTGCGCCAGCGCATCGAGACCGAGACCTACACCAGCAAGCGCGGCCGCAGCGCGAAGATGGACATCGTGGCCGAATACAGCCGCCGCATCGTCGGCGACGTGAAGCTGGCGCGGCCGGTGAAGATCGTGGTCGACAGCGGCAATGGGATTCCCGGCGCCACCGCGCCTGCCATTCTTCGCGCGCTGGGCTGCGAGGTCATCGACCTGTACAGCGCTGTCGATGGCGACTTCCCGAACCACCACCCCGACCCCAGCAAGCCCGAGAACCTGGCCGACCTGATCAAGGTCGTGCATGCCACCGGTGCCGAAATCGGCCTGGCCTTCGACGGCGATGGCGACCGCCTGGGCGTGGTGACGAAGGGCGGCAACATCATCTATCCCGACCGCCAGATCATGCTCTTCGCGCGCGACATCCTGAAGCGCCACAAGGGCGCCACGATCATCTTCGACGTGAAGTGCAGCCAGCGCCTGCCGGTGGCCATCAAGAAGGCCGGCGGCAAGCCGCTGATGTGGCGCACCGGGCATTCGCTGATCAAGGCCAAGCTGAAGGAAACCGGCGCACCTTTTGCCGGCGAGATGAGCGGCCACCTGTTCTTCGGCGAACGCTGGTACGGCTTCGACGACGCGATGTACACGGCGGCGCGCCTGCTCGAGATCCTCAGTCGCGAGAAGAACCCCAGCGCCTTCCTCGACGCCCTGCCCACCAGCTTCAGCACGCCCGAACTGAACGTGCCCTGCGCCGAAGGTGAACACCACGTGGTGGTGGCCGAGCTGCTGGCACGCGCCGCCGACGGCCGGCTGAAGTTCGAAGGCGGCACGGTCGGCACCATCGACGGCCTGCGGGTCGACTTCGCCGACGGCTTCGGCCTGATCCGCGGCAGCAACACCACGCCGGTGCTGGTGCTGCGGTTCGAGGGCCACACGCCCGAGGCGTTGCACCGCATCGAAGCGGCCTTCATGGACGCGCTGCGCAGCGTCAAGCCCGACGCGCAGGTGGCTGCGGCCGCACACTAGTGCTGGCACGGGCGGCTTATGCCGGCCTGCTGTGGCTGGCCACGCCGCTGTTCTTCGCGCGCCTGTGGTGGCGCGGGCGGCGCGAGCCGCTGTACCGGCAGTTCTGGGGTGAACGGCTGGGCTGGGGCGCCGGCGAAGCGCCGCCAGGGCGGGTGTGGGTGCATGCCGTCTCGCTGGGCGAGACCCTGGCTGCGCGGGCACTCGTCGACGCGCTGCGCACGCAGCGGCCCGGCCTGCGGCTGTTGCTGACACACGGCACGGCGACCGGCCGAGCCGCTGGCCGGGCGCTGCTGCAGCCGGGCGACAGCCAGGCCTGGCTGCCCTACGACACCCCCGGTGCCGTGCGCCGCTTCCTGCGCCGGCAGCGACCTGCGGTGGGTGTGCTGATGGAAACCGAGGTCTGGCCCGCGCTGCTGCAGGGCGCACTCGAGGCTGGCGTGCCGGTGGTGCTGGCCAATGCCCGGCTGTCCGAGCGCAGCCTGCGCAAGGGCCTGCGCCTGGGACCGCTGCTGCGCCCGGCGGTGGCCACGTTCACGCGCATCCTGGCCCAGACGGCTGACGACGCCGAGCGGCTGCTCGCCGCGGGTGCGCCTGCGGCAGCGGTGTCCGTGGCCGGCAACCTGAAGTTCGACCTTTCGCCGCGTGTCGACCTGCTGGCCCAGGGCGCAGCCTGGCGCACCCTGGTTCGCCAGGCCACCGGCCGCAGTGTTCTGCTGATGGCCAGTTCCAGAGAAGGCGAGGAAACGGCCCTGCTCGACACCTGGCTGGCCCTGCCCGTGCCGCGGCCGCTGCTGCTGCTGGTGCCGCGCCACCCTCAGCGCTTCGACGAGGTGGCGGGCCTGCTGGGCGCGCTGGGCCTGCGTGTGCGCCGGCGCAGCCGCTGGGGCGAAGAGCCGCCGGCCGATGCCGCGCTGGCCGATGTCTGGCTGGGCGACACCGTGGGCGAGATGGCGCTGTACTTCGCCGCCGCCGACGTGGCGCTGCTCGGTGGCAGCTTCGAGCCCCTGGGCGGGCACAACCTGATCGAGGCCGCGGCCTGCGGTTGCCCGCTGGTGATGGGCCCGCACACCTTCAACTTCGCCGAAGCCGCCATGCTGTCGCTGGCCGCAGGCGCTGCGCTGCGCGAACCCAGCTTGCCGCAAGCGGTGCAGCGCGCGCTGATGCTGGCCGGTGACGCGGGAGAGCGCCTGGCCATGTCGGAGCGTGCCACGGCCTTCGCGTTGCAGCATCGTGGTGCGGCCAGCCGCATGGCAAGCGAGGTGCTGGCCCTGCTGCCGCGCTGAAGCGCTGAAGCCCTGAATGGCCGGCGCGCCAGATCCAGCGCGTTCAGGTGCCGTCAGGCACGCAGCAGATCGAGCGAAGGCAATGCCGCGCTCCCCGGCAGGACCACGCTGTCCAGCGCCGCGCGCGACACCCGCAGATGCTGGTGCAGCAGCGGTCGCAGCGCGCTCCGCAGGTCGGTGGTGACGCGCAGGTCGCGGCCGTCGGTGCGCTGTGCCGGGGCCAGGCCAGGCCAGTCGGCCAGCACGCGGCCGCCGCGTACCGCACCGCCCAGCACGAAGGCCGCGCCGCCGCTGCCGTGGTCGGTGCCCTGGCTGCCGTTGACGGCCACTTCACGGCCGAATTCGGTGGCCACGACGACGACCGTGCGTTGCCAGGTGTCGCGCGCCTGCAGGCCTTCGCGCAGGGCGGCCAGCACGGCGTCGAGCGTGCGCAGGTTGTTCGACAGCGCGCCATTGGGCGCGGCCTGGTTCACATGCGAGTCCCAGCCGCCCATTTCCAGCACCGCGATCTGGCTGCTGGCCTGCAGGAACTCGGCCGCCTTGCGCGCCAGCACCACGGCCTGGGTGTTGCGGCCACCCGCCACGGTGGCCGGGTTGGCGGCCATCGCCGAGTCGTCACGCAGGCTTTGCGCGCGGGCCAGGGCCTGGGCGAGCTCGGGGTCGCTGCGGTACAGGGTCTGCAGCCGCGCCAGCAGGTCGGGCGCGGGTTCGGCCAGCACGCTGGGGGCCCAGGTGTCCACGGCCACGGGGCCGCGCAAGAGCAGCGGCACGGCGGTTTCCAGCGCCACCGCACGCAGCGGGCGAGCTTGGCCGCCGGGCCCGCCGGCCTGCAGCGCGCGGCCCAGCCAGCCGCTGTCCAGTTCATGCGGGCGGCTGCCGCCGCTTTCCAGTACCTGCTGGGCGTCGAAGTGCGATCGTTCGCGGTAGGCCAGGCCCACGGCATGCAGGACTGCCGCTTCGCCGCGGGTGTACATGGTGTGCAATTCGGGCAGCAGCGGGTTCAGCGCAAATGGGCCCTGCAGCTGCAGCGGCGGCGCGGTGAACTGCGCCAGCATGCCGCGGGCGGCGGCAAAGGCCGGGTCGCCGATGGCGGGCACCGCCTGCAGGCCGTCGAGGCCGCCCCGCAGCAGCACGAAGGCCAGGCGCGGTGCGTCGGGTGCCAGCGCTGCGCCGGCGGCCACGGCCAGGCGGCTGGCGGTGCCCAGCGGCAGCAGCGCGGCGGCCGCCAGCAGGCTGCGGCGGTGTGTGCTGAACGGGTGGGCAGGGTTCATGGCAGTCGGGCCTTTCAACGGCGCTGAAATTCCGGAGCCAGCAGCAGCAGGGCCAGGGCCTGCGGGCCGTCGGCGGCGCGTTCGATCTGGCGCGCGGTGTCGTCGCTCAGGCGCGGCCCCAGGCTGGCGACGGCCAGTTCGCGGGCGTCGATGCGGCGGCCCAGCCGCTGCGCCACGCGGGCGGCCCATTCCACGCGTTTCCATACGGCGTCGGGGCCCAGCCATTCCTCGGCGCGGTCGGGCCAGCCGGCCGGTGAAGGCGCGGCGTGGACACGCTGGCCCAGGGTGCCGATGCCGGCGTCGGGCTGGCGTTCGAAGGCGCTGTCTCCCAGCCCCAGCACACGTGCGCTGCTGACGACAAATTCCTCGGGCGACTTCAGCTTCACCGGCTGCGGCTGCCAGGCCTCGGGCGATTCGACGAGCGCGCGGCTGACGCTGGCCAGATCGCCACCGCTTTGCAGAAAGCGGGCCTCGAGCCGCGCCACCAGCGCCGGCGGCGGCCGGTCGGCCACGAAGTGGCGTGCCAGCTTGGTGGCCACGAAGCGTGCCGTTGCCGGCCGGCGGGCCAGATCGTCGAGCACCTGGCCCAAGCCGTGCGGGCCTTCGCCGACGCTGCGGCCAAGCACCGTCTTCACACCGGGTTCATGCCAGTTCGGGTCGAAGACCACGGCCTGCGTCGCGCTGGCGTCGTCGGCCAGCTGGCGCAGCGGCACCCGCCAGCCAGTGAGCACCCGCGCCAGAGCCGTGACGTCGGCCTGGGTGTAGCCCTCGGCCGTGCCGACGCTGGCCGCCCCCAGGGTGTGCAGTTCAAGCACTTCGCGCGCCAGGTTCTCGTTCAGGCCGCCCTGGCGCGGGCCGTCGTCGCCTTCGGCCCGGCGCCGTGCCGCGCGGCGCATCACGGCGCGCGACTGCGGGCCGGCAGAGACGTCGTTGTCCAGGTAGCGCAGCATCGCGGCGTGGGTGACGGCAGCACGCAGCATCTGCGAAAACGGCCCGGCGATGTGCGGCCGGATGGCTTCGCGCTCGAAGGCACCAACGAGCCCGCGTGTGCTGCCCTTGGCCAGGGAAACGGTGAAGTGGTTCGCCCAGAACAGCGCCAGCCGTTCGGCAAAAGGCCGCTGGCTGGCGGCGGCGGTGGCCAGGCGGGCGCGCACGTCGGCCTGCACGGTGTCGCGCAACGCGAGGGCCGCAGGGTCGCGCATGGGTTCCGCGGCAGGCGGGGCCGGCTCGGCCATCACGGCCGCGGGCATCGCCGCTGGCGCCATGGCCGCAGCGATGCGCCTTTGCTGGGCTGCGAATCGCCGCAGCCCTTCAGCGCTGTCGGGCAGGGCCTGGCCGCGCTGGGGGTCGGCCGGGCCCAGCTGCGCCAGCAGCCAGCCGCGGGCGTCGCTGCCGATGGCCTGAAGGCGGGCTTCGCCGAGACCGAACCGGTGGGCGGCGATGGCAGCGTGAATCGCGGCCTGGCTGGCAGCGGATTCGGGGTGCGGGGTGCGGTCCATGGCCGCGAGTGTGCGGCGCCCGGACCGGCACCGCTGTGTCCCGAGCGTAAAGAAACTCGGGCCGGGCCCGCGCCGGGGTTTCCTATCGCGTCAGCAGCGTGCTCACGGTCTGCACGTCGGCCGGGGCCAGCGCGCCAGCGGCCTGGCGCAGGCGCAGGTTGCCCACCAGCACGTTGTAGCGGGCCAGGGCCAGGTCGCGCTGGGTGGCGGCCAGCTGGCTTTGTGCATTCAGCACGTCCAGGTTCACACGAACGCCGACGCGATAGCCCAGCTGCGTGGCTTCCAGCAGCAGTTTCGAAGAAGCCTCGGCGGCTTCCAGCGCCTTCACCTGGGCCAGGCCCGACTGCACGCCGAAATAGGCCACGCGTGTGGCCTGGGCCACACCGCGGCGGGCGGCGGCCAGGTCGTTGCGCGAACGCTCTTCGAGCTTCAGCGTTTCCTTGATGCGGTTCTGCGTGGCGCCGCCGGTGTACAGCGGCCAGTTCATCTGCACGCCGAGGCTGGCGGTGGTGCTGGTGCCGGGCAGCTGCACGCCGCCGCCGCGCGAGTCGCCGGCGCTGAGGCTGCCCACGGCGTCGACGGTGGGCAGTTCACCGGCACGGGCCTTGTCGGTTTCCAGGCTGGCCACTTCCAGGCCAACGCGCGCGCGGCGCACGCTGGGGTGCTGGGCGTCGGCCACGTTCACCCACTCTTCGGCATTCGCCGGCAGCGGTGCGGGCAGGGCCACGGGCACCACCAGCGGCCTGGGCTGCACGCCCTGGCGGCCCACCAGCTGGTCGAGCGCGATGCGCTTGGCGCGCAGGTCGTTGTCGGCGGCGATTTCCTGGGCCGTGGCCAGGTCGAAGCGGGCCTGGGCTTCACGCGAATCGGTGATGGTGGCGGTGCCGACTTCGAAGTTGCGCTTGGCCGACGCCAGCTGCTCGGTGATGAAGGTCTTGCTGGCCTGCGTGGTAGCCAGCGTGTCCTGGGCGGCGAGCACGTCGAAATAGGCCTGGGCAACACGCACGATCAGGTCCTGCTCGGCGCTTTCGAGGTCGGCCTTGGCAGTTTCTGCCGTCTTGCGGGCCTGCTCCACCGTGACCTGGTTGGCCTTGTTGAAGATCGGGTAGCGGCCATTCAGCGCACCTTGCACCGTGGTGTTGCTGACCGGGCCGAACCGGGGTGGGTCGGTGCGTGCGGTGTTGGCGCTGGCGGTGGCGTTTGCCGATGGCCGCAGCAGGGCTTCGCTCTGCTCGATGCGGAACTCGGTCGATTCGGCCAGCGCGCGGGCGCCCAGGTAGGTGGCGTCGAAGTTGCGCGCAGCCTCGTACAGCTCCTGCAGGCTCTGGGCGCTGGCCAAGCCAGGGCACAGCGCAGACAACAGGGCTGCCATGGCCAAAGGTGTCAAGCGGGCCAGGCGGCGGGCGATGGGGGCGTGCATGCAGGAATCCTTCAGGAGCGGTCGCGGGCGCCGCGATCGTGCGCAGTTGACATGGTGAACGGTGCGCGGGTTATAGGCGCTAGCGGAAGGTCGCCGCCGCGCCAATGCGACGAGTTGACGGCAATGCGCGACGAGCGGCGACAGCAGCCGCGCCAGCGGAAACGGCGCAGTCCCGGATGAGCGGCATCAGAACTTGAACTTGGTGGGTTCGGCGAAGCCGGCCAGGCGTGGCGCGACGGTGTCGAACAGGTCGACGTCGGACCAGGCGGCCTCGCCCGCCCGCGTGAACAGCCGCGCCCGCATGATCGGCAGTTCGCCGACGATGGCGACCAGCCGGCCGCCCACCTTCAGCTGCTGCAGCAGCGCCAGCGGCACTTCAGCCACCGAACCGGACAAAACGATGGCGTCGAACGGCGCCTCGGCGGGCAGGCCGCGCGCGCCTTCAGCGGCGTCCACCAGTTGCACGCTGGCATTCATCACACCGGCATGCTGAAGGTTGTGGGCTGCCATGTGCACCAGCGCCGGCCGGCATTCGAGGGAGATCACGGTCATGGCGCGGTGCGCCATCAGCGCCGCCATGAAACCCGAGCCGGCGCCGATCTCCAGCACCTTTTCATGCCGCTGCAGCTGCAATTCCTGCAGCAGCCGGGCCTCGACCTTGGGTTCCAGCATGCACGGGCCATGCGGTTCGCCTTCGAGCAAGGGCACCTGGGTGTCGACGAAGGCCAGCGCGCCCAGACCGGCAGGAACGAAGTCTTCGCGGCGGACGTTGGCCAGCAGTGTCAGCACGTCGCGGTCCAGCACCTCCCACGGGCGGATCTGCTGCTCGATCATGTTGAAGCGGGCAAGTTCGGTGTTCATGGCGTCGTGGAGCGGTTCAGGGGAAACCCCAAATTCTAGGCGTCGGCCGGGCGCACCTGAAGCCCGCGCAAGGCCAGGTCGAGATGGGTACGTATCAGCCGCTTCGGTTCGACGCCCGTGGCGCCACAGGGCGGCGTGCAGGCACCGAAGGAATGGCGATGCAGGGCCAGGAAGATGATGGGAGCCATCAGCGCATGCGCCACCTCGTGCACGGGCACGGGCCGGAACTCGCCGCTGTCGATGCCGCGCTGCACGGCGGTGCTGAACAGCAGGTCGGCCGGCTGGATGACCTCGGCGGTGTAGAAGTCCGCCAGTTCCGGGAAGTTGCGCACCTCGGACAGCACGATCTTGTGGATGCCCGCCGCCGCGGTGTTGCCCACCCGCTCCCACCAGGTGTCCATCAGCATCACCAGCAATTCGGAACTGCTGCCCTGGTGCTGGGCCAGCGTCTCCATGCCTTCGGCGATCAGGCTGGTGAGGTTCTGGCGCACCACGGCCTTGAACAGCTCTTCCTTGCTCGGGTAGTACAGGTAGAGCGTGCCCTTGCTGACGCCGGCGGCATGCGCCACCTCTTCGGCGCGGGTGGCGGCAAAGCCTTTTTCGACGAAGAGCGCCAAGGCCGCGTCGAGCAGTTCCTGCGGGCGCGTTTCCTTGCGGCGCTGGCGCACAGGGGCTTCGACGGGGGCTTCGGCAGTGGGACTTGGGCGCGTCATCTCTACTGACTGGTTGGTCAGTAATGCTACGCCCGGTGATCGTGCACGGTCAAGGCGGCTGGCGCCCGAGGGGTGGCCCCTATCATCGACGCGCCACGACATCCTGCCCACGAAGAAAGAGCCCGACTTGGACCCCATTCTGCTGATCAAGGCCGCCATCATGGGCGTGGTGGAGGGCTTGACCGAGTTCCTGCCGATTTCGTCGACCGGGCATCTGATCCTGACCGCCTCGCTGCTGAATTTCACCGGCGAGACCGTCAAGGTCTTCGAGATCGCGATCCAGACCGGTGCCATGTTCGCGGTGATGTGGGAGTACCGCGAACGCCTGAAGCGCACCGTGACCGGCATCAGCCACGACCCCGTGGCCCAACGCTTTGCGCTGAACCTCGCCATCGCCTTCGCGCCGGCGGTGGTGCTGGGACTGGCCTTCGGCAAAGCCGTCAAGGAACACCTCTTCCACCCCGTGCCGGTGGCGCTGGCCTTCGTGGTGGGCGGCGTCATCATCCTGCTCGTCGAGCGCCGCCACCGCCGCCTGTATGGCGCGATGGACCTGCAGGGCGGCCGCCGTGCCCGCGTGGAGACGGTGGACGACATGACGCCGCTGGACGCGCTCAAGGTGGGCCTGGTGCAGTGCCTGGCGCTGGTGCCGGGCACCAGCCGGTCGGGCGCGACCATCATCGGCGCCATGGTTTTCGGCTTCTCGCGCAAGGCCGCCACCGAGTTCAGCTTCTATCTGGGCATTCCCACGCTGATGGGGGCTGGCGCCTATTCGGTGCTGAAGAACCGGCACCTGCTGTCGGTGGCCGACCTGCCGATGTTCGCAGTAGGCACGGTGACGGCATTCTTCAGCGCCTTGCTGTGCATCCGCTGGTTGATCCGCTACGTGTCGACCCACGACTTCACGTGGTTCGCCTGGTACCGCATCGTCTTCGGCGGCATCGTGCTGCTCACCGCCTACACCGGCTGGGTGACCTGGGCAGCCTGAGCTCGCGGCCCGCGGCCCGCGGCCGGTCGCCCTGGGTTTCAGCGCCGCGTGAAGATCAGGTCCCAGACACCGTGGCCGAGCTTCAGGCCGCGGTTCTCGAACTTCGTCAGCGGCCGGTAGGCCGGGCGCGCCGCGTAGCCGTCTGCGCTTGAGGCGCTTGTTGCGCCGGTGGCGCCGTTCATGCTGTTGGCCAGCGCGGGCTCGGCGCGCAGCACCTGCAGCATCTGTTCGGCATAGGGCTGCCAGTCGGTGGCGCAGTGCACATAACCGCCAGGCGCCAGGCGTGAGGCGAGCAGCGCCACGAAGGCCGGCTGGATGAGCCGGCGCTTGTTGTGGCGCTTCTTGTGCCAGGGGTCAGGGAAGAAGATGTGCACCCCGTCCAGGCTGGCCGGCGCCACCATCTGTTCCAGCACTTCCACGGCGTCGTGCTGCAACAGCCGCAGATTGCTCAGCCCCTGCTCGCCGATGTGCTTGAGCAAGGCACCGACGCCCGGCACGTGCACTTCGATGCCGATGAAGTCGGTGGCTGGCAAGGCTGCGGCGATCTGCGCCGTGGCGTCGCCCATGCCGAAGCCGATTTCCAGCACCCGCGGCGCGCTGCGGCCGAAGGTGCCTGGCCAGTCAAGCAAAACGCCGGGCTGGAAGGGCAGCAAGTAGCGCGGGCCCAGTTCGGCCAGCGCGCGCTGCTGGCCGGTGCCCATGCGGCCGGCGCGCAGCACGAAGCTGCGCATGGCGCGGCGCGGGTTCTCGGCGGGCGGGGTGGCCAGGTCGGCCGGGCTGTCGTCGTTGCTGGACATGGGGCGCGCAGTGTAGTGGCGCGGCGCCGGCCACAGGGTGCAACCCGATGCGGGTTAGGCCGTATGGGAGCCGAGAGGTCCCTGCCTAGCATCGGCCGCAGGCTGCACAGACGGCCCGCTGCTGAACCCACCCCCGGAGACAAGACATGAACCTTCCCACCCGCCCGCTGGCCCTGGCGCTGAGCGTTGTCGCCCTGGCGACACTGGCTGCCTGCGGCACCGACGACGACCGCCAGCCGCTGGAACTGCGCACCCTGAACAATCGCGCCGATCTCGTCAGCGGTGGCGACGCCCTGGTCGAGCTCGTGCTGCCCGCTGGCGACACGGCCCGAGGCCTGCGGGTCAGCGTCGGCGGCGTCGACCAGAGCGATGCCTTCCGCACGCTGGCCGATGGCCGCGTCGTCGGTCTCGTCACCGGCCTGGCCGTGGGGGCCAACACCGTCATCGCCGAGACCGCTTCGACCAAGGCGGCGGCGCTCGTCATCACCAACGCCCCGCGGCATGGCCCGGTGATCAGCGGCGCGCTCAGCCAGCCCTTCTTCTGCGCGACGCCCACGCCGCAGGTCAGCAGCGGCAACACGCCGGCGCGCAATGCCAGCGGCCTGGCCGGCGCGCCCGACAACAACTGCAACATCGCCAGCGAAGCCAAGCTCTACTACCGCACCACCGCCGCCGGTTGCAGCCTGGCCCTGCCCGACCCCACGCCGGCGATCGCCGCCGCGGCCACCGCCGTGCCAGCCAACCCCACGCCGCCGGCCAACGCCTGCTTCAAGGCCTACACCCCGGGCACCACCCCGGGCGACCTGGCCACCGTGACCACCGACGCTGGCGTGCGTGTGCCCTACATCGTGCGTCTGGAGCGCGGCACCATGAGCCGCGGCATCTACGACCTGGCGGTGCTGCACAACCCGGCGCAGGCCGTCAGCGCATTCACGCCACCGGCGGCCTGGAACGGCAAGCTGCTCATCAACTTCGGCGCCAGCACCGGGCAGCCGCGGCGCCAGGCCCGGCCGGCCACGGCCTGGTCGAGTGCGGACGCGCAGCTGTCGCGCGGCTATATGGTGCTGTCGCACAGCATGCTGGACTCGGCGCGCAATTCGAACCGCGTGCTGATGAGCGAAACCATCATGATGATGAAGGAGCACATCGCCGACACGCTCGGGCCGATCCGCTTCACCATCGGTTCTGGCTGCTCGGGCGGTTCGATCAACAGCAACATGGCCGGCAGCATCCAGCCCGGCCTGCTGGACGGCATCACCACCACCTGCACCTACCCGGATTCCGAGACCACGGCCATCGAAGTGGGCGACTGCGTCGGCCTCGTCGAGGCCTACCAGAAACCCGAATGGCTGGCGCTGACGGCGGGCCTGACGCAGGCCCAGATCAACGCGCGCAAGGCGGCCATCAACGGCCACCCCGACCCGAGCGCCTGCCACGCCTGGTACAACGCCTTCGGCACCAATGGCCGCGCCGGGCTCTTCAACCCGCGCCTGGTGACCAACAACATCACCGGCGCCATCACCCAGCAGCCGACGCAGACCAACAACTGCGAAATGCCTAACAGCGCCGTCTACGACCCGGCGAACCCGGTGGCCACGGCCACGCTGCCGCGCTGCAATGCCTGGAGCTGGGCCGAAAGCATCTGGGGCCGTGTGCCCGGCTCGCCGGCGGCGCGCGAGACGCGCGACAACACCGGTGTGCAGTACGGGCTGAAGGCGCTGCGTGACGGTGCCATCAACGCCGAGGAGTTCGTCACGCTGAACACCATCGTCGGCGGCGTCGACCGCGACGCCACGCCACGTGCTGCGCGCACCGTGGCCGACACCGCGGCGCTGGAGATCGCCTACCGCTCGGGCATCGTCGCCAGTGGCGCCCAGCTGGCGAAGATGGCGATCATCGACATGCGCGGCTGGGACGATTCCAACATCACCGTGCCACCCGGCAACACGCCCGGCACCATCCCCATCCACCACCAGTGGTTCAGCTTCGGCTTGCGCGACCGCATCACCGCGGCGGCCGGCGATGCCGGCAACCAGGCGATGTGGCGCTTCGCGCGCACCGGCCTCACGCCGCCCGGCACGATGGGTACCGACGCCTTCCTGGCCATGGACCAATGGCTGACGACGCTGAAGGCCGACACCGGCAGCCGCACCCTTGAAGCCAAGGTGCGCGCCGCGCGCCCGGCCAGCACGGCCGACTTCTGCCTGCTGCCCACCGACGCCACGCAGACGGTGAAGGTGACGAACGCCGCGGTCTGTGACGCCGACCCGTTCCTGAAGCCTTCGCTGTCGCCGCGCCAGGTGGCGGGCGGCCCGCGCGCCGAGCATGTCCTGAAGTGCCAGCTCAAGCCGCTGCTGCGCGCCGACTATGCCGCCGGCACCTTCACCGACGCGCAGTGGTCACGGCTGCAGGCCGTGTTCAGCGACGGCGTTTGTGACTGGTCGCGCCCGGGCGTTGGCCAGCAGGCGGCGGTGAGCCCGCTCACCTTTGCCGGCGGTGCCGGTGGCCAGGCCCTGCCGGCAGCGCCGGTGTCGAAGCCGCAGTAACGGCCATCGACTGAAACGGCCCGCCGTGGCAGGCCACTAGACTTGCGCCTCGCCATGAATCGAGGAGCATGCGCTTGAACCTGCCACGTCGAACGGCCCTTCGCTCGCTGGCTGGCCGTGTGGCCAGCCTGCTGGCCCTGTCTGCTGCCGCTGCGGCGCTTTCGTCCTGCGCCGCGCTGTCCGGCAACGACCCCGTGCGTGTCAGCGTGGTCGGCGTCGAGCCGCTGGCGGGCCAGGGCCTGGAACTGCGCTTCAACGTGCGCCTGCGCGTGGTCAATCCCAACGACACGCCGATCGACTACGACGGCGTCTTCGTCGACCTCGACCTGCAGGGACGCAACTTCGCGGCCGGCGCCAGCGACATCAAGGGCAGCGTGCCGCGCTTCGGCGAGAAGGTGCTGGAAGTGCCGATCAGCGTTTCCGCGCTGGGCGCGCTGAGGCAGATGCTGGGCCTGGCAACCAACGGCCCGTGGCCCGACAAGCTGGCCTACGAACTGCGCGGCAAGATCGGCGGCGCGGCCTTCAACGGGCTGCGTTTCAGCAGCAAGGGCGAGCTTTCACCGGCCGGCCTGGCGCGCTGAGGCGCAGCGTGGCCGGTGCTTGCCGGCCTGGCCGCAGCGGCCCCACCCGCAGGCGTGCCCCCTTGCGGTGGATCCAGGCTGTGACTTGAATCACTAGCATTTCGGGGTCATGTCCATGCACCCGGAGGCTCCATGAGTTCACGTCGTCGTTTTTTCCGAACCGCTGCTCTGGCTGCTGCCATCGCCTTGCTGGCGGGCTGCGCCACGCTGCCCTCGCCGGATACGATGAAGGCCGAGATTGCCGGCTTCCAACTGCCGAAGCTGCCGGAGCCCGGCAAGGCGCTGGTCTACGTGGTGCGCCCGTCCAGCGTCGGTGGCCTGATCCGCTTCAACGTCTTCCTGAACGACCAGGAGGCCCCGTCCGAGATGGGCTTCACGCGCGGCAGCCAGTACATCTACTTCAACGTGAATCCTGGTGACCAGAAGATCTTCTCGAAGGCCGAAAACTGGGCCGAAGCCCAGTTCTCGGTCAAGGCCGGCGACATCGTGTTCGTGCAGCAGGAAGCCGCCATGGGCATCATCATGGCGCGCAACAACCTGCTGCGCCTTGAAGACGTGCCGGGCCGGTATCACGTCAAGACGCTGCAACCCGGCACGATCCTGAAGTCCGACAAGTGAGCCCGGCGCACACGGCCATGGCGTAACATTCGTTTCCAACGCGGGTGTAGTTCAATGGCAGAACGGCAGCTTCCCAAGCTTCATACGAGGGTTCGATTCCCTTCACCCGCTCCAGTTTCCGCCGTTTTCGCGGCGCCGCCGCTTCGTGCGCCATGCCACCGGGCCTCGCTGTGAACGCACCTTTGCAGATTGCCTGTGTTGGCTTCGACGCCACTGCGCTGCTGGCAGGTGCCGAGGCTGGCCATTTCGTGGTGCAGCAGGTGGCCACCCCCGACGAACTGGCCAGCGCCGACGCCGACGCCGTTCTGATCGCCACCCCCGACCTGGCCGCGCTGGCGGCATGGCCAACGCTGCCGGCGCTGTCGCTGCAAACGGCGGTGGTCGTGATCACCGACGGGTCGCTCTGGCCGCTGTCGTTGCCGTTGCTGCAGGCCGGCGTCCAGGACGTGCTGCCCAGCGCCGAAGCCGACTCTGCGCGCCTGGGCCGTGCACTGCGCCATGGCATCGAACGCAAACGCCTGGAAGCCGCCACCCGGCGCGCCTATGCCACCGACTTGTCCACGGGCCTGCCGCACTACCCGCAACTGTTGGAACACATGGCGCACCTGCTGGCGCTGCGCGAGCGTGAACCGGCGCCCATGGCGCTGATCGCGCTGCGCATCTCGGGCCTGGCCGCGACGGAAGCCAACCTGGGCGTGGAGTCGGCCAATGTGCTGCGGCGCAAGGCCGCCGTGCGCCTGCGCTCGGCGCTGCGCGCCAGCGACGTGGTGGCGTCGATCGGCACCGACGCTTTTGCCGTGCTGCTGGCCTGGATCGATTCGCCGCAGGACGGCGAACGGGTCGCCGCCAAGCTGGCCCATGCCCTGGCCCGGCCGTTCAGCGTGGCCGGCCGTGAACAGGGTCTTGCCGTCAGCGTCGGTCTGGCCTCGTACCCTGAACATGGCAAGGACGCCGACGGCCTGCTGCGCCGCGCCCAGGCGCAGGCCACGCAGCGCGCCAGCATCGGCGGCGGGCAGACGGCTTCAGCCGCTGACCGCGGGCCCCAGGCGGCGGCGAACGACGCCTGATCGAAGTTCAGCGGCGGCGAACGACGCCTGAGCCGGTTTCAGCGGCGGTGGCTGTTTCCGCCCCGGCTACTTTCCGCCTAGGCTCTCGCAGGCAACCCGCCGCATCGGGAAATCGACGCCCCGCAGGCGCCCGTTGCGCAGCCCTTCGATGCGCGCCTGCAGTTGGTCGGGGCCCTGCAGCCGGTAGATGACGCGCTGCGGGAAGTCGTGATCCGGGTTCTCGAACACGGCGGATTCGTGGTCGACGCTGACCGCCAGGAATGCAGTCGGCGTCTGGCCCGACGGCATCGCCAGATAGACCAGGCGGCCCTGCGCGTCGGGCCGGATGTGCATGAACTCGTGTTCGGCGGGGCGGCCGACGCGCAGCGTGCGCGCCATGCCGGGCATCGAGCCTGCGGCCGGTGGCATCCAGTGCTCCCCGGAGCCGGCGCTTCGATCGGCCAGGGTCGACGCCCAGCAGCCGGCCAGCCAGGCCGGGGGCTGCATGCGCTCGGGTGCCGGCTGAGCCCGTGCCGACAGCGCCGAGGCGATCCCCAGCGCCAGCGCCATGCCCGCCACCTGGCCGCGGCATCGCTCCTTCACGCCCAACCCACCTGCCGGCGCCAGGCCTGTTCGGCGGCTTGCCGGGCAGCGTAGGCCGCTGCCGTCGGCCGTGGGCCTGCAGACGCGGCTTGCAGGTGCCGCGCCAGCGACTGCAGGCCGACCTGCTGTCGCCAGGTGTCCACCTGCCCGGCGTCTTCCAGTGCGTGGGCAAACGCGCCATCCGGGCGCAGGTCGACCTGGGTGCCGAAGCGCTGCAAGCCACCTTCCGACACGCGGATGCGGTCGTCCAGGTAGGCGAACTGCCAGCGCGGCACCTGCCCCGCGGTGCTGGCTTCGTCCAGCAGCGCGCGGCAGTGGCGCATGAAGTCGGGTTCGGCAATGGCGTGCTGTGCCACCAGCCACGCCGCTTCGGCGGCATCGGCGCCGACCATCAGCTCGGTGGGCCAGCCATGCCGGCTGATCACTTCGCGCAGCGCCTGGGCGTTGTCGCGGTGCACCTGCGCCATGCGCGGGTGGTAGCCGTCGTGCAGGCTGCCCGAGGCTGCCAGTTCGGCGCGCAGCTGCTGGTCCGAGGCCTGCATCCGCAGCAGCTGGTCGCGCAAGGCGTGCAGCATCGCGGGCTCCGCGCTACTTCAGGATGTCACCCAGGCACAGGTACTTGATCTCGACGTAATCGTCCATGCCCTGGTGCGCACCCTCGCGCCCCAGGCCGCTTTGCTTCACGCCGCCGAAGGGCACCTCGGCGGTGCTGATGAGCCCGGTGTTGACGCCCACCATGCCGTATTCGAGCGCTTCGCCCACGCGGAAGACGCGGCCGATGTCGCGGCTGTAGAAGTAGCTGGCCAGGCCGAATTCGGTGGCGTTGGCCGCGGCAATGACCTCGGCCTCGGTTTCGAAGCGGAACACCGGGGCCACCGGGCCGAAGGTCTCTTCCTTGGCGCACAGCATCTGGTCGGTCACGTGCGACAGCACCGTGGGCGTGTAGAAGTGGCCAGCCACACGGTCGCCACCGGTAACCAGCTTCGCGCCCTTGGCCAGGGCGTCGGCGACATGGGCTTCCACCTTGGCCAGCGCCTGCGCGTCGATGAGCGGGCCCTGCTGCACGCCGGCGTCGAAGCCGTTGCCCACCTTGATGTGCCTGGCCTTTTCGGCGAGTTTCGCGACGAACGCGTCGTAGATGCCGGCCTGCGCGTACAGCCGGTTGGCGCAGACGCAGGTCTGCCCGGCATTGCGGTACTTGCTGGCCAGGGCGCCCTCGACGGCGCTGTCGATGTCGGCGTCGTCGAAGACGATGAAGGGCGCGTTGCCACCGAGCTCCAGGCTCAGCTTCTTGATCGTGGGCGCGCACTGCCGCGCAAGGATTCGGCCGACCTCGGTGCTGCCGGTGAACGACAGGTGGCGCACGACGTCGGAACTGCACAGCACGTTGCCGATGGCGATGCTGTTGTCAGCATCGGCGCACAGCACGTTCAGCACGCCCGCCGGCATGCCCGCGCGCTGCGCCAGTTCGGCCAGGGCCAGGGCCGACAGCGGCGTCTGCTCGGCCGGCTTGATGAGCACCGGGCAGCCCGCAGCCAGTGCCGGCGCCACCTTGCGCGTGATCATCGCGATCGGGAAGTTCCAGGGCGTGATCGCCGCGCAAACGCCGATGGGCTGCTTGATGACGAGGTAGCGCTTGTTGTTGTCGGTGGTGGGGATGGTCTCGCCGTAGATGCGCTTGGCTTCCTCGGCGAACCACTCGATGAAGCTGGCGCCGTAGATGACCTCGCCGCGCGCTTCGGCCAGCGGCTTGCCCTGTTCGGCGGTGAGGATGCGCGCCAGGTCGTCGGCGTGCTGCACGATCAGGTGGAACCACTTCATCAGGATCGCAGCGCGTTCCTTGGCCGTGCGGGCGCGCCACAGCGGCCAGGCTTTCTCGGCCGCCGACAGCGCTGCCGCGCAGTCCACCGCGCCCAGGTTGGCCACCCGCGCCAGCACTTCGCCGGTGGCCGGGTCGGTGACGGCGAAGCGTGCGGTCTCGTCACGGGCGCTGACCCAGTCGCCGCCGATCAGGCCTTCGGTCTTCAACAGGCTGGCGTCCTGCAGGGCAGCCAGGGGTGTGCGGGGTGTTTGCATGGTGGGGAGCTCCTTCCGGTCGCACTGTAGCGCTGCGGCCCGGCTCGTAGAATTGCAGGCTTCGCCAAGGCGGCCGTGATGCCTGCCGTTCGGCGGCGCACCCCGATCGACCCGATCCACCCGACCCACTCAACAGGCCAGACCCCGTGCGATGAATGCTTCCGACATCCGCAGTACCTTCCTGAAGTACTTCGAAAGCCAGGGCCACACCATCGTGGCGAGTTCGCCGGTGGTGCCGGGCGACGACCCGACGCTGCTGTTCACCAACGCCGGCATGAACCAGTTCAAGGACGTGTTCCTGGGCTTCGACAAGCGGCCGTACAGCCGGGCCACGACCAGCCAGAAGTGCATCCGCGCCGGCGGCAAGCACAACGACCTGGACAACGTCGGCTACACCGCGCGCCACCACACCTTCTTCGAGATGCTGGGCAACTTCAGCTTCGGCGACTATTTCAAGAAGGACGCCATCCGCATGGCGTGGGAACTGCTCACCGAACACTTCAAGCTGCCCAAGGACAAGCTCTGGGCGACGGTCTACGCCGAGGACGACGAGGCATACGACATCTGGCTGAAGGACATCGGCCTGCCCGCCGAGCGCATCGTGCGCATCGGCGACAACAAGGGTGGCCGCTACATGTCCGACAACTTCTGGATGATGGGCGACACCGGCCCCTGCGGCCCCTGCAGCGAGATCTTCTTCGACCACGGCCCGGATGTCGCCGGCGGCCCGCCGGGCAGCCCCGAACAGGACGGCGACCGCTACATCGAGGTCTGGAACAACGTCTTCATGCAGTTCAACCGCACCGAAGACGGCGTGATGCACAAGCTGCCCAAGCCCAGCGTGGACACCGGCATGGGCCTGGAACGCCTGGCCGCGGTGCTGCAGCATGTGCACAGCAACTACGAGATCGATCTCTTCGTGCGCCTGCTGGCCGCGGCCAAGAACGCGGTGGAATATGCCGCCGGCGGCACTGCCGTGGACGCGACCTCGCCTTCGCTGAAGGTGATTGCCGACCATATCCGCGCCTGCACCTTCACCGTGGTCGATGGCGTGATTCCAGGCAACGAAGGCCGTGGCTATGTGCTGCGCCGAATCGCCCGCCGCGCCATCCGCCACGGCTACAAGCTGGGCGCGCGCAAACCCTTCTTCTACACGCTGGTGATGCCGCTGGTGGCCGAGATGGGCCAGGCCTACCCCGAACTGCAGCGCGACGGCGCGCGCGTGGCCGAGGTGCTGAAGCAGGAGGAAGAACGCTTCTTCCAGACCATTGCCAACGGCATGGAGATCCTCGAAGGCGAACTCGCCACGATGGCCGCTGCCGGCAACACCCTCTTCAACGGCGACACCGCCTTTAAGCTGCACGACACCTTCGGCTTCCCGCTGGACCTGACGGCCGACGTCTGCCGCGAACGCGGCGTGACCGTGGACAGCCCCGCCTTCGACGCGGCGATGACGCGCCAGCGTGAACAGGCCCGGGCGTCAGCCAAGTTCAAGGTCGCCGCCGGCCTGCAGTACGAAGGTGCTGCCACCACTTTCCATGGCTACGAACATCTGGTGTGCGAGACGAGCAAGGTCACGGCGATCTATCTCGAAGGCACGTCGGTGCCCAGCGCCAAGGCCGGCGACGATGTCGTCATCGTGCTCGACCACACGCCGTTCTATGCCGAGAGTGGCGGCCAGGTGGGCGATACCGGCGAATTGCGCAACACCCAGGCCCGCGTGGTGGTGGAAGACACCATCAAGGTGCAGGCGGCGGTGCATGGCCACCAGGGCCGCGTCGTCGAGGGCACGGTGGCCGTGGGCGACATGTTCACAGCCCGGGTCGACGCAGCACAGCGCGCCCGCACCGTGCGCAACCACAGCGCCACCCACCTGATGCACAAGGCCCTGCGCGAAGTGCTCGGCACGCACGTGCAGCAGAAGGGCAGCCTCGTCAACGCCGAGCGCACGCGCTTCGACTTCGCGCACAACGCGCCGGTCACCGAAGCCCAGACGGCGCAGATCGAGGCCATCGTCAACGCCGAGATCCTGGCGAATGCCGCGACCACGGCGCGTGTGCTGCCCATCGAAGAAGCCCAGAAGTCGGGTGCGATGATGCTGTTCGGTGAAAAGTACGGCGACGAGGTGCGTGTGCTCGACATCGGCACCAGCCGCGAACTCTGTGGCGGCACGCACGTGCAGCGCACCGGCGACATCGGCCTCTTCAAGATCGTGTCCGAATCGGGCGTGGCTGCGGGCATCCGCCGCGTCGAAGCCGTGACCGGCGACAACGCGCTGGCCACTATCGGTGAAACCGAGAAGCAGCTGGCGCGCATCGCCGGCCTGCTGAAGTCCACCCCCGCCGACGCCCCGGCGCGGGTGGGTGCGGTGATGGACCAGCTGCGTGCGCTGGAAAAGGAACTGACGGCGCTGAAGAGCAAGCTCGCTTCGTCGCAGGGCGACGAACTGATGGCCCAGGCCGTCGACGTCAAGGGCATCAAGGTGCTGGCGGCCGTGCTGCAGGGCGGTGACGCCAAGGCGCTGCGCGAGACCATGGACAAATTGAAGGACAAGCTGAAGACGGCGGCCATCGTGCTGGCGGCCGTGGACGGCGGCAAGGTCCAGCTGGCGGCGGGTGTGACGGCCGACAGCATGGGCAAGATCAAGGCCGGCGACCTGGTGAACTTCGTCGCCCAGCAGGTGGGCGGCAAGGGCGGCGGCAAGCCCGACCTGGCGATGGCCGGCGGCACCGATGCTGGCGCCCTGCCGGCCGCTCTGGCAAGCGTGGCGGGCTGGGTGGGCGAACGCGTCTGAAGTCTGGTGCCGGTGGGCTCAGGCCGGCACGACGTCGAAGGCGATGGTCAGCCGCTCGGCTGCCGCGCTGAACGGCACCGTACCGTGCCACAGCATCGACGGGAACAGTACCAGCCGCCCGGGCTGCGGCGCCACCATGCGCTGGACCAGGGTGTCGCGCGCCACCCCCGCCAGCGGCAGGTCGGGGCGGCCGAACTGCAGCCAGCCCTCGCGCTGCGGGTGCTCGGCCACGCCTTCGGGCACGGCCACGTAGTAGGCCGAACTGACCCAGCCATGCGGGTGCACGTGGTCGGTGTGGAAGCCCTGCTGCGACAAACGTGACGACCAGGAATCGGTGAAGCGCCAGCCGGCCGTGCGCCGGCCCAGGAAGGGGTGGGTTCCATCCTGCGGCAGGGCCGCGACGTAGGCTTCCACCGCTTCGCTGATGCGGGCCTTCAGGGCGTCCACCAGCGGGTGCCCCTGTTCGAAGATGTCACCCACCGTCTGTGTGCCGCCGCGCAGGGTCTGGTCGATCGGGGCCTGGCGGTCGCCATGCAGCGCCTGGAGCTCCTGCGCCAGCGCTGCATTGAAGCTCGCGATGTCGCTGAAGCCCGCCGGGGCCGGCAGCTCGATCACCTGGACGAAACGCTGGACATCGCAGACCGCGTCGGCGCGGGCGTCGCCCTGCAGCCGCCAGGCCAGCAGACGCAGCGCCTGCGCCTGCTGGTGCGTCGGCGCCATCAGGCAGGCGGCTTCGGCCTCGGCCAGTGCGGCTGGCCACTGGCCGGCCACCAGCAGGCTGGCGGCGTGGTTGCTGCGCAGTTCCACGTCTTGCGGCGCCGCAGCCACGGCATCGCGGTGGGCCTGCAGGCCGGCCTCGGTCTCGCCCAGGCGCACCAGGCTGCGGCCCAGGCCGTCCAGCAGGCCAGGGGCATGCGGGGCGTGCTGCAAGGCCAGCCGGTAGGCCTGCGCGGCTTCGGCATGGCGCTCGGCGCGCCACAGCAGGTGGGCATGCACGCCGGGCAGCAGCGGCGACGCGGGGTCGGCGGCGATGGCGCTGCGCAGCTCGGCGTCGAAGTCGGCGTCGCCCTGGCGCCAGCGCAGACGCGCCAGGTCGTACAGCGTGAGCGCATGCCGCGGGTCATGCGCCAGCGCGCGCCCGTAGGCGGCCAGCGCTTCGGCGTGGCGGCCCAGGCTCTGCAGCGTGTTGCCTCGGTTGTAGTGCGCGTCGGCGGCGTCCAGGCCGAGTGCTGCTGCGCGTTCGTGCACGGCCAGCGCTTCGGCCGGGCGGTGGGCACGCTGCAGGAGCACCGCGCGGTTGTGCAGCAGTGCCACCTTGTCGGGCGCCAGCTGCAAGGCCTTGTCCAGCGTGGCCAGGGCCGATGCAATGAAGCCGCTGTCGCCCTCGATCTGCGCGTGCAGCTGCAGCAGGGCCACGCTGGGCTGCGGCGTGAGTGCCAGCGCCCGGTTCAGGCTGGCGGCGGCTTCGGGCAGGCGCGACAGCGCATGCAGCACGCGGGCACGGTTGTAGTGGGCGTCGGGATACGGCGACGAGCCCGCCTGGGCCAGCGCCTGGTCGAAGCAGACCAGGGCCTCGGCGCTGCGGCCAGCGGCGTGCAGCAGGTTGCCCAGGTTGTTCCAGACATGCGGCTGGCGGGCGTCGGCTGCCAGCGAGCGGCGCAGCAGCGCTTCGGCCTGGACCAGGTCGCCCTGCTTGCGCAGCAGGCTGCCCAGCAGCTGCAGTGCCGGCGCGTGGTCGGGCTGCATGGCCAGCGCCTGGCGGTAGGCGGCTTCGGCGCGGGCCGTGTCGCCCTGGTTCTGGGCCTGGAAGCCCGCCTGCACCAGGGCCTGGGGGGTGGCGGTGTTCATCGCGCCGAGCATAGCGGCGCCCGCCGCTCAGCTGCCCCAGCGGTAGCCGCCCAGCGGCCGGATGCCATGGGGCAGCACTTCGGCGAGCTGGTAGCCATGGACCGTGCCGCCGACGAAGGCGCCGAAGACGAAGCTGCGGCCGGCGAACTCGAACACTTCCGGCTGGCTGTCCCACTGCCAGCTGCACTGCGTTTCGCAGCTTTTGCTTTCCAGTTCCACCGAGCTGAACCAGCGTGATTCGTCGCTGATCTGCCGTGCGCGGCCGTCGGCGCCCTGCCAGCGCCACAGACGGATCATGACGAAAGCCCGTGCTGCGCCTTCGCCAGCCACGGGCTGAGGCCGTGCGCTGGCGCCCAGCATCTGCAGGCGGGCGCCGCTGGCGAGCCGGTACTCGCTGGCGCCGCCGCGCAGCCGGTCCAGGCGGCCCAGCAGCTTCGGGGCGGGCGGGCAGCGCTGCGCCGGCGGGCAATGGGTGGTGTAGTCGCGCGCCCAGGCCTGGGTGTGGGCCGCCAGCTCGGGCCAGGCCTTCCAGGCAGCAGCGGGTACGGCGTGCGGGCGCAGGAAACGCGCGCTGCCGTCGCTGCTGAGCACGGTGCCGGCATCGCCGACTTCGGCAGCCCGGCCGGCCAGCACGAAGGCCACCGCGCCGCCGGCAGCGTCGCTGAAGTACAGGCCGCCCTGCACGGCGTGGCGGCGGCCGCGCCGGTCACGCCATTCGGTCGGCGTCGTGGCCAAGCCGTAGTGCGCGGCCACCAGGGCCGCGGGCAGGGGGCAGCGCAGCGGCTTGTCTTCGCCCTGCGGGTCGGCGATGACGCGGCAGGCTTGCACGGCGGCTTCCACTGCCGGCGCCAGCATGTCCTGCAGGGCTTCGAGCTTGCCGCTGGCCCCGACGTCCTGTCCCGCTGGCGGCAGCGGCAGCGGCAGCGGCAGCAGCAGCGCCTGGCCGGTCTGAGGGTCGGGGTGCAGCACCGCCAGATGCGCCGCCGCTGCGCTGGCGGTGAAGGTCGACGCCAGGGCCAGGGCCGGCAGCAGCGCAGCCCATCGCCTGGAAAGCAGGTGCGCGCTCAATCGAACCACCGCGAAAACGCCTGATCCCAGCCGGCCAGGTCGTAGCCTGTTCCGCGGGGCTTCAGCCGGAGGCGCAAGGGGGGCACGCCGTCGCTCCGCGTCGCCGTCAATTCCAGTTCGGTGGGGCCGCCGGCATGGGCGGGGTGCAAGCTCACGCGCACCTGGGCGCTGACTCTGGCCGTACTGGGTGCCTCGTCCTGCAGGCAACGGTTGCCCGGCGCCCAGCGCCAATGCTCGGTGGGCACGGCCAGCACGGGCCGAAGGGTTCCGCCGTCATGCTGGAACAATCTGAACACCTGGTCGAGCCCCCCTTCGAACTGGCAGCGGTCGCGGAAGGTGCGCATACGCAGGCCGATGGCGGGCCGGCCTGGCGCCAGCTGCCAGGCCGTGGCGTCGAGCCGCAGGCTGTCGCGCGACAGCTCGGTCGCGCCGTTCACCTCCAGCGCGCTTCTGTGCGATGCCAGTACCTGCCGGCCGCCACGGCCCAGCAACACCAGCAGCAGCGGCTTCGTGGTGGTCTCGTCACCGTCGTAGATGAACGCGGCGACGGTCTGGCCGCGGGCCGCCTTCCAGGGCCTGCAGGTGGCGGCGATCAGCCGCCCGGCGGTCTCGGCTGTTTCGCCCGGTTGGTCGGTCGGCAGGCTGAATCGCGCCAGCCCGAAATGCCGGCCCACGGCTTGCATCATCGCTGCCGGGCAGGCGCTGGATTCGGCTCGGGTCGCGCCGGTATCGTTGGCGGCAGAAGGCGCCAGCGCCACTCGCGCCTGCCCCTGGGCGGTGCTGGCAGCGGCCAGAGCCAAAGCCAGCGCCAGCACGCTGCGCATGGCGATGGATCGGCCCCGCGGCTGTTGGCGCATGTCGATGGCTCCTGCTACTGCGCGTCGCTGCACGCTGCGCACGAGCGGCGTTGTCCGTCTCGCGCCAAGATGTTAACCCTGGCCCCTGCGTGCTAACGTGCGGGCGCCCTGCCTGAACGAGCTGCAGAACTGCCATGAGTCTGGTCTATTCCACCGAGGCAGGCCGCATGTGCCCGGCCTGCCGCCAACCGATCGCCGCCTGTCTGTGCAAGGCTCGTGCGCCGGGCCCGGCGGGCGATGGCATCGTGCGTGTCAGCCGCGAAAAGCAGGGCCGCGCCGGCAAGCTGGTCACGGTGGTGCGGGGCCTGCAGGGCGACACTGCTGCTCTGGCCGGCTGGGGCAAGAAATTGCGCACGGCCTGCGGCGCCGGGGGGTCGGTGAAGGACGGCGTGCTGGAAGTCCAGGGCGACCATGTCGAGCGCGTCCTGGCGCTGCTGGCCGAGGCCGGCCTGCGCGGCAAGCGCGCCGGCGGCTGAACGCGCAAGCGTCTTCCGGGTCGTCAGGGCTTGGCTGCCGAAGCCGGCATGGCCGCGCCGGGCGCCCGGGTGACACGGACCTTGCCCCCGGTGGTGACCAGGATCACCGCCTCGCCGGGTGCGAAGTTCTCGTTGCCCTTGGCCTGGACGACCGCGCGGCGTTCGCCGCTTTTCAGCTGCAGCAGGATCTCGACCGCGTCTTCGCGGGTGGCCGTGCGTTCGATGACGTTGCCGATGACGGCCCCGGCCACCGCGCCGATCACACCCACCGCCACGGCTTCGCGGCTGCCACCCACCGAACTGCCGGCGACACCACCGACGACAGCGCCGGCGGTGCCGCCGACGCCGCTTTGCGAGCCGTCGACCACGACCGGCCGCGTCGACAGCACGGTGGCGTCAAGCACCGTCGACAGGCGCTGGGCGTCACTGCGGCTGACGACGTCGGGGCTGCTGGTACTGCAGGCGGCCAGCAAGGCGGCCAGGGCCAGCGTCAAAGCGGTTTTCGAGGGTGTCTTCATGGCAACTCTGGTTCGCGCCTGCAGGAAAAGTTCAGATCAGCCGTGCAGTCGCGACGAGCGCGGCACCGAAGCCAGAAGGAAGTCCATCTGGTCGGCCAGGATGCGCCGGCCGCGCAGGATCATGTCCTCGTGCAGGCTCGGGGTGTAGGGCAGGTACATCAGGCTCATGCGTGCTTCCTCGGGCAGTCGGCTGCCTTTCTGGCCGTTGCAGGTGCGGCAGGCGGTGATGCAGTTCATCCAGCTGTCGGCGCCGCCACGGGATACCGGCACGATGTGTTCGCGTGTCAGGTCGTCGAAGTGGAAATGGCCGCCGCAGTAGGCACAGATGCCGCGGTCGCGGGCAAACAGCTTGGGATTGCTCAGCGCCGGAGCCTGGCGCCAGGCCCGTGACGGGATGGACCCGCGCACGGCGACGATCGGGTGCAGTTCGATCCGGCTTTGCAGGCCCGTGCTGCGCTGCATGCCGCCGCGAAGCACCTGGAAGGCATCGCCCAGCGTCCAGGCAATGCTGTCGCTGGCATAAAGCACGGCCGCTTCGCGTGGCGAGATCCACGCCTGGGGGCGGCCCGAAATGTCGAGCTGCAGGACGTCCATCAGACGAAGAGTAGCTGATTCGTGCGAAAGCCTGCTGACGCGCGACTTCTAAGCGCCGCACCCTAGAAATTTTCGCCTTCCGTGATGACCTGATGCCCTGGTTCTCTGCAAAATAGAACGACCGTTCGATTTTCTGTCTGCGTGCTCGTCCGCACCGACCCCCGGCCCCAACCCGCGACCTGCCAACCGTGACCACCCAAACACCGCCCGACGTCAACCTGCAGCGTGCTGCCAGCGACAACGCCCGCGCCTTGCAGCGGCCGCTGCACAAGGGCCAGCAGACGCGGGCTGCCATCCTGGACGCCGCGCTGGGCCTGGCCTCGCACATGGGGCTGGAAGGTCTGTCGATCGGCGCGCTGGCCGAGCTGATGCAGATGTCCAAGAGCGGCGTGTTCGCGCACTTCGGCTCGCGTGAGGAACTGCAGATCTCGGTGATTCGCGAATACCACGCCCGCTTCGAGGAAGAAGTCTTCTTCCCGGCGATCGCCGAGCCCCGCGGCCTGCCGCGGCTACAGGCGCTTTTCGAACGCTGGGTGCGGCGCGTCTCGGTGGAACTCGACAGCGGCTGCATCTACATCAGCGGCGCCGTCGAATTCGACGACCGGCCCGGCCCGGTGCGCGACGCCCTGGCCGAGATGGTTCGGGCCTGGCATGCGGCGCTGGAGCGCGCCATCCGCATGGCCATTGCCGCAGGCCAGCTCAAGCCCGACACCGACCCGGCGCAGCTGCTGTTCGAGGTCCACGGCCTGATCCTGGCCCTGCACCACGACGCGCGCTTCCTGCGCAACCCCGGGGTGCTCGACCGCGCCCGCGCCGGCTTCGCCCGCCTGCTGGCCAGCCATCTGGCGCACCAGCTCCCCGATCCCCGATTTCCTGTTCCCCACCGCCTTCCGGAGTAAGCCATGGCCACCTACACCCCGCCCCTGCGCGACATGCAGTTCGTCATGCACGAACTGCTGAACGTCACCGACGAGCTGAAGATGCTGCCGCGTCATGCCGACATCGACGCCGACACCCTGAACGCGGTGCTGGAAGAAGGTGGCAAGTTCGCCGCCGAGGTGCTGGCACCGCTGAACCTGAGCGGCGACATGGAAGGCTGCACGCTCGACAAGGCCACGCACGAAGTGCGCACGCCGCTGGGCTTCAAGGACGCCTATGCCCAGTACGTGCAGGGCGGCTGGCCGGCGCTGTCGGGCGACCCGGCCTATGGCGGCCAGGGTCTGCCGCTGGTCGTGAACCAGTGCTTCTACGAGATGATGAACAGCGCCAACCAGGCCTGGACGATGTACCCGGGCCTGAGCCACGGCGCCTACGAATGCCTGCACGCCCACGGCACCGAGGCGCAGAAGGCCACCTACCTGCCCAAGCTGACCAGCGGCGAATGGACCGGCACGATGTGCCTGACCGAGCCGCACTGCGGCACCGACCTGGGCATGCTGCGAACCAAGGCCGAGCCGGTCGCGGGCGCGCCCGAAGGCACCTACAAGCTCACGGGCCAGAAGATCTTCATCAGCGCCGGCGAACACGATCTGGCCGCCAACATCATCCACCTGGTGCTGGCCCGTCTGCCCGACGCGCCGGTGGGCAGCAAGGGCATCAGCCTGTTCGTCGTGCCCAAGTTCCTGGTCAACGCCGATGGCAGCGTGGGCGAACGCAACCCCATCTTCTGCAGTGCGCTCGAACACAAGATGGGCATCCACGGCAACGCCACCTGCCAGATGATGCTGGACGGCGCCACGGGCACCCTGGTCGGCCAGCCGCACAAGGGCCTGGCGGCGATGTTCGTGATGATGAACGCCGCCCGCCTGGGCGTGGGCAACCAGAGCCTGGGCCTGACGGAAATGGCCTACCAGAAGGCCGTGGTCTACGCCAAGGACCGCATCCAGATGCGCAGCCTGTCGGGCCCGAAGTCGCCCGAGAAGGCGGCCGACCCGATCATCGTCCACCCCGACGTGCGCAAGATGCTGCTGACCGCCCGCGCCTATGCCGAAGGCGGCCGCGCGCTGGCGATCTACACCGCGCTCTTGATCGACAAGGAACTGAGCACCGACGACGAGGACGAGCGCAAGGAAGCTGCCGACCTGGTGGCCCTGCTCACGCCCATCATCAAGGCCTTCTTCACCGACAACGGCTGGCTCGCCACGTCGCACTGCCTGCAGGTGTTCGGCGGCCACGGCTACATCCGCGAATGGGGCATGGAACAGCTGGTGCGCGATGCCCGCATCAACATGATCTACGAAGGCACGAACACCATCCAGAGCCTGGACCTGCTGGGCCGCAAGGTGCTGGGTGACAACGGCGCCAAGCTGAAGAAGTTCGGACGTCTGGTGCAGACCTTCGTCGAGGACGAAGGCACGAACGAGGACATGCAGGAATTCATCAACCCGCTGGCCGACCTGGGCGACAAGATCACCAAGCTGACCACCGAGCTCGGCATGAAGGCCTTCCAGAATCCCGACGAAGTGGGCGGCGCGGCCGTGGACTACCTGCGCGTGGCCGGCCATCTGGTGTTCGCCTACTTCTGGGCGCGCATGGCCAAGATCGCGCTGGAGAAGAAAGACAGCGGCGACCCGTTCTACACCGCCAAGCTGCACACCGCCCGCTTCTATTTCGCCAAGCTGCTGCCCGAAACTGCCGGCCTGATCCGCACCGCGCGCAGCGGCGTGGCGCCGCTCCTGGCGATGGACGAAGCCCTGTTCTGAACCCTGTCGCCCGACACCCCGCGACAACAACGAAGGAGACACGACCATGAGCCGACTGATTTCGAAGACCCTGACCGCCCTGCTGCTCGCCGCTGCCCCTGCCCTGGTCCTGGCCCAGGCCACGCCGGTGGGTGTGTGGAAGACCATCGACGACAAGACCAACACCGAAAAGGCGCAACTGCGCATCACCGAGACCGGCGGCGTCTTCAGCGCCAAGATCGAGAAGCTGCTGGCCGCCGATGCCAAGCAGGACGGCGTCTGCGACAAGTGCCCCGACGACCGCAAGGACAAGCCGATGATCGGCCTGGAAGTCATGCGCGGCGTGAAGAAGGCCAGCGCCGACAACACCTGGGACGGCGGCACCATCCTCGACGCCGCCGAGGGCAAGATCTACAAGGTGCGCCTGCAGCCGGTCGAAGGTGGCAAGAAGCTCGAAGTCCGCGGTTATGTCGGCATGCCGATGCTGGGCCGCACCCAAACCTGGATCCGTGTTGAATAAGGACACTCCGATGAACCGATTCCAAGTCCGCAAGGTCGCCGTGCTCGGCGCCGGCGTCATGGGCGCGCAGATCGCGGCCCACCTCGTCAACTGCAAGGTGCCGGTCGTGCTGTTCGATCTTCCTGCGAAGGAAGGCTCGAAGAACGGCATCGTCACCAAGGCCATCGAAGGCCTGAAGAAGCTCAAGCCCGCGCCGCTGGGCGTGCCCGAGGACGCCGCGCTGATCCAGGCCGCCAACTACGAAGAGCACCTGGCCCTGCTGGGCGAGTGCGACCTGGTCATCGAGGCGATCGCCGAGCGCATGGACTGGAAGCTGGCGCTGTACGAGAAGATTGCGCCGGCCCTGGCGCCGCATGCCATCGTCGCCAGCAATACCTCGGGCCTGTCGATCACCAGGCTGAGCGAAGTGCTGCCCGACAGCATCAAGCCGCGCTTCTGCGGCATCCACTTCTTCAACCCGCCGCGCTACATGGCGCTGGTGGAACTGATCAACACCCCTACCACCGAAGGCCGGGTGCTGGACGACCTGGAAGGCTTCGTCACCACCTATCTCGGCAAGAGCGTGGTGCGGGCCAAGGACACGCCGAACTTCATCGCCAACCGCGTGGGCATCGCCGGCATGCTGGCGACGATGAAGGAGGCCGAGACCTTCGGCCTGAGCGTTGACGTCGTCGACGACCTCACGGGCAAGAAGCTCGGCCGCGCCAGCAGCGGCACCTTCCGCACCGCCGACGTGGTGGGCCTGGACACGATGGCGCATGTCATCAAGACGCTGCAGGACAACCTGGGGCCTGAACAAAGCAACGACCCGTTCTTCGCCAGCTACGCCACCCCGCCTGTGCTGGAAGGCCTGATCAAGGCCGGCGCGCTGGGCCAGAAGGCCGGCGCCGGCTTCTACAAGAAGGTGGGCAAGGACATCCTGCGCCTGGACCCGGCCAAGCAGGACTACGTTGCGGCGGGCGGCAAGGCCGACGAGATCGTCGCCCGCATGCTGAAGAAGCCGCCGGCCGAGCGCCTGAAGCTGCTGCGCGAAAGCAAGAACCCGCAGGCGCAGTTCCTGTGGGCCATCCTGCGCGACGCCTTCCATTACGCGGCCGTGCACCTGGGCGATATCGCCGACAGCGCGCGCGACGTCGACTTCGCCATGCGCTGGGGCTTCGGCATGCAGCAGGGCCCGTTCGAGCTGTGGCAGGCCGCAGGCTGGCTGCAGGTCGCCAACTGGGTCAAGGAAGACATCGATGCCGGCAAGGCGCTGAGCAGCGCACCTCTGCCGGCCTGGGTGTTCGAAGGCCCGGTCGCCAGCCACGGCGGCGTGCACCAGCCCGAAGGCTCGTGGAGCGCGGCGCATGCCCGCTTCGTGGCGCCCAGCACGCTGCCCGTCTACCAGCGCCAGCATTTCCGCGACAGCGTGTTCGGCGCGGGCGCCGCCGAGCCACTGAAGGCCGGTACCGAACTTTTCAGGAACGACGAGGCACGGGTGTGGACGCTGGACGGCGAGGTCGCCATCCTCAGCATCACCGCCAAGCTGCACCTCATCAGCCCGCTGGTGGTGGAAGCGCTGTTGAAGGCCATCGAGATCGCTGAAGGCGGCTACAAGGGCTTGGTGATCTGGTCGCCGGACGACGTGTTCTCGGCCGGTGCCAACCTCGAAGCGCTGATGCCGGTGTTCATGAAGTCAGGCGCCAAGGGCATCGCACCCGAGGTGAAGAAGCTGCAGGACGCCTTCCTGCGCATGCGCTATGCCAGCGTGCCGGTGGTCGCTGCGATGCGCGGCATCGCGCTCGGCGGTGGCTGCGAGATGGCGGTGTATGCGTCGCGTCGCGTGGCGGCGATGGAGACCTATGTCGGCCTCGTCGAAGTGGGCGTGGGCCTGGTGCCGGCAGGTGGCGGCCTGGCCTACATCGCACGCCGCGGCGCGGAGATGGCCAACGCCGGTAACTCTCAAAACCCGGCCAACGCCGACATCATGAAGTTCGTCACCGACGGCTTCACCAATGCCGCGATGGCCAAGGTGGGCACCAGTGCCATCGAGAGCCGAAAGCTGGGTTACCTGCTGTGGAGCGACGTGGTCGTGCCGCACAAGGACGAATTGCTCTTTGTCGCCTGCGCCCAGGCCAAGGCCATGGCCGACAGCGGCTACCGCGCGCCGACCAAGGCCATGTTCCCGGTGGCCGGCCGCAGTGCCATCGCCACCATCATGGGCCAGCTGGCCAACATGCGCGACGGCGGCTTCATCAGCGCGCACGACTTCCACATCAGCACCCTGATCGCACAGGCTGTTTGCGGTGGCGAGGTCGATGCCGGCAGCCTGGTGACGGAGGAATACATCATGGCCCTGGAGCGCAAGGCGTTCTGCAGCCTGCTGGAGCACCCGAAGTCGCAGGAGCGAATCATGGGCATGCTTTCGACGGGCAAGCCTGTCCGCAACTGATCGCGAAGTGAAGGACACCGACATGAAACAAGTTCAAGACGCCTACATCGTCGCCGCCACGCGCACCCCCATCGGCAAGAGCGGCCGCGGTTATTTCCGCAACACGCGGCCCGACGACCTGCTGGTCGCCGCCGTGCGCAGCGCCCTGGCCCAGGTGCCGAACCTGGACCCGAAGGCCATCGAAGACGCCATCATCGGCTGCAGCTTTCCGGAAGGCGAGCAGGGCATGAACATGGCCCGCGCCGCGATGGTGCTGGCCGGCCTGCCGCACAGCGTGGGCGGCGTCACCGTCAACCGCTTCTGTGCCAGCGGCCTGACGGCGCTGCAGATGGCCGCCGACCGCATCCGTGTCGGCGAAGCCGACGTGATGATCGCGGGCGGCGCCGAGAGCATGAGCATGGTGCCGATGGGCGGCAACAAGCCCAGCTTCAACCCTGAGGTGTTTGCGCGTGACGAGAACGTCGGCATCGCCTACGGCATGGGCCTGACGGCCGAGAAGGTGGCCTCGCAGTGGAAGGTGAGCCGCGAAGACCAGGACGCTTTTGCGCTGGCCTCGCACCAGAAGGCGCTGGCCGCGATGGCGGCGGGCCACTTCGACGCCGAGATGACGCCGATCGACGTGGTCGACCGCTTCCCGAATCTGGCCACCGGTGAGGTGTCGACCAAGACCCGCACCGTCAAGCTGGATGAAGGTGCCCGCCCCGACACCAGCCTGGAAGGCCTGGCCAAGCTGCGCCCGGTGTTCGCCGCCAAGGGCAGCGTCACGGCCGGCAACAGCAGCCAGACCAGCGATGGCGCCGGTGCGCTGATCTTGGCCAGCGAAGCGGCCATCAAGCGCTACGACCTGAAGCCCCTGGCCCGCTTCGTCAGCTATGCCGCGCGCGGCGTGGCGCCCGAGATCATGGGCATCGGCCCGATCGAGGCGATCCCGGCCGCGCTGAAGTACGCCGGCCTGAGCCTGGCCGACATCGGCTGGGTGGAACTGAACGAGGCCTTCGCGGCCCAGGCGCTGGCCGTCATCCGCACCGTGGGCCTGGACCCGGCGCGTGTGAACCCGATGGGTGGCGCCATTGCGCTGGGCCACCCGCTGGGCGCCACCGGTGCCATCCGCGCGGCGACCGTGGTGCACGCGCTGCACCGGCAGAACCTGAAGTACGGCATGGTCACGATGTGCGTGGGCATGGGCCAGGGTGCTGCTGGCATCATCGAACGCGTTTAGTTCTGCCGCCCACACAGGAGACCACCGCATGAGCATCAAGACCGCTGTCCTCAATGGCGTGGCAACCATCGAGATCGCGCGCCCCGAGAAGAAGAACGCGCTCACCGTCGCCATGTACCAGGCCATGACGGACGCGCTGGTGTCGGCGAAGGCCGACAACGCCGTGCGTGCGGTGCTCATCACCGGCCAGCCGGGCATCTTCACCAGCGGCAACGACATCGAGGACTTCATGTCGCGCCCGCCAGGGCAGGGCAGTGACGGCAACGACTCGCCCGTCTTCAAGTTCATGCGCGCACTGCTGGACTGCGACAAGCCGGTGGTGGCGGCCGTCACCGGCGGTGCCATCGGCATCGGCACGACGCTGCTGCTGCATTGCGACTTCGTCTACGTCAGCGACGAAGCGCGGCTGGCCATGCCTTTCGTGTCGCTGGGCCTGGTGCCGGAATTCGCTTCCAGCCTGGTCGTGCCGCAGCTGATGGGCCACCGCCGTGCGGCCGAGAAGCTGCTGCTGGGCGAAGCGTTCACACCCGAACAGGCGGTGGAATGCGGCATTGCCAACGCCGTGTTGCCGGCCGCCGAGGTGGTGAACCATGCCCGCCGCATCGCTGAACGCTTCAACCAGCTGCCGCCGGGTGCGGTGCGTGAAGCCAAGCAGCTGATGCACGCGCCGCAGCGTGAACTGATGCTGCAGGTCATCCGCACCGAAGGTGAACTCTTTGCCAAACGGCTGCGCAGCCCCGAGGCCATGGAAGCCTTCCAGGCCTTCTTCCAGAAGCGCAAGCCCGACTTCAGCAAGTTTTGACGAGTACGGGCGGCCCACTGACATGTCTCTGGCCCTGAAGCTGATGCTCACGCCCGTGCTGGTGGCGCAGGCGCTGCGCACGCGCGCGCGCATGCCGCGCCTGCCCGAAGCCGAAGGTGAACGCCACGGAAGCGTGGGCAGCGGGCCCAGCGTGCAGCTGCTGATTGCCGGCGATTCTTCGGCCGCCGGCGTGGGCGTGGTGCACCAGCGCGACGCGCTGGCCGGGCAGCTGCCGGCGCTGCTGGCCGAGGCCTGCGGCATCTGCGTGCACTGGCAGCTGGTCGCGCAGTCGGGCCTGAACACGGCCGAGACGCTGCGGCTGCTGCAGCGCCAGCCACCCCGGCACTACGATCTGGCGGTGGTTGTCACCGGCGTCAACGACGTCGTCGAGCAGGTGCCTTCGCACCACGCCGTTTCTGCGCGCGAGGCGCTGGCCAACCATTGCCGAAACGCGCTGGGCGTTCGCCATGTCGTGTTCGCGCCGCTGCCGCCGGTGCACGAGATGCACGGCCTGCCGCAGCCCCTGCGCTGGGTGGCCGGCACCGACGCCCGCCGCCACGACCGCGCCCTGGCGCGCTGGGCGGCCACCCGCGGCGATGTCTCGCGGGTGCATGTGCCGATGCGGCTGAACCGCGGCGTGCTGGCCAGCGACGGCTTCCACCCGGGCGAGCCGGTGTACCGGCAAAGCGCGGTGGCCATTGCCGAACATGTCCGCTCGCAGGTGGGTCTTCACGGCTTGCTCGATACTGCGACGCCCTGACGACGCTGGAAGCCAAAACCGCCATGAAGTACCTGCACACGATGGTCCGCGTAACCGATGTCGACGCCTCGCTGCGCTTCTATCGCGACGCGCTCGGCCTGGAATTGCTGAGCGAGCGCAAGAACGAGGCCGGCCGCTTCACGCTGATCTTCCTGGCCGCGCCGGGTGACCACAGCGCCCAGGTGGAACTCACCTACAACTGGCCCGCTGCCGACGGCAGTGCTGAAAACTACACCGGCGGCCGCAACTTCGGCCACCTGGCCTATGCGGTGGACGACATCTACGCCGCCTGCACCCGCCTGGCCGAACATGGGGTGACGATCAACCGCCCGCCGCGCGACGGCCGCATGGCCTTCGTGCGTTCGCCCGACGGCATCTCGATCGAACTGCTGCAGGCCGGCCCGGCCCTGGCCCCCGCCGAGCCCTGGGTGTCGATGCCCAACGTCGGCGCCTGGTAGCGCCTGGGCTTCAGCCCAGGCCAGGGGCCATGCCGCGCCGGTAGTCGCTGGGGGGCATACCCAGCTGGCTGCGGAAGACGCGGCTGAAGTGCGCCATGCTCGAAAAACCGAAGGCGAAGGCGATTTCGGTGATCGAACGGCGGTCCTGCGTGCGGTCGTCGAAGGCCAGGCGACAGGCTTCGATGCGACGCCGTAGGATGTAGCCGGCCACGCCGTCGGGTTCTTCGGCGAATGCGTTGTATAGCTGGCGCCGGCTGCAGTTCAAGGCATGCGCCACGCTGTCCACCGACAGCGCCGGGTCGCCCAGGTGCACGGCCACATGCTGCTTGATGCGTTCGCGAAGGGCCTCGCGCTGCGTCACGGCCGTGCCGATGCCCGCCAGGTCCAGCATCGCCAGGTGCACGAACTGCGTGATCGCATCGCCCACCCCGCAGGCGGCAGGTTCGCTCATGCCCGGCAGCTCGCGCCAGGCCGAACGCATGGTGTCCAGCGCCATGCGCGCCACGCCGCCGCTGCCGCCGAGGCGGCGGGCCATCAGCGCGTCGAGCTGCAGACCACGTTCGGCAAGGTGGCGCTTGGGCAGCATCACGATCAGGTGCTCGACCCGTTCCGGGTTGGCCACGGCATAGCTGTCGGTGGTGTCGTAGATGCTCCACTGGTCGGGCGTGACCCAGGCTTCGCGGCCTTTTTGCTCGACCCCGGCGCAGCCGACGAAGGGCGCCACGATCTTCAGGAAACCTTCTTCCGACGCCCGCACCTGCGAAGCCGAACGCGTGACGCGGTGGCGGTTGGCCTCCAGGCGCGTGAGCACCACGTCGCCGGCGTGCAGGGTGCTGATGCGGCCATCGAACTGCGTGTCGCCGTAGTTGTCGTTCTTCAGGCCGTGGAACAGGCGGTTGATCCAGTCGCCCCACAGCCCGGCGCGCTCGGCGGCGGGTGCGGTCTGTGTGTCCAGTGTGTGGGCGATGACGGCCATGGCCACGAGCGTAGCGGCAAGCCCGGCCGGCCACAACCGCTCGGGCCGCCTGGAGGGTGGCAGCCGCGGGAAAGCCCTGAGCGCTGTGCACGGATGGACAAGCCCGCATGCATGCCCAGGCAAGCGCCAGCCCGGCGCGCTGTCCAGAATCTGCGTCCTACGCTGCCAGTCGAGCAGCTCTGCCACCCGCTCACGGAGACAAGCCATGACCGAACGCCGCACACCAGGCATCCCGCGCCGCACCCTCGTCCAGGCCCTGGCCACCGCCCCGGTCGCGCTGTTCGTGCCGGGCATCGCCCGCGCCCAGGCGGCCCCCGTGCGGGTGGGCTACGCCATCGCCCGCACCGGCCCGTGGACCACCGGCGCCCAGGTCAGCCAGGAACCGAACTACCTGCTCTGGGCAGAGCAGCAGAACGCTGCCGGCGGCCTGAACGTGAAAGGCAGCAAGCGCCCGATCGAGCTGGTGAGCAGCGACGACCGCAGCGACATCGAGACCTGCGTGCGCACCTACGAAAAGCTGATGGGCAGCGACAAGGTCGACCTGGTGCTGCCACCCTGGGGCAGCAATGCCAACTTCGCGGTCGCGCCGCTGGCCAACCGCTTCGGCTACCCATTCCTGGCCCCCACGGCGCTCAGCCGCCGCCTGGCCGAAATGAAGCTGCCCTACTTCTTCCTGCTGCTGCAGCAGCCCAAGCCGATGATGGACGCGCTGGTCGACATGCTCAAGGCCAACGGCGTGAAGACGATTGCCACCATCTATGTCGACGACCTGTTCGGGCTGGAGAACTACGCGGCGCTGAAGGTGGCCATCCAGGGCACGGGCATCAGCATCGTCGAGGACAAGAGCTACCCGCTGGGCGTGAAGGACCTGTCGCCCGTGCTGCGCAGCATCAAGGACAAGAACCCCGACGCCTTCGTCGGCCTGACCTATCCGCCCGACACCATCCTGGCCAGCCGCCAGAGCAAGGAAATCGGCTTCAACCCGAAGTTCTTCTACGCCAGCGTGGGCACGGCCTTCCAGCTGTACCGCAACGTGATGGCCGCCGGGGCCGAAGGCGTGCTGGGCATGGGCAGCTGGAACGGCAAGACCAGCCCGGCGGCCAAGGCCTACTTCGACGCCCACGTGAAGAAGTTCGGCGCCGCCAAGGAGCCCGACCGCTGGGCCAGTGGGGCCACCTGGGCCGGCCTGGAGATCCTGACCGCGGCCGTGGCCAGGGCCGGCCTGGACAAGAAGGCCATCCGCGACTACGTGGCCGGCACCGAGCACAACACCATCATCGGCAAGGTGAAGTTCGCGGGCAGCGAAAACGTGGGCACACCCGGCACGGTGGGGCAGTGGCAGAAGGGCGAATTCGAGGTCGTCTGGCCCAAGGCGAACGCGACGGCCCCGCTTGTCCCGGCGAAGCCCGCCTGGGTCTGAGCCGAAGAAGCCGTGTCCACGGGTTCCTGGCTCGAACTCATCGCCTCCGGCCTCATCACCGGGGGCGTGTACGCGCTCGTCGCACTCGGCCTGAACCTGCAGTACGGCCTGATGCGCATCCTGAACATCGCGCACGGCGAATTCCTGATGGTGGGCGCCTTTCTCACCTGGACGGCCACCACCACGTTCGGCATCTCGCCGCTGCTGATGATCCCCATCAGCTTCGCGCTGTTGATGGGCCTGGGCCTGGTGCTGCACCGGGCGGTGTTCAGGCAGCTCACCCGCACCAGCCAGAACCTGGACATCTTCGAGGCTCGCGGACTGATGGTGAGTTTCGGCCTGATGTTCCTGGTGCAGAACTTTGCCCAGCTGGTCTGGGGTGGCGACCTGCGCGGCTACGACTTCATGGCCGACCCTGTTGCCATCGGCGGTGCCCAGTTCGCCGCCAACAAGCTGTTGCTGCTGGCCCTGGCGCTGGCCTTCAGCGCGGCCCTGATCGTGGTGCTGAAGACCACCCTCTACGGCAAGGGCGTGCGCGCGCTGATGCAGTCGCCAACGGGTGCGCAGCTGGTGGGCATCGACACCGAACGCCTGCACCCGCTGATGTTCGGTGTCGGCCTGGGCCTGTCGGGCGTGGCCGGCTGCCTGCTGAGCATGACCTACACCATCAGCCCGTCGATGGGCGAGCCCTACACCGTCACGGCCCTGATCGTCATCACCCTGGGCGGCTTCGGCAGCATGGCTGGCGCGCTGGCGGGTGGCCTGGCGCTGGGTGTGATCGAAGCCGTGGGCATGCACTTCACCAGCCCGTCGCTGAAGAGCCTGCTGAGCTACGGCATCTTCATTGCCGTGCTCTTGTGGCGACCGAACGGCTTGTTTGCACGGCGATAGGGCCACAGTCATGAAACGCGATTTCCTGATCCTCTTCGCCATCGCCGGCTGGGCCTTGGCCGTGCCGCACTACGGCAGTGAATTTGCCGTCTCGATGGCGCTCACCTGTCTGATGTATGGCGCGCTGTCCAGCAGCTGGAGCCTGTTCTGCGGCAGCACGCGTTATCTGTCCCTGGCCACGGCGGCCTTCTTCGGCATCGGTGCCTACACCAGCGCCCTGTTGCTCGACTCCATGCCCTGGCTGGCGGCCATCGCGCTGGGCGCACTGATTGCAGCCGTGGTCGCCGCAGTGATGGGCGCGACCGTGCTGCACCTGCGCGGCACCTACTTCGCCGTGCTGACTTTCGGCATGACCGAGCTGATTCGCCATGCCATCACCTACTGGGAAAAGCAGGTCACGGGCACGGTCGGGCGCGTGCTGAGCGTGGTACCGGAACGCGACACCATCTACCTCACCGTGCTGGGTCTGGCCGTGCTGGCCATCGCCACAAGCATCGTCGTGCGGCGTAGCCGCTTCGGCCTGGCGATGGCCGGTATCGGTGCCGACGAACAGCGCGCGCAGACGCTTGGCGTCAACACCCGCCTCGTGAAGATCGGCGGCTTTGCGATGACGGCGGCTTTCGCCGGCGCGGTGGGCGCGGCGATGAGCGTGCGCTGGACCTACATCGACCCGGCCACGGTCTTCAACCCCTTCATCGGCTTCCAGACGGTGTTGATCGCGCTGATCGGCGGTGCGGCCACGCTCTGGGGCCCCTTGATTGCCGCCGTCGTCTTCAGCCTGCTGGCAGAAACCTTGCGGCTGCAAGCGCCGCAGCTGTACCTGATGTCGCTGGGGCTGCTGCTGATCCTGTGCGTGCTGTACTTGCCGGGAGGCCTGGCCTCGCTGCGCAGAAGCACCTTCACGGCCTGGGGCAACGACATCCGGGCGCGCTGGAAAGCGGGCTGGTTTAAGCCCGGCAAGGCGGCTGACGCATGAACGGGCATCCCTTGCTGGAAGCGCGCCAGGTGACGGTGCGCTTCGGTGGCCTGACAGCGGTGGATGGCGTCAGCGCCGCCTTCGCCGCGGGCGAACTGGTCGGCATCATCGGCCCCAACGGTGCCGGCAAGACGACCTTCTTCAACGCCTTGTCGGGCGTGGTCGATGCCACCTCGGGCGATCTGTATGCCAGCGGCACGCGCCTGACGGGCGCCCGCCCGCACCGCTTTGCCAGGCAGGGCATCGCCCGCACCTTCCAGACGCCTCGGGTGTTCGGCGATCTCAGCGTGGCGGCCAACATCGACTTCGGGCTGCAGTTTGCCGGCCGTCAGCGCAAGGCTCCATGGCTGCTGAAGGACGAGGCCAGCATCCTGAACCTCATCGATCTGGGCGCGCAGGCCGCGCTGCCGGCGGCAGCCATCACGCCTTCGCAGCAGCGCCTGCTGGAAATCGGCATGGCGCTGGCAACGCGGCCAAGGCTGCTGCTGCTGGACGAGGTGGCGGCGGGGCTGACCGAGAGCGAAGTCGAAGCCATGGCCCAGCTGATCCGCCGCCTGCGCGACGAACTCGACCTGACCGTGATCTGGATCGAACACGCTGTGACGACCCTGTTGCGCCACGTCGAACGCGTGATCGTGCTGCACCAGGGCCGCAAGATCGCCGACGGCCTGCCCTCGCAGGTGGTGCGCAATGCCGAGGTCATCGAAGCCTACCTGGGCGACGAGATGGTGGAGGCGGCGTGATGAACACGACGAGAGCCTGGTCTGCACGGACCTGCTGTCCAGAAGCTGCAAGCGGCCCGTTGCGGTCGTTCGATTGGCTCGCCACCGGATGCCGTGGATCAGGCGGCTGGGGTGTGTTGCTCCGCTCATGTCCCCCGCCCTCGGCCCATCAGGAGCCCTCGGCCCATCAGGTGCCTGCGGCACCTGATGGGCCGAGGGCTCCTCCTTTACTTCGCTGCGCAACACACCCCAGCCACCTGATCCGGCAACGGGTTTGGCATTCCATCGTGGCGCGCCGACACGTTGGCGGGCTGGGTGAGTCGGGTGGCCCCTGGAGCGAAGTAAAGGCGGGGGAGCGAGCCCGGACACAAACAGTCCGGTGGACTGTTTGTGCCTGGCGAGCGCCCAGGGCGCAAGCCCTGGGCATGAGCGGAAGGGGCCACCCGGCTCGCCCAGCCCATGGGACAAAAGCAGCGTCCCGAAGGGTCCGAGCGAACGACCGCAACGAACCTGAAGGCGCCGCCGCCATCGGGACCCAGCGCGCATGAAAAACGACATCGAAGCCGCCCTGGCACGGCCGCTGGCGCACCTGAAGGTCGAAGGGCTGAGTGCTGGCTACGGCAAGTTCCTGGTGCTGCGCGACCTGTACCTGGAAGCGCGCCCGGGCATCACCGTCATCCTCGGCCCCAACGGCGCGGGCAAGACCACCCTGCTCAAGGCCATTGCCGGGCTCATTCCGCGTGCGGGCCGGCTCGTGCTGAACGGCTGCGAGATCGCGCGCGAGGCGAAGACATCAGACATCGTCCAGCTGGGGCTCGCCCTCGTGGCGGAAGGTCGGCAGCTGTTTCCGCAGATGACGGTCGAGGAAAACCTGGAACTCGGCGGCTGGCTGGTCGCGCCGGCCGAACGCGCCAGGCGCCTGGCACAGGCCTTCCAGGACTTTCCGAAGCTGGATGAACGCCGCCACCAGCTGGCGGGCACCATGAGCGGCGGCGAACAGCAGATGGTGGCCGTGGCGCGCGCCATGATGAGCGCGCCGCGCCTGCTGATGCTGGACGAGCCCAGCCTGGGCCTGGCGCCGAAGATGGTCGACGAACTGCTGGCGATCGCGCGCCGCATTGCCGACGCCGGCACCACCGTGCTGATGGTGGAACAGAACGTGCGCAAGGCCCTGGCCATTGCCGACCGCGGCTACGTGCTCGAACGCGGCTGCCTGGTCGCCAGCGGCCCGGCGCGGCTGCTGGCGCGGTCCAGCGTCATCCGCCACGCCTACTTGGGCGCTGGCAGCCACGACCCAAAGAACCCCAAGAACCCGAAGGAGAAAACCATGTCCGACTTGTCCATGCTCATCAATGGTCTGGCCGTTTCTGCCGAAGGCGGCGCGACCTTCGAACGCCGCAACCCGCTGGACGGCAGCGTCGCCACGCGTGCGCCGGCAGCCTCCGAGGCCGACGCCGTGATGGCGGTGGAGGCCGCTGCCGAAGCCTTCAAGACCTGGGGGCAGACGGGGCCGACCGAGCGTCGCATGCTGCTGCTGAAGGCGGCCGACGCACTGGAAGCCAAGACGCCGGCCTTCATCCAGGCCGTGGCCGCCGAGACCGGTGCCACTGGCATGTGGGCCGGCTTCAACGTGCACCTGGCAGCGGGCATGCTGCGCGAAGCGGCGTCACTGACCACGCAGATCAGCGGCGAGATCATCCCGTCCGACGTGCCCGGCTCGCTGGCCATGGGCATGCGCCAGCCGGCCGGCGTGGTGCTGGGCATCGCGCCCTGGAACGCGCCCGTGATCCTGGCCGTGCGGGCGATCGCCGCGCCCCTGGCCTGCGGCAACACCGTGGTGCTGAAGGGCAGCGAAAACTGCCCGCACACGCATCAATTGATCATCGAAGCGCTGCAGGAAGCGGGCTTCCCGGCGGGTGTCGTCAACTACGTCACCAACGCGCCGGCCGATGCGGCCAAGGTGGTCGAGGCGATGGTGGCGCACCCGGCAGTGCGGCGCGTGAACTTCACCGGCAGCACCCGCGTGGGGCGCCTGATCGCGATGACCTGCGCGAAGTACCTGAAGCCGGCGGTGCTGGAACTTGGCGGCAAGGCGCCGCTGCTGGTGCTGGACGACGCCGACCTGGAAGCCGCCGTCAATGCCGCGGCATTCGGCTCCTTCGCCAACAGCGGGCAGATCTGCATGTCGACCGAACGCATCATCGTCGACAACCGCGTCGCCAATGACTTCGTCGCCCTTTTCGTGAAGAAGGCGAAGAGTCTGCCGCTGGGCGACCCGCGCAAGCCGGAACCGGTGGTGCTGGGCAGCGTCATCGGCATGGGTACGGTGGAGCACTGCAACGCCCTGATCGACGACGCCCTGGCCAAGGGTGCGCAGCTGGTGTGCGGCGGCAAGGCCGACAGCACCCTGATGCCGGCCACCATCCTGGACCACGTGACGCCGCAGATGCGCATCTACCACGAGGAAACCTTCGGGCCCGTGAAGTGCATCGTGCGGGTCAGCGGCGACGACGCTGCCGTGGCCTGTGCCAACGACAACGAATACGGCCTCTCAGCCGCCGTTTTCAGCCGCGACGTGGGGCGCGGCATGAACGTGGCGCGGCGCATCGAATCCGGCATCTGCCATGTCAACGGGCCCACCGTGCACGACGAAGCCCAGATGCCCTTCGGCGGCGTGAAGGGCAGCGGCCTGGGACGCTTCGGCGGCAAGGCCGGCATCGCGGAATTCACCGAGTTGCGCTGGGTGACGGTGCAGACGACCCCGCGCCACTACCCCTTCTGACCCCGCCTTCTGACCTCCTTCGGACCCCGCCCGCGGGGTTCAGCGTGGCACGGGTCGTGGTTGGCCGTTGCCGTCGATGGCCACGTAGGTGAGATCGGCCTCGGTCACCTTCACCACGTGCAGGTTGGCCGGGTTGCGCTCGGCGTACACCTCCACGTGCACGCTGATGCTGGTGTTGCCGATGCGCGTGACCCGGGCATAGAAGCTCAGCAGGTCGCCCAGGCTCACCGGCTGCTTGAAGATGAACTGGTTCACGGCCACGGTGGCGATGCGCCCCTTGGCGATGCGGCTGGGCAGCACGGCTCCGGCCAGGTCGACCTGGGCCATGATCCAGCCGCCGAAGATGTCGCCGTTGGCATTCACATCGGCAGGCAGCGGCATCACGCGCAGCACCAGTTCGCTGCTGTCGGGCAGGGTCTGGGGTGAGAGCGCGGGCACATGCCCGGTGGCTGAAGGCTGGCTCGGCGGCAAGGTGGCGGGCAGGGTCATCGTGGTGGCTTCCAGGCTGCAGGTTCACGGCGCTGACAAGCCACGGCGACAATGCCGCATGCCCCCACACGCCTCTGCCGCCACTGTAGCTCCCACCGCCGCGAGCACGCCGCCGCCCCGTACCCGCAGCGACTGGGGCACCCTGGCCAAGCTGCTGCCCTACCTGTGGCAGTACCGCTGGCGGGTGGGCTTCGCCCTGGCCTTCCTGGTGGCGGCCAAGGCGGCGAACGTGGGCGTGCCGGTGCTGCTGAAGTACCTGGTCGACGCCATGACCATCCCGCCCGGCAGCGCGCAGGCGCTGCTGGTGGTGCCGGTGGGCCTGATCGTGGCCTACGGCGCGCTGCGGCTGTCCACCAGTCTCTTCACCGAACTGCGCGAGCTGATCTTCGCCAAGGCCACCGAAGGCACGGCGCGCAGCATCAGCCTGCAGGTGTTCCGCCACCTGCATGCGCTGAGCCTGCGCTTCCACCTGGAACGCCAGACCGGCGGCATGACACGCGACATCGAACGTGGCACGCGTGCCGTGCACTCGCTGATCTCGTATTCGCTCTACAGCATCGTGCCCACGATCATCGAAGTGACGATGGTGCTGACCGTGCTGGCGGTGAAGTTCGACGCCTGGTTCGCCTGGATCACCATCGCCGCGCTCGTGGTCTACATCACCTTCACGATCACCGTGACCGAGTGGCGCACCCAGTTCCGCAAGCAGATGAACGAGATCGACTCGACCGCGCATTCGCGGGCGATCGACTCGCTGCTGAACTACGAGACCGTGAAGTACTTCAACAACGAGGACTTCGAGGCGAAGCGCTACGACGAGAACCTGGAACGCCTGCGCAAGGCCGCACTGAAGAGCCAGAGCACGCTGAGCCTGCTGAACACCGGGCAGCAGCTGATCATCGCCACCGCCCTGGTGGCGATGTTGTGGCGCGCCACCCTCGGCGTGGCCGAGGGCCGGCTGACGCTGGGCGACCTGGTGATGGTCAACGCCTTCATGATCCAGCTGTACATCCCGCTGAACTTCCTGGGCGTGATCTACCGCGAGATCAAGCAGAGCCTGACCGACCTGGACAAGATGTTCGTGCTGCTCGAACGCAACCGCGAGGTCGATGATTCGCCGGGCGCCAAGCCGCTGCAGGTGACGCAGGGCCATGTTCGCTTCGACAAGGTGAGCTTCGGCTACGACGCCAACCGGCCGATCCTGCACGAGCTGAGCTTCGAGATCCCGCCGGGCAAGACGGTGGCCGTGGTCGGCCCGTCGGGTGCCGGCAAGAGCACGCTGGCGCGGCTGCTCTACCGTTTCTACGACATCAGCGGTGGCAGCCTCAGCATCGACGGCCAGGACATCCGGCAGGTGACGCAGAGCAGCCTGCGCGGGGCCGTGGGCATCGTGCCGCAGGACACCGTGCTGTTCAACGACACCGTGGAATACAACATCGCCTACGGCCGTCCCGGCGCCAGCCGCGACGAGGTGGAGGGCGCAGCCAAGGCCGCGCACATCCACGCCTTCATCGCCAGCACACCCAAGGGCTACGAGACGATGGTGGGCGAACGCGGGCTGAAGCTCAGTGGCGGCGAGAAGCAGCGCGTGGCGATCGCGCGCACGCTGCTGAAGAACCCGCCGATCCTGATCTTCGACGAAGCCACCTCGGCGCTGGACAGCGCCAACGAACGCGCCATCCAGGCCGAACTGAAGAGCGTGTCGCAGGGCAAGACGGCACTGGTCATCGCCCACCGCCTGAGCACGGTGGTCGACGCGCACGAGATCGTCGTGCTGGAGGCCGGCCGCATCGTCGAGCGCGGCCCGCATGCCGAACTGCTGGCCCGCAACGGCCGCTACGCCCAGATGTGGCGGATGCAGCAGGCCGGCGAAGACATCTGAAGCCCGGCGGGGAACGCCAACGCACGAAAGAGGCGCAGCATGGAAACGAAGTGGCTCGAAGACTTCCTGAGCCTGGCCGAGACCCGCAGCTTCAGCCGCTCGGCGCAGCTGCGGCATGTCACCCAGCCGGCCTTCAGCCGCCGCATCCAGGCGCTGGAGGCCTGGACCGGCATCGACCTCGTCGACCGCTCGTCCTATCCCACGCGGCTGACCGCCGCCGGCGAGACCTTCCACGCCCAGGCGCTGGAGATCCTGGAAGCACTGCAGACCACGCGCAACATGATGCGCGGCCATCAGGTGGCCGGGCAGGACATGATCGAGTTTGCAGTGCCGCACACGCTGGCCTTCACCTTCTTCCCGCACTGGCTGATGGAACTGCGCCAGAACTTCCGCGCCGTGAAGACGCGGCTCACGGCGCTGAACGTGCACGACGCCGTGCTGCGCCTGACCGAAGGCGGCTGCGACCTGCTGATTGCCTACCACCACCCTTCGCTGCCGCTGCAGCTGAGTCCCGAGCGCTACGAGATGCTGAGCCTGGGCCGCGAGACGCTGGCGCCCTATGCCAAGGCGGACGCCGAGGGCCGCCCGCTGTTCAGCCTGCCGGGCACGGCGAAGGCGCCGGTGCCGTTCCTCAGCTATGCCTCGGGGGCCTACATGGGCCGGCTGGCCGAGGTCATCGTGAAGCAGGCGTCGCAGCCCTTGTTCCTGGACGCCATCTACGAGACCGACATGGCCGAAGGCCTGAAGGCGATGGCGCTGGAAGGCCATGGCCTGGCCTTCCTGCCGCACAGCTCGGTGCGCAAGGAGCTCAAGGCGCGACGGCTGGTGGCCGCGGCCGCGCCGGGCGAGTTCACGCTCACCATGGAGGTGCGCATCTACCGCGAACGCCCTGAAGCGGCGCGCCACACCAAGCCAGCCGTACAGGCGCTGTGGGACTTCCTGGGATCAGTGTAAACCCGCGCCATGTCATCCCGGCATGAGCCTTGCGTTCATCGGCATGGTTCACCCGCGTGCTTTGCGGGCTTCCACGTGGGTGGCACCCCAGAACGCCTGCCTAGAATGCGCCGGGTTCGAACCCGACCGACCCTTTCGATTTGTCGCCAGAAGGAGACTCCATGAAGAAGACGATGCTCGCCACCTGCAGCCTGGCTGTGCTGATGCTGGCCGCCGGCGCCGCGCAGGCCGATACCCTGGCCAAGATCAAGTCCTCGGGCGCAGCCACGATGGGCGTGCGTGAATCCTCGGGCGCGCTGTCGTACACGCTGGGCGACGGCAAGTTCGCCGGCTTCCACGTCGAACTCTGCCAGCGTGTGCTGGCCGACGTGCAGAAGAGCCTGGGCCTGGCCAAGCTGGACATCAAGTACCAGCCAGTGACCTCGCAGAACCGCATTCCGCTGGTGCAGAACGGCACCGTCGACATCGAGTGCGGCAGCACCACCAACAACGCCACGCGCCAGAAGGACGTGTCGTTTGCCGTCACCACCTACGTCGAGGAAGTGCGCATCGCGGTGAAGAAGGCCTCGGGCATCACCAGCATCGCGCAGCTCAACGGCAAGAACGTTGCCACGACCACCGGCACCACGTCCGTGCAGCTGCTGCGCAAGAACGAACGCGCGGCGGGCATCGACTTCAAGGAAGTCTTCGGCAAGGACCACGCCGACAGCTTTCTGCTGCTGGAAAGCGGCCGCGCCGAAGCCTTCGTGATGGACGGGCAGATCCTGGCCGGCAACATCGCCAAGGCCAAGGTGCCGGGCGACTTTGCCATCGTCGGTGAAGTGCTGGCGGTCGAGCCCATCGCCATCATGATCCGCAAGGACGACCCGCAGTTCAAGGCGGCGGTCGACGCCAGCCTGAGCGCGATGATGAAGTCCGGCGAGATCGCCAAGGTCTACGACAAGTGGTTCGTGCAGCCCATTCCACCGTCGAACACGCGGGTGGGCCTGCCCGCCAGCGACGCCACCAAGGCAGCCTGGGCGGCGCCGAACGACAAGCCCGTCGAAGAGTACGTGAAGAAGTAAGCCGGCCCCAGCCCATCCATGGCCACCTGGGACTGGCAGGTCTTCTGCAAGGAAACGACCACTGGCGACGTCGTCGCCAGCTGCTTCGGCAAGGGCGGCGACATCACCTATCTCGACTGGCTGCTGTCGGCCTGGGGCTGGACGGTGTCGGTCGCCGTGCTGGCGCTGCTGGTGGCGCTGGTGGTGGGCTCGCTGATGGGCATCTTTCGCACCGCGCCGGTGAAGGGGCTGGTGTGGCTGGGCAATGCCTGGACCGAGCTCTTCCGCAACATCCCGCTGCTGGTGCAGATCTTCCTCTGGTACCACGTGCTGCCGTCGATCTTCACCAGCCTGCGCGGCGTACCCAGCTTCGTGCTGGTGGTGTTCGCGCTCGGTTTCTTCACCTCGGCGCGTATTTCCGAGCAGGTCAAGGCCGGCATCCAGAGCCTGCCCAAGGGGCAGACCTATGCAGGGCTGGCGATGGGGCTGACACTGCCCCAGGTCTACCGCTTCGTGCTGCTGCCGATGGCGTTCCGCATCGTCATCCCGCCGCTCACCAGCGAGAGCATGAACATCGTCAAGAACTCGTCGGTGGCCTTCGCGGTGAGCATCGCCGAACTGACGATGTTCGCGATGCAGGCCGGCGAGGAGACCTCGCGCAACGTCGAGATGTACCTGGCGGTGACGGGGCTGTACTTCATCTCGGCCTTCGCCATCAACCGGTTCGCGCTGGTGCTGGAGAACCGCGTCCGCGTGCCTGGCCTGCTGGGCGCGAAGTGAGGACGTCATGAATCTCGACTTCTCGTTTCTCGACTGGGGCGTGGTCTCCAGCTTCATCCTGAAGGGCCTGGTCTTCTCGGTGCAGCTGACGCTGGTGGCGATGATCGGCGGCATCGTGCTGGGCACCCTGCTGGCGCTGATGCGCCTGTCGGGCAAGCCCTGGCTCGTGATGCCGGCCGCCGCCTACGTCAACACCATGCGCAGCATCCCGCTGGTGATGGTGATCCTGTGGTTCTTCCTGCTCATCCCGCTGCTCACCGGCAGGCCGCTCGGTGCGGAATGGTCGGCCATGATCACCTTCACGCTGTTCGAGGCGGCGTACTTCAGCGAGATCATGCGCGCGGGCATCCAGAGCGTGCCCAAGGGCCAGGTCCACGCCGGCTACGCGGTGGGCATGACCTACCCGCAGACGATGCAGCTCATCGTGCTGCCTCAGGCCTTCCGCAACATGCTGCCGGTGCTGCTGACGCAGACGATCATCCTTTTCCAGGACACCAGCCTGGTCTATGCCATCGGCGCCTACGACCTGCTCAAGGGCTTCGAGATCGCCGGCAAGAACTTCAACCGGCCGGTCGAGACCTACCTGGTTGCCACCGTCGTCTACTTCGTCATCTGCTTCAGCCTGAGCATGCTCGTGCGCCAGTTGCAGAAGAAGATCGCCATCATCCGATGAGCCCCCAAGCTCGCTGGCGCTCGCTACCCCCCGAGGGGACCGTCCGCCGACGGACCGGCAGAGCCGGTTCCGTGGCGGGAAGCTTGAATCCGCTCTACCTTCCTCCCGCCTTCGGGGACACATGAAATGATCGACATCAAGAACGTTTCGAAGTGGTACGGCAGCTTCCAGGTGCTGACCGACTGCACGACCACGATCAAGAAGGGCGAGGTCGTCGTCGTCTGCGGGCCTTCGGGCAGCGGCAAGAGCACGCTGATCAAGACCGTCAACGCGCTCGAACCCTTCCAGAAGGGCGACATCGTCGTCGACGGCATCAGCATCAGCGACCCGAAGACCAACCTGCCCAAGTTGCGCGCCCGCGTCGGCATGGTGTTCCAGCATTTCGAATTGTTCCCGCACCTCAGCGTCACTGAGAACCTGACGCTGGCGCAGATCAAGGTGCTGGGCCGCAGCACCGACGACGCCAAGGCGCGTGGCCTGAAGATGCTGGAGCGTGTGGGCCTGACGGTGCACAAGGACAAGTACCCCGGCCAGCTGTCCGGCGGCCAGCAGCAGCGGGTGGCCATCGCCCGAGCGCTGAGCATGGACCCGATCGTGATGCTCTTCGACGAGCCCACCAGCGCCCTCGACCCCGAGATGGTGGGCGAGGTGCTCGACGTGATGGTGCAGCTGGCCCACGAAGGCATGACGATGATGTGCGTCACCCACGAGATGGGCTTCGCGAAGAAGGTCAGCCATCGCGTCATCTTCATGGACGCAGGCAAGATCGTCGAGGACTGCAAGAAGGACGAGTTCTTCGGCGATCCCGACGCCCGTTCGCCGCGCGCCAAGGAATTCCTTTCCAAGATCCTGGCGCATTAGGCGAGCCCCCAAGCTCGCTGGCCCTCGCTACCCCCCAGGGGGGCCGTCCGCCAGCGGCCCGGCAAAGCCCGGTCCGCGGTGGGAAGCTCGGGTTTCAGATCACGTTGGCTTCGACCAGCGGCTGGCGGTCCAGCAACCGTTGCGGCGACAGCGCCGCGAGCGCTGGTGCGCTGCTGCTGCCACCCGCCACCCGCGCTGCCAGCGCGCTGCCCACCGCAGGCGCCTGCTGCATGCCGTGGCCCGAGAAGCCGCAGGCCGTGCTGACGTTGTCCCAGCCGGGCAGGGCGCCGGCCAGGCCGTTGTGGTCGAAGCTGTTCATCTCGTAGTAGCCGGCCCAGGCCGAACGCAGTCGCAGGGCCTCGAAGCCGGGCACGCGCAGGGCCAGCGCCGGCCACAGCTGTTCGTCGAACTGGGCATGGTCGATGGCGTGCAGCGGCGGTTCGTCGGGGTCGGTCACCCCGTCGATGGCGCGCGGTGGCGCGCCGCAGATGAAACCGCGGCCTTCGGGCCTGAACCACAGCCCTGAAGGGTCGATGACCAGCGGGCAGCCGGGCAGCACGGCCGGTGAGTCAAAGACGAAGACATCGCGCTTCTTTGGCGACACCGGCAGTGCCAGGCCCAGCAGCGCCGCCAGCGGTGCCGACCAGGCCCCCGTTGCCAGCACGAAGTGTTCGCCAGCGTGCATGCTGCCGTCGGCGCAACGCACCGCCTGCACGCGCGAGCCCTGGATGTCGAAGCCCGTGACCTCGGCCGCAACGAAGCGCGCCCCGCAGGCCTGCGCCTTGCGCTTGAAGGCCTGCAGCAGGGCCGGGCCGTCGAACCAGCCTTCGCCGCTGAGGCCCAGGCTGCCCAGGCGCAGGTCGGCGGTGTGCAGCCAGGGGAATCGCAGCGCCAGCGCGCCGGCATCGAGCAGGGCGATGTCGGCGCCCAGCCGGCATTGCAGCGGCTGCTGGGCACGCAGGGTGGCCTCGCCTGCTGCGGTGCTCGCCAGATACAGGTAGCCCGGCTCCACCAGCCCCAGCGCCGGCCGCTCGTCGCCGACAGCCAACTCGTCGCCCACCTGCCGCAGGAACTGCAGGCTCCACAGCGACAGCGCGATGTTCACCGGCTGCGAGAACTGCTGCCGGATCGAGCTGGCCGACAACGCGCTGGACGCGCGGCCGTAGCCAGGGTCGCGTTCGATCACGGTGGCGCGCACGCCATGGTCGCGCGCCAGGAAACAGGCGGTGGCCGCACCCATCACGCCACCGCCGACGATCACTACACTGGGTTTCATGATGCGAGTCTATGCAGCCGAAGATGTCCACGCCCGCCTGCCCTGGCCGAAGCTGGTGGCCGCGCTCGAGCAGGTCGTCGCCAGCGGCGCCACCGCCCCGCTGCGCCATGCCCATGCGCTGTCGGCCAGCGACAGCCTGCTGCTGATGCCGGCCTGGGACGACCGGCTCATCGTCACCAAGCTCGTCACCGTCATGCCCGGCGCGCCGCACACCGTGCAGGCGACGTTGCTCGTGCTGGACCGCGCCAGCGGCCAGCCGCTGGCCTGCCTGGACGGCGAGGCGGTGACGCTGCGCCGCACCGCGGCCGTGTCGGCCTTGGCCGCACTGCGCCTCGCCCGGCCCGACGCCCAGCGCCTGCTGCTGGTGGGCACCGGCCGCCTGGCGCCCTGGATGGCGCGTGCACACTGCGCGCTGCGGCCGGGGCTGAAGCAGGTCGACGTCTGGGGCCGAAACCCGCTGGCAGCCGTCGCACTGGCGGCCGAGCTCGGGCGCGAAGGCCTGCCCGCGCGTGCCGTCAGCGACCTGCCCGCGGCTGCCCATGCCGCTGACATCGTCTGCTGCGCCACGACGGCGAGGGCGCCCGTGGCGCTGGGTGCCTGGCTGCGGCCGGGTACCCACCTGGACCTGGTGGGCGCATTTCGCGCCGACATGCGCGAGGTCGACGACGCCGCGGTGCTGCGCGCGACGATCGTCGTCGACAGCCTGCCCGGCGCGCTGGCCGAAGCCGGCGACCTGGTGCAGCCCATCCGGGCCGGCGTGCTGGCGCGCGAACGGGTTGCCACCGACCTGGCTGCGCTCCTGCGGGCGCCGCTACCCGCCGCGGCGGCGGGCGCCGACCTGACGCTCTTCAAGTCGGTGGGCATGGCCGTGCAGGACCTCGCTGCCGCGCATGCGGTGCTGGCCGACACCTGGCCGTGAGCAGCGGCGAACACGAGACCCGGTGCGAGAATGCGCGCGTGAACCCGCCCGCAGACACCCCCTTGGCCGCCGCCCGCACACTGCAATTGCGCCAGCCCGATGACTGGCATCTTCACCTGCGCGACGGTGCTGCGCTTGAAGCCGTGCTGCCGTACACCGCGCGCCAGTTCGCCCGCGCCATCGTCATGCCGAACCTGCGCCCGCCGGTCACCACCGCAGCCGCTGCGGTGGCCTACCGCCAGCGCATCCTGGCGGCTTTGCCCGCAGGCCTGGCCTTCGAGCCGTTGATGACGCTGTACCTGACCGACAACACGCCGCCCGACGAGATCCGCCGTGCACGCGACGCCGGCGTCGTGGCCCTGAAGCTGTACCCGGCCGGCGCCACCACCAACAGCGATGCCGGTGTCACCGACATCCGCAAGACCCGCGCGACGCTGGAAGCGATGCAGCGCGAAGGCCTGCTGCTGCTGGTGCATGGCGAAGTGACCGATGCCGAGATCGACATCTTCGACCGCGAGGCCGTCTTCATCGACCGCGTGATGCAGCCGCTGCGCCGCGACTTCCCCGAGTTGAAGGTGGTGTTCGAACACATCACCACGGCCGAGGCCGCGCAGTACGTGGCCGAAGCCCCGGGGCCGACCGCTGCCACGCTCACCGCGCACCACCTGCTCTACAACCGCAACGCCTTGTTCACCGGTGGCCTGCGACCGCACTACTACTGCCTGCCGGTGCTGAAGAAGGAACGCCACCGCGTCGCACTGGTCCAGGCCGCCACCAGCGGCAACCCGCGCTTCTTCCTGGGCACCGACAGCGCGCCGCACGCGGCGGCCATGAAGGAACAGTCGGTCTGCGGTGCCGGCTGCTTCACCGCGCCGGCAGCGCTGGAGCTCTATGCCGAGGCCTTCGAAGCCGCCGGCGCGCTGGACAAGTTCGAGGCCTTTGCCAGCCTGAACGGCCCGGCGTTCTATGGCCTGCCGGTCAACGAAGGCCGCATCACCCTGAAGCGTGAACCCTGGGCCCTGCCCGAAACCCTGCCTTTTGGCGACGCACTGATCAAGCCGCTGCGCGCCGGCGATACCCTGAACTGGAAAATGTGCCCATGACGACCGACCGCGTGATGCTTCTGATCGACGCCGACAACGTGTCGGTGGACGTGATGGAACAGGCCGTGCGCCTGCTGCTGAACCAGCATGGCGCGCTGCATGTGCGCCGTGCCTATTGCACTGCCGAAGGGGCGCTGAAGAACCAGACGGTCTTCAAGCGTCTGGGCATCAAGCCGATGGTCAACCTGGCCGCCGGCAAGAACAGCACCGACATCGCCCTGGCCGTCGACGCCATCGACCTGGTGCTGGCCGAACGGCCCGACGTCGTCGTGATTGCCTCGTCCGATTCCGACTTCGCGCCGCTGGTGCAGCGGCTGCGCGAAAAGGGCTGCGTCGTGCGTGGCATCGGCCAGCATGGCAAGACCGGTGACGAGACGCGTGACGTCTACGACGACTTCACCGTGCTCGAACACCGCAAGCCCACCGGCGCCGCCAGCCCGGCCACGGCCGCCCGCGGCGTGCCGGAAGACAAGCCCGCGCGCAAGGCCCCGGCGCGCAAGGCAGCGGCCAAGAAGGCCCCGGCCGCAGCCAAGAAGGCAGCCAAGCCGGCAGCCAGGACGGCCCGCAAGCCCGTGGTGGTCGAGGTCGAGGACGAGGCGCCAGCGCCGGCGGCCGCGGCCAAGCCCGCCCGCAAGACGAGCCGCAGCCGCGCGGCAGCCAAGCCGGCAGCCGAGGAAGTGGTCGTCAGTGCCGCGCCGGCGCTCGCCCCGGCCGCAGCACCTGTCGCCGCGCCGGCCCGCACGGCGTCGGCCTCCGTGCCGCTGCATGAGAAGGCGCGCCAGATCCTGGCCTGCATGCCCGAACTGCAGCGCGGCGAAACGCTGGAACTGCGCGTGGCCTCGCAGCGCCTGCGCGAAGCCGACCTGCTGAGCAAGAGCGGTTCGTCGACGAAACTGCTGGGCCAGTTCCCCGAACTCTTCGAACTGCTGCCCCCGGGCCAGCCTAACCATCTGCGCATGCGCCGCTGAAGCGGTTTCGAACAGCCCCATTCGCCGCAGGTCTGCCCCGGCGGGGCCCTTGAAATCCGGTTGCAGGACCTAACATCTCTGCCATCTCGTCATCCCTGACGTCCTCGCGGACGCCATCACCATGAAACGTATCCTGCTGTTCGTCGTCACCAACCTGGCCGTGATGCTGGTGCTGGGCATCGCGGCGAGCCTGCTGGGTGTCAACCGCTTCCTCACCGCCAACGGCCTGAACCTGCCGATGCTGCTGGGCTTTGCGGCCCTCATGGGCTTCGGCGGCGCCATCATCTCGCTGCTGATGAGCAAGATGGTGGCCAAGTGGAGCACCGGGGCCCAGATCATCAACGACAGCCCCGATCCCACCCACCGCTGGATCGTCGGCACGGTCGAGGCCTTCGCCAAGAAGTCGAACATCGGCATGCCCGATGTCGCCATCTACCAGGGCGAGCCCAACGCCTTCGCCACCGGCGCGTTCAAGAACTCGGCGCTGGTCGCGGTGTCCACCGGCCTGCTGCAGAGCATGAGCCGCGAAGAGGTCGAGGCCGTCATTGCGCACGAAGTGGCGCACGTGGCCAATGGCGACATGGTGACGATGACGCTGATCCAGGGCGTGATGAACACCTTCGTCGTGTTCCTGTCGCGGGTGATCGGCTACTTCGTCGACAAGGTCGTGCTGCGCAACACCAACGACGGCCCGGGCATCGGCTACTACATCAGCACCATCGTGCTCGACATCGTGCTGGGCATCCTGGCCGCCATCATCGTCGCCTGGTTCTCGCGGCACCGCGAATACCGCGCCGACGCCGGTGCGGCCGCGCTGATGGGCCGCAAGCAGCCGATGATCAACGCCCTGGCCCGGCTGGGCGGGCTCGACCCGGGCCAATTGCCGCAGACGGTGCAGGCCATGGGCATCAGCGGGCGGCCCAGCGGTTTCATGGCGCTGATGAGCAGCCACCCGCCGATCGAAGACCGCATCAAGGCGCTGCAGGCCGCTCAGTGAGCCCGGCCTGATGGAACCGGCCGCCGAAAGCCTTCAGGCCTTCGGCGGCCGCGGCGTTCTGCCCATCAGGAAGAACTCGTCGTTCGGCCGCATGCCGGTCAGGTTGGCCATGCGGTTGCTCAGGCCGAAGAACGCGGTGATGGCGCCGATGTCCCAGGCGTCTTCGGCGCTGAAGCCATGCGCTGCCAGCGTTGCGAAGTCGGCCTCGTCGACGGTGTGCGAAGCGGTGCAGACCTTCATCGCGAAGTCGAGCATGGCGCGCTGGCGCGGCGTGATGTCGGCCTTGCGGAAGTTCACTGCCACCTGGTCGGCGACCAGCGGCTTCTTCTCGTAGACGCGCAGGATAGCGCCATGCGCCACCACGCAGTACAGGCACTGGTTGTGGGCGCTGGTGGCGACGATGATCATCTCGCGCTCCCCCTTGGTCAGGCCTTGGCCTGACCCCGTCTGATTCGTCAGAGAACCCATGTCCTTCTGCAGCAGGGCATCGTGGTAGGCCATGAAGGCGCGCCATTCCGCCGGGCGATGGGCCAGCGCCAGGAACACGTTGGGCACGAAGCCGGCCTTTTCCTGCACTTCCAGGATGCGTGTGCGCAGGTCCTCGGGCAGGTCGACCAGCTCGGGCACGGGGTAACGTGAGATCGGGGAGATCGCGCTCATGGAGTCTTCCTTCAGGTTCTGAACTGCATGGCATGCAGCCGGGCGTAGAGGCCGCCGTGGGCCAGCAGTTCGGTGTGGGTGCCCTGTTCGACCAGGCGCCCGCCCTCGAAGGCGAGAACGCGATCGGCATGTTCGATGGTGCTCAGCCGGTGGGCGATGACCAGGGTGGTACGGCCCTGCATCAGCCGCTCCAGTGCGGCCTGCACCGCACGTTCGCTCTCGCTGTCCAGGGCCGAGGTGGCCTCGTCGAGGATCAGGATGGGCGCGTCCTTCACGATCGCGCGGGCGATCGCCAGGCGCTGGCGCTGCCCGCCCGAGAGCTGGCTGCCGTTGTGGCCCACCAGCGTGTCCAGGCCCTGCGGCAGGCTGTCGACGAAATCCAGCAGGTACGCCGCCTGCAGCGCGTCGCGCACCGCCTGCCGCGGCATCGGCGCGCCCAGGCTCACGTTGGCGGCGATGGTGTCGTTGAACAGCACCACGTCCTGGCTGACCAGCGCGAACTGGCGGCGCAGCGCCAGCATGTCCCAGTCGGCAAGCGCCACGCCGTCCAGCGTGATTCGGCCGGCCGTGGGTTCGACGAAGCGCGGCAGCAGGTTCACCAGCGTCGTCTTGCCGGCACCCGACGGACCCACAAGCGCGACGGTCTCGCCGGCACGCACGTGCAGGTCGACATCGACCAGCGCCGGTGCGCTGTCGTCGCGATAGCGCAGGCCCACGCCCTGCAGCACGATCTCGCCGCGGGCGCGGCCGGCGTCGTGCGTGCCCCCCAGTTCGGCCGGGCTCTGCTCGACCAGGTCCAGCCCGCGTTCGACGGCGGCCAGGCCGCGTGTCAGCGGCGCCATCACGTCCGACAGATGTTTGGCCGGCGCCACGAGTTGCAACATGGCGGTGACGAAGGCAACGAATTCACCGACCGATGTGCCGCCGCTGCGGCTTTGCCACAGCGCGATCACGATCACGACGCTCAGTGCGCAGGCTGCCAGCATCTGCGTCACCGGCGTCATGGTGCCGCCGGCGACCACGGCCTTCATCATCAGCTGGCGCACGCGGTCGGCGGCGCCGCCGAAGCGCTGGCCCTGCTGTGCCTCGGCACCGTGCAGGCGCACGATGCGCCAGGCCAGCATGTTTTCCTCGACCACATAGGCCAGGTCGTCGGTGGCCTTCTGGCCTTCCACGGTCAGCCGGTGCAGGCGCCGGCCGAGTGCGCGCATCACCCACGCCACGGCCGGGAAGAGCAGGCCGACGATCAGCGTCAGCTGCCAGTTCAGCGTGAGCAGGTAGACCAGCAGCGCGACCAGGATGAAGCTGTCGCGCACCAGTGTCAGCAACGAGGCCGAGAGCTGGTTCACGCCCGACTGCGCCTCGTAGACCAGGGTGTTGGTCATGCCGCTGGCGGTCTGCTGGCTGAACACCGAAGGCGCGCTCTTCAGCAGCTGCGCGAACATCTTCTGGCGCAGTTGCAGCACCGCGCGGTTGGCCGTCCAGGCCAGGCCGTACTGGGCCACGAAGCCCGAAGCGCTGCGCACCGCGAACAGGCCGATGATGGCCACCGGCACCACCCACAGCGGCATGCCACCGCCGGCAAAGCCCTGGTCGAGCAGGCGCCCCAGCAGCCAGGGAATGGCGGGCTCGGTAGCGGCCGTCACGGCGGCCCCGGCCAAGGCCCCCAGCAGCCCGGCGCGGCTGTGGCGGATGTAGGGCAGCAGGCGCTTCAGGCGCTGCAGGAGTGGGGGCATGAACGAGGCAAACCGAAGGCCGGGCCTGGATTATCGGTGTGCGGGGTAGGTGCTCGGGGGCGCTGCCTACAATCTCGGCGATGAACAGGTTTTGCATGAAAACGTTTTGAAGACGGCCTTCCCCGCGCGCCGAACCGCGCTTTCCCGCTTGGCCGCCTTCGGGCTGGCAGGCCCGGCGGCCCTGGCCGCCATGCTGCATGCCCCGCCAGCGCGGGCCCAGTTCCGCATCGATGTCACCGGTGTCGGCGCCACGCAGGTGCCGGTGGCCGTGGCCGGCTTCCGTGAAGAGGCGGCGGCCGGCCAGCCGGTGGCCCAGATCATCCGCAACGACCTCGAGCGCAGCGGCGTCTTCCGCACCTTCGCGGCCGATGCGGTGCTCGACGAACGCAGCGCCGTGAGCCTGGCCGACTGGAAGGCCAAGGGCGCCGACGCACTGGTCGGCGGCTCGGTCAGCCGGCTGGCCGATGGCCGCCTCGATGTGCGCTTCAAGCTGTGGGATGCGGTTCGCAACGAGGAACTGCTGGGCCAGAGCAAGCTGGTGCTGCCCGCGGACCTGCGCCTGGCCGCACACCGCATCGCCGACGACATCCAGCTGATGCTCACCGGCGAGCAGGGTGTGAACGCCACGCGCATCGCCTATGTGCTGAAGGTGGGCCGCCGCTTCACGCTGCACATCACCGACGCCGACGGCGAAGGGGTCCAGGTGGCGTTGGCGAGCAACGAACCCATCATCTCGCCGGCCTGGTCGCCCGACGGCAAGCAACTGGCCTACGTGTCGTTCGAGACCCAGAAGGCCGTGGTCTGGGTGCAGGACGTGGCCACCGGCGCACGCCGCATGCTGGCCAACTTCCGCGGCTCGAACAGCGCGCCGGCCTGGTCGCCCGACAGCAAGCAGCTGGCGGTGACGCTGTCCAGCGAAGGCATCGCGCAGCTCTTCACCCTGCCGGCTGCCGGCGGCACACCCGTGCGGCTGACACGCAGCAGCGCCATCGACACCGAAGCCGTGTTTGCGCCCGACGGCAAGAGCCTGTTCTTCGTCAGCGACCGAGGCGGCGGCCCGCAGATCTACCGCCTGCCGATGGCCGGCGGTGCGGCCACGGGCGGCGCGCAGCGCGTCAGCTTCAGCGGCAACTACAACATCAGCCCGGCCATCAGCCCCAACGGCAAGCTGCTGGCCTACATCACCCGCCAGGGCAACGCCTACCGGCTGGTGACGCAGGAACTGGACAGCGGCATCGTCACGCCGCTCACCGACACCACCGACGACGAAAGCCCCAGCTTCGCGCCGAACGGCCGCCAGATCGTCTATGCCAGCCGGGTGCGTGGTGCCGACGTGCTGGTCACGACCACGCTCGACGGCAAGATCAAGACGCGGCTCGTGAGCAGCGGCGCCGACGTGCGCGAACCGGCCTGGGGCCCGTTCCGGACATGAAGCCGGCTGAACTTTTTGCACCCGTGGCTGTCTCCCTGTCCAGCCTGACCCCACCTACTGGAGCCCGAACATGAAGAAGATGCCCCTGCGCAGCACCCTGTCCCTGCTGGCCACCGCCGCCCTGCTGGGCGCCTGCGGCAGCACCACGTCCCTGAAAGAGCCCACCACGATGGCGCCGGTGGAGTCGCGGTCCACCGCGGCCGATGGCGCCGGTGCCGCCGGCTCGGGCGCCACCACTGCCGGCACGCCGCAGTCGGGCGTGACCACGGTCGACCTGGCCGGCTCGGGCGGCACCGCTGCGGCCAATGCGGCGGCACTGGCGGCATTGGCCAGCCAGCGGGTCGTCTACTTCGACTTCGACAGCTTCGCCGTGCGCAGCGAATTCCAGCCGATGATGGAAGGCCATGCCAAGCTGCTGAGCAGCAACAAGGCCCGCAAGATCGTCATCGAAGGCCACACCGACGAACGCGGCGGCCGCGAGTACAACCTGGCGCTGGGCCAGAAACGCGCCGAGGCCGTCGCCCGCACGCTGGAAGTGCTGGGCGCCAGCGGTGCGCAGATCGAGGCCGTGAGCTTCGGCAAGGAACGCCCGGCCATGCAGGGCAGCGACGAGACTGCGTATGCCCGCAACCGCCGTGCCGAACTGAAGGACCGCTAGGCATGGATCACCCCCGTGCCGCCACTGGAACCTTCCGCCTGGTTGCGGTGAAGCAGGCACTGCTGGCCCTGGCCCTGGCCGCCAGCGCCGCTGCGCTGCCCGCCCACGCCGGGCTGTTCGACGACGAAGAAGCGCGCAAGGCCATCGTCGACCTGCGCGCGCGCGTGGCCCAGCAGGACGAGAACAACAAGGCCCGGCTGGCCGAGCTGTCCAGTACCAAGGCCGAACTGCTGGAGCAGCTGGGCCAGTTGCGCCGCACCCTGCTGGAGATGAATACCCAGCTCGAAGCCTTGCGTACCGACATGGCGAAGCTGCGCGGCAGCGACGAGCAGCGCACCAAGGAACTGGCCGACCTGCAGCGCCTGCAGAAAGACCTGTCGCAGAGCCTGGACGACCGACTGCGCCGCTTCGAGCCCGTGAAGGTGACGCTGGACGGGCGCGAATTCACCGTCGACCCGGCGGAAAAACGCAGCTTCGACGAGGCCATCGCCATCATCCGCACCGGTGAGTTCGACAAGGCCGTGGCGGCGCTGAATGCGTTCCAGGGGCGCTACCCCGACAGCGGCTACCGTGACGCGGCGCGCTTCTGGCTGGGCAATGCGCAATACGGCAAGCGCGACTACAAGGAAGCGATTGCCGTCTTCCGCGCCTTCGTGAGCGCTGCACCCCAGCACCCCCGCGCGCCCGAGGCCCTGCTCGCACTGGCCAACAGCCAGGCCGAGCTGAAAGACGCGCGTGCCGCGCGGCGCACGTTGGACGAATTGATCAAGGCCTACCCGCAGTCCGAGGCCGCCCAGGCGGGCAAGGAAAGGCTCGCGTCGATCAAGTAAGCCGGTGCGCCGGGCCGCGGCCCGGGCGCTGCCTAGAATCGGCGCGATGCAAGAGACCGATCTGCCCGGGCTGACGGCCCGGGTCCTGTGGGCCAGCTTCGGGCTGGCCGTCGCCTTCGGCGCCATCGCGCAGCACACGCGCTTCTGCACGATGGGTGCCGTCGCCGACATCGTGACGATGGGCGACTGGACACGCATGCGCATGTGGCTGCTGGCCATGGCCATGGCCATGCTCGGCTTCAACGGCATGGTCGGGCTGGGCTGGATCCAGGTGGAATCGACCATCTACGCCAGCCCGCAACTGCTGTGGCTGTCCAACCTGCTGGGCGGTGTGCTGTTTGGCGTGGGCATGGTGCTGGCGTCGGGCTGCGGCAGCAAGACGCTCATCCGCATCGGCGGCGGCAGCCTGAAGTCGCTGGTCGTCTTCTTCGTGCTGGCGGCGGCGGCCTATGCCACGCTGCGGGGCATCACGGCCGTGGCGCGTGTGGCCAGCGTCGACCGCGTGGTGCTGGGTTTGCCAGCCGGGCAGGACCTTCCCTCGCTCGCCGCCCACTGGTTGGGTGGCCAGGCCCGCAGCTGGGCGCTGGGCCTCGGCTCGGCCCTGGCCGTGGCGCTGACGGCCTTCGTCCTTGCCCGACCGGAAGGCCGTACTGCCGACACCTGGCTGGCTGGCGTGGGGCTGGGCGGCGTGGTGGTGGGCGTGTGGTGGGTGTCGGGTCAGCTGGGCTTCATCCCCGAGCATCCCGTGACGCTGGAACCCAGCTTCCTGGCCACCAACAGCCGGCGCATGGAATCGCTGAGCTTCGTGGCACCCATGGCCTACACGCTGGACTGGCTGATCCTGTTCAGCGACACCAGCAAGGTGCTGACGCTGGGCATCGTCACGTCACTGGGCGTGGTGCTGGGCGCGGCGGTGGTGGCCCTGGCCTCGCGCAGCTTTCGCTGGGAAGGCTTTCGTGGCACCGAAGACACCGCCAACCACATCGTCGGCGCCATCCTGATGGGCGTGGGTGGCGTCACGGCCGTGGGTTGCACCATCGGCCAGGGGCTCACGGGTGTGTCGACCCTGGCCCTGGGCAGCTTCATCGCGCTGGCCGGCATCATGGCCGGCGGCTGGCTGGGCATTCGGTGGCAGACCTGGCGGCTGGAAAGCCAGCTGTGACGGCGGTCACGGGTGCGCCGCCAGTCGCAGCCGAGGCTGGCGCAGCCGGTCTGGAGCGCCGTTTCGGGGGCCTGCGGCGGCTGTATGGCGACGCCGGCTACCAGCGCCTGCGCCACGCGCGCGTGGCGGTGGTCGGCCTGGGCGGCGTCGGCTCGTGGACCGTGGAGGCCCTGGCGCGCAGTGGCGTGGCCGAGATCTGGCTGTTCGACCTGGACCACGTCGCCGAAAGCAACGTCAACCGCCAGGTGCAGGCGCTGGGCAGCACGCTCGGTCAGGCCAAGGCGCTGGCCCTGCGTGAACGCATCGCCGACATCCACCCGGGTTGCCGCGTCCACGCCGTCGAGGAATTCGTCGAGGCCGACAACTGGCCGGCCCTGCTGACTGGCCCCGTCGACATGCTCGTCGACGCCTGTGACCAGGTGCGCGCGAAAGCGGTACTCGCTGCCTGGGGGCGGCACGCGCGCGTGCCGGTGGTGTGTGTGGGTGCTGCCGGGGGCAAGCGGCTGGCGCAGGCGGTGGAGGTGGCCGACCTGGCCCAGGTCAGCCACGACCCGCTGCTGGCCAGCCTGCGCCAGCGCCTGCGCCAGGCTGGCGTGCTGCCGCGGGCCGGCGCTGGCGCTGTCGCGCCGACGGGGCTGCGTTGCGTCTTCTCGCGCGAGCCGGTGGCGCCGCCTGGCGGGCCGGACGCCTGCGCGACCGACGGCAGCTTGAACTGCCATGGCTACGGCTCCAGTGTCACGGTCACGGCCACCTTCGGCATGGTGGCCGCGGGCGAGGTGATTTCGCAACTGCTGGAGGCACCTGCCGCTTTGCAGTTGGCAGCAGCACCTGCGATCGGGTTAGAATCGTAGGCTCTGCGGACTGCACTCAACGCCTTGGGCGCGGGGGACTCGAAAGAGTCGCAGCCGGGTCGTTAGCTCAGTCGGTAGAGCAGCGGACTTTTAATCCGTTGGTCGCGTGTTCGAGTCACGCACGACCCACCAGGCGGCGGTCCAGGCCGCAGCAGTAGGCATCAAGCGGCAAGCCGCACAAGTTTCAGGGCTCTTAGCTCAGTTGGTAGAGCAGCGGACTCTTAATCCGTTGGTCGACAGTTCGAATCTGTCAGGGCCCACCAGAAAGCACAAAGCCCCGGACGCTTGCGTCCGGGGCTTTGTTGTTTGTGCCTGCCGGGGCGGCAGGCGACAGACCTAAATACGCTCAGTCGGCGCGGCGGCGGCGAGCCATGAAGCCGACGATGCCCAGGCCTGCCAGCAGCAGGGCGTAGGTCTCGGGTTCAGGGACAGCGGCCAGCACGAGATTCTCAGCCGTCGGCCAGATGAAACCGCCGGCCACGGGCTGAACACTGACCAGCGAAGCGGAAATCAGCGCACCCCGGTTCGAAACAAAACCCAGGAAGCTGTCGACGGTGGCACCGGTGATCGTGCGCGTGACGGCGCCGTCGGCGTCAGTGGCCGTGACGATGATGTCGCCGGAAATGAACGCGCCACTGATGTTGGTCGCGTAGAAATTGGCGCCCAGTGCACCCACGCCGCCCGTGAAGCCGTCGAAGACCATGCGGTCCTGGGCCGTGTTCGGGCTGAGTGCGGGGTTGCTGGGGGTGCCGGCGCCGAAGAAGGCATTGTTCGGCTCGGTGGTTGCGACGTAGCCATAGCTGCCAGCGGTGCGGTTCAGCGGGCCGAAGGTGGTGGCGTCGGTGCTCAAGCCGGCGAAGGTGTCGACGCCGGGGTTGAACACAGCAGCCGTGAAGGCGGCCAGCGAGGTGTAGACGGTGATGGTTGCCTGCGCTGCGCCGGTGGCGGCCAGGAGACCGGCAACGGCCAGTGATCGAGCGAGGATCTTCTTGTTCAACATGCAGATTCCTTTGGATGGCGCAGGCGCGCGGGCGGCAATTCGGAAACCACTAAGTTTGTGGATGGCTTGCAGTGTGAGAGACCCGCCGACCTCCGCCTACCCCGTGATCGTGGGGTTCCTGCATCTCCTTTGTGACAAGAGACGCTGAACGGCACTGAATGGCACTGAACTGCAGGTGGGTCGGGCCACGGCGGCAGCGGCCGCCGCGCTGGTTTCAGCCGCCCAGCACCCGGGACACGGCCGCCAGCAGGACGCCAATGTCGAGCGGTTTGGTGATGTAGTCGGCAAATCCGGCTTCATGTGCCTGCTGCAGGTCAGCGGGCATGGCGTTGGCGCTGACGGCGATGGCGGGGATGTGGGAAGTCCGGGCGTCGGCGCGCAGCCGGCGCAACACTTCGTAGCCGTCCATGCCCGGCAATTGGATGTCCAGCAGCACCAGTGCCGGCCGGGCCTGCAGGGCCATGGACAGGCCCGTCTCGGGCAAACCGGCAGTCAGCAGCCGGACGCCTGGCCGATGGGACAGCATGCCTTCCATCAGGATCTGGTTGACGGCGTTGTCCTCGATGTACAGCACGGTCTGGAAGTCGCCAGCCGGCCGCCGGACGGCCCGGCGCGGCTGGGCCAACTCAAGCGTTGCCGGTGGCGGGGCGCTGTCTGCCGCGGCCAGCCGCACCCAGAAGCGGCAGCCCTTGCCGGCTGTGCTGTCGACGCCGATGTCCCCCTGCATCAGTTCCACCAGCCATTTGCTCAGCGCCAGGCCGATTCCGGCGCCCGGCACCGTGGAATGCTGGGCGTCGAGTCGCTCGAACGCCTGGAACAGGCGCTGCTGATGCTCGGCGCTCAGCCCGAGGCCGGTGTCGCTGACCGACAGGCACACCGTCCCCCGCGCGGTTTCGTGCTGCCAGGACACGTCCACCTGGCCGCCTTCGCGGTTGTACTTGACGGCGTTCGACAGCAGGTTCAGCAGCACCTGGCGCAAGCGCGTCGGGTCGGCCAGCACGCGTGACGGCCCCGGCGCACCGTGTCGAATCTGCAGTTTGATCCCTCGTTCGGCTGCGTTGGGTTCGACCAGGCGCATGCAGTCGCCGACGAGTTCGGCCAGGTCCACGGGCTCGAGCTGGAGTCGCAGTGCGCCGGCTTCGATGCGCGCCAGGTCGAGCACGTCGTTGATCAGGCTCAGCAGGTGCTGGCCGCCGCGAAGCATTTCCTGCACCCGGGCGTTCTGCATCGGCGACAGGGGCTCGTCGGCATCGGTCTGCAGCAGCTGCGCGAAGCCCAGCACGGCATTCAAGGGTGTGCGCAGCTCGTGCGACATGCGCGAGAGGAATTCCGACTTGGCACGATTCGCCCGCTCGGCCTCTTCCTTGGCCATCAGCAGCGCAGTGGCGGCCTGCTTGCGGGTGGTGATGTCGGTGTAGGTGCGCACGATGCTGCCGTCGGCGGCGACATGGGTCTGCACCTCCAGCACCATGCCGTCGTGGCGCACACGTTCATAAGTGTCGGCCGAAGGTGGCCAGGGCCATTCGTCGGGCAGCAGCAAGCCCTGTTCGACCTGCCAGAGACACAGCGCCTTGAAGCTGGGACGGGCCGCCATGAATTCCGGTGGTACTTCCAGCAATTCCAGGAGGCGCTGGTTCCACGCGTTCAGCTGGCCGCTGGCATCGATGCTGAGCACGCCCTGCACCAGGCTGTCGAGGGTGACTTCCAGCACCCGGGACTTCTGCGCCAGCAGGCTGCTGGTCAGGTTCAGCTGCTGCTGGGCCCGTTTCAGCGGCGTGATGTCGGTGAACAGGCCCAGCGCGCCGAAACAGCGGCCCTGGACGTCGTACAGCGGCGTGGCGTTGTTGAAGCAGTCGATGGTCTGGCCGTTGGCGCTGCGCAGCGTGACTTCGTAGCCGTTGGCCACGCCCTGTGCGCGCAGCGCAGTGTTGCGCCGGAAGATCTCGGCATTGGCCTCGTCGACGAACCCGTAGATGTCACGGCCCAGCAGCTCGCCGCGCTCCACGCCCAGCATCCGGCACATGGCGGGGTTGGCGTCCAGGGTGCGCCGCTCGTTGTCGATGAACCAGAAGCCCTGTGCCGTGTGCTGCTGCACCAGCTGCAGCATGCGCTGCTGCTGCAGCGCCGAGTCCTCGGCGGCGCGGCGCTGGCTGATGTCGGCATAGAGCATCACGAACCCGCCGTCAGGGGTGGGCGAGCGCCGCAGTTCCAGCGTCTGGCCGTTCGGCCGCAGCCGTTGTGTCAGGCCTGGCGGACCATCGCGCAGTTCGGCCAGGCGGCGCTGGCAGTCGGCCTGCAGTTCGGCTTCACCGGCAAAGTGGCCGAATTCGCCGGCGCGGGCCATGTGCGTGAGCAAAACCAGCAAGTCAGCGCCAGGGCAGGCCAGCGCCGCGGGCAGGCCGGTGAATTCCAGGAAACGCTGGTTGTGGACCTTCAAGCGCATCTGTGCGTCGAACACACTGATGCCTTCTCCGGCGTGATCGAAGATCAGTTGCAGCAAGCTGTTGCTGTCGCCAGGCGGGACGGGCATGCACTCGATTCTGACGCTCGTGACAGGGATTTGGCCAATCGTGCGGTGGCATTCAGTGCAAACCCGGCACGATGTCAGCGTAGTTGGACATCGCGACGAAAGGGCTCGGCAATGAAATCGATGTGCTCGTGGGCGCTGGTCTGCGCCTTGTCCGCCGGCTGCGTGGTGAAGCCGCCCGCGCCCGGCGCCACCGAGGCCGACGTGGTGCAGCGCTGGGGCCAGCCCACGGCGCGCTACGGCCTGCCTGCGGGCGGCCAGCGGCTGGAATACGCCACCGGCCCCTTCGGCCGCAGCACCTGGATGGTCGACCTCGACGCCAGCGGTCGCCTGACCGGTGCCGCGCAGGTGCTCACCGATTCGTCGCTGCAGGCCTTCCAGGCCCGGGCGCCGGGCATGAGCCGCGACGAACTGCGCATGACCCTGGGTACGCCAGGCAACCGGCGCAGCGGCGGCCGCCAGGGCGGCGAGATCTGGTCATGGCGCTACGAGACCAACGAATGCTTCTGGTTTCGCGTTTCCATCGGCGACGATGGTCGGGTTCGCGACGGCGGCTTCTATCCTGATCCCGCCTGCGATCGACCTTCCGATGGCCCGAATTGACGCCAACATGAGCCCAGGCCCCGGCATCACCCTTTATGGCATCCCCAACTGCGACAGCGTCAAGCAGGGGCGGGCCTGGCTCACGGCGCAAGGGCAGCCCCATGTTTTCCACGACTTCAAGAAGCAGGGCGTGCCCGAAGCCCGGCTCGATGCCTGGCTGCAGGCGGCGGGCTGGGACAAGCTGCTGAATCGCCAGGGCAGCACCTGGCGCAAGCTGGCGCCCGAGGCGCAGGCGGCTGTGGTGGACACAGCCAGCGCGCGGGCCTTGATGCTCGAGCAGCCCAGCGCCATCAAGCGGCCGGTCGTCGAATGGCCTGACGGGCGCATCACGGTTGGCCTGGCCGGCTGGGCCAAGCCTTGACGACACTCAGCCCGGGCTGAGGCTGACCGGCAGCGCCCGCCAGCCGCGAAAACGCACTCGCGGGTCGCGTTCCGGCGCCCCGGCCAGGTCGAGCCTCGGAAAACGCGCAAGCAGCCGGCCGATGGCCACCCTTGCTTCCAGCCGCGCCACGTTCATGCCCGAACACGCATGTGCGCCCTGGCCGAATGCCAGGTGGTTGTTGGGGCGGCGCGCGATGTCCAGCCGGTCGGGCTGCGCGAACACCGCCGGGTCGCGGTTGGCCGCGCCGATGCACAGCGTGACGAAGCAGCCCGCCGGCAGCACCCGGTCGGCGAGCGCGAGCGGTGCCGTCAGGCGCCGGTTGTTCAGTTGCAGCGGGCTTTCATAGCGCAGCAGTTCCTCGACCGCGCTGCCGATCAGCGCCGGGTCGGCCTGCAGCGCGTCGAAGGCGGCACGGTGTGTCAGCAGGGCGTGCAGGCCGTTGCCGATGAGATTGGTGGTGGTCTCGTGCCCGGCGTTCAGCAGGAAGATGCAGTTGTGCAGCAGTTCGCCTTCGCTCAGCTGGCCGTCACGGCTGCCGGGGTCCTGGCCTTGCAGCAGCCGCGTCAGCACATCGGCCTGCGGGTCGCCGGGGTGGCGGCGGCGTTCGGCCACGAGTCCCTTCAGCATCGCCAGGAAGTCGGTGACGGCGGCATTGGCGCGGGCCAGCACGGGCGCGCCCGGTGCGGGTTCCAGCGCCGACAGGATGGCCAGCGACCAGTCGCGCAGCGGCGCGCGTTCGGCCGCAGGCACGTCGAGCAGGTTGCCGATGACCTCGACCGGGATGCGCGCCGCGAAGTCCTCGATCAGGTCGGGCGCCGGCCGCTCGGCCAGGCGGTCCAGCAGCGTATCGACCAGGGCCACCACCCCTGCTTCCATGCGCGCGATCGCGCGCTGGTTCAGCGCGCCCATCAGCAGGCGGCGAACGCGTGTGTGCGAGGGCGGGTCGTTGAACACCAGGCTGCTGGTGTGGTGCTCGTAGATCGGGCTGCCCAGGCCCAGGCGCGGCGCGAATTCAGCCTGCTTGTCGCTGCTGGCGCTGGCGCAGCGGTAGACCGCCAGGACGTCGTCGTAGCGGGTCAGCACCACGCTGTCGGCGGCCAGCGCGTGCACCGGCGAGAACTGCCTCAGCGCGGCATAGAACGGGTAGGGGTCGTCGACGAAACCGGCCGGCGGCCGGGCCAGGCTGAAGCAGGGCAGCCAGTCGGGGGGTGGGTTCGGCCAGGGTGTCGCTTCCATGACAGGCGAGTCTATGCAGGCTTGGCTTAAGCTCCTTCCCATGTTCACAGGCATCGTTCAGGGCATCGCCCAGGTTCATGAGATCCACGACCGGGCGGGGCTGCGCAGCTTCGTGCTGGCGCTGCCCGCCGGCTTCGACGAAGGCCTGGCCATCGGCGCCAGTGTGGCTGTCGACGGCGTGTGCCTCACGGTGACGGCGCGGCCCGCGCCGGGCCAGGCCAGCTTCGACGTGATGCAGCAGAGCCTGGCGCTCACCACCCTGGGCAGTCTGGCCAGCGGCAGCGCCATCAATGTCGAACGTGCGGCGAAGGACGGCGCCGAGATCGGCGGCCACCCGCTGTCGGGCCATATCGACTTCCAGGCCACGGTGGCCGAGGTTCGCCGCCCCGAGAACAACCATGTGCTGCGCATCGACGTGGCGGCGCCGTGGATGCGCTATGTGTTTGCCAAGGGCTACATCGCCGTCAACGGCGCCAGCCTGACGGTGGCCGAGGCCCAGCGCCAGGCCGACGGCAGCGGCTGGTTCGAGGTCTGGCTGATCCCCGAAACCCTGCGCATGACGACTTTCGGCAGCAAGCCGGCAGGCACGGCAGTGAACATCGAGATCGAACGCAGCACCCAGGTCTTCGTCGACACCGTGCGTGCGGCCATCGACGAACGCCTGGGCCCTCTGCTGCCGGCGCTGGAAGCCCTGCTGCGCCAGCAGGGGCAGACCGTCGACGACCTGGCGCGGCCGCCGGCATTGCCCTTGCGCTGAGTCTGCCGGCGACGAGCCCGCCCCGACCGTCGCCAAACTTTCACGACGGCTTCGCACACTCCGGCATCGCCGATGACAGTCGGCCCCCTTGGTCCCACCGGAGCCCGCCATGCGCCGCCTGTCCCTTCCTGCCCGGCCTGTCGAAACGACCGCCAGACCGCCAGCCAGAACCTCGACCATCAGTCGCCGCCACCTGCTGCAGGGCTCGGGCGCGGTGATGGCTTCGTCCTTCGTTGGCGCGCTCGCAGCCCTGCACAGCCGCCAGGCCCTGGCACAGGCAGCGGGCGGCAAGCAGCTCGTCTCTGCCGTCTCGCCCTATGGCCCGATCGCGCCCGTTGCCGACCTGAGCACCGGCCTGCCGCTGCTGCAGCTGCCCGCGGGCTTCAGTTACCGCAGCCATGGCTGGACCGGTGACCCGATGCGCGACGGCCGGCCGACGCCGTCCAACCACGATGGCATGGCCGTGGTGCGCTCAGTGCGCATTGCGCGCGACGGCCGCGGCACCGAGATCGTGCTCGTGCGCAACCACGAACGCGGCTTGGCCACCGGCCCGGCCGACGCCGTCCTGGCGCCGCAGATGTACGCGACTGGGGCCATCAACGGCATCCTCACCATCGGCGGCGCGCTCACCGTGCGCATCGGCGCCAGCGGCGTCGTCACCAACCCGGCTGCCCCCGACCCCACGCCTTTCTCTGGCGTGGCCGGCGGCGGCACCACCAACCTGGTGTTCCGCAACGGCCAGTGGGTGGATGCCTATGCATCGCTCGGCGGCACGCTGGGCAACTGCGCGGGCGGGCCCACGCCCTGGGGCAGCTGGCTCACCTGCGAGGAAACGGTCTACGACTTCTCGGCCATCGGCGGGCGCAAGCACGGCTATGTCTTCGAGTCGGCCGTCGACGCCACGGCCAGCCTGGCCGGGCCCATCGTCGGCATGGGCCGCTTCGTGCACGAGGCCGTGGCCATCGACCCGGCCACCGGCATCGTCTACGAGACCGAGGACAACCGCAACGCCTCGGCGCTGTACCGCTACGTGCCGGTGAATGCCGCGGGCGGCCTGGGCAGCCTGCAGCAGGGCGGCGTGCTGCAGGCGGCGCGCATCCGCAGCATCGTGCGCCAGGCGCAGCCGCTGTCGCTGGCCGCCAGCAACAACCTGGGTCTGCTGAACCCCGAGGTCGGTGACGAATACGAACTGGAATGGGTCGACATCGCCGACCCCGATGCCGACCCACGCACCGTCGCCGGCCTGCCCGGCGGCGTGGCGCTGGCAGCGATGGCCGGGCCGACGATCCAGGCCCTGGCCGCCGGCTGCGCGCGCATGAGCCGTGGCGAAGGCATCTGGTTCGCCGACGGCCGCATGTTCATCGTCGACACCGGGGCCGGCGTCAACGCCAACAACCAGCCCGGCCAGGGCGAGGGTGCGGTCTGGGAACTGACGCTGGCCACGATGCGCCTGCGCGCGCTGTTCGTCAGCGGCGCAGCCACGGCCGGCAACAACCCCGACAACGTCACTGTCAGCCCGCGCGGCGGCATCGTGCTGTGCGAGGACGGCGGCGCTTCGCCCGACGCCTTCGGCAGCGGCACGCGCCTGCTCGGCCTGAACCCGGCCGGCGAGGCCTACATCTTCTGCAAGAACAACGTGCAGCTGACCGCCGCGCAGGTGGCCGGCGCCGGCAAGCGGGTGGCCGCGGGTGACTTCCGCGGCTCGGAGTTCTGCGGTGCCTGCTTCGACCCCAGCGGCCGCGTGCTGTTTGCCAACATCCAGTCGCCCGGCATCACGGTGGCGATTGCCGGGCCCTGGACCCAGGGCAACCTGTAGGCCCGGACTTCAGGGCGCCGCGCACAGGCAGTGCACGACGGCGTCGAAGGGCTGGCGTCGTTCGCTGACGCCGGCCAGCCAGCCCAGGTCGTGGCGCACGCCGTCCACCAGCGTCTGCGGCACGCCCGGCAGCAGGGTCTGCACCGGGTCGGCCAGCACCAGGCCCGGCGCCACGGCGGCGAGCAACCGGCCTGCAAGGCCGGTTTCGCTGACGCCGAACATCTCGAGCGCCTGTTGCAGGCGGCCGGGTGGCCGTTCGACATAGGTCACGCGGACATCGGCCCCCAGCTTGGCGCGTGCCGCGGCGGCGGCCACGGCGTCGCCCAAGCCGCCGAGCTTGTCGACCAGGCCACGCTCGACGGCCTGTGCGCCGGTCCAGACGCGGCCCTGCGCCACGTCGTTGATCTTCTCGGGCGTGGTCTTGCGCGCCTTGGCCGCCGTCTGCGTGAAGTCGGCGTAGATGCGTTCGATGCTGGCCTGGACGATGCCGGCCAGCCGCGGGTCGAGCGTCTTGCGCGGATCCAGCGAGCCCGCCAGCCAAGTGGTGCCGTAGCCGGCTGTATTGACGCCGACCTTGTCCATGGCGCCCTTGAAGCTCGGCAGCACAGCCAGCACGCCGATGCTGCCGGTGATGGTAGTCTCGTCCGCGATCACCTCGTCGGCCGCCATGCTGATCCAGTAGCCGCCCGACGCGGCCAGGTCGCCCATCGAAACGACCACGGGCTTGCCGGCGGCGCGCGTGAGCTCCAGTTCGCGGCGGATGAGTTCGGAGCCATAGGCGCTGCCGCCGGGCGAGTCGACGCGCAGCACGATGGCCTTGACGGCCTTGTCCTCGCGCGCCTGGCGGATCAGCGCCGAGGTCGATTCGCCACCGATGCTGCCGCCCGGCGCCTGGCCGTCGCCGATCTCGCCTTCGGCCACGATCACGCCCACCGCGTCGCCGTCGGTGCGTGGCTTGATGCGGCCCAGGTAGTCGTTGAAGTTCACCTGCAGGAAGGTGGTGGTGCGCTGGGCGCCGTTGGCGGCCACCTCGTCCTTGGCGCCTTTCTCGATGAGGAAGGCGCGCATCTCGTCGCGCGTCTTCAGGCTGTCGACGAGCTTTTCCTTCAGCAGCAGCCGGGCGATGTCGCCGCCTTCGGCCGCCAGGTTCTCGGGCAGGCCGTCGATCAGTTTCATGACCGTGCCGGCCGGCAGCTTGCGGGCTTTCTCGACACTGGCCAGCCAGCTGCCCCACATCGCGTCGAACAGGTACTTCTCGGCTTCGGTCGTTTCCGGCGACGGTGCGTTGGCTGAAAAGCCTTCGCCGGCGCTCTTGAACTTGCCGACGCGGAGCACCGTGGCCTGGATGCCGAACCTGTCGAAGGCGTCCTTGTAGTAGTTGCGCGGCCGGCCGAAGCCTTCGATGAGCACCGCGCCCATCGGATGCAGCCAGACCTCGGTGGCGTGTGCCGCCAGGAAGTAGCTGCGCTGGTCGTAGTTGGCGCCCCAGGCGTAGACCGGCTTGCCGCTGGCCTTGAAGCGCTCGATGGCCGCGGCCACCTCGCGCAGCGTGGGCAGGCCGGCGCCGGCGAAGTCGTCCAGCGTCAGCAGCAGGTGCGGCACCTTCGGGTCTTTCGCGGCGGCGTCGAGCACGGCCAGCACGTCGCGCAGCCGGGTCTGGGCCACTTCTTCGCCCCGCACCTGCTTCAGGGCGCTGTCGCGGGCGCTGCCGCTCTTCTGCTCGGTCAGCGGCCCGGCCAGGTTCAGCACCAGGGCGGTCTTCGGCTGCAGATCGGGCTTGCCGGGCTTGAGCAGCGCCCAGATCACCAGGCCGATCAAGGCCAGGAAGATCAGGTTCAGCAGGGTGCGCCGGCTGGCGTCCACCAGCCACCACAGCCGGCCCAGGAAGGACATGCGCTTGCGTTCATCGGACATGGTGCAACGGCCTCGATTCGAAAACAGGATGGTGGCGAGCATAGGCAATGCGCGATGCCCCCGTGCAGGCGATGCGACGAACGGTCCTTTGCCGTGGGCCAGCGCTGGGTTGCGATACTCCGGGCCGCATGCAGGCCATCCTCTCCGTCACCATTCCCTTCTTTGCCCTGGTCCTGGCCGGCTACCTGGCCGCCCGCCGCCATGTGCTGCCGGAAAGCGCCATTCCGGGGCTGAACGCCTTTGTCCTGTACTTCGCGCTGCCGTGCATGCTGTTCCGCTTCGGCATGAACACGCCGGTATTCGACCTGCTGAACCCGGCGGTGCTGCTGGTGTACCTGGCGGCCGCGCTGCTGATCGTGTTCTTCACCATCGCCGTCAGCCTGAACGCCCGGGTGGGCCTGAAAGACGCTGCTTTCGGCGCGCTGGTGGCGGCGTTCCCGAACACCGGTTTCATGGGCGTGCCGCTGCTGGTGGCGCTGCTGGGGCCGGCGGCAGCGGGGCCGGTGATCTGCACCATCCTGGCCGACCTGTTCGTCACCAGCAGCCTGTGCATCGCGCTGGCGCAGGCGCAGGGTGCGGCGGCGCATGGCACGCGCACGGCAGCGCTTCGCGCGGTGCGCGGGGCGCTGTCGAACCCGCTGCCCTGGTCGATCGCGCTGGGCGCGTTGTTCTCGGTGGCAGAGATCAAGCTTTCCGGCCCGGCCGACGTGGTCGTGCGCATGCTCGCCGACGCCGCCAGCCCGGTGGCCTTGTTCACCATCGGCGCGGTGCTGTTCCGCGCCGGCCAGCACACCCACACGCAGACGGCGCTGGTCGACTACGTGCCCGTTGCTCTGATCAAACTCTTTGTGCACCCGCTGCTGGTGCTGCTGCTGGCGGCATCGGCGCAGTCGCTGGGCGCGCCGCTGTCGAACTTCCAGGTGATGGTGCTGACCCTGGCCGCGGCGCTGCCGAGCGCCAGCAACGTGTCGCTGCTGGCCGAACGCTACGGCGCCGACAACGGCCGCGTGGCGCGCATCATCATGACCAGCACGGTGCTGGCCTTCGTCACCTTCAGCCTGCTGGCCTGGGGCTTTGGCGTGCGGCCGACGTAGCGCCGGCCAGGGCCTGTGCGGCTTCGCGCACCAGCTCAGGCCCGCGGTAGATGAGCCCGGTGTAGATCTGCACCAGGCTGGCCCCGGCGGCGATCTTGGCGCGTGCGTCGGCCCCGCTCATGACCCCGCCCACGCCGATGATCGGGTAGGCGCTGCCCAGCGCTGCGCGCAGCTGCGCGATGACGCGGTTGCTGGCCGCCAGCACCGGCGCGCCCGACAGGCCGCCGGTTTCTTCGGCATGCGGCAGGCCCTGCACCGCATCGCGGGCCAGCGTGGTGTTGGTGGCGACGACGCCGTCGATGCCGCACTTGCGCAGCGTGGCGGCGATCACGCCGACCTGGGCTTCGTCGAGGTCGGGTGCGATCTTCACGAACATCGGCACGGTCTTGCGGTGCGTGGCAGCCAGCGTCGCACGGCGTTCCTGCAGCGCCGTGAGCAGCGCGTCCAGCGCCTCGTCGCTTTGCAGCGCGCGCAGGTTTTTCGTGTTCGGGCTGCTGATGTTCACGGTGACGTAGTCGGCATGCGGGTAGACGCCGTCCAGCCCCGCCAGGTAATCGTCGGCCGCGCGTTCGATGGGCGTGGCCGCGTTCTTGCCGATGTTCAGCCCGACGATGCCGCCGGCACGGCGGAAGCTGTGGGCGCGCTGCACGTTGGCCAGGAAGCTGGCCAGGCCTTCGTTGTTGAAGCCCAGCCGGTTGATGAGCGCCTGCCTGGCCGGCAGCCTGAACATGCGCGGCTTGGGGTTGCCGGGCTGGCCGAGCGGCGTGACGGTGCCGACCTCGATGAAGCCGAAGCCCATCGCGCCCAGGCCGTCGATGCAGCGGCCATTCTTGTCCAGGCCCGCGGCCAGGCCCACGCGGTTGGGGAACTTCAGCCCCACCAGCGTCAGCGGGTCGCTGACACGGGGCTGCGCCCACAGGCATTGCGCGGGGGTGTTCTGCAGCCTGGCGATGCTGGCCAGCGTGAGGTCATGGGCGGCTTCCGGGTCCAGGCCGAACAGGAAGGGGCGGGTCAGGGCATAGGGAACGAGCGGCATGACCGGGATTGTCGTGCCACTGCGGATAATCCGCGCCCATGACACAAGACGAACTCAAGGCCCTGGTGGCGCGTGAAGCCCTGCAGCATGTCGTGCCCGGCGAATGGGTGGGTGTGGGCACCGGCTCCACCGTCAACCACTTCATCGACGCACTGGCGGGCATGAAGGCCCAGATCGCCGGCGCCGTCAGCAGCTCGGTGGCGAGCACCCAGCGCCTGCGTGCCCACGGCATCGCGGTGCGCGAAGCGAACGAAGTCGAGCGCCTGCCGGTCTACATCGACGGCGCCGACGAGATCGACGGCCGTGGTTGCATGATCAAGGGCGGGGGCGCCGCGCTCACGCGCGAGAAGATCGTCGCCGACCTGGCGGCGCGCTTCGTCTGCATCGCCGACGCCTCCAAGCGGGTGGATGTGCTCGGCAGGTTTCCGCTGCCTGTGGAAGTGATCGACCTCGCGGTGCCGCAGCTGCAGCGGCGGTTTGCGGCGCTGGGCGGGCGTGCGATGCTGCGTGCCGGTGTCGTCACCGACAACGGCCACCCGCTGCTGGACGTGCACGGCTTGCAGATCAATGACCCGCTGGCGATGGAGGTCGAGGTCAACCAGTGGCCCGGCGTCGTCACCGTCGGCTTGTTTGCCCGCCACCGTGCCAGCCTGTGCCTGCTGGGCACGGCGCAGGGCGTGCAGACTGTGCGCTACTGACATCCCGGGCAGGCCCGGCTGAACACCCGCACTTTCTTGTGTTCTCATACATGCTTTGACGTAGCCAAGGACCACGGTGGCCAAACCCAACTATTCGTTCGAGAAACGCCAGCGCGAAATCGCCAAGAAGAAGAAGAAGGAAGAAAAGGAAAAGGAGAAAGCGGCGCGCAAGGTCGGTGGCCCGGGCGGTGACGAACCCGAGGCCGAAGACGCCGACGGTGACAGCCCGGACGCTGCTGCGCCCGGCCAACCGCCCGCCGCCCAGGCCGGCTAGGCCTGCGGGGCCGAAGTTCGCCTGCGCGCCTGGCGCAGCCAGAAGCGAGCCGGGTCCAGGGCGTCCAGCAGGTCGGCTTCCAGCGGCTGCGGCGTCTGGTCGACCCAGCTCGCCAGCACTTCGCCGGCCAGCGGCCCCCAGGTGAAGCCCCGGCCGGCCATCGCGCCCAGCACGAACAGGCCCGGCAGGCGCGGCAGGCGCGACAAAGGCGGTAAAGGCGGCAAAAGCGGTAATGGCGGCAGGCTGGGGTGTCGCAGGGCGCTGTCCTTGGCGCTGGCCACCTCCGCGCCCAGCAGCCCGTGCAGGGCCAAAGCATCCACAGCCGCTCCCACCACCGGCAGCCGGTCTGCCACCCGTTCTCGCCAGGCCACACGGCCGTGCAGCGGTGATCCTGCGGCGCGCGTGAGGCCTGTCAAGGCCTTCAGGCGCGCCAGGTTGAAGGCGTGGTCAGCCTCGCGGACCCGCGCGTCGTTGTCGTCGGCCTGCGTCGTCGCGCCGCAGAGCAGGTCTGCCGTGGCTGGCAGGTGCAGGGCATAGCCGCCACCCGCCACCGGCCAGGGCAGGGCCGGGCCCTCGTGCAGGAACCAGCTGATTTGGCCGCGCGTGCGCTGGCCGGGCCAGGCCAGGGCACCCGCGCCATGCAGCAGTTCGGCCATGGCCGTTGCCTGCTGGTTGCCGGCACCCGCGCCGGCCAGAACCACGACCCCTTCATCGGCCAGTGGCCGGCCACTGGCGTCCAGCGCCAACCAATGCTGGCCCTTGCGCTGCAGGCGGGCCACCGTGGTGCCGCCGCGGAATTCAATTCCCGGGCTGGCCATCAGGGCGCGCACGGCCGCCGCCGCGTCGATCCAGCCGCCCCCCGGGAAGAACCAGGCGCTGTCGGCCTGCACGCCGCTCGCGTCCGCCTGCAGCTGTGCCGCCGTCCGCAGGCTGGCCCAGGCCGGGGGCGGCAGCGGCGCCGTGGCC